>JADFXP010000024.1 GCA_015233465.1 Candidatus Magnetominusculus dajiuhuensis
TCTCTGGTTTAATCTCTGGTTTAATCTCTGGTTTAATCTCTGGTTTAATCTCTGGTTTAATCTCTGGTTTAATCTCTGGTTTAATCTCTGGTTTAATCTCTGGTTTAATCTCTGGTTTAATCTCTGGCTCGTAATGTATTTCTGTAAATTGTAATTCTACAGGCAGATTAAAATATCTCGCAAGAAGCGTTGCCTTTTTTGCGCCCTTTATAGAACTTACTATAAATATCAGTTTGCCGTCAATTATGCCGTTTGGGGTAAAGTCTGACCTGTCAAGAAATGCAGTATATAGAATTTGGATTTCATCTTGCAAATTTGTAAAGTTCATGAAAGTAGTTTAATAGGTTTATGAAATTAATGTAAATAAAATTTAAAATGCTAATAATAACTAATCGTTGAATCTGTAATAATATCACCCTTTGAATTATTCAAAAAATCCTTATTGATAATTTTCCTTAAATATTTTCTGCCATTTTTTTCAAATAATTTAAATTTAATCGCCTCTGTATTTTTTTCATCCCAAACCTGAAGTTTAAGATAAGTTTGAAGGGCATTCTGAGACCTTCCTAAACGCAGGGGATTATTAAATAAATATTGTAGATTATCTGAAAATTCAAGATTAATTAAGTTTGAATAATCGTTGTATGCCGTGATAGCAGTATCATCAGGGAGATTAATCTCAAAGTCAAAAATCATATCATTAGGCGCTGCAAATCCTTTTCTGATTCTGACTGCCTTTATGAATTTTGTCTGAGTAAAATATAGAATCAGATCAATTCCAGGTGAAAAGGCATTATCATAGACAACAGTATTATAATCAGTTATACCTTTCAACCCCTCTTTTGAAAGGTTTTCAGGAAGAATTAACCTGCCTGCTGCGTGATTACATATTGGTTTAAATCTAATAGTCTGATCTTTGTCCTGAAATACATCTCGGAATTCTATCCATTGATCTGCATATTCAGGTAGAAATGGGTGAAAGTTATGGGTCTTAAAGTACCAGCCGCGTTTTTGAAAACTCCACCTTAGGGTATGATCAATCTCTTTAAATTCGTTTGAATATTTATCAAAATAATAAATATGTTCAGAGTTTTTCTTAAATATGTATGTGCCGTCACTATTAATAAAGGTAGAAGATGCAAATGTTCGTCTTTTGAGTAGTTCAGCGGTTAATATGGTATGAGAATTAAATTTATTAGCGCTTGAGGTAATAACAAAAATTACCAGCCATAATGAGATAAAGATGAATAAAATTATTTTAGTTTTACCGATAAAAAAATATCTTCTCATTTTGAATATCTCCAATACTAATTGGAATTAGAGTCTATTTTATTATCGGTAAAATTTTGAAAAACTTTAAATTTCTATCTTTTAAACCTCCTAAACCCTGAACATTCAATAATATCAATATTTTCTTTAACAAGGACATTATCAAGCAGAAGATTCATTCCAAGATTATCGCTTGAGATATGACCAGCTATTACATAGTTAATCTGATATTTTTCCGCTTCTTTTCTATGTTCATCTCCGATGTGCATTCCGACAATTGTGTTAATCTTTGAAGCAGCTAAGGTTTGGAAGATATCCTTTGAACCGCTTGTCCCTCCTGTCATATCTACAAAGATATTTCCAGCCTTTCTGTCTTTTGACCCAAGTATAATTTCAGGGCCAAAACCATTTTTCCTGCCGTCTTTATATTCAGGGAGTTCCATCAATAACTCAATAATATCGCCAAGTTTATAGGGCTTATCATTATTAAAACGGCTCTGTAGATATGTTACAACCATGTTATCAGCAGGCGTATGTACATTCATCAAAGGAATATCAAGCAGTTTTGCAGCATCTACCGTTCTAAAATGATTTGAAGGCATAAGCCGTCTTTGAACCTCTTTTATTCTAGGCTCTATTAGTCCCTCAGCTATATTAATAGGCACTCCATAAAGAGCCAATATATCAGCCTGCATCTTTATTACTCCATGCAGCTTGGCAAATGCTATTCCTTCAGGATGATGACCAATCACGGCATCTATAAGACGACCATTGGTTTTAAGGGTTTTTGCTATCATTAACTCAGAGCCTTCTATATCAATGCCAACCATTATGGACTTTAGAGCATTCTCAGTATTATTATAATGAATTGCAGTATCTGGATAAGGATTTTCAAGTGATTCAAGGTCAAAGTATTCTTTTTCTTTATCTTTCATCTCATTATAAGTTTTTTTAATATCTTCTAATTCTTCAGTAATGATTTTTTTACCCCTTGGGTCATTATCAATGCCAGTTTGTATTGCTTTTTTATAAAATTCTTTTAATGTCATATAAACTCTCCTTTATGAATTGTAATTATATATACTATATCATATTGTAATCACTATTGCCAAACACATCGTAATTAGTATAAAATAAACAAAATCTATTATATGAGGGTACTAATGTCAATCATTAAATTTAAAGTTTCAATCTTATTATCTTTTATATTGATTATTTGTTTAGCCAGCGTCACTTTTGCTGCCTCATCTTCAAATATTCCTTTAGGCAGTTATATTTATGAAGACCTTGAGCGTCTTGAACTCAAGGGTTTAATTAATACTGCAATATTAAGTTCAAAACCGTTCAGCAGGATTGAAGGAGCAAGACTTGTGCAAGAGGCTGTAGATGCAAGCGAATCTTTTGAATTTGAAGATGTTGTTGGTTATCAGGCAATCCTTGAGAGACTTAAAAAGGAATTTGCCCCTGAGTTAAGCGGAAATAAAGAAAAAGTTAGAGTCACATCTTTAGAGAGTGCATTTTTGACATATTTGTATAGCTCTAAAGACCCAGTACATATGAGTAAAAATAATGACGGAGACGTTTATTCCTCTGCGTCAAATGTGAAAGGGGCATTTACCTCTAAGGTAACCTTTTATGATACTGTAACAGTTTTGATTGAACCACAGGCACAGTTTAATTCGTCTATTTCAGAACTTAATATATTAAACGGCTATGCGATATTAGATTTTTTGGGGCTTGAGTTTGAAGTTGGCAGAGATTCATTATGGTGGGGAAGCGGCTCTAATGGTGCATTACTAATGAGTAATAACGCCCGCCCATTTGATATGGTTAAATTTACTACAACAGAAGCCGTTGATTTTCTTGGACAATTTAAACCAGTTATATTCTATACAAGCCTTGGGACTGATAATCAGGCAGTTCATAATACAAAGCTTTGCGGAATAAGGCTTGATTTAAAACCGCTTACTTGGTTTCAATTTGGGCTTACCAGAACTATGATGTTTGGTGGAGACGGCAGGACTGTTATGGGGCTTGCGCAATGGTGGAATGCCTTTTGGGTTCAAAATAATCAGGAGCATTTCTCAAATACATTTAATAATAAACAGCTTGCTTCAATTGATGCGACATTTACATATATTAATCAGACCGGTTTTCTTCCATTTACTGCAATTAGAATATATAACGAATGGGCTGCATCGGATTCAAATATTTCTGGGGGCAGTATTGTGCAGCCTAACGGCTGGTCTGTTTTGGCTGGCGCTTTAATTGATGAGCCTGCAAATATTAGTGGAACTGATCTGAGATTTGAATTTGGAGATACTGCCTTGAATCAAAGATATGGTTTTTTATGGTATACAGATCAATTGTACAGCACTGGATATACATATATGAGCAGGGTAATCGGAGACGCTATGGGCGGGGATTCTAAAAATATCTATCTTAGAGGCCAATATCATCTTGATAATGGAGCTGTATATGGATTAGAATTTGAACAGGTCTGGAATGGGATTTATTCAACTCCATCGCCTGGAATTTTAAATCCATATAATCATAGTTTAGATTCAATAACTGATATATGGATAGGCGGGGATGTTTCATATCCTATAAATGAATATTTGACAATTCAAGGCGGGGCTGGTTATGAGAATTTAAAAAATTCTACAAAATCTATTACTAATAGGGGAATTGTAGTTTGGTCAACCTTAAGAGTCATGCATATATAGGGTAAACACAAGGGTTACCCCTACTTTTAATATAATTATGGACGGAGATAATGGAAGATAAAAAGATAATTAATTCATGCGGTTGTTCAGAAAATTTTATAACAGATGAGACTAATCTAAGTGAATCAATAAGAAAATTAACTGATTGTCCGCAATGTGGTATGAGGCTTGCCAGTCCTACAGAGTTATTTAATCATGTAGTGATGTATCATAGTTCTTGAAATAATTGATTTTCTTGACAGGTTGTCAAGATAGAGTCAGCCAATAGGCAGGTAAGCCTCAGGGTTTATATCAAAAGAGGAAAACATTCCTTGTTTGAAATATAGATGTCCTGCAGCTCCTATCATAGCCGCATTATCAGTGCATAATTCGATAGGAGGGATGAATAGTTCAATCCCTATATCTTTACTAAGAGCGGTGAAATCCTTGCAAAGGGCAGAATTTGCAGCAACTCCGCCAGATATAACTAATCTTTTAAGACCTTGTTCCTTGAGGGCTTGTTTGGTTTTTTCAATTAATACATCTATGACTGCCTTTTGAAATGAGGCGCAAATATCCTCTACATTTGTAATCTGACACTCTTTTGAGATATAATTTTTAACAGCAGTTTTTAATCCGCTAAAGCTGAAATCAAGGGTATCATTCCATAGACCTCGCGGAAAATTTATAGCAGATGAATTGCCTGACTTTGCAAGAGCGTCAATAATAGGACCTCCGGGGAATCCAAGACCAAGCATTTTTGCAACCTTATCATACGCTTCACCTGCTGCATCGTCTCTTGTTCGCCCAATTTCTTTATATTTTAGAAATCCATCAATTCTGTAAAGACTTGTATGTCCTCCTGATACTATGAGAGCAAGAAACGGGAATTCTGGACGATTATTAAGTAAAAATGCTGAAAAAATGTGTCCTTCAAGGTGATTTACCGCAAGTAATGGCAGATGTATTGAATAAGCCAAAGCCTTTGCGAATTGACATCCTACAATTAATGATCCAATTAATCCTGGACCCTTGCAAACTGCAATAGCAGAGAGGTCTTGCAGTTTATACTCTGCCTGTGAGAGAGCCTCAGAGGTAACCTGCCATATGATTTCCATATGTCTTCTTGAGGCAAGTTCTGGGACAATCCCGCCGTATTTTTCATGGATTTGATTCTGGCTTGAGACGATGTTTGAAAGAGCAAGAGTCCCATCTTTTACAACAGAGGCAGATGTATCGTCACATGAAGTATCTATTGCTAAAATTATTGACATAAGAAAATTATATCCGATTGCATTACTTAAAAACAATCCTTTGACTGTCTAATAATATCTAATGTATATTATATTAATGAAGATAACTGGCGGGATATTTAAGGGCAGGAAACTGCCTCAAAAGATAAAAAAGGGTGTGCGTCCAACTGCCTCAAAGGTGAGAGAGGCGTTATTTAATATTATTGGCGCAGATATTAATGAGAGTAGTTTTCTTGATTTATATGCTGGAACTGGGGTTGTAGGATTTGAGGCCTTGGCAAGGGGTGCGAGTCATGTAGTTTTTGTTGATAGAGATATTGATGCTATAGATAAGGTTATTCAATCTCACAAATATAGTAATTGTAGGGCAATAAAAGGTGAAGTTCATAAGGTAGTAAATAATTTTCAAGGCAGAGAGCAAAAGTTTGATTTTATTTATGTAGATCCGCCGTATGAATCTGGAGAAGTTGATCAAGTAATGCCGTTATTAGGGCAGATTTTATCAATAGATGGTTTCGTTATAGTAGAGCATTTTCATAAAAAGGAAATATTGAATAATAGTCAATTAGAATTTGTAAAAACCTATCGTTATGGTGATACGGTACTTAGTCTTTTTAAAGGGTTCAAAGGGGCGAGTCCCTTTGCGGGATTTTTAAGGGCAGAGCCCTTAAAGGGGACTTTCGAATGAATATTAGGATAGGATCGGGTTATGATTCACACAGGTTAGTCCATGGAAGGAAGTTAATTATAGGCGGAGTAGAGATACCGTATGAATTGGGGTTAGAGGGGCATTCAGATGCGGATGTACTTACGCATGCGATAGTAGATGCGATAATTGGGGCCTCTGGGATGGGGGATATAGGGAGGCATTTTTCTGATAAGGATGTAAGGTGGAAGGGGGCGGATAGTCAAGAGATTTTAAGGATTACAATTGATATGATAACAAAGCAAGGGTTTAAGATTTCGTGGATAGACTGTACTGTGATAGCGGAAAGGCCAAGGCTTTCAATGTATATAGATGATATGAAAAAGGCGTTGACATTAAGCGGGATACCTGTTGGGATGATAAATATAAAGGCAAAGACTAACGAGGGGATGGGATTTATAGGAAGGGGCGAGGGGATAGCGTCAATGGCTAGCTGTCTGTTGATATTTTAATTAATGTTTTAGAGATTTAATTATTTAATTTATGATAAAATATATAAAATTTAATCAAGGGGTATTTTCTATGATAGATTTAAAAAATATTAAGGTTCGTTTAAGCCTATATTTAATTGGCGCAATAGTGCTTTTTTTTATAATCTTTCTTGGGGGATACGGGCTGATTAAATTGTCCACTGCTCAACATCGACTGGAGGTGAATATTCGCGAATCAAATGAACTAATAGACGCAGTTGATAAAGCAAGACATGCGCAGGTAGAGTTTAAGATTCAGGTTCAGGAATGGAAGGATATGCTTCTTAGAGGATTTGAAAAGCAATCATTTGATAGACATTTAGAGGGATTCAAGAAATCGGGAGAAAATTTTCAAATAGAACTGGCTGAACTTAAAAAAATTGCTGAAGATCTAAAATACAACACCACAATGATTGAGCACATTCAACAGGATCATCTTAGGATTATGCAGCAATATCGTGAAGCCATAAAAAGCTTTGACCCTAATGATTCAATAAGTTATCGGAAGGTAGATCTTCTTGTTAAAGGCATAGACAGGGATCCAACTGCAGATATGGATAGTGTAGTTAATGGAATTCAGGAATATTCACATAAAATGTTTAATAAAATGACGGCTGAATCAAAAAATGAATATAATCATGCTAGAGAATTTTATATCTTTGTTGTAATAGTAGTTTTGATTATTTTATCGGTTGTATTTTGGTTTGTCTCATCAAGGATTATAAATACTCTAACAAGTTCAGTTAATTCTATGACATCAATATCTACACAAATTGCCTCAACTATAAACGAACATGAAAGGATTGCAGCACAGCAATCTGCTGCGGTAAATCAAACTACCACTACCACTAATGAATTAAGCTCTTCATCCAGATTATCTGCTGAACAGGCTGAGGCAACAGGAGCAGGCACTGCAGAAGCCCTTAACGAGGCTGAAAAAGGCAATTCAATAGTTAATGAAATGCTGATTGGTATGGAAGGTTTAAAGTCAAAGGTCAATTCCATTTCTCATCATATTCATGGACTTAGTAATTTAATTAATGAGATTTCAGGAATAGCTAAACTTGTAACAAATTTTGCGAATGAGACAAAGATGCTTGCTATGAATGCTGCAATTGAAGCAGTGCGTGCTGGAATTCATGGCAAAGGGTTTAGTTTGTTATCAGTAGAAATACGTAAACTTGCTCAAGAAAGCAAGGCATCTTCTGAAAATATTTCTCTGCTTGTATCATCAATAATAAAATCCACAGATTTATCAGTCTCTGCAGCTTCAGAGGGCATAGACACAGTTGTTCAAGAAATGAAACTAGCGCACCAGACCTCTGAGGCATTTAAAAATATTACATATTCAATTAACAACACATATGAAAATACAAAGCAAATTACCCTTAATGTTAAACAACAGTCTATAGCGATAAATCAGATAGTAGAGGCCATGAACAGTCTTAACATTGGCGCAAAGGAAACCGCAAGCGGTATCACTCAAACAAAGGTAGGTATCACTACGCTTACTGATATATCAAATGATTTGAAGAAAATGATTTAGATTAAATTTGATGAAAAGATTCAGCTTGTTTTAATCTAAGGGCTATGGTTAAAGGTTATTGGTTTTAAAATAAAAGTTTGATCATTCCATTAACAGTCATACCGTACCATACTTTATAATTTCCGCCAATATAACTCCATCTAGCTTCACTGCCAAGTATGAAACTTTTTGTGATTGGCAGGTCAAGAGAAGCCATAATATGGTAACCAATTGAACCGTCGCTAGTTTGATTTTTAGTGGTAATGGTATTAATAATATTAGTTGATGAAAAGTTTAGCAGATAATAACCAAGGCCTCCTCCAAAAGAAATCTCAAATGCCTCATAAGCCATAGGCAGAATAAATTTAGCAGTAGCAAGTATAGGAACGGTAGAAGTTTTTCTGCTTGATGAACTAATAGATGCCAGCGTAGAGTTTGTAGTAGAGGAAGAGGATGATGAAGAGAATGTTCCGACAGAAAATTCACCGCCTAAATTCGTAATAGGACGGAAACCTAATCCTAGTTCATAATTCATACCAGAACTTAAACTACTGCCTCCTGTTAAATCAACATGCGGTACAAAAAAACCGAGTTTTAGCGCTAATGTTGCGCCTTCTCCTTCTGCATATACATTGGCCGCTAAAAGTAGCAATATTAAAACAAGCATGCTTGATAAAAATCTTTTCATCTCTATCTCCTTATAGATATTAATCCATTATTTTCCGAGAGAATAACTGTAGTCAAAAATTTATTCTTAATAATCTATCATTTAAAATTAATTAAAGTCAATATATGAATGAGTGATTTCATTTTTTAACTATGGGGTCAAGGGACAGAGCCCCTTGACTATGTATTTGTTTAAAACATTCCTTCAATAGGGCTGCTTGCAGAGGCATAGAGTTTTTTAGGAATTCTGCCTGAAAGGAAGGCAAGTCTTCCGGCAATTACGGCGTTTTTCATAGCCATAGCCATCATAATTGGGTCTTTAGCGCCAGCTATAGCGGTATTAATTAATGCAGCATCTGCGCCAAGTTCCATCGCAATGGCTGCATCCGATGCAGTGCCGACACCTGCGTCAACAATAATAGGGATTTTAATAGTTTCAAGGATAATTTTAAGATTATAGGGATTTCTGATACCAAGTCCAGAGCCTATGGGCGCGCCAAGAGGCATAACTGCAACTGCTCCAGCATCTACGAGACGTCTTGCTATAATTGGGTCGTCAGTAGAATATGGAAAGACCTTAAACCCTTCTTTTGCCAAGATTTCTGTAGCCTTTAAAAGACCGCAGACATCAGGAAACAGGGTTTTATCGTCACCGATAACCTCAAGTTTAACCATGTCTGAAACACCAGCTTCACGGGCAAGACGACTGTATCTTAGCGCATCTTCTACAGTATAGCAGCCAGCAGTATTAGGTAATATCTTATATTTTTTTGGATCAATATAATCGAGCAGGTTAGGTTCTTTTCTGTTTATAATATTAACACGCCTAACAGCAACCGTCACAACATCAGCCCCAGATGCCTCAATTGCCCTTGCAGTTTCATCAAAATCCTTATATTTTCCAGTACCGACCCAAAGCCTTGACTTAAATTGTATGCCTGCTATTTCAAGTATATCTTGCATTTTAACTCCTTAAATTTTTTCTATCCGCCTCCGACAAAATTGACAATCTCAACGCTGTCACCTTCATTTAACATAAATGTATTATAACTAATCTTTTTAATGATATTAAGATTTACCTCAACAGCCACGCCATTTTTAGCAATATTGAGTTTAATAAGAAGCTCTTCTATAGAGCAAATATATGGAATCTCATAGTTTTCACCATTTAGTTTAATTATCAACGGGACTACCTCTTAATGATAATTTGTCACAGTTAATATTATAAATAACAAAATTAGTACAAGTCAATCATGATTCTGTTAATTTATGGGAAGTAGAAGTGGTTTAATCAAGAAGTGCTATGAATGAGAGATTTTAAGACATATGCATATTATTTGAATTACAAAAATATCCGCACCATAAACATTCGCCGATAAATTTTTTGTTATTATCTCTTTGAAAAGTGATACATTCAGAACGATTAATATGGGCGTAATGTTCTTTACACCAAACTTTAAAGTTATTTTCAATAATAATGTCTCCAGTATTACTGGAGTTTTCAGTCTTTGGCATATTCATAATCTTAAGTATAGCAGTGTAATTAACTAATGTCTGTATCTAATGTTACAACTTTAATAATCTTATAATTATAATTATAGATTAAAATTATAAAAAAATCAAGCAGATAATTTAAGTTCCTTTAAAATAAGTTGAGCATCGCTCCAAGTAAGGCTTTTGAGGTTATTTAGTGAAATGAATGTGGAAGTATGAAATGTTGGCATAACTTTAATTCCATTATAATCATAGAATTTACCGCGAATCTCGCTAACATCCTTATCAGTAGAGAGCAGAAATTTCGCGGCAGTATCGCCCATTGTCATAATAATAGAAGGGCAGATGATTTCGATTTGTTTATTTAGGTGAATAAGACAATTAGATAGATCGTCATGAATCAGATTATCGGGACGGCATTTAATAATATTTGTGATATAAATATCAGACCTTTTGAGGCCTAGTTTATTAATCAGACTGGAAAAAATATCTCCATGAGCGCCAACGAACGGGGTTGATAATTTTTCTTCATTTTCATCTGGTGGATCTCCGATAATCATAAGAGAGGCATATGGATTACCTTCGCCAAAGACTTTATGTGAATGTATTGATTTCAGGCTGCAATTAGAGCAGTTTAAGACATCTAATTTAGCATTTTGGAGAGCAGAATATTTTAGATTATGAGGTATATTCTTGATCTCTAAAGCATTTAGGTCTTTTAAAATATCAATAATTCTGTGTATAGTAATATCAGTCATCTTTTAATTAAGGGTTCAAAGGGTCGAGACCCTTTGCGGGAGTTTGAGGGCAGAGCCCTCATGAGGTTATTATATCATAAAAATGGAAACCGGAGAAATATTAATAAAAAGCGGTAAGGGCAGTTGGCTTGAGGACATGAAGGTATTTTTTCATTTACTTATGCCGTATGCTGGGATTATGGTGTTGGCTGCAATCGTTAGTCTTGCATTGTCAATGGTAAATGGGGCGATTGCGTGGGTATTAAAGCCTGTGATGGACTATATATTTACTAATAAATCAGATGATCTTTTATTATATTTGAGTCTTGGGATATTATCGTTATTTTTTATAAGGGGAATATTAACATATTCAACTTCGTATTTGATGTATTCAATAGGGGCAAAGGTAGTGAGGGGATTAAGGGAATGGATATACAGCAGATTGTTAATACTTCCGATGTCATTTTATAGCAAAAACTCAAGCGGCTCGATAGTTTCTAAGACATTAAACGATATTGAACTGCTTCAAAATATAATTGCTCTTGCATTTAAGGATTTATTGGTAGAGGGGTTTACTGTGCTTACGCTTGGGTTTGTTGCGGTATATAGGCAGTGGGATTTAGCGATTTTATCATTTGTAGTAATTCCGATGATAGTGTATGGAATATTTAGATATGGCAAGAAGATGAAGGAAAAAAGCGCTAAGACAAGATACCTAATATCAAATATCACAATTCTGCTCCATGAAAGTATACATGGGATAAAGATAATAAAGGCTTTTACAATGGAAAAGGCGATGCTTTCACGTTATCATAATGCCTTAAATGATCATTATAAAAACATAATGGGAGAGGTGAAGATTAAGGAGTTATCATCGCTTATTGCAGAGGTGCTTGGAGGGCTTGGAGTATCTATTATTTTGTATTATGGCGGGAAGAAGGTAGTAATTGGGGCGATGTCAGTGGGGTCGTTTTTTTCATTTGTTGCAGCGTTATTGATGATTTATACACCTTTGAAGAGACTTAGCAAGGTGCATAACGAAGTCCAGCAGGCAAGGTCTGTAATTGAGAGACTAAGAGAGACTGCGCATTTAGAGGTTGAAAAAAGCGATGGGGTTGAGATGACTTTGCAAGGTAATATTGAATTTAAGGGTCTGACCTTTAAATATCCGACTGCTAATTCTAATGCGCTGCAAGATATAAATATAAAGATAAAGCATGGGGAGATAATAGCGCTTGTTGGCAGGAGCGGAGCTGGTAAGAGTACTATGGCGGATTTGATAACAAGGTTTTGGGAGGCAGCGAGTGGGGGCATATATTTTGACAATGTTGATATAAAAGATATATCTCTTTATTCTCTGAGAAAAAACATAGGGGTTGTCACACAAGATGTCATGCTTTTTAATGATACTGTGTATGCTAATATCTTATTTGGGCGATTTGATGCATCTGAGGAAGAGGTGATTGAGGCAGCAAAGGCAGCATATGCCCATGATTTTATAAATGAATTTGCTAATGGATATGAAACGATTATTGGTGAAAGAGGAGTAAAGCTCTCTGGGGGCCAGAGGCAGAGATTGTCTATTGCAAGGGCGATACTAAAAAATCCGCCTATTTTAATACTTGATGAGGCAACGTCATCGCTTGATACAGAATCTGAGCAGATAATACAGAAGGCGCTTGAAGGATTGATGGAACATAGGACAACAATTGTGATAGCGCATAGGTTATCTACGGTTCAGAAGGCGGATAGGATAATTGTCCTTGAGAGGGGGAAGATAATAGAGTCAGGAACGCACGCAGAGCTTTATGGCAATGTTGAAGGGTTATATCATAAGTTTTTTGATATGCAGTTAAATGGATTTGATCTGAAGACGCCTGCTTCTTAGCTGAGATTTAAATATGGTTTTTTGAGGGGGGATTTTATAATGGATAGAGGATATTTATTATGTTAATTATGGTTGTTTTTGATATAATGCCTTCAGCATATGCAAAATATATGGTAATTGGGGACTGGGGCCTTGCGGATGATTTAGATTTGAAAATTAAAGTTGAATATTTAATAAGGAAGGACGTATATTAAGTGAGAATCCTCTATTTATATCTGCCAAAACCAACTCAAAAATGAATGATTTAAATTCAATAACATCTAAGAT
Organism: Candidatus Magnetominusculus dajiuhuensis; assembly: GCA_015233465.1. Lineage (GTDB taxonomy): Bacteria > Nitrospirota > Thermodesulfovibrionia > Thermodesulfovibrionales > Magnetobacteriaceae > JADFXP01. The sequence continues at coordinate 12,981 of JADFXP010000024.1, forward strand.
TAAACAGATTACAAATAAGCAAGTAAAATTTGCTTATACAGCAGGCATTACTTTCATTATTATGATAGGAAGTATTGGAGCATAGGGATTAAATCATGGAATTAAAGTTGGATGTATCATAATTGGTGTTATGATACTTATAATATCATTTGTTATGATGATAAGGTATGAGAATTTAATATTACGGATAGATGCTTATAAAGAAACGATTTTGGCGGATATTAAAACAGAAAAAGAACGAAATATTTCTAATGATATTAAACAAAATAAATTGAAAGCAATTGAAATCCCTAATTTAGTTTTAAGGGTAAATGAAAAGGCTTATTGGACTGAACCAGCAATTTTAAAAGAGGAAAAAATTACAGAAAAAGCATTTTCTGCTGGAGCGGCGGGCTTAGGACTTCCATTATTTAGAGGAATTACTGTTAATGCTGGAGGACTTAAAGGAAAATTGGTAGAAAAAGTTGATATAGTCCCTGTAAGCACTGGGGATTTAATTATTTCAAATCAACGTATAATTTTTATAGGGGATAAAAGATCTCTTGCTGTTGAATTAAAGAATATCTTAAATCTTCAATTTTTTGATGATATTTTGCATATATTTGAAAATGATAACCCTATACCAAAATATTTGCAATGTACGAACATAGACTTAAACGTAAATTTAGTTAATTTAATTATTACTTATTTAATGAATCAAACAGACTCTTAGGTCTGATTAATTGGGGTAAGACATTTATTAATAAAACTTACCCGTTTCTATTTCCCTTACCTATTTACCCTCCAAGTAATCAGGGTAACCACAAGGGTTACCCCTACGAAATACGGTTTTAAATAGAATTAACTATATTACTTCTATATGTTTTATATTGGGGCGTGGGTTAAATAAATCATAATTATCTCCATTTTATCTAAATTTGATATATTTATACTTTCATTTTCTATAAAAACCAGTTATAATAATAGTTACTATATATTATAGAGTTTCAGACCCTTGGAGGTGAAAATGTCTAAACAGAATTACTTTTTAACATCTGAGTCTGTAACAGAGGGACATCCCGATAAGATTGCAGATCAAATATCAGATGCAGTATTAGATACAATCCTGAGACAGGATGCAAACGCTCGTGTAGCGTGCGAAACTTTGCTTACTACAGGTGTAGCTTTTGTAGCAGGTGAGATTACTACAAATTGTTATGTAGATATACCTTATGTAGTTAGAGAAACTATAAAAGAGATTGGTTATACACGCGCAAAATTCGGTTTTGATTGTGAGACTTGTTCGGTAATTACAGCTATACATGAGCAGTCACCAGATATAGCAATGGGAGTTGATCCGGGCGGTGCAGGAGATCAGGGATTGATGTTTGGTTTTGCCTGTAATGAGACCAAAGAATTAATGCCTGCGACTATTATGCTTGCACATAAATTGGCAAGGAAACTTGCTGAGGTACGTAAGTCGGAGGTTTTGCCTTATTTACGTCCTGACGGCAAGACTCAGGTTACAATAGAATATCAAGATGGTAAACCTTATCGTATTGATGCAATAGTAGTGTCTTCCCAGCATAGTCCTGATATAACCTTAAAGGAATTAAAAAGGGATATAATTGAAAAGGTTATCAAACCAGTATGTCCTCCAGAATTGGTTCATGAAGGAGATATAAAATACCATGTTAATCCAACAGGCAGGTTTGTAACTGGCGGGCCTATGGGTGATACTGGACTTACAGGCAGAAAGATTATCGTAGACAGCTATGGAGGTATTGGCAGGCATGGCGGAGGATGTTTCTCTGGTAAAGACCCATCAAAGGTAGATAGGTCTGGAACCTATATGGCAAGATATATTGCAAAGAATCTCGTAGCTGCAGGCATTGCCGATAGGCTTGAGGTTCAAATCTCTTATGCAATAGGAATTGCAGAGCCTATTTCAGTATTTGCAGATACATTTTGCTCTGGAAAGATTCCAGTAGAAAAGATAGTAGAGCTTATAAAAGAGCATTTCGATATGACCCCTAGGGGCATTATCAATACTCTGAATCTGAAAAGACCAATATACAAAAAGACTGCGGCCTATGGGCATTTCGGCAGAGATGACGACGATTTTACTTGGGAAAAGACAAATCTCGCAGATACACTAAGAAAGGCTGCTGGTCTATAGAACAATTATCTTGAGGGCTCTGCCCTCAAACACCTGCAAGGGGTCTAAGACCCCTTGACCCTTTAATTAAAACCGGAGGTATTGGGTTGACTAAAACATCTACGATAAAAGCAATAAAAGAAAATGATTATAAAGTCGCAGATATGTCTCTTGCAGAATGGGGACGTAAGGAAATAGAAATTGCTGAGCATGAGATGCCAGGACTTATGTCTGTCAGGGAAAAATATTCAAAAAAGAAACCTCTTAAAGGCGTTAGAATCTCTGGATCTCTGCATATGACCATTCAGACTGCTGTGTTGATTGAAACCCTTGTAGCTCTTGGAGCAAATGTCAGATGGGCTAGCTGCAATATATTCTCAACACAAGACCATGCGGCTGCTGCGATTGCACAAGCTGGGGTTCCAGTTTTTGCTTGGAAAGGCGAGACGCTTGAGGACTATTGGTGGTGTACAGAGATGGCGTTGACCTTTGAGGATGCTCTAGGCCCTCAAATGGTAGTTGATGACGGCGGAGATGCGACATTATTAATTCATCGCGGATATGATGCAGAAAATAATCCTGTAATACTTGATGAAAAAACCGATAATCATGAACTTAAAATAATCAATGCCCTTTTAAAATCTATACTCAAAAAAGATAACCAAAAATGGCATAAGGTAGTTAAGGATTGGAAGGGAGTAAGCGAAGAAACAACCACAGGAGTTCATCGTCTATATGAGATGATGAATGCAGGCACACTGCTTGTGCCAGCGATAAATGTCAATGATTCAGTAACAAAGTCAAAGTTTGATAATCTATACGGATGTAGAGAGTCTTTAGCTGACGGAATAAAAAGGGCTACTGATGTCATGATAGCAGGCAAGGTATCTGTAGTATGCGGGTATGGAGACGTTGGCAAGGGATGCGCAAAGTCTTTAAAGGAATACGGTTCAAGGGTAATAGTTACAGAGATTGATCCAATATGCGCCCTTCAGGCAGCTATGGAGGGATATGAGGTCAGCACTGTTGAAGATACGCTTGGAGTTGGCGATATTTACGTTACTACAACTGGTAATAGAGATATTATTACAATAGAGCATATGGTAAAGATGAAGGATCAGGCTATTGTATGTAATATTGGCCATTTTGATAATGAGATACAGGTGCATAAATTATTTGATTATCCAAAGATTAAAAAGATAAATATCAAGCCTCAGGTTGATAAATATGTATTTCCTAAAGGCAATACGATATTTTTACTTGCTGAGGGCAGGCTGGTTAATCTGGGATGTGCTACAGGTCATCCATCCTTTGTTATGTCAAACAGCTTTACAAATCAGACATTAGCTCAGCTTGACTTATGGGCAAATAAAGATGTGTATGAGAAGAAGGTTTATAGATTAAGCAAGCAGTTGGATGAGGAAGTTGCGAGACTTCATCTTGAAAAGATTGGCGTGAAATTAACCAAACTTACTAAAGAACAGGCTAAATATATCGGGGTTCCAGTAGAAGGCCCTTATAAGGCAGAACATTATAGGTATTAAAGGCATCTACATGAGGGTTTCTGAAACGGGTCAGAGACCCTGCCCTCATAACCCGCAAGGGGACTAAGACCCCTTGACTCCTTTATATGAATTTAATAACAGAAGATTTAATACAAGAAATTACTAAGGAAATCGTAAATAAGGTAAATCCTCTATCTATAATTCTTTTTGGTTCATATGCAAAAAATAATGCTGGGGTTGATTCTGACTTAGATTTTCTTGTTATTGAAGATAAACCTTTTGGTCAAGTCAGAAGTAGAAGAAAAGAGATGATAATGCTTTGGCATCTTTTGAAAAGATTTAGAATAGCTAAAGATATACTTATTTATAGTATTGATGAAGTAGATAAATGGAAAACCTCTAAGAATCATATCATTGCAAGGGCAATAAATGAGGGGAAGGTTCTTTATGAGCGACATTGATCATGCAAGGGGTATGCTTAAACTGGCATCTCAGGATTTAAATGCCATAAAAGGTATGCTTGATACAGAGTTTTTTGCAGACAGTATCTTTGGTTTTCATGCTCAACAAGCGGTTGAGAAATCCTTAAAGGCATGGATTTCAGCACTTTCTGGAACTTATCCTAATATCCATGATATTGAAGAGCTTATTGAGATCATAAGTAGTTTAAATTGTGATGTTGATGGATTGGAAATATATGTGGATTACAATCCTTTTGCCGTACAATTTAGGTATACAGAATATGATTCGCAAGAAGAACCGCTTGACCGACTTGATGTAATTGATAAGGTTCAAGTATTATATGATAAAATAAAAGATATTGTTGACGGGGTTGGTTATGTAGAGTAGGGAGGCGACAGATGAGGATAGGGAGGATGTTTAATAGAATATTTGTAAAAAATTCCAAATTTAATAAATTATTTTTACTTATTTTAAAAAAAAATAAAAATATGGAGTTATTTATTAAAATAATTTAATAAATTGTCATATTTGTCATCATATTGTCATATGGTTTATGTTATTATACATAAATTGAGGCAGTATATGATTAAAAGAGATTGGGTACAAAATAAAAGTTCTCACTGATAAAAACTAACAATATCCAAGTTGGCTCAATAATTGCTGATTCAAAAGATTGCATTATTTGAAATATGGAGAATTTATATGGAAAATTATTCTGAAATTTGGTATGAAAAGATCGGTTTATCAAAAATATCTGATAAATATCCTCATTTTGCAGATATCCGCCATATAAATAACTATGATGAGTTTATGTCTTTATTCCACGAAGACGAAGGAGTTATTAAAAATTATAATGAATGGTTTAAATTACTTAAAAGGCATAGCAATCGTTGTTTAAAGTTCATTGGTAAGAGAGGAAGCGGTAAGTCAACTTTTCTAAGATACTTAAAGTTAAGGTCGTCAAAAGAAAACACTGGCTTTCATGTTGAAATTCTTTATGCTCAAGATTTCTGGAAAAATGATTCAACTAAAACTATAAAAAATTTTGATGAGATGAAGTTAATAAAATCTATTCTTGAGGCAATTATTCAGTATTTTTTATCAAATAGTTTATTTAATAACGAGAGAGAAGTTAAAGAATATATTGACTATAAAGATAATGATTTACACCAGTTAAAAAACTCTCTAATAAATATAGTCAGAATCGTTGAAAAAGAAAAATCATTTAAGAAAGATTTGATTTTAATTCTAGATAACTGTGACTTATTTGAATGCCATAATATTGAAGAGATGGTCACCGTATGGCATTCAATGGTAAATATATTACAGATTTACAAAGTTGTAACTTTGCGTAATACAACAAGTCTACTACTTTCTAAGGATCCAAATGGATTTTTTTCTACTGAGTATAGCTCTGAAATGAAGTTATTACAAGTAGAATTAATTGATATTTTAAAAAAACGATTTAATAATGTTACTTGTAATCAATGCAACCTTCCTTTTGAACCAAAGTTTATGAAATTTTTTGGGGAATTGTTCAATAAAGACTATAGGACATCGTTGTCAAGATTAGAATATTTATTTAATACTATACCAATAACTATAGCAGAAGATTCAAAGAAAGTTTTTACTAAAAAATACGCATATTATCTTTTAAAAAATCATTATTTACATAATTTTTTTGCTAATTCACTTGAAACATATTCTACTGAATATTCAATTCAAAAAGAAATACTTTTTATATTAAATATAAGAAAATTAGTAGATAAGATTTTCTTTCTAATAATGGAAAATCATTTTGGATTTAATAAACAAGCTATCTGTGAAGCATTGAATGTTCTTATTGTTGATGACTTTATTTACCCCCTTGATTTGAATAATTGGAATAAAATTCTTATGAATAATATTGAATCAATTGAGGATTCAAAAAATATAAAAGTAGTCTGGAAGCAAATCAATTTTGAAGTTAAATTATCATCAAAAGCTGATGCTTACATTTTGCTTTTAATGAAAAGTGTATCACAAAGAGACACCGCAGAAACATATATTAATGCTGCAATTGATTTATTGCCTATAAATTCCAAATGGCTTCCAAATACAAAAAATATTGATAAAAAAAATGATAACTATCAAAAAACCTTTGGAAAACTCATTGGAAAAATTGATTATGATGAAATTATTAAAAAGTAACAACCTATAAAGTCTAAGAGGAGGCTCTGATAAATTATATGCTAAAAAAAATCTCCATAATTTTAATTTTTTTACTCGCTATTATTATGTCTTCAAGTATAATTATGAATTTTATTTCTGGAACAAAAGATACAATAGAAATTGTCAAGCAACTATCAATTCTAATTCAATCTTTGACGCTACTTTTAGTAATCCTAAATTTTATATATACTCATTTAGATGCTTCCAATATAATAATTATTGAAAAAAATTGGAAAACAGATGCAAAAAAAATACCTCTTAAATTATGGAACTTAGGGAAAAATATCGCAATTTTTGATTGTGTAAGAACAATGTCAATTGAGTGTTTCAGTACAGAAGCAGACAATAAAGAGACTGAGAATGCTACAATTGCTGTGTTGCCACAATCAAAAATAGAATTTAAAATAATTTTAAAGGATGAGAGTAAAGGATTAGATAAAATTGTTTGTCAATATTTTGATAATCTTGGTAGTCATAGTTTGATAATTAAGAGAGATAATTAAGATGATCATAATGCATATGTCTGTAAAATTAGTACATAGAAATAACAAAAGAGATAAAACTAGTTAAAAAAACTTAAGGCAAAAATAGCCACTTGTCAATAGAAGTTTTAATAAAATCGTTCATAATCTTTATGACTGCCAATCCAAAACCATGTAACTGTATTATCCTCAAAGATTCCTAATGCCCTGTAACCTATTGTTACCCTGACAGACCAAATTCGTTCTTCTTTATTAATACATTTGAAATGCAGAGATGGATGAAAGGGGTATTTCTGCCATAAATTAAACGTATTTTTAATGCTGATCTTGATATTATCATTTTGAGATTAATAGGCAGTCCAAAATGAAGGCAGAACAGATGAATTCACAGCCTTTCAAAATCCATAGGCTTGGCAAAACCTGCTTTGATTTCTGCCTTGGCTTTTTGAGAAGCCTCAATCAATACCTCTTGATTTTTATTGAATAGGTTCTCCCATATTTTATCATCATTTGCTTCAGTGATGATACGTCTTATCTCTTCTATAATATAATCCTGCATTGGTTCAGGCACTGATTCCATCATTTTTATTACAGTTTCAATTGATTTTGTAGTCATCGTTTTACCCCATATATGTAATAAGTTTAGTTTATTATATCAAAATTGACGAATGATTTAATAGTATGAAAAACAGATATTTATCATAAATGAGTCTATATAGCAGAGAGGATTATAGTAACCTATAATACCACCAATAAAATTATGTTATATGCTGCTAATCATTTATTGTTAAAACTATCCACACAACTTTTCTCTCTCAATAAGTTATAATATTCAATGTCAATTTTTGAAGAAATCCTTAGAGATTATAAAGCAGTCTTTATCCGTGACCCAGCTGCAAGGGGATTCCTTGATGTCATCATAAACTATTCTGGGTTTCATGCTATTGTTTTGTATCGCATTATCCATCGTCTTTGGAATCTCAAAATCCCAATTCTTCCACGATTTTTATCCCAGATTGTTCGCATTTTCACTGGAGTTGAAATTCATCCTGCCGCAAAGATTGGAGCTGGTTTTTTTATTGATCATGGCACAGGAGTTGTCATTGGCGAGACAACTGAAATTGGTACGGAATGCCTGATTTATCAAGGAGTTACACTTGGAGGGACTGGCAAGGAACAAGGAAAACGCCATCCTACCCTTCAGAATAATGTGGTTATTGGCGCTGGGGCAAAAATTTTAGGTTCAATTACCATTGGCAGTTATGCTAAAATAGGCGCAAATTCTGTGGTGCTTGAGGATGTCCCGCAGCATTCAATTGTGGTCGGCATTCCTGCTAAGATTATCAAACGCAGGGTCAGCCGTTTTGATACTCAAGCAAATATTATTGAATCCCTTGATCATGTGCATATGCCTGACCCTGTTGAGGAGCGTTTTAAGCTGCTTGAGGCAAAGATTAAAACCCTTGAAAGTACGATGAAAAAATTTCATGATATAGAAGAACTTCCAATGAGAAAAGGAGATGGCGTGAGAGTTTATAATACGATTTCAGCTCAAAAAGAGGATTTAATTCCTATTAAGGATAAGCACATTAATATGTATGTCTGTGGAGTCACTGTTTATGACTACTGTCATGTTGGACATGCGCGAAGCGCAATTGTATTTGATGTGATTAGACGTTATCTGAGCTATAGAGGTTATGATGTCAAATTCATCAGGAATTTTACGGATATTGACGATAAGATTATTAATCGCGCAAATGAGCTTGGGATTGGTTGGGATGAACTTTCCAAAAAGTACACTAGTGAATTTTATCATGATATGGATCTGCTTGGAGTGGGCAGGGGGGATATTGAGCCAAAGGCAACAGAGCATATCTCTGAGATGATAGAGATAATAGCGCAATTAATTGAAAGTGGTTATGCTTATTCGGTTGATGGCGATGTGTTTTATGAGATAGAAAAATTTAAGGATTACGGGAAATTATCAAAGAAAGACATATCAAAACTTGAGGCAGGTTCAAGGGTTAATGTAGATAAACGCAAGAGGAATCCATTTGATTTTTCTCTATGGAAGTCTTCAAAACCGTCAGAGCCTTCATGGGAGTCGCCTTGGGGACAGGGAAGACCGGGCTGGCATACTGAATGCAGCGCAATGTCTAAAAAATATCTTGGCGAGACCTTTGATATTCATGGCGGAGGGGCGGATCTGATTTTTCCGCATCATGAAAATGAGATAGCTCAATCTGAGGCATTATCTGGTAAAACCCTTGCTAATTATTGGATACATAATGGTTTTATTACGATTGATAAAGAAAAGATGTCTAAATCCCTTGGCAATTTCTTTACAATAAGGGATATTTTAAGGCTCTATGACCCAGAGGTCTTAAGATTATTTTTAATTTCAACTCATTATAGATCTCCAATTGAGTTTTCAGAGGATCAATTAAGGGATGTAGAGATATCGGTTGATAGGTATTATTCCACAATGCTTCGGGTAGAGGAGTTTTTGACATTAAAAGGTCATGCAAAGAAAGAGCCTGATTTATCGTCTTTACAAAAGATTGTCTCATCCGCTATAAATAGATTTACAGAAGTAATGGACGATGATTTTAATACAGCTCAAGGCGTTGGAATTATATTTGAATTAATAAGAGAGATAAATCGTTTCCTTGATACTAAGCAAAAGGGGAGTTCCGCTGATGTTTTGATTAAGCAGGCGATGTCTTTGATACGTCAGTTTAGCGATATATTAGGAATCTTCACAAAAACTCCAGATACATGGCAAATATCACTGATGAAGACGAAAGTTATTCCTTTAAAAGAGAGTGATATCGCTGAATTAATTGAAAATAGAAATACTGCTCGCGCTGGTAAAGACTATGCTGCAAGCGATAAAATCCGAGCTGATCTTGATAAAATGGGTATAATTCTTGAAGACAGGATGGGAAAGACTACTTGGAAGGTTAAATTAAACTATAAAGTATGATAGTAATCATACTTTAAATGAATTATATAGGTTAATATGTAGAAAATCTTGGAATAAGTTATCAATTCTATAAAGGAGAGATTTTCTATAATGAGACATGCAGTCACTAAATATGTTGAGAAATTAAGATACAAATACCCATACGGATTCAGCCCTCATACAATGATTGTCATACTTGCAATAGCTATAGGGGTTATGTCTGCTGGTATGGTTATAATATTCCGTTTTATCCTTGAACATGTAAAGGAGTTGATATTTATAGGTGGACAGGAGCTTTTACACATTGAAAAAATTAATTGGCAGGAATTTAGTTGGCATGATTTTAAGTCTCGGCTTTTATTACCACTTTTACCAATGTTTGGTGCTGTATTACTTATCCCCCTTGCAAAGTTATTTCCGGGCGAGGTTTATGGATATAAATTCCCATTTTTCATTGAAAAGGTCAATCTTAGAGGCGCAATAGTATCATTTAAGACAATTTTCTTAAGAATCATAGCCCCAGCGCTATCGCTTGGTTCTGGAGGTTCAGTAGGCGTTGAGGGGCCTGTTGCGATTATTGGAGCTGGAGTTGGTTCATTAACTGGACAGTTTTTTGGTTCTTCCGCTCAACAAAGGACACTTTTGATTGCAGCTGGGGCGGCTGGAACAATTGCCGCAACATTTAAAGCTCCTATTGCTGGAGTAATGTTTTCTACAGAGATTTTACTTTTGGGCAATTTTGAGATGATCTCTTTTATAGCTATTGTTATTTCAGCAGCTATTGCAGCTGCTATCTCTAATGCCTACTACGGCTCTGCACCTGCCTTTACAATGCCAATCACTGAGATCAAAAGTATCTATGAAACTCCTTTGTATATTTTATTGGGACTCTATTTGGGAGTAATATCAGTGCTGTTTACTAAGATATTTTATTGGACTAAGTGGAAGTTTGAAGCCATTCAAATTAGTGAATATATTAAACCAATTATTGGCGCATTTATTGTTGGAGTTATTGGAGTTTTCTATCCGCATGTTATGACAGACGGTTATGACCATATTGTTGAAGCCTTAAAGGGTAATTTTGTATTTTCACTGATGTTTGCTTTGATATTTATAAAGATAATTGCAACATCTCTATCTCTTGGATCAGGAGGGGCGGGCGGAGTATTTGCGCCTTCTCTTTTTATTGGGGCTATGGCTGGCGGGGCTTTTGGCGCTGCTGTAAATTATATTTTCCCTGAGCAAATAACATATTTATATATCTCACAACCGGGTACTTATGCAGCAATTGGAATGGGGGGATTTTTGGCGGCAGCAACACATGCCCCTCTTACAGGGATTTTTTTAATGCTTGAGTTGACTGGAAATTATAAGGTCTTGATACCTGTTATGCTTGCCTCAGTTACTGGGGTTTTCATGGCAACAAGGATTTTTAAGGATTCTATAGACACTGTAGAATTGACCAAAAAAGGAGTAGATCTGCATGAAGGTAAGGAACTTACTATACTTAAATCTCTCAAGGTCATCGATATTATGACTAAGACTTTTACTTCTATTGATAAAGACGAAACCTTAAACCATGTAATAGATTTAATAATCAAGGGTCATGGCATGTATTTCCCTGTAGTTAATTCAAAGATGGAGTTGTATGGAATTATCTCAATCAATGATATTAAGTCAGTTGTGCTTGATGATAAGATTAAGCAAGTGGTAACCGCAGGCCAGCTTAGCACTGAGGATGTCGTAGTGATTAATTCTACGGATAATTTAAATGAAGCACTTGAAAAGTTAAGTATGATGGATTTAGATGAGATGCCTGTTGTGGATGTTTTTGCGCATAAAAAGGTGCTTGGTATGATTAGAAAGTCAGATATTCTCTCAACCTATAACTATGAACTCAGGGCGCGGCAAGCAGAGTCACATTAATTGATATATAATATCTCCTGCAGCTCTCCGCAGGAGATTAAATTAAGAGATTTTTTCAAATATAGATAGAGTTGTCCCTCACAAATTTTCCTTTCCTTTAATTTTATATTAAATATATAAAATTTCATATTGAACTTATGGCTTTTAAATATGTAACTATATTATAATACCTCTAACAAATAATAAAATATTTCAAAAGGGGTCATTATAATGATTAAAATTGCGCCAGAGGGATGGCCATTTATCATTTCTTCAGCGGTATTTGGGATAGCGGTATTCCTTATTTTTCATAATTGGTTGATTGTTATTCCAATTCTTATCCTGCTTTTTATGATATTTTTCTTTAGAGACCCTGAAAGAAACACTCCAACAGACCCAAATATTATAGCAAGTCCTGCAGATGGAAAGATAATTAAGATTGAAAAGATGTATGAACATGAATATCTAAAAAAAGATGTAATAAAGATAAGTATATTTATGTCTCCATTTAATGTTCATATTAATAGAGCGCCATTTAACGGTATTGTGGTTGGAGTAGCTCATAATAAGGGAGGATTTTTTGCTGCCTATAAAGATGATGCCTCAATAAAAAATGAAAACATAGCCATGGTTATTAAGACCATTAAAGGCGATATTTTAGTTAGACAGGTTGCTGGGTTTATTGCAAGAAGGGCTGTGTGCAGAGTAAAGCCAGGTGATACATTAAGCACTGGAGACCGTTATGGTTTGATTAAATTCAGCTCTAGGGTTGATCTTTACCTGCCTCCAAGTGTTGAGACTGCGGTGAAGCTAAATGATATTGTAAAGTCGGGTGAAACTATTATTGCAAGATGGCAGTTGGAAAGCGCTCTTAATACGGAGGATATAAAAACTTGAAAAAAGGGGTATATTTACTGCCAAATGGGCTGACGCTATGCGGGATGTTTTTTGGATTTTATTCCATTCTATCATCTTTTAACGGCAATTATGTTCATGCAAGCTGGTCAATATACATTGCCATTGTATTTGACGGTCTTGACGGATGGGCTGCAAGGCTAACGCACAGTACTACAAGATTTGGAATTGAGCTTGATTCGCTTTCAGATCTTGTTGCATTTGGTGTGGCTCCAGCAGTTATGGTGTTTGGGTGGACGCTTAATTCCTTTGGCAGACTTGGCTGGGCTGCGTCGTTTTTATTTGTAAGTTCAGGGGCACTCCGTCTTGCAAGATACAATATTCAGATGGGCTCAGCAGAAAAAAAAGCATTTACTGGAATGCCTATTCCAGGGGCTGCTGCAGTACTTGCCGCTATGGTTATATTTTATGATTATATGTGGGGACTAAAAGTCCATTGTATCATTGGTTCTGAGAAAGATTATTTTATATTAATATTAACCATAGTATTAGCAGTACTTATGATAAGTACATTGAGGTTTCATGGGGCAAAAGAACTTGATCTCAAGGAGAGGAAGCCTTTTTGGGTACTTATAATAATAATGACTATACTTGTTATTATTTTAATGAATCCGCCTATTGCATTTTTTATCTTTGCTGTAAGTTATGTAGGCATTGGTCTGGTAGAAAATATTTGGCTATTTTATAGAAAACATAAAAAAGGTAATGATAATGTCAAAACGGATAATTAAAATATTTGATACAACTTTAAGAGACGGCGAGCAGTCTCCTGGGGCAACAATGAATGTTGAAGAAAAATTTCAGATTGCTAAATGTCTTCAGCGTCTAAAGATTGACATCATAGAAGCAGGATTTCCTATTGCATCGCAAGGCGATTTTGAGGCAGTACAAAAAATTGCAAATGAGATTAAAGGACTTACTGTTGCAGGGCTTTGCAGGGCTAGAGACATTGACATAGACAGGGCTGGTGAGGCTTTAAAAAATGCGGATAATGGAAGGATTCATATAGTTATTGCAACAAGCGATATTCATCTTAAACACAAACTTAAAATGGATAGAAATCAAGTAATTGAGGCATCCATTAAGGCTGTTAAGCGCGCAAGAAATATCCTCTCAGATGTTGAATTTTCAGCCGAAGATGCAACCCGCTCAGATTGGGATTATCTGTGTAAGATAACCGAAGAGGTTATCAAGGCTGGCGCAAGTACCGTAAACATACCTGATACTGTTGGTTACACTGTTCCTCAGGAATATTTTGATTTGATTACATATATTAAAAATAAAGTTCCAAATATTGATAAGGCAGTTATCTCAGTACATTGTCATAATGACCTTGGGCTTGGTGTAGCAAATACCCTTTCCGCTATTACTGCAGGAGCTGGGCAGGTCGAATGTACAATTAATGGGATCGGAGAGCGCGCTGGCAATGCCTCATTAGAAGAGATAGTCATGGCACTTAAAACCCGTCCAGCAATCTATAATGCTGATACAAACATTGTCACAAACAAGATTTATAAGACCAGCCGTCTTGTTTCAAAGATAACAGGAATGGTAGTTCAGCCAAACAAGGCAATCATTGGCGACAACGCCTTTGCCCATGAGGCTGGGATTCATCAAGATGGAATTCTGAAAAATCGAGCGACTTACGAAATAATGAAGCCTGAAGATATAGGAATTCCAAGCAATAAGATTATTCTCGGCAAGCACTCAGGAAGACATGCCTTTAAGGTCAGACTTACAGAATTAGGTTTTGATCTAAGCATTGAGGATATTGACAGGGCATTTGAGAAATTTAAAGATCTTACGGATCAGAAAAAATATGTATTTGATGAAGATATTGAGACCATTGTATCTAAAGAAATATCAAGGATTGAAGAGGCATATCAACTTAAAGATATATCTTTCTCTGGTGGTATGTCTGCAAATCCAAAGGCTAAGGTTGTCATTATTCATAAAGAAGAAGAACTGGAAACAGAGGCATTTGGCGATGGTATGATAGATGCAGCATATAAGGCAATTGCAAAACTTACTGAAACTAAAAGCAAATTAAATAAATTTGAGGTGCAAAGCATTACAGGCGGTACAGATGCAATGGGCGAGGTTACTGTTATGATTGAGGAAAAAGGGGTGATTGTAAGAGGCACTGGAGCTCATACGGATGTAACGGTTGCTGCTGCTATTGCTTATATTAATGCCTTAAATAGACTGGAACTTAAGATCAAACGTACTCAAAAAAATAATTAAGTTTTAAGTGCACCTTCCGGGCCCGGAATCTATAGATGCAGTTAATCAAAATAAACTATTTTATTATATTGATAAAGACCTTCTTCCTCTTAATCTTCTTTCTGTTGGCATAACATTTTCCTTAACTGGACTTACTGTCTCAATCCTATTTGACTGACTGAATGCTGTCTCCCTTGAAACACCATTATTCTCATCTCCAAGTAAAAGCATTGTGCCGCATCCTGCTAATACTATTAAAAGTACTACAAACTGTGTGATATTTGAGATCATCTTTTTCATTGTCCTGCCTCCTGTTATATTATTAATTTTATTATTGCTTATTTAATAATATTAATAAAGCAAGAAGCATGCCAGATGAATTATTGCAGTATTTCCAACGGGTTAGATGGATTACCAGACTTTAAACGCCAGTTTTTTGACTTTACATAGCGGGCAGATCCAATCTTCTGGCAGGTCTTTGAATTCAGTGCCTTTTGGGATGTTGTTTGTATGATCGCCTTTTAGAGGGTCATAGATATAGCCGCAGCCCTCACAGATAAATTTTTTCATAATAGTATATTCCTTTTTTATATAAGATATATTTTCATATAATTGTAACTAATTTTTTATAAAAAAGGAAAATAGCTATTATGATTTGATTAAGTTTTAGTAAGGTTTGAAGAGGTAAGTAACATTGGCAAATGGTCCAGAGAATGCTATGCCAGAAGTAGTTATGCCATTAAAAGTCATACCAGTAATGGAGTTATCTTGATATCTCCAGCCTAAATTTGCCTGTAAAGTCTCTTTTAAGAATTTATAGCCGAGTCCTGCCTCAACGTCAATGACATTAGTTGTATAAGGAGATTTTGGCAAACCGGTGTCTTTATATGAACCAAAGGAATAAGATCCATTGAGATAAAAACTCAATCCCTTTTTTCCAATTGGTAAACAAGCAATAACTCCTAATCCAGGCCCTGCTATAGAATGTGTTTGGCTGATTGATGATCCGCCGAGGTCTACATTAAGCGTAGAAGAATTATCAATATAGCTTGCATAAATTCCTATATTTTGCGTTACCATATAACCTAAAAGTAAACTTAGCCACGAAGTTTTCAGACTTGTTGAAGCAGTAGGCGTTACATTTGCATTAAATCCAGTAAAAGGAAAGAGATATTTTAATCCTAAAAAAAACCTATCAAACTCAATATCTACCTTAGGGCCAACTAATGTAGATGATGTATAAGTAATATTTGCTGGAGTCGGAGAATAAGAAATTGAAGGCATCCATGCAGAAATTCCTACGTCAATTGTAAAGTCATCTTTGCTGTCTTTAGACCATGCTGTGTTGACTGATAGTAAAGATATTGATAATATCAAAATCACAATCAGTTTTTTCATTTATTTCACCTCATATTATCATATAAAGGGTCTAAGACCCAATTTTGTAGAGATTTCCTTTTACATGGATTATATCGGAGATAATATGATTTTACTTTAATCTGATGGATAATCTTTTTAGATGTTTACTTTTATTTGAACTGCAGATGAAAAAATGCAGGCACCAAATTAACTAAAATTACCATCCATAACCAATCTTTAAGCCAAGCCCGCCATCAAATGTGTTTGCACCTGTAGCTATTGCATATCCAATGTAACTCCTAATACCTATTGTGATACCTTTTCTGGATATGTAGAAATATCCAAGCTCAATCTTAGGGTCTACTGTAAAAATAGCAAGACTGATTGCATCTATGCCTAATGCCCAATATGGCCCAGTAAGTACTGTAGGATTAAAATATCCTCTATAGCTTATTCCTGCGCCAATACCATTAGTGCTATGGGAACTAGACCCAGTGCCTGTTGGAAGATCTTCTATTCTTACAGCCCATGCAGAACTATCTGTAATCTCGCTTGAATATTCAATGTCAAAAACACTGCTTTTAAGCCCAAAAGAGTAATCATAACCACCAGTAACCATAGATTGAGCTGCAAATGTGGAACTATTTAATAATATAACCAATAACGAGGATATTAATAATATTCTTTTCATCTTTTTAAAAGCCTCCATACTTAAAATTATAGCGGGAATATAATTGTTAGGTGTACCCGCATTTTGACTACAATATTTTTAAGCATAATCTAAAAATATAATCTAGTCAAGATATTTTTTTATTTAATATCAGAAACATTAAGATTAGAATATGATGCAAGCGTTGAGTGCTTCAGGTATAATTTAAAAAATTATTATTCTATAGTTATCTTACAAACTTCAGAAATTTTCCTTCGTATTTCATTAGGTTTAAAAGGTTTTGTTATATATGAATCTGCGCCAGCATCTTTTCCCTTTATCTCATCTGATTTTTGTCCCTTAGCCGTAAGCATTACGATATTTACGTCCGTCATTTCCAAGTCCTTTTTGACTATCTTACAGAGCTCATATCCATTCATTTCAGGCATCATAATATCTAAAAATACGATTTCAGGTCTTTCTTTTTTTATTATATCAAGGCCAATCTTGCCATTTTCAGCTGTTAATATCTCAATATCAGCACATCCGATTGTAGCTATGGTTCTTGTAAGAAGCGTAATTATGTTTGGCTCGTCTTCTACTAAAAGTATTTTATGCATCTAACCTCCCTGTCACCGTTTTGTCACAATAAGACAATGGTGAATTTGATATTTGCGCATATACAAAGTGTAATATTTAATAACCTTAATTGTCAAGGTCTCAATAAATTGGTAAAATAATGGAAAAACTATTCCCAATACCTTCTTTTGCAGCAGCCTTGATACATCCATTATGGATATTAATTATTTCTTTGCTTATTGAAAGTCCTAACCCAATGCCCTTAGATTTATTGGTCAATACATCGGCTAATTGAGTGAATTTCTCAAATATAATATCAAGTTTATCAGAAGCAATAGCTGTGGCAGTATCAGCAACCTCGCAGCAAACAACCTCAGTTTCTTTAGTGATTGTATAAACTATACCGCCAGTATCTGTAAATTTTACCGCATTATCAAATAGACAGGTAACTACTTGAGTGATTTTTTCTAAATCGCCCCAAATATATATGGGAGTCTGTTCTCCGGGCTGCCAAGACCTAAGATACAATCCTTTTTTGTTTGCTGTTGGTTTAATTTTAAGTGCAGTATTATTAAATACAGATAAGATGTTAATCTTTTCCCATTCCCAATAAATTGAGTCTGAATGAATATTTGACAGGTCTATTAATTCGTTGATAAGAGAGGTGAGGGTTGCTGATTCTGTTGCTATTATTTCTATTTCTTCTAAGGTAAGATTGATAGCTTCTTTAATCTCTTGGTCATTAATATTTATAAGATTTGGCATTAATATTTTTTTAAAACGTTCTTCAAGGATTTCAAGAAAACCGCTAATAGAGGTTAGAGGGGTTTTTAATTCATGAGAGATAGTGCTAAGAAATGCGGATTTTGCAATATTTGCAGACTCTGCCCTTTTAATTGCCTCTTTAAGTTGAAGTTCTTGACATTGAATTTTTTTGCTTAATCTATATTTATCGGTAAAAGTACGAATTGATGATATTAAGGTAGAATATAACTCATCTTCTGTGATGTAATTTTTCTCCTTATAATCAGATATATCAAATTTATTTAAAGTATCTTTTTGGGGGGCAAAACCGGGTTGTCCTGTACGAAGGACTATTGCAACGAAATTATTTTTTAGAGTTTCTCTGATATATGTAACGAGTTTAAGACCGCTGTCATCTTCCTCCATCACAACATCTAATAGTATAAGGGCAGTATCAGGATTAATTTCAATTAACTTTCTTGCTTCTTTGGCGGAATATGCGCTTATAAAATTCAGCCCCTTGCCCATATATGTAAAATCGCCGAGAACAAACCTCGTCATCTTATGAACGTCAGGTTCATCATCAACGATCAATATCTTCCAAGAATCTTCGTTTAGTTCAATGGTATTAATATTCGTTACCTTAATTTACGACTGTGAATGGTCAGTTTTTTTACCTTTTAGATCCTTAACCAATTCTTGACCCTTTTTATATTGTTCAATAAAATAATCCTTCATCTTATTTGGGTCGAGATCAAGAAAGGTTCCGCCAGCTTCAAAGTGTTGTATAAAGACCTTGCCAATGGCATAAGTAGACGCCCCTCCTAGAGCAGGCAGCGCAAGTAAACTCGTTGGATACCCTATAATTGGTATAAATTTTAAGGCGCTAAATACTGTTTCTGATAATGATACTGGCACAATGCTGCTTATTAAAGATGCGATAATGGATTTCCCTCTATCCTTAGAAAATTCTATGTTATAGTGCATTGAGAGTTTTTTGATTGTAAAAAGTTGTAAAGATGTCAGGGCGAAGACATCTACAATTGGAACTGGTATAAATCCTATACCAACAGCTACAAAAACGCTTTTTTTCACAATTTTATCTGCTTCTTTCAGCCTTGTTGAGTCATTATTTGTAGTTGGCTTGATTTCTTCTTGAACTGCTTCAGCTGCTATTTGCTCATCGTGGTGCATACATTTCTCCTTGAATAGTTTAATTGATCTATCTAATGTGATTTTAGCATATTCATAGAATAATTGAAAAGATTGATTTATCACCTCAAAAATATTAAACATAAATAAAATAGTTTGTGATAAAATTTAAATTATGTATTTAATAAAAACGATATTAACAACTTTCATATTGCCTCCAGGAATATTTATTGTTTTGCTGCTGGTTACCAGTAAACATTATTTATTTAAGAAGTCTCATAGCGCTGGTATTTCATTATTTATAATGGCTGTATTTATCTGGCTGCTTTCAATCCAGCCAACTGCTGATTATTTATTGAGCGGTCTTGAATATGTAAACTCAATTCCAAATGAACCAACAGGAGATGCAGTGTTATTGCTTGGAAATGGGCAATATACAAACACCCCTGACTTAACAGGTCTTGGCAGCCCAGCAGAAGAGATGTTGGTACGATTATTTACAGCATATCGGTTATATAAGGCGCAAGATATGCCGATAGTTGTATTGGGTTATGATATTGACACAGAAAATACTGACAATAAGCCGATGATAGAACGATTTTTAACAGATTTTGGCGTGCCTGAAGATAAAATTATAATTGAAACCTCAAGTCATGATACAATAGAGAATGCTAGGAATGCAAAGTTAATATGTAGATATATGAATTTTCAAAGTCCAATACTTGTAACATCAGCATTTCATATGAAGAGGGCTATGTTATGTTTTAAACGTGTTGGATTAAGGGTAATACCTGTGCCAGCGAGTTTTAAGTCAAATTTAGATGCTTATTATTATTGGAAGAGCTATCTGCCCAAAAGCGAATATCTTGATAAGTCAGCTATCGCTATTAAGGAATATGTAGGGCTGATGTTTTATAGCTTTTTTTATTGATCAAGCATGGGAGAGTATGGGGCTCTGGTGTCCCTCTTGGACTTCAAATCCAATGTAGCCTGCCAAAATCGGGCTGGGTGGGTTCGATTCCCACACTCTCCCGCCATAAAATCAATGACTTAGCTTTAAATAATGCCATTTTTTCTGTCCCCAGACTGTCCCCAGATATAAATAATGTGACTGTCAAAAACCTTTTATAAATGTTAATAGAAATGACAAAATTTGATAAATCCAGCCGCATATATTTCCAAGCCTTCCGGATATATTTCCCTTGCCCTTCTGAATATCAAATAATACTGGAATAGCTATCTCACGCACTATTTTATCTATAAGTATATAGTCACTGACCCGCACATAAATAATTCCAATTAGAACATTCCATTGATAGTATTTATGTACTAACTTTATAACCAATTTGTTATAATTAAATATGACTGAATCACAACAAGAACCCTGTATTTATTACATTTACCCTAATATTTGTAAAAATAATCCATATATGATAGATAAAGGTTATGCTATTATTTGCTGTACAAAATCTGAGGGTTATAAGAGTTGCTATTTTTATATCAAAGAGAATTTACCGTCAGATAATGTCATAATTAAATAATCCTCAAATAAATATTCTTATCAGAATTGTCTGTGAAAATAATTAATTCAGTGCCTATAATTTATGCAATATAGAGAACCTCAAGCCAGACAATAGATACATGGTGCAAGATGAATGTTTGTTGACATTATATTAATAATCCTTGAAGATATACATTAATTATGTAGTCCATTAATACCACTTTTTTCAGCTAAATACTCACGAAAGTTTCAGCCAAAGACGGATATTTTTCCTGATCAAATTTGATTTATAATGATTATGGTGATGAAATTATGTAATCAAATCGGGGGATTTATGGGAGATGTTCAAGAAGGTTGTCCTTATCGCTCTATTCTCAATACTTGTAAAGGAATGCAATATAGTAAGGTTAGTAAGACATATGTAAATTTATTTTGTAAGACCATAGTAAAATATGAAACTTGTTTCTTTTATTTTGTTGCTAAAGCCCTTGATAATTTCAATGCTATGTAATATGTTTTTAATCGTAGATAACTAAATAAAGCGGAAAATTTATATCTTATATGAAAAAAATTGAATTATAAAATAATAAAAAACTTATATCGGTTCATGATTATTAATCGTTGGAATAGCATTGTATGAACTTCAACCTTAACCGTTCATAATGTCAATTATATCGGTTGAGTGATCTTGTAATATTTTTTGCTTAACTAATGTGGCATGTATAAACTGGCTTAAAGAGATATTAGCTTTTTTAGCCTGTTCATGCAGGATATTAAACTCTTCAACTGTTACACGCAAATAAAAAGTCTTAGATTTTGTCATTTGTCAATTTAAAAGTTCATTAAATCAATATTAATTCAATTATTTCAAGGCAATAGGTTATTCAATTAATTACAACATAATTTATCATAAAATTAGTTTCAAGTCAACCTGATGTTATAAATATATATCCCATTAAACCTATCAATAAGTGATTCCAATTGTATATATTTCCAAGCCTTCCGGATATATTTCTCTTGCCCTCATGAACATCAGGTAATATTTGAATAGCTATCTCTCTTATGAAATAGCAAAATAATTGGTATTCAAAACATATCTTTATATTCCTTCAGATTTATTCTTATATATACCTGCCAGCCAAATATTCATCCGATAAACCCTATACTGAAATCTATATCTTGTCATTATATTGGTATAGAAATAGTGGTTGTTATTTTCAAAGCCAAGAAAGATATATCTCAAGGGCTGGGAAAGATATAACTATTTCAAACCATTCAATCTATATTTTTATAACCTCTCTGAATATAACTCATACAAAACACGATCAGCTTTTGCTATGCACTCATCAAGGTTATTTAAGACCGCCGTAGAAGGTTTTTTTATGACGTTGAAGGGCGAATAGCCAGTCATTAAAGTTCTTCTTTTTGCCATATAACAATCATAGAAGAAGGATTAATTCTGAGAATATTCGCCCTTAAACTACGGTCTGCTTGAGTTGACTAATTTTAGATTTCTGGAGGTATAAATGGAAAAGTGTTTAATAGGTAGTTGAATTAGGATTTGAAAGATGGATTTTCTGTCTTAATCATGTAGTACAGGAGTAAGTTTTATGGAAACACAAGACACATCAAGGATAACATCGGGGGCGAGTATCCTTGATTATGCAAAATATTATATTAGTAAAGGTTGGTCAGTTATACCTATAAAGCCATGTAGTAAAGTTCCTATATTATCTTCATGGAAGAAGTTTCAAGAAAGATACCCAACTAAAGATGAATTAATAGAATGGTTTGGGAACGGGTCTGAAAATAATATCGCTATAGTTACAGGTAAACTTTCCAACCTTGTAGTCATTGATCTTGATAGTGAGGCAACGCTGCAATTTGCAAAGGATAACAATTTTCAAGACACCCCGACAGTTAAAACTGGCAGAGGGTATCACATGTATTATCAATATAAAGAAGGAGTACGTAATTTTCAAAAAAGGGCAGAGTTTCCTGATATAGATTTAAGGGCAGAAGGTGGAATTATAGTTGCGCCGCCGTCTAAACATGAAACAGGACATATTTATTATTGGATGAAAGGAAAAACACCTGATGACTTACCATTTGCATCTCTGCCACAAATTATATTAGAAAATAAGACTAACAAGCAGACATCCATAAAAGACCTTTATAAAGGGGTTCCAGAGGGTCAAAGGAATAGTGCGTTAGTTCGCTTAACTATTTCTTGGTGTAATGAAGGGCTATCATTTGATGATTGTCTTGAGAATGCTCATATGATTAATCAAAACAACCAACCCCCATTACCACTCAATGAAGTCGAGGCAACAGTCAAAAGTATATTCAATAAACATCAGAATGGAAGCAGCCAATACTTCAATAAAAATACCTTTATTCCATCTAATCTGGTCAATGAAATAATGGATAAGCATAAATTCTGTTATGCTGGAGGAGTCTTATATGCGTATAAAGATGGCTATTATCAGACATCTGGAGAAAATCTGATTAATAAGTTATGTTTTGAGCTATTAGGCAAGAAAGTGCGGAATAACTATTTGGTTGAAGCTGTTAATCTTATAGAGAAGAAGAATCTTGTTGAAGTAGATGACTTCAATCAGCATAAAAATCTTATAAACCTCAAAAATGGAATGTATGATATTGAGAAAAAGATTCTATTACCACATGATGAGAAATACCTTTCTACTGTAAGAATTCCAGTAACCTATGATCCTGTAGCAACTTGTCTACAGATAGAGAAATTCTTTAGCAGCTCTCTACCTGTGGATTGTATAAACATAGCATATGAATTATTTGGATATTCAATGATACCAGATACAAGCTGCGAAAAAGCATTTATGCTGACAGGCTCTGGGGCTAACGGGAAATCAGTCTTATTGAATCTCTTTAAAACATTTTTAAGTAAAGATAACGTCTCAAATATTCCATTGCAGGAATTATCTGAAAACAAGTTTAAAAGGGCAGAGTTAGTTGGTAAACTCGCTAATGTATTCGCTGATTTAGACGGTAGAACATTAGAGTCAACTAACTATTTGAAGACAATTGTCTCAGGTGACCCGATAGACGCAGAGAAAAAGAACAAAGACCCTTTCTCATTTCATCCATATGCAAGATTAATCTTTTCAGCTAATGATATACCCTTATCAAGGGAACAGAATCTCGCCTATTATAGAAGATGGTCAATTATTCCGTTTTCTAATACCTTTACAGGAGATAAGGCTGATAGAAATTTGATCTCTAAGCTTATTAATCCAACAGAACTATCGGGATTACTCAATAAGGCACTGGAAGGTTTAAGCCGTCTATATGGTAATAATAAGATATTTTCAGAAAGTGAAGCTGTCAAAAAGGCAATGGAGAGTTACCAGAAATCTAATGATCCAGTTTCAGCCTTTATAAGTGATAGATGTGAACTTGATATAGAAAGTAGGATAGAGAGAACAACTCTTTCT
>JADFXP010000025.1:0-35029 GCA_015233465.1 Candidatus Magnetominusculus dajiuhuensis
ATTATAGATTAACATTTTTTATATTTGACTTATATTTTCAGTTTGCTATAAAATACATTTCATTCATATGGGCAGTGAGCTCAGTCGGTAGAGCAGAGGCCTGAAAAGCCTCGTGTCCGCAGTTCGATTCTGCGACTGCCCATTCTTTTTTATAATGGGTTCAAAGGGACGAGTCCCTTTGCGGGATTTTTAAGGGCAGAGCCCTTAAAGGGTTACTTAAAAGCTATCCCCTTATACGTATAAGTCATTATCTTTGAACCTTCCATATAGAAATTTTCTAATTTCCTGATATTAAATCCTGCATTTAAGATTAAATCTTTTATAGGACGGTTAATATGACAGCCACCAGCAATCATCTTGTGTATTGGATTAAAGAAATCCTGCCATTTTGTAATACTTTGAATATCTGAAAGCCCATGTTCTGTAAAATGATATACTCCGTTTGGACGCAGAACGCGCTTCATCTCTAAGAGTGCCTTGTGAGGGTCAGGGATTGTGCAAAGCGACCAGCTTGTTAAAACTGCATCAACGGAACTATCGTCAAGCGGAATCTCTTCTCCAGTTAATCCTACAAATTCTATAGCAATATTACATGAGGCAATTCGTTTTTGAGCAAGTCTTTTTCCTGTCATTGACGGCTCAAGGGCTAATATCTTTATTACCTCCTTTGGATAATAAGGAAGATTTAATCCTGAGCCAAATCCAACCTCTAATATCTCCCCTGATAATCCTTTTAATGAATCTCTTCTTTGCACACTTAATTCTTCACGGCTCATTACCTTGTCAATTATTCTTGGTAAAATGTGATCTGAATATATTCCCATGAAATTAGGCCTCTCTAAGATTTATTTTAGAAAAAATTAATTATTTAATAAAATTATACCGAAAAAAGGTATAATATTCAAAGTTATAATTTTATGAATGTATTCAGTATTATTTGCCTTAGCAGCACGGAGGTATATGTGATTAAAGATGCCATTAATGCAATTGTACATGGAAATAATTTAAACATCGGTGAAATGACCGAATGTATGACTGAAATAATGAGCGGGAATGCCTCTGATGCTCAAATCGGCGCATTTATTACCGCTTTAAGAATAAAGGGTGAAACAGTTGATGAAATAGTAGCTGCTGCTCGTATTATGAGGCAGAAGGCAACTACCATAAAAGCCCCTGACGGCGCAATTGATACCTGCGGCACAGGCGGGGATAATTCTCATACATTTAATATCTCAACTACTTCAGCAATTGTTATTGCAGCATGCGGAATTCCTGTTGCAAAACATGGCAATCGTTCTGTCTCAAGCAAATCAGGAAGCGCAGACCTGCTTGAAGCGCTTGGTGTAAAGATTGACCTTCGTCCAGAGAAGGTTGAAAAATGTCTCTTTGAAACTGGGTTTGGATTTTTATTTGCCCCATTATTTCATCCAGCAATGAGATTTGCCATAGGCCCAAGACGCGAGATTGCAATCAGAACCATTTTTAACATATTAGGCCCAATTTCAAACCCAGCAGGCGCTAAAAGACAGCTTGTAGGCGTATATTCTGAGAAACTTACAGAACCCCTTGCATTAGTTCTTGGTACTTTGGGCGCTGAAGATGTAATGGTTGTGCATGGAATGGACGGAATTGATGAGATTACTATAACTGCAGGTACTAAGGTTTCAAGGTTTATTCACGGGAGAGTGGAAAATAGTTTTATGGCTCCAGAGGATTTTGGCATGAAAAAAGGTTCTCCAACTAGAATTCTAGGTGGAGACGCAAAGGCAAATGCTGAATTTACCCTGAGCGTGCTTAATGGTGAAAAAGGTGTTATGAGAGATATTGTGGTAATTAATTCCGCAGTAGGCGTAATGCTCGGCGGTAAGACTAATGATAAAAAAACTGCTGTAAAGATAGTTCAAGAGGCAATAGATTCTGGTGCTGCTATCAATAAACTTAAAGAAATTATAAAAATTAGCAATGCCCTTTAAACTGAAATAATGGAGAGTTATTTATGATTCCAATGCTTGATCTCAAAAAAGAATTTATTGAAATGCAAGATGAGATGATAAATGCAGTTACTGATGTTTTAAAAAGCGCTAGATATATACTTGGACCTAATTGTACAGAACTAGAAGAAAAAATCTCCGCATATAATGGAGTTAAACATGCT
Source organism: Candidatus Magnetominusculus dajiuhuensis (assembly GCA_015233465.1). Taxonomy (GTDB): domain Bacteria; phylum Nitrospirota; class Thermodesulfovibrionia; order Thermodesulfovibrionales; family Magnetobacteriaceae; genus JADFXP01. Next base: position 2,156 of record JADFXP010000025.1, read on the forward strand.
GTAGCACTCGCCTCTGGCACAGATGCCTTGATATTAAGTCTAAAGGCTCTTGGAATTGGCACTGGAGATGAGGTAATTACAACTCCATTTACGTTTTTTGCAACCGTTGAAAGCATAGTAACCTGCGGTGCTGTTCCAGTATTTGCAGATATTGACAATGTTACTATGAATATTACACCAGAAGGCATTTTAAACAAAATCACTAATAAAACAAAGGCAATAATCCCTGTTCATATATTTGGAACCCCATGTAATATGCCTGAAATCATGAAGATTGCTAAGCAAAAAAATCTATATGTAGTTGAAGACTGCGCCCAATCATTTGGGGCAGAGATAGATTCTATTAAAACCGGCGCATTTGGCGATACAGGATGTTTTAGCTTCTATCCAAGTAAAAATCTTGGAGCTTTTGGCGATGGAGGCATGGTTATAACCAATAATTCAAAGATCAAAGATGATCTTGTATCACTAAGAAATCATGGATCTAAGATAACATATGTACACGATAAAGTTGGTTTTAACAGTAGGCTTGACGATATTCAGGCTGCAATTTTATTGGTTAAATTCAAAAAAATTGATATTATGAATAAATTAAGATATGAAAATGCGTTCTATTATAATAGTCTTTTAAGCGGCGCTGTAGTATGTCCAAGTCTGCCTGAAAACACTAAATGCGTATTTCATCAATATACCATTCGCTCAAAAAATAGGGATAAAATCAAAGAAACCCTTGAGAAAAATGGTATTGCCTCAGTAGTTTATTACCCGCTTCCTATGCACATGCAGCCTGCCCTCAGTGGATATGGATATAACAAAGGCGATCTGCCGATAGCTGAAAAGACTGCATTAGAAGTTCTTTCTCTTCCAATATATCCCGGATTAACTAAGGCTGAAATGAAACAGATAGCTGATATAATAATCAGCTGCGTTAAATAAATCTGTGAATCATATAATGATAATATCAGGCGAGGCATCAGGGGAATTGTATGGTTCTTTACTTGCCACAGAGCTTAAAAAACGTCAGCCAGAGATAATACTTACAGGGGTAGGCGGGGAGAGGATGGAAAAGGCTGGTGTTAAGGTAATCTCAAAGATAAGCGGGACAATAGGTTTTATAGAGGCTCTTTCAAGTGCTAAACAATTAATAGATACTTATAGACTAATCAAAAAAATGTTCAAAACAAACAGGCCTGATTTAATTGTATTGATAGATTTTCCTGATTTTAATCTAATGGTAGCAAAGACTGCAAAGGCAATGGGTATAAAGGTTTTATATTACGTAAGTCCTCAGGTTTGGTTATGGAGGAGCGGCAGGGTCAATAAAATAGCAAGATTATGTGACCGCATAGCAGTTATTTTGCCATTTGAAGAAGCGATATATAAGGATGCAAATATTCCATGTAAATTTGTAGGACATCCAGTTATGGAGGAGATTCAATCATTTGATCTTAATATTGATGGTTTAAAGAAAGAATTTTCTTTAGACCTAAATCGTCCAGTTTGCGCTATACTTCCAGGCAGCAGACACTCAGAAATGGACAAACATCTCCCTATACTTGCAGATACCTTAGATATTTTAAGCAATAAATATCCAGATCTGCAATTTATAATGCCACTTGCCTCAGCTATTAATTGGGACAAATATTCAACCATCATCAGTAGGATGTCTAACGCAGGCGCGTTGATGGTAAAAGACAGGGCGGTAGAAGTGCTTAGCGTATCTGATATTGCGCTTGTTGCCTCAGGAACAGCAACCTTGCAAACTGCATTATTAAGTGTTCCAATGGTGATATTTTATAAGGTTTCACCCTTGTCATTTTTTATTGGGACGCTTATCATGAAGATTATGCCTATAGGCCTTCCAAATATCCTTGCAGGCAGATTGATTGTGCCTGAATTATTGCAAGAGACTATGAACGTTTCAGAATTGGTTAATGCCTTTGAAGAAATATATAATAATAGTGAGAAAAAAAAGGCAATGTCCGAATCTTTATTAGCCATAAGAGAGTTATTTATAGGCAAAAATCCATCTCAAGAAGCAGCCTCTATGATTATGGATATGCTCAAATGACCTTTTTATATTACGCTGTATATTATATTTTATTGTTATTATTTTTTATTCCTCAATATCTTAAAAGACCTTATGCACTGCGTTTGATATGGTTTAGAGAACGATTGGGTTTTTATCCTAAGGGCAATACCGCCATAAATAATGGAAAAAAAATATGGATTCACGCCGTATCTGTCGGAGAGGTAATATCCTGCGTTCCGCTTATAAATAAATTAAGATCCGAAGTTACACGCTCTTTAACGCTATCTGTAGTAACTGATACTGGCAGAGATGTTGCTTATAAAAAATTTCCAATTGGAATTAATATCAGATATATTCCATTTGATCTGCCGTTTGCCATAAATCGTGCTATCAAGATTGAACGTCCTGATATATTTATAATTATTGAGACAGAGATCTGGCCTGGAATCATAACCTGTATGAATAAGGCAGGAGTGCCAATCTTGATCTTAAACGGAAGAATATCTGAAAAATCATTTAAAGGTTATAAGAGATTAAGGTTTTATTTGAAGGGAATTCTCTCAAAGATAACATTTTTTGGTGTGCAAAGCGATATTTATAGGGATAGGATTATTGAATTAGGGGCACCAGCTAATAAAGTTGAGACGATTGGAAATTTCAAGTTTGACACTGCCCCGCATTCTAATATTCCAGAGTGGACTAAGATATTAAAGGGGCAGATAATAGTCGCTGGTTCTACCCATAAATTAGAAGAAGCGATAGTTCTAAAGGCATTTATTGAATTAAAAAAAGAGTTCAAAGATCTGACATTAATATTGGCTCCGCGACATCCTGAGAGGTTTAAAGAGGTTGAAGTCTTGATTTCTCAATTATCTCTAAATTATCAGAAAAGAAGCGATATAAAAGAGGGCAGTGACATCGTATTATTAGATACAATAGGCGAATTGGCATTAATATATGGCGCCTCTGATGTATGTATACTTGGAGGGAGTTTTGTGCCAATTGGGGGTCATAATCTGTTGGAACCAGCATCATGGGGAAAGCCAGTAATCTGCGGGCGATATATGGATAATTTTCCAATGACTGACGAATTTGTGACAGGCGGGGCAGTTTGGCTTGTTGAGAGCGATATGTTAGTACAGAAGATTTCAATCCTGCTTTTAGATAACGCATTGAGAGAAAAGATGGGGAAGGCGGCATTAGAATTATTCAATAAAAACTCTGGAGCTGTAAGTAGAGCGGTTAAGGCTATTGAAAAAGAAACTGAAAAGTTAAAAGTGGAAGGCATTTAAATATAAATTTTTTATTAACTGTAATTAGCTATTAATTATTACCTTATAACTTGTATCATATATATACATATTGGAACGTAGGGGCTGCCCTGTTTTAGGTTGAATCTTACATGTAATCAGGGTAACTACAAGGGTTACCCCTACGAAATACGGTTATAATAAACTACTAAAAAAATGAAAGATAAAAACGACTGGATTTATGGCATAAATACTGTAACTGAGGTATTAACTGCAGGTAAGCGGGAGATAAAATCTCTTTATGTCGTTGAAAATACCAGAAACAAAAGGATAAAGTCAGTTATAGATTTAGCTAGAGCGAAGGGATTAACTGTAAAGACGGTTGACGCGGGTTTTTTTCATCGTTTTCCAAGCGCTGTACATCAAGGGATCTGCGCTAGCTGTGTTTCAAAAAATCTGCTTAGTATTGATGACCTTTATTCTCACGCTATAAAAGAAACAAAAACGCCGTGTTTTCTCCTTCTTGATCAGATAACAGACCCCAGAAATTTAGGTGCAATCTTAAGGACAGCGGATTGCGGCGGGGTTAATGGAGTAATCATTCCTGAATTTAATTCATCTGGCATTACCCCAATAGTAGAGAAGGCTTCTTCAGGGGCTTCTGAATATATACATATCTGCATGGTTACAAATATAAAACATGCGATAAAATTTATGAAGGATATTGGAATCTTGGTGATTGGAGCTGATGCAGAGGGTGAGACATTGTTATGGGATCAAAGACTTGATAGTTCTTGCGCAATAGTGCTTGGCTCTGAAGGCAAGGGATTGAGGAAAACAGTAAGGGAGAGTTGCGATGTGCTTGTGCGGCTGCCGATGATTGGACATGTGAATTCGTTAAATGTATCAGTGGCAGCAGGAATATTTATATTCGAGCGAAATAGACAATCTTTGAAAAATAAAGTGTGATGATTTTTTTTGGAAATAATATTTTTAATTGGACAAAAGCCTAATTTATGTGTTAATCTAAAAATGCAACGTTATAGAGAGTATTGAATAACTCTAATTATTGATCTATGTCAACGGTAAAGATGTATATAACCGTACTACTCCTTTGAGGTGATATTATGAAAGGTAATTTAAAGGGTATAGTCATGAAAACCCCCGTGAAAAAAAATATTCAAACTTTAGAATGTTTTAGTCCTGTCTCAGTTGGAGAGCGTATTTCATGCAGAGAGATCAGCATATGTTAAGCGCTTCTGTTCGTTTAACCAAAGACATCCCCAAAGACATACTTAATGAAAATCAAAGAATTGCAATAGAACACGATCAAGGTCCAATGCTCATACTTGCAGGTGCGGGCAGCGGGAAGACTAAGTTATTAACACATAAGTACTCCCATTTAATTAATAAATTCTCTAAATCAGATAATGAAGCCACGATATTAGCCCTTACATTTTCAAATAATGCTGCTGAAGACATGCGGAAACAAATCTCTAACTTACTCTCTCAAGAAAATGAAAATATCAATTTAGATGATAACTGGATAGGCACATTTCATTATATGTGTAATCGTATACTAAGGGAAGATATTCATGCAATTGGGTATCATAATAACTTCATAGTCTATGATTCCTTTGATCAAAGTACGTTAATCAAACATATTTTAAAGGATTTAAATATTTATGAAGCACTTTATATGGGGATTGCATCTAAGATAGATTATTTTAAGACCTCAATGATAACAGCAGAGGAATTACTTCAAAAGGGCAGCGGGTATGATTTTGATGAAAAGATAGTAAAGGTATATACGCGTTATCAAGATGAACTTAAGAAAACCTGCGTGCTTGATTTTAATGATTTGGTGATGTTGACTATAAAACTATTTGAAGAGCATCCAGATATACTGGATAAATATAGAAATCTCTTTACGCATATATTAGTAGATGAGTTTCAGGACATAAATTTTGCACAATATAAACTGCTTTTGATGCTGGCTAATTCAAATAATAATATCTGTGTAGTTGGAGATGATGATCAGAGTATATATAAATTTAAGGGCTCAGATGTAGATAATATCTTGACGAAATTTGAGCAGGACTTTCCTAAGTCAAGTATTGTTAAACTTGAACAGACATATAGATGTTCACAAAATATCCTTGATGCCTCACACAGTGTGATACACAAAAATATAAATCGTAGGTCTAAGCAGCTTTGGACGACAAAGGGATCTGGAGAAAAGGTCAATCATCATTGGTTTATGACTGAAGAAGAAGAGGCAAGATATATCACAAAGACTATCAAAGATCTTTACCTAAAAGGCGATTACACTTATGATCAGATAGCTATTTTATTCAGGGTAAATCTTGTGTCAAAGGTATTAGAAAATCAACTCAAGGCAGAGCGTATTCCGTTTAATGTTATTGGCGACACTAATGTATTTTTAAATAAAGAGATCAAAGACATTGTATCATATATAAGGCTTACATTAAATAAAGATGATAATGTCAGTTTAAGAAGGATAATAAATACCCCTCCAAGGGGGATCGGTTCAGCTACGATTAAAAAGATTGAACTGCTTGCAAAAAAGGAAGGGATAAGTTTGTATCAGGCAGCAAAAAATACGCTTGATTTAAAGGGTATTTCAAGTCTGATAAAGGACAAGCTCTCAAGTTTTATTGCATTAGTTGATGATATATCATCTCAATCATATGAGAATGTGGTAGAGGCGATAAAATATATAGATAATTTAATCGGATATACCACTACGTTAGATGACGAGCAGTTAAAGTCAATATTTGAATTGATGTCAAATAATGCAGATACCAAATTAGTTAGATTTCTTGATACGGTTTCATTGAAAAAGGAGACTGATTTTGTATCAGACAAGGGCAGGATATCGCTGACTACCTTACATAATGTAAAGGGCATGGAGTTTCCAGTAGTATTTATAACGGGGCTTGAGGAAGGACTGCTTCCGCATTTTAAGGCATCAAGTTCAAGTTCAGAGTTGGAAGTAGAGCGAAGGTTATTTTATGTTGGGATGACCAGAGCAAGCGATAAATTATTTGTTACAGGGGCTAAAAAGAGACGGATATACGCTAAATATCAGACTCAAGAGCCATCAAGGTTTCTTCTAGATATGCCAAGGGAGTGTTGTCATTGGGCAGTACAGCAGCCAATTGTAATACAATCCACACTTAAACATATTCAACCTTCACCAGTATTAGTAGCTCCAACCATATTCCCATATAATACAGGGTGCAGAGTGCGTCATCCAAAATGGGGAGTAGGAGTAATCAGGGATTGTTATGGTGAGAATGATGATGTAAGGGTAACGGTTAATTTCCCTGATGTTGGAATAAAGAGATTGGCTTTAAAGTTTGCAAATCTTGAAAGGATTTAATGGATAAGTTGTAATAATGGGTATATCAGATAGTGATGTAGCGCATATAGAGGCGCTTTCTATGTTAAGGCTTGAGAGTGATGAGGCTGAATTATTTAAGGGTCAGCTTAATGATATTCTTTTATATATAGATAAACTGAATGAACTTGATACAAGTGATATAGAGCCAACATCGCATGTTATACCGCTGACGAATGTATTTAGGGAAGATGTGTTAGTGACAATGTCATTGAGTCAGGATGAGGCATTAAAAAATGCCCCTGATGCTTCAAAGGGGTTTTATCGAGTGCCTAAGATTATTGAATAGATAGTTGTAAGTATGGCAGAGCTAGTGTAACTCTTGCCGTTAAATATATTATTTTTCTGCTTTATTTTTAGCATTAGATAGCAGGTCATTTATAAAAATATTATATTGTTTACCAAATTCTACGGATTTGAGTAAATTATCAATATCAGTTTTATCCAATCCCGACAATTTCTTACTATCATAAAATTCTTGATATTTGTTAATTAATTGTTCAAAATTAGTTTCAATTTGCTTAATAAATGTTTCAATAATTGTTGAATGTTTAATCTTTATAGAATTATCTTCTTTCAAGAGTTTGACAATGTTATTAATAAACAAGTCACATTCTTTCATGAATAAAGCATAGTATAGTCCTGATAAATAATATGTGCTTTTCTTTATTATCGGCAGTTCTTTCAAATACGTTTTGTAGTGTTCATTAATAAGGTCTTTTATTTCATTTAAAATTAATGAAGCGGTTAATAATTTAACACTTAAAATATTAAGCTCATCTGTATTGTTAGTATATTCCTCTTTATATATTCTATTGTATTCATCCTTTTTAAAAACCCTGCTTTGCCCCATTCCAGCTCTTAATTCCTGTCCTCGATATTCAAAAACAGCCCTAAATGCTAGTGCTCCTTGTACCATAGTAACTACTTTTTTTGAAGTATTTTGTCTTGCTTCACCTTTTCTGTCATATAAATAACCCAATTTATTTAGATTTTCTTGTATATCAATTTGAATTTGGTCATTTGCAAAAAAAGAAAAAGTTTTAACTGCATTTTGGTTATTTGTAGCGCTAATAACTCTTTGCTTAAAGAGCTGATTAACGGGCTTGATTTGATATATCTTTATTAAAATATTAGATGGTCTAAATTTATCCCTTGTATCTTCATTATATTTTGCACTGTACAACGCATTAACAGTTTGGCAGCCATTAATAATCTGAAGATTTATCATTCCAATTGGCCGAGTGCCTTTTTTAGTTTTTACATCACCAATTGTGAGTTCATCACAGATTATGCTGATACCATTATTCATATAAGAAAACCATTGGCTTTCAGTAGATGTGATTGTTTTAATTATATCCTTATTTACAGATGTTCTTTCTCCGATATATAGCCTTATGTTTTCTGAATATAATTGATTATGATGATATTTATTTTGCAGCCTTATAAGTTCATTTACATTACAAATACCAATTAATACCTTATCTGGCAGCCCAAATTCTTCTTTTTTACTGTTAATTTCAAGTCTGTACGAGTTAGGCGAGTCCATAAGTATTTCAATTGTTTCTTTAGCGATTTCTATCTTTCCGTTTATTATCAGATTCAATAATTCTTTTTCGCCATACACTTGTACGTCAAATCCATAATTTTGTTTAGCATACTCAAACTTTCCTAATAAGTCAGAAAATGTTTTTGTATTTGTTGAGCTTATACCATAAGTATTGGTAATAAAGTGACATTTTACCTTAATGGTTCTTAATCCCCCTTTATTAATAAATTCATCTGTTAAATCAATTATTTCTTTAAAAACAGGATTGTCTACTTCTTGGCCAGTTCTAAGTTCACGTTGTACAAATATATCGTTCATAAGTGAAGCGAATTGGTTTACGTCAACTGGAGATGCTCCTTTGGTCCCATTTTCATGTAATTTATATTGAAAAAGATGTAAATGTTTTTCTTGTTTTGAATCGGTTTCAATGAAGGCGTAAGCATCTATTAGAAGTTCTTCCTTACCTGTTAGAGCTTTATCTGTAATAACAAAATTTTCAAAAAACCCATCTTCAAATATATCCATAGCATATGACGCGCTTGTCAATATATATAATATTTTGTCATCAACATCTTTTATTGAGGTAAAATTTTTCCCTAACTGAATTGAATAGTGTTCATGCAAACGCTTAAAGAAATCTAACTCTGTTTTCATTTTATCTGAAATGAACATATTTTTAACCATCCTTTAAAAGATAATGGAATGAGTAATGTAATACAATAGCAAAAATTTAATAAGTTCAGCAAATGGAATTTTAAATGGGTTCAAAGGGAGAGTCATTTAATACAACTGTCCGCCGATAATCCATACATATTGATGGATAAACCCTCCAATCAGTACAAATATTGAGGTAAGGAGTGGGAAAATAGTTTTAATTGTGCCTGTTTTTTCTTCGTTTTTGACTGCGTAGCCGCCGAGTATTAATGGCATAATTAGTCCGATAAAAACAGCTCCGACCCAGAAGATCAGTCCGAATTTTGAATTAAGCACAAGCAGGGCTTCTTTCATATGGAAATATCCAAAGACATTGGTCGTAATCCAGAGGAATAGTGTAAAGATATGTATGATAATGGCAGAGCCGAGGATATTTCTTGATTTTTCTATTGATGAGAGGTTGAGTTTTGCGCCTTTGCTAAGGGACAGCGCCAATACAACAGCGCCAATGCCTGTTGTGATGAATTCTGTCATTGCTAAGACGGTTGAAGGGCCTGAAAACCAAATTGGATTTGCCTTGACTGTGGATAATAATAAACCGTGTGACAGTCCGGTTATGAAGGCTATGGGGATGCCAGATATGGCAAGTGTCTGTCTTGTGCGATAGTAATTTTTTGGCAGGACTGCATAGATGGATGAGATAATTATTAAAATTACGGTAGCCCATCCTCCCCAAGATATTGGTGAAGAAAAATTTATATCTGTATAGATCTTCCAAGCTCTAAATGGATGTCCAAGGTCTGTAAATAAAAATATTGCGCCTAAGATAATGGTGATTGGGGAGATAATTGCGCCGACTCGATTTACGGCTTCATGTTCTGAATCATCATAGATTAAACCAATGATAGCGGCAAATATAAAAGTGCCGATACCTATACCGCTTAAAAATAGATTTAAAACTATATGATAATCCCAGTAGACAAAGTGAATGATGTCATATGTTGAAGTAGGGTTCATTAGTCATGCAGCCTTATAAAATCGTTATGCCATAGGAGAGTTTTACCAGTAGTATAGGCATTTTGATCAAGATTAATATAAAAAACTCTGGGATTAGTTCCCATTGCCTCAAGCAGAACTTGAGAGTTATTTTGCAAAAGTATCTGTGAGATAGAAGATTGAGGGTCATTGTAATCACCAAAGGTTCGAGCCTGTCCTATACAGGTGTTTACACATGATGGAGTAATTCCTTGCTTGATTCTGTGAAGACAGAAATCGCATTTGCTTGCGGTTTTAGTTATTGGATGGAGAAAACGCGCATTATAAGGGCAGTTTTGAATACAATATTTGCATCCTATGCAGTCATCGGGATTTACGACGACTATGCCGTCAGCTCTTTGATAAGTTGCACCAGTAGGACAGCCCTTGACGCAGGGAGGGTCGTCGCAGTGATTGCAGAGTACGGGTATAAAAATACGTTTAACTGCTGGATAACTGCCTCTTTCTATTATTTTAACCCAACTACGAAATACTCCAAGCGGGACATCAAATTGAGTCTTGCATGAGATGCTGCAACTATGACAGCCGATACATTTTTCAAGGTCAATGACCATGGCGTATCTTTTTTGTTGGGTGGATTTTGTTTCTTTACAGCCTAATATGGTGGCAGAGGCAGCAAGGATTCCAGTTTTTTTTAGGAAATTTCGTCGAGTTATGTTATGAATTATAACATTTTTCAAGATTGCTCCTCAATAATTGATGGCATTTTTCATGAAAAAGGTACAATGTTTGCAAGTTTTGATTTTTTGAGCATGAGTGCCTTGAATCTTTCCATCGCAAAAAGTGCCTCCAACTGCCCAGCAGCTGCGTCCAAAATGCGGATAAACAGGACATTTGATATTTGCATCTTTTTCAACGCCGCATTTCATATATTCCCAGCATTGCTCATTCATAGATTCCTCTTCAGCCTGATAGGTAAAGCAGAGCGTAAATATAGAGCCTTTGTTTTCAAGACTGTCAACTTTAATGAATCCGCAGTGTTCTTCCATTATCTTTCTTGTAATAGAGAGCCCAAGTCCAGTGCCGTAACCAACTAATCTGCTTGAGAAAAATGGTTCAAAAATCTTGTCAAGTTTATCTTCAGGTATACCAATGCCTGTGTCTTCTATGGACAGTGTTTGATATTGAACGCCGTTCATGAAAGCCATATTGGTTTCCATTGTGACCAGTCCTCCTTCAGGCATTGAATCTATGGCATTAGAGATCAGATTGTCTAATACTTGTCTAATTTGATTTTTGTCCAGCCATAATTTGGGGAGGGTAGATAAGGACTGTTTGATTGTGATAGAATGCTGATTAAGAACGTCAGTATATAAGGAAATTGTCTCAGTTATAATATCATTAAGGAGATAATAGTCCTTTTGAAGTTTGCTTTCGGTTGAGAAACTAAGGACATCACGCAGGATTTTTTCAAGACGCTGAACCTCAGAGACTATGATATTTGCGTATCCTTTTTCCTTAGTGTCATTTGGTAATACTTTAAGAAGACGTCTTGCAAAACCTCCAAGAGATGTTAGAGGATTTCTGATTTCATGAGCAACATCAGCGGTAAAGCGGCCGAGGGCTATTAATTTTTCCTGTCTTATTGCCTTTTCTTTGGAAAAATCATGTTCCCTGATAATGGAATTAAGCCGTTGAATCTCTTTCTTATAAGATTCTATCTCTTCATTAGGATTATTCATGATTATTAATCATAACATATTAAATAAATATAACTAAATAGTTTAAGGATATTTTATGTTAAGAATTTTTTAAGATAATAACGCCAGCCCTAGGTGAAGGGCAGTTTTGAACACATAATCCGCATCCAACGCAGTTTGCCTCAGATATAATTGGACGGTTATTATCGTCAAGGGTTAATGCTTTATCTGGAAACGGACAGATTTCATGGCATTTGACACAAGGACTGCCCTGCCAAGACAGACAATGATTAGGAAAAATCACAGCATGACCGATTTTAACGTCTGATTTAGAAATAGGCATAATTAGCGCTCCAGTGCTGCAAGAGCTTGAACATGGAAATGTCTCACAGAGCACGCAGGCGGATTTCCGAAATATCAAGATTGGAGTGCCGTGATTAATAGAGTCTGGACGTTCAAACCTGATTAATGCGCCTTTTGGGCAAGAGGTTATACATTTATCGCAGCGTGAGCATTTTGTAAGGAATTCTTGTTCAGGAATTGCCCCAGGAGGTCGAAAGAGTCCGCTTTTTAAAGGGGGAGGAGGGGGAGGCTGATTAAGCGAATTGGTAATAGATGAAAACTCCTTGACACTATTAAGGAAAAAACCTAATGTGTCTTTGAAAAAATCCTTCCTTGATATTTCATTTTTGTCTGCCATATAGAATTATATGAATTATTAATACTTTTTTAAGAATAAATTGTCAAGAAAATATCATTTGACAAAAATATATGATATATATCATAGTATTTTATATCCATCCAATTTAAACTTATTACATTGCTGTTGTTTGAATGTTTACAGTCTCGTGAAAAGCATATCAATACAAATATAGAAACAGGGATTTTATTATTTCTACTCTATTAAAAGGCAGGGTAAAAAGTGACTAAAACTCCACTAAAAGTTCAAGTGCCAGATGTTGATTACTGGAAAAAACAAATTAAATGTCAGGATGCCTGTCCTGTGCATACAGACGCTAGAGGTTATGTGCGCGCGCTTGCACAGGGCAATTTTGAGCAGGCATATCTGATAGCAAGGGCTCCAAATCCGCTTGCATCAATCTGCGGAAGGGTTTGCGGAGCGCCGTGTGAGGCTGCCTGCAGGAGGGGTACTTTAGATCAGAGTATTTCAATTCGCGCTCTAAAACGCTCAGCAATTGAGATTGGCAGAGGCGATCTTAAGGCAATTGAAGTGGTAGATAAGATAAGGGATAACCTATCGCAGAGAGATTGCTCTGATATAGAAGACCTTGGCAATATGCTGATGGGGCTTGATACAGGCAAGATTAAAAAGATTGAGGGTAAGACTGTAGGGATTATAGGTTCAGGCCCTGCGGGATTAGCTGTGGCGCATGATCTTGCAATATTAGGGGCAAAGGTTACAATTTATGAGATGGAGCCAGTTCCGGCAGGGATGTTATATTTGGGAATTCCAGCCTATCGTTTGCCAAGGGAATTGATATTAGCTGAGGTAGAGGTTATAAAGACCCTTGGGGTTGAGATAAAGACTAATTGCACAATTGGAAGAGATGTGACTCTACAGGAATTGAGAGATCGTCATGATATAGTGGTTATAGCAGTTGGTATGAAGTCATCAAGATCTCTGCCTCTGCCCGGCGCTGATGCTAAGGGGGTAATTGGAGGGGTAGAGTTTTTGAGGGATGTAGCCTTAAATCTCCCTCATGGAATTGGCAGGAAGGTTGTTGTACTTGGAGGTGGTAATGTTGCTTATGACGTTGCCAGAACCGCTCTGAGGAGGCAGCAGATTGATATAGTTGGAACTGCGTATAGGATGGTTAAGGATGTACATGTTACGCTTTGCTGTATTGAAAAGTATGAGCAAATGCTTGCTGATGAGATAGAGATACTTGAAGGCGAGGAAGAAGGAGTTCATCGTCAAAATGGTTATGGCCCTCAAGAGATATTGACTGAAAATGGGAAGGTCAAAGGAGTATTGTTTCATAAGATAATTTCTATATTTGATGAAAACGGGAGATTTAATCCTAAGTATGACCCAAACGATAAGATAATCCTTGAGGCAGACACAGTAATGTGGGCAGTTGGCCAGAAGTCTAATCTTACATTTATAGATCCTGAGAAGGACGGTATCCAATTAGATCCAAGGGGCGTGCTGGTATGTGACAAAGAGACGCTTGAGAGCACTGCCAAAAATGTATATGTAGCAGGCGATTTAGCGCATGGTGCAAGGCTTATGATAGATGCTATTGCAAGCGGTAAAAAGGCAGCAAGGAGTATTTATAAGAGATTAACCGGCGAGGAGATCAAGTATAATCTTGATTGTAATCATAGTAAAGAAGAGGGTTATGGCAGAGAGCTTGGGTATGAGCGTATAATGCGCAGCGCCCTTGATGCAGTGCCTGTTAGAGATAGAATCACTGCTGTTGATAGAATAGTAGAGATGGGGTTTACTAAGGGTCAGGCGAAGATAGAGGGTTCAAGGTGTTTTGACTGCTCGGTAAATACAGTATTTAATGGAGAATATTGTGTGCTTTGTGGAGGATGCGCGGATGTTTGTCCTGAATTGTGTTTGAAATTAGTGCCTGTGTCTGAGTTAAATGGAGATAAGTCTTTTGATCAATTGACAAATATTATGAAGGATAAAAAACAGACCGATGTATTAACTGCAATTATAAAAGATGAGGAAAGGTGTATTAGATGCGGGTTGTGTGCCACACGCTGCCCGGCTAATGCGATTACTATGGAGAGATTTACATTTAAGGAGTCAATCGTATGAGCAGTATAACAACAAATGAAAAGGTCAGCAGGAGGGATTTTCTATCTATTGGGGCGATAGTAGGCGCTATATCTGCCTTTGCTCTTTCAATTTTTGGTCTTATGAAATTTCCAATGCCAGGGCTTTTTCCAGATGTTTCAAGTATTTTTAAGATAGGAAAGGTTGAGGATTTTCCCGTGGACTCTTCAAAGATTATTTCTGACAGGAATGTTATGGTGTCTCGTGACGCTGAGGGTATCTATGCTATTTCATTGGTATGCACGCATTTAGGCTGTATAGTTGCCCCATCTGAGAGTGGTTATAAATGTCCTTGTCACGGTTCGGTTTATGATGTACTTGGCAATGTTTTAGGAGGGCCAGCTCCAAAGGGTTTAAATTGGTTTGAGGTATCACTTAGCCCAACTGGGAAATTATTAGTGGATGCAAGTAAGACAGTTAAGGCAGGAACAAAGTTCGCAGTTTAAGTGAAAAGTTAAAAACTAAAAACTAAAAGTGGAAGGCATTTAAATGAAATTATTTTCACTTTTCACTTTTCACTTTGTTCACAAGTTGTTTAGGTAAAATAAACGGCAAAATAAAATCAGGAAAGGGTTTAAAACTATGGCAAAAGACGCAATAGAGATTTTTATTGAGAATTTAAAGAAATTACCATTATTATTTAAGCAATCGCTGATACGTCATGATAAGCCGACTTCCGACAGGGCAAAGAGTCAGACGGTTTTTAGTAACATCTTCCTACATATTCACAGCACCAGAGTCCACCGCTATACGCTTAAACCAACCTTTACTTTTGGATTAGGAATAATGGCTGCATCTTCATTTATGATCCTTTGTATTACTGGGGTTATATTGATGGTTTATTATAAACCATCGGTCGCGCTTGCGTATGATTCCATCAAGGATATTCAGTTTATTGTCCCTGGTGGTAAGTTTATAAGAAATCTTCACAGGCTTGCCACAAATATTATGATTATTTCAGTTATGCTTCACATGGGCAGGGTGTTTTATACTGCTGCTTATAAGGGAGAAAGGGCTTTTAACTGGGTCTTGGGAGTGGGTTTATATATAGTGACGATTTTACTTAGTTTTACAGGATATCTGCTTCCTTGGGATCAACTGGCATATTGGGCTGTGACTATTGGGGCTAACATTGCTGCATCTCCTCGTGAGATAACGGATGCGCTTGGAATAACCTCACTTTTTGATATTGGCGGATTAACTAGGACAATGATTCTTGGTTCTGAAAGCATAGGGCAAGAGGCATTGACCAGATTTTATTTTATTCATATAATGGTTCTGCCAATATTATTGATACTGCTTTTAAGTCCTCATCTTTGGAGAGTGCGAAAAGACGGAGGTCTGGCAAAGCCTGAAAATATTACAGAAGAAGATCTGGTAAACACGCCAAAAGATAGTTATTCTGATAAGGTATTTATAAATGCTGCCCCTGAAAAGACATATAATTTGATGTGCATGGTTAAAGGGACGTCTCCTGCTGTAGGCAAGGGGCCAGAGAATACAGTTTCAAGCTGGCCGTATTTATTTACTGCTGAGGTAGGGATATTTATATTTACGCTTGCTATATGCTGCCTTTATGCGCTGTTTGTGGATGCCCCGTTAAAAGAGATGGCAAATCCTATGGTTCCTGAAAATCCAGCTAAAGCGCCGTGGTATTTCCTTGGCGTGCAGGAGCTTGTTTCATATTCTGCATTTATGGGCGGGGTAGGAATTCCTACTATTGTGCTTATAGGATTAGGGCTTGTTCCATATTTAGATAGAGAGAAACAGCAGCTTGGACGTTGGTTTGATGATGAGACAGGGCTGCTGGTAGCAACGAAATCAGCAATATTTTCAGCAGTTACCTGCATCGGCACATTAATCTTTCTTGTGGCATTTGGATGGCTTAGGAATTGGTTTCCACATATTCCTCAGTTAATAATCATTGTGTTAAATCCAGGAACTGTATTATTGACTGCGGTTATATTATGGTCAATCCATATTATGAAGACCTTTCAATCAACACGTCTTGCTGCGATTTCTCTATTTACATGTTTTATAGTATTTTTCTTAATATTAACATATTTTGCTGTATACCATCGCGGTCCAAACTGGGCATTTTACTGGTGGCCGAGTATGTGGCCTATACATTAATAACATGACTTCGTATATGGAATATTCACAAAAATATAGAAGGAAGGGATAGTGGTATGAAAGAGATTAAAAAACTAATATTGGTGTCAAGTGTTATTGTCTGCCTCGTGCTTCTAATAGAGGCGTTTAAAGACAATATCTACAGTGAGTGGCGCACATATCAAGACAAATACATCGTAGCCATGCTTAAAACATCAACAACTGATATGGAAAGGAATCTGGCAAGAAATTATAGTGTCAAGATGCGCCAGATAGTCCTTCCTGAATTAGATCGTTCTGACAGATGTGTTAGCTGTCATGTAGGAATGGAAGACCCTCGCATGGTAAATATGCCAAATCCGTTAAAGACTCATCCGGGTAATTATCTGGAAACTCATGATGTGGAAAAGGTAGGATGTACAGTCTGTCATGACGGACAGGGCAGGGCGCTTACAGCAAAGGAGGCGCATGCAAATGAGCATGGTTTATATTGGGAGCAGCCGCTGCTGAAGGGAGCGTTAATTCAGGCAAATTGTTCCAGATGTCATTCTACGGAAATTGCTGAAAATGACCAATATAACAGGGGCAAGGAGTTGTTTGAGAAAAATGACTGTCGTAGATGTCATAAGGAAAGTGGAAAGGGCGGAGGCATAGGGCCTGATCTATCTGATATAACAAATGCAAGCCCTCATACAAAGATGCCGGTGCCTGCAAATCGTGAGGTGTATCTAAAGAAATTTGATGGAAACGTTAATGCTGCGTATATATTTGAGGCAGTGTTTCAGCCTAAGATACAGCCGGCTAACTCAATTATGCCAGATTTTAAATTTAATGAGATAGAGGCTGCGGATTTGACTGTATATATTAAGAGTCTTTCAGCTCTAAAGATGCCGAAGTCTTTGGTTTCTGTAAAGAGTGAAAAGCTGCCTCAGATGCCTGAGGCAAGGGGCGCTAGGCTATATGCAATGTATTGCAGAGGCTGTCATGGTGAAAGCGGAGAAGGGAAGCACCTTGAAGACCTAAAATGTATAGCTCCAGCTATAGCTAATCAGGAATTTCAAGCTATTGCTGACAATAGATTTTTTGTTAATGCAATAAGCTATGGCAGAGGCGGACAGATGTCTCCATATATTTCTTCAGGAGGATTGAGTGCTGAAGAGATAAGTGATTTGACTGCATATCTAAAGACATTTAAAACACAGCCTCCAACCTACGAAGAGGTTCGTAAGATTACACCAGACCCTGAATTTGGTAAGATATTATTTAACGGTAACTGCGCAAATTGTCACGGTTATGAGGGCAGATATAGAAAGGACTCAATTGGGCCAACTCTAAGAAATCCATCTCTGATGGGTTTTGCTGATGATAAATTTTGGTATAATACGATAACAAAAGGCAGGGTAGGAACTGCAATGCCGTCATGGTATTTTCTTTCTAAGGATCAGCTTGCAGATTTGATGGCGTATCTTGGGACGTTTAAAGAAGAAACTCTCTCTACTCAAAAGGTCTTGGCATTGGTTAAGTCTTCTAATATTTCAACAGAGGATGGAGAGAAGTTATATAAGGGCAATTGTGCAGTATGTCATGCAACGGATGGATTGGGAGCTCTTGGGCCAAATCTTGCCAATCCAGAGTTTCAGAGACTTGCAGATGCCTCATATCTGCTAAGGGTTATCAAAGAAGGAAGAGATGGAACTGCAATGCCTTCATGGAATCATCTTTCTAATGAAGATGTTGCAAGTGTTATAAAATATATTAAGACGTGGCAGAACGGACAGTCTGTGAATGCCTCAAGTGATACTGAGATGAAATCTGTATCAAAGAAGGTAAAGTCAGATAAACCGATAGTAGAGATGGCTGCATTAAAACAGGCTGCTGACACTATAAATACAGACAATGCTAGCGGTAAAGAGATATTTGAGACAGTTTGCGCTCAATGTCATGGTTCAAGGGATAAAAATAGCACGAGAATGGCGCCTGCAATATTATCAAAGGGATTTTTATCACAGGCATCTGATAGATTTATCAGAGAAATAGTAAAATATGGAAGAAGTCAGACCCAGATGAGACCAAATCTAAAGGGTAAGGGCGGGATTGTAGAGATATCTGAGGCGCAGATTAACTCTGTTGTTGCGTATATTCGTTCCTTTGAATCTAATCCTCTTGAGTTAAGGGGTGTTGCAACTGTGGCAGGCGACGCTCAGATTGGGGCATATATGTTTAAGACTAACTGCGCTCAGTGTCATGGTGAGAATGCTCAAGGCGGAAATGGACCTGGTATTGGTAAGATTGGATTTTTGACACAGGTCTCTGACGGCTTTATCATGGGAATGGCAAGGATGGGCAGAAATGGTTCAGAGATGAGGCCCTTTACTCCATATGGCGGAGATGGTTTTAGCAATATGACTGAAAAAGACCTGTCAGATATAGTGGCATTTTTAAGGAGCAATGTTGAGCGGGCGACATTTTCTGGTAAAACAGTGCGAGGTGTTGTTGAGGATGGGCAGTTAATTTTTGAGACTAATTGCGCTCAATGTCACGGTAAAAAAGGCAAAGGGGGACTTGCTCCAGCCCTTGGCAATAAGGTATTTCTAACACGTATTGCATTTGATAGTTATTTACAGGCAACTATGGCACTTGGACGTCATAACACACAGATGCGTTCTATGATGACTGGAGGCGGAGGAGTGGTAGAATTAAAGGCACCAGAGGTTAATAATGTTATCAGTTATTTGAAGTCATTAGCTCAGTGAGATAAGAAGGCGTTCAATATAAATAGGATAAATAATAATATTTAAAGGAGTTAAAATATGAAAGGTAAAAGAGGCTCAGTAACAAGAAGAAACTTCTTAAAAGGCGCAGTAGCTGGAGCAGCAGCAGTTGGGATGGGCGATATGTTGTTTGCCCCTGATAAGGTCTTGGCTGAGGAGATGGGTACTGTAACTGGGATAAAAGAGTATGCCTCACAGTGTCCATACTGCGGCGTTGGCTGCGGGACAATAATTAAGGCTGATAAGACAGGTAAGATAATAGGAGTTGTCCCTGATAAACAGCATCCAACCAATAAGGGCGTACAGTGCATAAAGGGTTTAAATGCCGATGAGCCGACATATATAGACCGCTTGACTCAGGTATTAATCAGAAAAGACATGAGTGATCCAATAACCGGTTATGTGTCTAAATCCAAAGGAAGTTTTGACGATAATGATTTTAGGGTAGCAACATATAAAGAGGCAGAAGAGCTTGTCTTAAAGAAAACCAAGCAGATTTATGATAAATTTGGCGGTAATGCAATTGGGCTTTATGGGTCTGGACAGTTGACTGTAGAGGCGCAGTGGATAGAGAATAAGCTGATGAAAGGTGTGCTTCAGTCAAATTCCATTGAGGCAAATGCGCGTATGTGTATGACCTCAGCTGTAACTGGATATATTGCAACACTTGGTTCAGATACCCCTCCGCTTTCTTATGATGATTTAGAGTTATCTGATATGATAACCTTCTGGGGACATAATGCAAGAGAGTCTCATCCAATTATATTCTGGCGTATAGCAGATCATAAAAAGGCAAAAGGCATTCCAACCTGTGTTTCAGACCCAAGAAGAACAGGTACTGCGCAGGCCCTTGAATCAATTAATCCGCGTAATAGTTATCATTTTAGGACAATAAATGGCGATATCTCAATACTTAATGCAATAGGACATTGTCTTGTTACAGATCATAATGATGTAATTGCCTATGATTTTCTCAAGGCAAATGTAGCTGGATGGGAAGATTACATCAAGATGGTCAAAGAAGAATATAAGCCTGAAAATGTCAAAGACAGGACTCAGGTAGATCCAAAACTGATAAGAACAGTTGCTGCTCAATGGGCAGAGGCAACAAGAAAGGGTAATAAGCGCGGTACTGGCGGGGTTATATCTATGTGGGGTATAGGATATAATCAGCACATTCACGGACAGCACAATATCATAAGTTTAATAAATCTACATGCCCTAACAGGAAATATAGGTAGACCGGGAGCTGGACCGTTTTCAATGACAGGTCAGCCAAATGCAATGGGCGAGCGTTTGATGGGCGGACTTACAAGCAGGCTGCCGTTTAATTGCGGTCTTGACGATGAAAAACGCAGGAAACATACAGCTGAGACGTGGTCTATGCCTATGGCAAGGCTTGATAAGGCTATGTCATATAAAAATCCGGGGTTTATGGTTGGATTATTTGAACGCGTTTTAAAGGGTGAGATTAAGCAGTTGTTTTATATGTATACAACACATGTCCATCAGCCGGATGTACTTAACTTAGTAAGGCCTGGAATGACAAAGAGTTTTACAATAGTTCAAGATATATATCGTCATGCTCCGAATAATCTATACGCAGATGTAATATTCCCATGTCTGACATGGGGCGAGTGGCAGGGCGGAACATATATTAGTTCAGAGCGTAGGATAAATGTAGTAGATGGCGTTGGAAAGGGCGCGCCAGGACTTGAAAATTGTGTTCCTGACCTTGATTATGCAATAGATAAGGGCATTAGTATTGCTAACGCCTTAGGACTGGACGGGAAAAAGATATTTCCATATAAGAAGAAAAAGTTTCATCCAGACGGTCCTCTAATGTATGATTCAGAAGAGGTATTTGATGAAATAGTCAGAGGTTCTAAGGGCTCTGATGCCGATCTCTCTGGTATGAAAGAGGTCAAAGAGAAAGACGGCGTTGGATATTATGATCAGATAAGAAAATTAAAAGGCATGCAGTGGCCTGCTCCGACCTATGAGATAGCAAAAGACGGCGGCACAAAGAGAAGATACATGGGACAAGAAGGATGGGATGCTAAGCCATACGGTAATTTCAGAACCAAAGACGGCAAACTTCATATGAAGTCATGCAGGCAGGATTATTCACAGCGTCAGGCTGTAACAGAAGAGTTGATGAAGATAGGCGTTGTGCCCGGCATGTATGCCTCTGAGAATATTCCATTACTTGAAAAGGCAAGGGATATGGCACTTACTCCTGAACTTCCAGATATGAGTTTCTTAGGTAAGCATTGGAAGGATGTCCCAGCAGGCAAGTATCCATTTTGGGTTGGACTTGGAATAGTGTATGAGCATTTCCACACTGCTAAGACCATAAGAGGCGCTACAACAAGAAGGCTTGTGCCTGAGCAATATGTAGAGATGCACCCTGATGATGCCACAGAGAATGGACTGCGTGACGGCGATAAGATTAGAGTAAGCACAAGACGCGGAAGTTATGAAGGCAGGGTAAGCGTTGGCGGTATGAGAAGTAAGGTAAGGCCTGCTAGGAATGAAGTTCCAAAGGGGTATTTATTCTCGCCTTGGAATCTGTCTGTAGCCGATTCAGCAGACCCTAAAAAGAATAAATGGCTGGTTAATGCTGTTTCACACAGGGCTTTTGACCCAGTTTCAGGACAGTGTGATTATAAGAAACTTGCTGCTAGAATAGAGAAAATTTAAGTAACCCTTTAAGGGCTCTGCCCTTAAAAATCCCGCAAGGGAACTCGTCCCCTTGACCCCATAATCTTTTTATTAAGGGGTCAAGGGGTCTTAGACTCCTTGCGGGAGCCCATAGATGAAAAGGGCAGAGCCCTCATGACAAATAAAAATGTTTTTATTGAATAGAAGAAGATTCCTAAATAATATCTGGCAAGTATTGACTATAACTCTGATTTCTTTCTTTTCATCTAATAAGCCATCTGAAGCATTCAATTTGTTTGCATCAAAGGATAAGAAATTTATAGTCAGGCCTCCTGCTGCCATAGCTGAAAATGTCTTTATCAAGACATGTATTAGCTGCCATCTCTGCGGACAGGCATGTCCTAATGACTGTATAAAATATATAGATGATCCCTTTAGCCCTGGACTTAATGATACCCCTTATATAAAACCGCGTGAAAAGGGTTGTATCCTATGTATGAAATGCACACAGGTATGCCCGACAGGGGCTTTAAGATATGTCCCAAATGATGAAGGCGATACTATTCAAAAATATGTAAAGATGGGTATAGCTGTTGTTGATAAGAATATCTGTAAATCATATAACAAACAGTCTTGCGGGGTTTGTATCAGGGCTTGTCCATTTGCCGATGTTGCAATTATTGCAGAGACTTGGGAGAGACCTGTTGTTATTAATGAAAAATGCGTGGGATGCGGGTTATGCGAACAGGCATGTATTCATTTCCCACAGGCAATACGCGTAAAAAGTGTGAGTGTTGCCCATGGTTAAGAAAAGAAGAATAGTGCAGATAGGATTTATATTTTTTCTATTAGTAGTTGGATTTTTAAATTACTATGAAAATCAGAAACTTAAACAAAATTTTGATAGGTTTCTTATAAAAGATTCATTTTTTTTGGGGGCAATGGATAAAGTCTTTGGCGCATTAGAAAATAGACATGAGATAATGACCTTTGTTCAGGGTGACCTTTGGGCTTTAAGGGTTGGAAAGATGAGGATAGTTGACCCGCTAGCACTCATTGGAAATATAACAAGGACTCGCAGTTTTTATCTTCCAATGATAATATTTGCTATGATACCGATAATCTTTACTATAATATTTGGGAGATTTTATTGCGGATGGCTTTGCCCTATGGGGCTTCTAGGAGAGGTTAATGCGAAGATCAGAGAGTTTATAATCAATTCAAACATCTCATTATTTGATGTAAACCTCTCAACTAAGGCTAAGTATTATGTGCTAGGCTTTGGATTATTTACAGGAATGGTATTTGGGGTGCATTATTTCTTTGTCATATATCCTCCAAAGTTGATCTCCTATGAAATATATAGTCTAATAACGTATGGATATGTAAGTTATGGTTTTTTTACGATTTTAACAATTTCAATAATTGAGATATTATTTGGCTCTCGTTTATGGTGCAGGAGTATTTGTCCCGGCGGGGCATTATACAGCCTCATAAGTAAGATAAGGGTAGTGGGAGTAAGCAACGAGAAAGAAGCGTGTAATGCCTGCGGAATCTGTGATAAAAAGTGTCCTCATGATGCTGTCCCCTCTGGGGCAGCAGCAACTTCAGAGTGCGATCAGTGTGGTATATGTATAGATATTTGCCCAAAAAAATCGCTTTCTTATTCAAAGAGGAACTTTGCAGATATATTTAATAGAAAGACTCTCTTATTTTTTATTATTACTATTTTATATTTTAATGCTTCTACCGTTGAGGCGCATCATGTAAGGGGCCTTCCACATTATGCTTATGCTGAAAACTATCAGGAAACTGCCACGATTGAAGAGAACAAGACACAGGGGGATATGGAGATTGTATTTTCTTATTTACGTGTATTTAAGTCAAAAAATTATATGATGGCAGTTTATATCAAAAATAAAATTACAGATAAACCTTATGAAGGCACTGTCAATTTTTTAGTATTTGGAAGACATGAATCACCTGATGCAGCACACAGCGCTGATGTAAGCGATCCAATGGCGCATACCTTTAGGGCAGGGTGGAGTTATGAAGAAGACGGCGTTTATACAGTACGTATAAGTTTTGTTGAAGAAGGTAAAAAATACGTTGAGGACTTTACCTTGCAGGCAGGAAATGTTGGATTTAATTATCTATGGATAATAATCCCTTTTGCTGTAGTTTTTTTTCTTATAGGATTGATTTTATATAAGAGAAACAAGGAGATGAAGCTTGGGACAAAAATCAGAATCAGATCATGACATGATGGATATGGATCATGATACGATGGATATGAAACATGATACAATGAACCACGACATGATGAAAATGGATCATGACAAGATGAATATGAATCATGATTCAATGAACCACGACATGATGAAAATGGATCATGACAAGATGAATATGAATCATGATTCAATGAACCATGATATGATGAAAATGGATCATGATATGGGCAGTCATACTATGGCAGGTCATCAGATGACACCAAACGGCGTAATGACAATGGCAGGGCTTCCTGATTGGTTATTCTTTGCTGGTGTTGCTGCAATGCTTATAATATCATTTGTTGTTGTAGAGCGTCTAAATGCTGCGGGTAAACCAGCCGTTGATTATTTAAAGATAAATCTTTTGGGCTCTAAATTTCTAAGAAATCTTATTAAAAAAAGGTATTTTAGATTTCTCTTTCAACTGCCAACATTGATAGTTTTTTTATTTCTTATCTATGCAGGGATAAAAGGTCATGCCCTGATTAATATTACCCCAATATTAACTTGGACGATTTGGTGGGCAGGGCTTGTATTAATAGTGTTATTTTTTGGCAAGGCATGGTGTTGTATATGTCCATGGGATTTTATTGCCTCATTGGTTGTATTTTTGAAACCATTTGGAGTTACAAGAAATCCGCTTACCCTTGGACTTAAATGGCCAGAAAAATTGAAAAATATATATCCAGCTATTGGACTATTTATAGTGCTGACATTTTTTGAGCTTGGCTATAAGATAACATCATCACCACGGGATACTGCCGTTTTAGCGATTGTTATAATATGTCTTTCGCTTGTTCCAGCGCTGATATTTGAGCGCAGGTCATTTTGTAAATACGCTTGTATGGTTGGACGAATATCAGGATTATATGCGATGTTTTCGCCAGTTGAGATAAGATCTAAAAATAAAAAGGTCTGCGAAAATTGTAAGACAAAGGATTGTTATAATGGAAATGACCTTGGAAATCCTTGTCCAACCTTTCTTACACTCCCAGATGTGGATGAAAATACATATTGTTTATTATGTACTGAATGTATAAAATCCTGTCCTAATGATAATGTTGCAGTTAATATAAGACCATTTGGCACAGATTTTAAATTCTTTAAAGAGATTAGAAAGGATGAGGCGATTTTAGCCGTAATCCTGCTTGCGCTCACATCATTTCATGGTCTTACTATGACTACAATCTGGGATTCTGAAGAAGGCTGGTCAATTATTGGTCAGATAAAATCCATTTTTGGCAGTGGCGACCTTACGTCATTTGCGATTGCTATGGGTATCATTAATCTATCAATCATTGGGATTTATTATTTTTTCTGTACGCTTTCTGCAATGTTTGCAGGGGACAAAACTGTATCAAGAAATAAGGTATTTCAATATTATGGGTATTCAATATTGCCTGTAGCGCTTTTTTATCATTTAGGCCATAATGCAATGCACTATTTTATGGAGGGGCAGAAGATTATCCCGCTTCTTTCAGATCCTCTTGGCCAAAATATCAATATATTTGGTACTGCAAGGTGGGAGATGAAACCGCTTCTTTCGTCAAGTTCAGTATGGATGTTACAGGTAGCCCTTGTATTGATTGGACATATCTCAGGCATAGGGATTGCGCATCGTATATCAAGAAGGCTTTATTCAGATAAGACTAAGGCGCTGCGATCTCTTATACCGATGTTAATGGCAATGATATGTTCATCATTTTTATCATTATGGATAATGCATCTTGATATGTATATGAGGTCATTGATGTAATATTATGGCAAACGAACAAGGCAGATATGATTTTTTAAAGGAGGCTTTTGGCTCAATATTCTCTGTTTATTCAGAGTTTAAGGCTGCTGCTTCCTTTAAAGATGATGACATTAAGGTAGTTAGAAAATCATTTCGTCCTCCTGGGGCAATTGCTGAGGCTGAATTTTTAAAGACATGTACTCGATGTGATGAGTGTATTAAGGCTTGTCCAGAGAATGCGATTATGAAGGTTATCATGCTTGGTTCAGTGTTACATCTTACGCCGATAATTAATTTTAGAGAGGCTCCGTGCAGGTTATGCGTTGATCTGCCATGCACAAAGTCATGCTCTGCTGGGGCGTTAGTGAAGGTTGAATCAGTTAGTGATGTAAAGATTGGTGTTGCGCGGATAAACAGGAATCTGTGTTATTCATGGCTTGGACAGGACTGTGAATATTGTGTAAGCAGCTGCCCGTTATCTGGTGAGGCGATAGCAAAAAACGAAGAAGGAAAGCCCGTTATTGATGAGGCTAAGTGCAGTGGCTGCGGGGTATGTGAGTTTATATGTCCTGTGAGGACATCTGCTGTAATGGTAATTAATCTACATGAGGGCTCTGCCCTTAATATTTACGGGCTCCCGCAAGGGAACTCGTTCCCTTGACCCTTTAAATTTTATATTAATATCATAATAGGTAAATTTATGGGCTCAAAGGGACGAGTCCCTTTGCAGGGATTTTTAAGGGGCAGAGCCCCTTAAAGGGAAATTAATATGAACATAGAACGCCGCAAGTTTTTAAAGGGTATGGCTGCTTTATCCATACCCTTTTTTTCAGCGCATTTGTTATTTGGGAATGAGCAAAATACATATCCTGTAACTGCGCTTAAGCAGACGACCAATAAGACAAGGATAATTCGTCCCCCAGGGGCAGTAGATGAGGCTGCATTTAATGCAGGATGTACAAGGTGCGGGTTATGTCAGGATGCCTGTGAGATTGGGGCTATACAATATTATACAGAGGCTGATGGCTTGTTATATCAGACTCCGTATATTGATCCAGCGAAAAAGGCTTGTAATTTATGTTTTAAATCTTCTTCTATGAAATGCACTACCGTTTGTCCGACAGGCGTGTTAAAGAAGACATATTTTGAGGATATGGAGAAGGTGCGGATGGCAACTGTGGAATTATTCCCTGACCGCTGTCTTGCTCATAAGGCTAAATATATTCGTAATGAGCAAAGAATGTTGACCAGCCTTGACCGCTCATATAAAGAGACTACTGAAATCTAT
Organism: Candidatus Magnetominusculus dajiuhuensis; assembly: GCA_015233465.1. Lineage (GTDB taxonomy): Bacteria > Nitrospirota > Thermodesulfovibrionia > Thermodesulfovibrionales > Magnetobacteriaceae > JADFXP01. The sequence continues at coordinate 29,413 of JADFXP010000025.1, forward strand.
GAAAGACGAGGTCCGTGCGGTAAGTGTTATGATTTCTGCCCGCTTAGAGAGCGCGCTATAACCTTAGAACCGGGTTCGTTGCTTGCTCCAATTATTCATCCTGAACACTGCATAGGCTGCGGATTATGTGAAGAGGCATGTCGTCAGGTTTTAAGGGGAATTCCTGCTATATCAATGGTTTCAACAAGGGGGGTTAAATGAAGATAACCAACCCTTTGATTCAGGTTTTTAGACGATTGACTCAAGTCTCAGTTATATTATTGGTATTTGGCTTGATTGTGTTAAGTCTCTATGGTCATTATAGAGAGTCCTACGCATTTGACAATCTTACAATTCACACAAATCCTTTAATGCAGTGGATATTATCAAATATTGACAGCATTGTTTCAAAACTGGATGACCCTGAGATATTACTAGATAATTTCAAGGGTAATCTCTGGTCTATGAGGTTATTTGGTCTTGGAATAAGCGACCCGCTTGCCTTTTTAGAGACAATGTTTTCATCAAAGAAGATATATCTGCCGCTGCTGCTTTCAATATTAATCCCGCTCATCGTTACATTAATAAAGGGCAGGGTGTTTTGCAGCTGGATATGTCCGGGGTATGTATTATTTGAGCTTAATGGAAAGTTATCAAGGTTTTTTGGGTTTAAACATGCCGCGCATTCACCTTTATATAAAAATAAATATATTATATTAATAATAGGATTGATCTTTGCCTTCATTACCTCAATCCCGCTTTTTCCAATGATATATCCGCCAGCACTTCTTAGCCGACTTGCCCATGCTTGGATATTTGGAACTCCTCTAAAAAGTATGATGATCTTTATTTTGATTATACTTTCTATTGAGTTTTTCGTATATAATAGATGGTGGTGCAGGACTATGTGTCCGGGTGGAGCGCTTTATGGATTGCTTGGGAAAAAAAGACTACTGAAGGTTAAACTTGATAAATCTCTATGCACAGAATGCGGGATTTGTAAAAAGGTCTGCGAACAAGGGTTGTATCCCGTTACAGAGTCAGAAGGAATAGAATGTGATAACTGCGGAGTTTGTATCAAACATTGTCAAACAAAAGCGCTTTTTTTTGAATTGTTTTGAGGGCTTTGCCCAAGGGCTCCCTTTAGGGATGGCTCCCAAAAGGGGACTCGTCCCCTTTACCCCATAATAAAAAATGAACGATACAATTACAGCCATCTCTACACCCATCGGATCTGGAGGCATTGGAATTGTCAGAATCAGCGGGAGTGATGCACTTAAAATAGCAGATAGTATATTTAAAGGTAAAAAAGTACCTTCTAATATGCCAAGCCATACCATTACCTATGGAAATATCATTGATAAAGACAATAATATCATAGACGAAGTCCTGCTTACAGTCATGCGCGCCCCAAAGACCTATACAGTTGAAGATATAGTTGAGATAAACTGCCACGGCGGACTTTTAATGGTTCGTCAAATACTTGAACTCCTGTTAAAATCTGGCGCAAGACTCGCAAATTCCGGCGAATTTACCATGCGCGCATTTTTAAACGGCAGAATTGACCTTGCTCAGGCAGAGGCAGTTTCAGATATTATTAATGCCTCTACTATTAAAAGCGGTAAGATCGCTGAAGATCAATTAAACGGCAGATTATCTCTGGAAATTAAAGGACTTAGAGAAGAATTAGTAAATATCATAAGTTATATTGAGGCATATCTTGATTTCCCAGAAGAGGATTTCTCTGATGATGTGATTAATATAAAATCCAAACTACAAGACATCTCAAATAAACTAACGTTCCTCTTAGATACATATAAAACAGGAAGATTCTTCCGCGAAGGTCTAAGTATTGCAATCACTGGAAGACCTAATGTTGGGAAATCATCTTTATTAAATGCACTTTTAAAGCGTGATAGGGCAATTGTTACAGAACTGCCAGGTACAACAAGAGATACCCTCGAAGAGATGTTAAATATAAACGGTATCCCAGTTAGGCTTATAGATACTGCCGGAATCAGAGAAAGCAGCAATATTATTGAAAAAGAAGGCGTTAGAAGATCCCTTGAGACTATTAAAGATGCCGATATTGTCATAGTTTTATTTGATGGAAATATGTCTTTGACTTTTGAAGATAAAGAGATGTTAAATATCGCAAGCGATAAAACGCTTAATGTAATTAATAAATCAGATTTGTTGAGGAATATAGAAGATATTCCGCAGGCGATCTGTATTTCTGCAAAGACTGGCGAGGGATTGAAGGAATTAAAAGAGGCTATAATGACTAAGGTCTCACTTAATCAATGCAGCCCAAATGGTATAATAATAACAAATATTAGACATAAAAATGCAATTGAGCAAGCCCTTGATTCTATCCTTAGGGCGATTAATCTGATGCCAGAGCATCCATTTGAGTTCGTTGCCCTTGAAATAAGGGATTCTATGGGACATCTTGCTGAAATTATTGGCGAAATCACAACGGATGAAATTTTAATTAATATCTTTAGTAAATTTTGTATTGGTAAATGATATAATATAGGGGGTTGCACCCCCTAACCCTGCAAGGCATTAAGGTGAAGAGTTGAGGGCTGCACCCTCAAACTCTGCAAGGCATTAAGGAAAAGATTTTTTATTATGGAATGTAGAATTTTATGTGTAGATGACAGCCCAGTAAATCTAACTATCTTAAGCTCTATGCTTAAACGATGGGGATATGAGCCGATTATTTTAGAGGACGGCACTAAGACCATTGAACTGATTAAACAAGGGAATATTGATCTGGTACTTTTAGACATTCTGATGCCTGATATTGATGGTTTTGAGATATGCAGGATGATTAAGGCAGATGAATATCTTAGACATATTCCAGTGGTCTTATTAACAGGGCTTACTTCAAAGGAAGATAGAATAAAAGGGATAGAGGCTGGGGCTGAGGATTTCATATCAAAGCCATTTGATCAAGCAGAGGTGCTGGCAAGGATAAAGATGCTTTTAAAGATGAAGCGTCTTAATGATAATCTCAATATTGCATATAGCAATATGTCAAACCTTGCGCAATTTGGCGAGGATATGATTAAAAATTATGACCCGTTAAGTTTTGAATTTATCCCTATGCTTGACAGGGTTGTGCTGCAAATAATCAGACAGGATATGTCGGTTTCAGATAAACCTGAGATTGTGATTATTGGTATTAGAGATGACCGTCAGCAAAATTGGTTTTGGTATAAATATCATTATGATTATTTAAAAAATGGAGGTCCCAGATTAAAATTAAATCGAATTGAACTTCATCTTAAAATTCATGAGACTCTGCACCTGCCTCCATATGGACAATCAAAATTACTTTATCGTAATATTAAAGGCTTAGGCGGTTCTGAATTTGGGTGTTTTACTAAATTACTCAATAAGATTGATATAGAGATTCAAAATCTCGTCTGTTATTTAAGCAGAAATGTGATAATCTTTACGCTTAATTATGGCAGGGATGTGATTAATTATGATACTGCGGTATTAAATAGTTTTGTGGTACAGAGTTTATTTTTTAGATCATTATCGCTGCATGTAAGGGATATTGAAGAGGGTTTTGGATATTTAATTAAGTCTTTGGCAGTTGCCTCAGAGGTCAATGACGAGGATACTGGTAATCATATTTTAAGGGTAGGCAGTTATTGCGGTGAACTTGCTCAAAGTCTTGGAATGTCGCAGGATTTTGTAAGGATAATAAAACTTCAGGCACAGCTTCATGATGTAGGCAAGATTCATGAACCTTCATCTATCTTGAAAAAGCCTTTAAAACTGACTCCAGAGGAATGGAAGGAGATGCAGAAACATACCATCTATGGGGCAAAGATAATCGGAGATCATGAAAGATTAAGAATGGGTAAGGTTATAGCCTTGACACATCATGAGAGATGGGATGGCAGCGGTTATCCTAATGGCTTAAAGGGCGAGGATATCCCTGTGGAAGGCAGGATAATTAATCTTGCTGATCAATATGATGCCCTAAGAAATGCCCGTCCTTATAAAAATGCAATTGACCATGACACAACCTGTAAGATTATTATAGAAGGTGACGGAAGAACCATGCCTTGTCATTTTTGTCCAGATGTGTTAAATGCCTTTGTTAAGATAAATAAGAGATTTGAGGAATTATATAATGAATTAAGAGGGTAGTTGCAGGGCAACACCCATAGGAGACATATATTGAAGATAGCGGTAACAGGATTTTCCAACTGTGGTAAGACTACAGTATTTAATGCCTTAACTGGACAGAATATCCCTACAACCATATACACTGGCGCTGTAGAAGACCCTGTAATGGGTGTTGTAAAGGTGCCTGATGAGCGGGTTGACAGGCTTTCAGAGATATTTGACCCTCTTAAAATCACATATGCAACCATAGAATTTATTGATTATATGGGGATTGCAACCGGCGAGAATGACCGTAACCGCAAGGTATTTGAATTATTTAAGGATGCAGATGCCTTAGTTGAAGTGGTTAGGGCATTTAGTGATGATTCTGTATTACATCCTGAAGGGTCGGTTGATGCTGTGCGTGATGCGGATAATTTTGAGATTGAGTTAATGCTTTTGGACTTAGAATTAATAGAAAAGAGACTTCAAAGGATGGAAGAGTCTATTAAAAGGGGCAAGAAGATAGAACAGTCTGAAAAGGAAATACTGCTAAAGTGTAAGGAAGCCCTTGATAATAATACGGCGCTCCGAAATATTACTTTTACGCATGAAGAATTAAAGGCAATTAGTCATCTTCAATTTGTATCAATAATGCCAAAGATTATTATTGTAAATATATCTGAAGAAGATATAAAAGGCGATAAATCAGCGTCCTTTGCAGAGTCAATATCTAAGAAACTTGGATTTGATAAAAATAAAATCATTGTACTCTGCGGTAAGGTAGAGATGGAGATTGCGCAGTTAGAAAAGAACGAAGCAAAGGAATTTCTTATAGAACTTGGGATTAATGAGCCAGCAATGTCGGTGGTAATAAAAAAGAGTTATGAATTGTTAGGGCTTACATCATTTTTAACCGTTGGAAAGGAAGAGGTTAGGGCGTGGACTATTCCGATTAATTGTCCTGCTCCTCAGGCAGCAGGGAAGATTCATTCAGATATAGAGCAGGGCTTTATAAAGGCTGAAACAATATCTTATGATGATTTTATAGCAACTGGTTCAATGCAAGAGGCGCGCAAGGCTGGACGGCTCAGATTAGAAGGCAAAAACTATTTGGTACAATCTGGGGATATTATTGATTTTCGGTTTAATGTGACAAAACAATCGAAATAATTTTTTTAAAAGTGAAAAAAATAATGCCTCATTCAATTATTAAGGTTGTCTTTTGTCGTTATAGTAGTATATAATCATAATTATTGTAATGATAGACTTAAGAATTTGAATGAAGACTATTGAAAAGAGATAAGGTTTGTTGGGAGCTTAAATGAATATATTGGCAATAGGCGCGCATTTTGATGATGCAGAGATAGGCTGCGGAGGGGCTTTAGCAAAACATAGAGCTAATGGCGACAGGGTAATAATACAGGTAATTACTCATTCAGAGTACACAAATCATGATGGTACTCAATTTAGAGGCGATGGGATAGCATTTAAAGAGGGGCAAAAA
>JADFXP010000025.1:35125-36828 GCA_015233465.1 Candidatus Magnetominusculus dajiuhuensis
GCGGGGCTTTAGCAAAACATAGAGCTAATGGCGACAGGGTAATAATACAGGTAATTACTCATTCAGAGTACACAAATCATGATGGTACTCAATTTAGAGGCGATGGGATAGCATTTAAAGAGGGGCAAAAAGCCGCTAATATCCTTGATTGTGAATTAATTTGCAATAATTATGAGACTAAACAAGTCCAGTTTAATTACAAATTAATAGAAGATATTAACAGGGTCATAGATAATTATAATATAGATTTAATATATACACATTGGGATCATGATGTGCATCAGGATCATCAAGCAATAGGTAAGGCAACATTATCAGCAGGCAGAAAGGTCAATCGAATATTAATGTATCAGAGTAATCTGTATATGAACACAAAGATGTTTTTGGCTAATTATTTTGTAGATATATCTGATTTTATAGAGATAAAGCAAAAATCTATCTTGGCGCATTCTACAGAGGTGCTTAAATTTGGGCAGCAATGGATAGATTTTTGGATAAATGAGACAGTGAATAATGGAAGAAAGTGTAATGTTAAATATGCAGAGGCGTTTCAGTTAGTTAAGTATCTGGCTTAGATTTATTATTTTATTGGTGTTGTAAAAGCGGCATGATGTATAAGGTTTTGTAATTTATAAAAATGTAGCTATTGCTGTTTGTGGATTATGTTTGTGTTTGTCAGGGAAATTGTTGACAGTCAGCCTTCCGATGTATCAATCTAAGCAGCGTTTTGTTTCCTACTTTTTATCATTAATATTTGATCGTTTTTTTTGTGTGCATATATTTTAATATTAATGTAGGGGTAGCCCTTGTGGCTACCCTTTTTTTGCGTTAAATCTTTACGTGAAAACAGGGTAACCACAAGGGTTACCCCTACGAAATACGGTTATATCGCTGGAGTATCCTTGTGCGGGAGCAGGTGTCCCGAAGGGCACCTGCTCCTGAAGGTTTAAAGGCTAATGAATGCGCTCAAAGTTTATGGGGAGATTTATATTTCTTGCAAATTGGATTAAAGTTATTGTCAAAAGAAAATTCCGTTTAAATTCCCCTTTTAGAAAAAGGGGTGGATGCGTAGCAGACGGGGTATTTGAAGGTTATTCAAAATAAAATTTCATTTAAAACGGAGATATTTTTGACAACCAATATAAGTTTTGATTTATTGTTTCTTAAAATTAATGTCATAGACAATTATTTTTACATTTTACATTTTACATAAGAATAATCATCAAATTGCCAATTTTGTCATCAAATTGTCACATATGGTGTGTTATGATGTAATAGTTTGATTTTAAAATACGAAGGGGGTATGTTTATATTATGTCGGAGGAAATTACTCAAGGTGGATTTAATAGCGTATTAGAAGAACATCAGAAATGGTTGAATGACCCTGATACTGGTGAGCGTGCAATATTAAGATATAAAAAATTTAACCGTTTAAATATCGGTTGTAGAAATTTGTCTGGTGCTGATTTTGTTGGCTCAGATCTGACTGGAGTCATTTCTTCAACAGACCCTGCTAATCAAGCAAATCTTAAAGATGTAATACTCAAAGATACAATCCTAAAAAATGCTAAACTAAAAAATGTATCTTTTTTAAAAGAAGAACAACTTAGTGGTGCTGATCTTACTGGTGCAGAACTTCCAGAAAACATTAAATTTGAATCTTTAGAATATGTAAATGATGCCTCAAAAAATGCCAGCAGATT
>JADFXP010000026.1 GCA_015233465.1 Candidatus Magnetominusculus dajiuhuensis
GGTTTCAGCCCTTGCTCCTATGATTTTAACAGATAAACAAGACAGTTATCAGCTTGGGTTATCAATGGAGTATCTTGAGGATAAAGATAAAAAATGGACAATTGAAGATGTTTCTTCTGATGAAATGGGCAGGCAGTTTAAGAAAATGTCTTCAAATAATCTAAACTTCGGCTATACAAAATCAGCTTATTGGTTAAAGTTTAAGTTAAAAAACGATTCAAAACTAACAAGAAATTGGTTTATTGAGATTGACTATCCTGCCATTGAAAGCATTGATTTATTTATTAGTGGAGAAAATGGATTTGTAAGGAAAAGAAACGGAGTTATAGTCCCTTATTCAGAAAGAGAATTTAAGAATAGGACTTTAATATTTCCAATAAAAATCAATTCGAATTCTGAAATAATTTATTACATCAAATGTCTTACCTTTTCTTCTATGAATTTTTCTGCGAAGATTCTCACAGAGTCAGCCCTTAGAGTAGAGAATATTAATGAAACTTTATTTTATGGCATATTCTTTGGATTTAATATAGTAATGATAATATATAACCTTTTTATATATCTTTCTGTTAGAGATAAGTCATATATATATTATATTCTATATCAATTTTTTTGGGGTTCACATATGCTTACTTTAACTGGATTTGGAATGATGTATATTTGGGGTAATTTAGATCAACTATTACTTGCAACCTATATTAATTCTTTTGGACTTTTTAGTTTTATAATATTATTTGCGAAAAGTTTTTTAAAGTTAAATGTTTACTCAAAATTACATGATAAATTATTAACTTTGTTGATTATACTGGCATTCATAATCTCTTCTTCAACCTATATTTATACTTTAAATATGCGTTTTGAATCAATATTTTTACTGTTTATACCAATAATTATATTTTCTGCAGCAATTGTCACATATAAAAAAGGGTATAAGGCTGTTCGTTTTTTTCTTTTAGGGTGGTCAATTCATTTAGCTGCAATAATCACATTTATATTAAGATTAATTGGGATATTTCCTTCCAACTTTATAACTAATAATATTCAATATATAGGTTCAGCAATTGAGATGACCTTACTCTCTCTTGCTCTTGCAGATAGGATAAATATCATGAAATCTGAAAATGCTGAGTTAAAATTAAAGGCAGAATCAGAGATTTCAAAGTTCCATAAATTAGAATCCCTTGCCATGCTTGCAGGAGGCATGGCTCATGATTTAAATAATATCTTGACTGGATTATTTATGAAGGTTCAAGTACTCACAAGCCTTATCAATAAAGATTCTGATAAAGCTGCAGGTTATATGTACGATTTTAATAATATCTTTAATTTGGCAAAAAATATCATTAATCGTCTTCAGACTTTTTCAAAGGGTGACGCGCTATATATTAAACAAGAATCTATTTCTAAACTTCTTTCTGAGGCAGGAAACATTGTGCTAACAGGTTCAAATTCCCAATGTGAGGTGGTGATTTTAGAAGGACTATGGCCAGTGGAATTTGATAAAACCCAGCTTAATCAAGTTATAACTAATCTGTTAATCAACGCTGATCAGGCAATGCCTTATGGCGGAAAGATTGAGGTTACGGCTGAAAATATTATTCTTGCTGAGAACATGATTCCTTCTCTTGCTAAAGGTAAATATATAAAAATTACAATAAGAGATAATGGAATCGGCATTTCTAAAGAAAATATTGATAAGATATTTGACCCTTTTTTTACAACAAAACCTACAGGTCAAGGACTAGGCCTCGCAATGTCATATTCAATTATAAAAAAACACAAAGGTCATATTGAGGTAAAAAGTGAATTAAGCAAGGGTACGAGTTTTTATATATATCTCCCTGTAAGCGAATCAACGAAAGTTGTGGATGAAAAAACATCAATACTAGATGACAGACAGCTGGTAGGTAAAAATATTTTAATAATGGATGATAATGAAACACTGCTTGAAGGTATATCAACCATTCTTTCTGATAAAGGCTGCATAGTTGATCAGGCAAGAAATGGGGATGAGGCAATAACCTTATACAAGAAAGCCTTAACTACTGAAGAACCTTATGATATTTTAATAATAGATGTGACTATATCAGGAGGAATGGGAGGTATTACAGCAATAAAACTATTAAGAGAGATAGACCCAATGGTTAGAGCTATTGTATCAAGCGGATATTCTCAGATACCAGTAATGCATAATTTCAGGCAATATGGATTTGTCTCCGCACTTCCTAAGCCTTATACAATAGAGGAATTATGTTTTGTTTTAGGTAAATCTTTAGAATCTTAGCAGTGAGAAAGTGTTTTGATGGATTTTTATGACAATTTTATGTATAATGGGAATGAGGAGGAAATTAAATATATTATGAAAGTTGAAGAGATATTTAAAGAAATATTTGCTAAATGTACTGACGGCGTAATACTTGCCGACTATGAAACTAAGCAATTCATCAATGGAAACGCTGTAATCTATAAGATGTTAGGGGTTTCTAAGGAAGAGTTTGATAGTTTGAAGGCAATGGATATTTACCCAAAAGATGATCTTCCTTTTATTTTAAAAGAGCTTGAAAAGCAGGCTAGCGGCGATATTGTTTTAGCTGAAAGAATTCCAGTCTTAAGAAAAGATGGAACTATAATATATACAGATATTAAAACAACCTTTATTACTATTGATGGTAAGACTTACATGGTTGATATATATAGAGATATTACAGAACGTAAAAAAGCTGAAGAATTACTTCTTAGACAGCTTCAAATGCAGGCAAAAATTAAAGTAATACTTGAACTATCTTTACAACCTATGTCTTTATCTGATTTACTTAACGGAATACTTGATATAATTTTATCAATACCGTATCTTGCTTTAGAGTCACAGGGCTGCATTTTTTTAGTGAACGATGATTATAGTAAACTTGAGTTGATTGTTCAACGTAATTTTTCTCAAGAACTTATGAATCACTGTACAAATGTACCTTTTGGATATTGTTTATGTGGAAAGGCTGCAACCACAAAAAAGGTAGTTTTTAAAGATTGTGTAGACGATCTCCATGATTATTTTTATTTAGGAATGCCGCAGCACGGTCATTTTATTGTTCCAATTATATCAGGTAACAATTTACTTGGGGTATTGAATTTATACGTCAAGGAAGGACATAAGTGGGAGAAATGGGAGGAGAATTTTTTATTATCAGTTGCAAATACTATTGCTGGAATTATTGAAAGAAAAAATATTGAAGAACAGCTTAGGCAATACACAAATAATAATGATAATGTAAATGAGCATTAATTCATTTAATTAATCAAATATTTGACCTTTTATTTAATTTTAGTTGATTATTAATCTTAATTATATTATGATTGCATGTATTAATAACATTTATGATATTTAGTGGAAACACTATTAATTATATCGGAGCGCTTATGAGTAATTTACAGGAAACTTGCCCACACATTTTACCATTGAAAAATAAAATCCAGCCTTGCAGTTATTTATCCAAAATAAGTGAATCTAAAGAAAAATATCAATCATTAATAAATTATGCTGGAGATGTAATTTTACTTGCTGATATTGATGGAAATATTATTGAGATTAATAAAAAAGGTGTAGAACTTTTTGGATATACTCAAGAGGAAATTCTTAATTTAAACATACGAAATATACATCCAATAGAGGAATTAGATAAGATATTTGCTTCCTTTAAAGTAATCTTTGAAAGTAAAGCAAATATAAATGTAGAAGATACCTTAATATTAACAAAAGATGGTACTATTGTGCCGGTAGATATTAATGGGAGCTTTATAGAATTTAAAGATAAGAGTTTAGTGTTGGGAATATTCAGAGATATTACTCATAAAAAATATCAAAATAGAGAACTTCTTAAACAATTTAGTATGTTAGAGGCTATAAATCAAATACTGAATATATCTCTAATGCCCTCAAGTTTAATTGAACAGCTGCAATCTATCTTAAATATTATCCTGACACTTCCTTGGCTTTCTATTATAAAAAAGGGATGTATATTTCTCGTTGAAAATGATGAAGATTTTCTTACAATGAAGGTCTCTGTAGGTTTAAGTACAGAATTAATAGACAGATGTAAGAAGATTTCTTTTAATGAATGTCTCTGTGGAGCAGCAGCTGCTACTAAACAAATAGTATTTTCTAAATGTATAGATGATTCGCATCATATAAGATTTGAAAAGATGCAGCCTCATGGTCATTATTGTCTCCCAATTATCAACTCTAAAGACAAGGTATTTGGAGTTTTAAATCTATATGTTTCGCATGGGCATATAAGAGATGAAAGGGAAGATGTTTTTCTTACTACAATAATGAAAACTATTGCAAGGATAGTAGAACATAAGTACATGGAGCTTGAGTTACAAAATTCTAAGTTAAACCTTGAAATACAAGTAGAAAATCGTACATTACAATTACAAAAAACAAATAAACAATTATCTTTAGAGATAGAACAGCATAGAGAAGCTCAGGAAAAACTTACCCATAGTAACAATATTCAAAAAATCATTGAGGCAGTTTTACGAATATCATTATTTTCTATTGAATTGACAGAGATATTTAATGAGATTTTAAAGATTCTCGTTACATTACCTATATTTAATTTAAAATCCAAGGCTGGGATTTTTATTTTTAATCCTGATACGCAGAAATTGCACCTGAAATCTCATATTAATTTCAATGACGATCAGTTGAAAGGATGTAGTGAGATTGATTTAGGAGTTTGTCTATGCGGTAAAGCTGCACAAAATCAAAAGATGATATTTGTAGACAAAGTTAATAACTTGCATGATATAAAGTATAAAGATATGTGTCCACATGGTCATTATATAATTCCTATTATGTATAATACTGCATTGCTTGGAGTTCTCAATTTGTATGTAGATCAGGGGCATGTTGCGCAAAAAGAAGAAGAAGAGTTTTTAAATAGTATTTCCAGCATATTGGCAGGAGTCATCAAACGTAATCATGCCATCTCAGAAGTTGAAGAAAAAGTGGTAGAATTGCGTAAAATAATGAGCGGCATTGTTGAAACTATTTCTAAGACTGTTGAGGTAAGAGACCCTTATACATCAGGACATCAACGCAGGGTTTCAGATCTTGCAAGGGCAATAGCCTTAAAACTTAATCTGACAAAAGATCAAATTGAATCTGTTAGAACTGCTGCATTAATACATGATATTGGGAAAATAGCAGTTCCTGCTGAGATACTTAGTAAGCCTGGGAAAATCAGCAATGCTGAATTTAGTCTGATTCAGATGCACTGTGATACAGCTTATGACATATTAAAGACCATAGATTTCCCTTGGCCAATTGCCCAAATTGTTCATCAGCATCACGAAGCTATAGATGGTTCAGGGTATCCTTTGGGTCTTAAAGGGGATGAGATTTTGTTTGAGGCAAAAATAATATCGGTTGCTGATGTAGTTGAGGCTGTATCGGCACATCGTCCTTATCGTCCTTCCCTTGGCATTAACATTGCCTTGGATTCTATTAAACAGGAAAAAGGTAAGAAATTTGAACCAGTAATTGTTGATGCCTGTATACAATTATTTGAGGAAGATAATTTTAAATTTTAATTTGTTTAATAAGACATTAGTATATCCTCCAAAATCAGTTGACATTTAATTTCAATTATTATAATATCAAGTTGAAATGATTAAGGTAGAAAATTTAGGCAAGTATTTTGACAATATAAAGGCAGTTGATGGAATATCCTTTGAGGTAAAAAAAGGCGAGGTAGTAGGATTTCTTGGTCCAAATGGGGCTGGAAAGACAACTACTATGAAGATGCTGACCAGCTTTATATCTCCAACATTTGGCACTGCTTCAATCTGCGGTCATAGTATTATTGATGATTCTCTTTCAGTTCGGAAAAATATTGGGTATCTCCCTGAAACAGTAGCTGTATATTCAGATATGAGGGTCTCAGCCTTCCTTGATTTTGCTGCTCAAATAAGAGGATTTGACAAAAATGAACGCTTCAAAAAGATAAAATCAGTAGTTGATGTAACGAATCTAAACAGTGTGTTTAATCAAGAGATTGAAACCTTATCAAAGGGATATAAATGCAGGCTTGGTCTTGCTCAAGCAATACTTCATGATCCTCCTGTCTTGATATTAGATGAACCTACAGACGGCCTTGATCCAAATCAAAAACATGAAGTCCGCGCCCTTATTCGTAAATTATCCACTGATAAGGCAATCATCATCTCTACGCATATTTTAGAAGAGGTAGAGAGTGTATGCAGCCGCGCTATTATAATTTCAAAAGGCGCAATAGCTGCAGATTCAACCCCTGAAAAATTAAGATCGCAGTCATCATTTGCAGGCGCTGTTGATGTTACCTTTAAGGCAGCAAAAATCGGGATTTTTGAACTCTTAAAAGGTTTGACAAGCGTTTCTCAAGTTAATCAACTTAATAACCAGCGTTATCTATTGCTTCCAAAATCAGGGTGTAATCTCCTTGAGGAAGTGATTTCAGTTTCAACAAATAATGGTCTTACTATTTCTGATATTACTGTAGACAAAGGCAGGCTTGATCAGGTTTTTTACGAAATTACAACTAATTCTTAACTTCATAAAGGACTATAGAATTGAAAAATATTGCTATTATATTTAAACGCGAGATTGCAGCATATATTAGTTCTCCTATTGTCTATATATTTATCGTGTTTTTTCTGATATTAAGCGGTGTATTTACCTTTAAATTAAGCGGTTTTTTTGAAATTGGTCAGGCAGACCTCAAATCATTTTTTGGATGGATTCCATGGCTTTATCTATTTTTGATTCCTGCAATATCTATGAGACTCTGGTCTGAAGAACGAAAAAGCGGTACGATTGAACTACTGTTTACCTTTCCAATTAAGATATATGAGGCAATGGCTGGAAAGTTCTTGGCTGCATGGGCAGTAATAACCTCTGCGTTATTACTAACATTCACTCTGCCTTTAACAGTAGAATATCTTGGAAAACCAGATGTCGGAGTGATGATAGCAGGCTATATTGGAAGTATATTACTTTCAGGCTGCTATCTTGCAATAGGCTGTTTTTTTTCGGCTTCAACAAAAAATCAGGTGATCAGCTTTATTTTTACCTTTGTCAACTGCTTAATACTCTTATTAATTGGGTTTGAACCATTCGTCAAATTCTTTGAAGGACTACACCTCCCGCTCTGGCTTCTTACTCAAATCAGTAATTTTAGCTTTTTTACACATTTTGCCAATATCCAAAAAGGGATTTTAGATGTTAGAGATATATTTTTCTTTGTAACATTTATATGCGTAAGCATTTATTGCGGGGCATTAATTCTTGAAAATCGGAAAGCGGAATGAATTTGTTTTGAGGGCTCTGCCCAAGGGCTCCCTTTAGGGATGGCTCCTGCAAAGGGACTCGTCCCTTTGAACCAATTATAAAAAATGACGAAACGAAATATTAATAATTTTACAATAATTATACTTCTAATTATATTTGTGGTTGCAAATATGATAGTGTTTGCTTTATTTAGAAACTCTCGCGTTGATCTCACCCATGATAATATTTATACACTGTCTGATGGGACTAAAAATATTGTAAAGAATCTTAAAGGTAATATTACTCTTAAATTATTTTACAGTAAAACAGATGCAGTGACTCTTGGGTATCTGAAAAATTATGCAGAACGTATCAATGATCTACTTAGTGAATATAAGACCATCTCAAAAAATAAGATTATTATTGAGCAATATGACCCTCTCTCAGACTCTGAAGAACAGGAATGGGCTGATAGATATGCAATTCAACCTATACCTATACCGGGCGGTTCTTCCATATATTTTGGTCTTGTTGGTATAAATGAACTTGGAGATGAACAAGTCATTCCAGTGTTTAATCCATCAAGAGAGGAATTCTTAGAATATGACATCACAAGATTGATATATAATCTCGGCAATCCAAAAAAGAAGATCATAGGCGTTATATCATCTCTGCCTATAATGGAGGCTGGGAAACCTTGGACAGTAATTGATGAGTTAAAAAAGACTTATGATGTAAAAAATATTACCACTAAGATGTCAGAGATTAATTCTATTGATTTGCTCATGATTATACATCCAAAGGGACTAACAGAAGGAGATTTATTTGCAATTGATCAATATATTGTATCTGGTAAAAATGCGATTATATTTGTTGACCCATATTGTGAATCAGATTTGTCACCTGCCGGTAATGCCATGGCAGTAGTGCAGATGAAAAGAGATTCAAATCTTGATATACTTTTTAATGCTTGGGGCGTAAAGATGGAAAATAACAAGATTATTGCTGATATTGATAAGGCTACTAAGGTAAATACTGGCAGAGATATTGTTCCTTATGTTATTTGGTTGAGTTTAGGAGGTGAGGATTTAGCAAAAAATGACGTTATTACTTCAAAACTTGAATCAATCTTAATGCCGTCTGCTGGCAAGTTGACTATAAATGCAGTTAAAGGAATTACATATACTATACTTATCAAAACCTCTCAAAAAGCGGAAACAATTGAAAGTTCTTCTTTGTCGTTTTCTTCTCCAGAGGTTTTGCTTAATGAATATGTATGCGGTGGAACAGAGATACCAATAGCTGTAAGATTAAATGGACTATTTAAATCAGCTTTTTCTAAAGGGATTAAAGAGGCAACAACTTCATCAAATGTGATAATAGCTGCAGATGTGGATATGTTAGCCGATCGTTTTTCTGTAGAAACACAGAATTTTCTAGGGCAAAAGATAATGCTGCCAATAAATGATAATTTGAATTTTGTATATAATGCAGTAGAAAATCTAAGCGGTTCAAATGATTTAATCTCAATCCGCTCAAGAGGAACATTTGCGCGCCCATTTCTAAAGGTAAATGAAATCGAGAGGACAGCAGAGTTGAAATGGAAGGAAGAAGAAAAGCAGCTATCAACAAAGATAGATGAGATAAATGCAAGACTTAAAGAGATTCCAGTTAAGAAAGGGAAAGACAATAACCCTATAATTGGAAGTGAGATTAATGAAGAGATAAATAAATACCGGCAGGAGCGTCAAAACGCTCAAAAGAAACTCCGCGAGGTTAGGCTGCGTCTTCGTCAGGATAAAGAGGAGTTGGGCAATATATTATTTGCAGTTAATACATTTTTAATTCCTATGATTATTTGTATATTAGGGTCAGTTTTATATATTAAGAGAAAACAAAGAAAGTGATGAAGGACAAAAAATTAATTATACTGATTTCTACTGCGCTTTTATTGATTGCAGCCTTCTTTATAGTTAATATAGGTACGGATAAAAATATTACTAAGCAGACTTCAAAAAATGTCTTTTTCATTAAGGATTATTCAAAGATTGACAAGATAATTATTCAAAATAAAACAGATAATTTAGAGCTTGACAGCAAGGATAATTCTTGGTACATTGCAAATAAGTACAAATATCGGGCTGACATTCAAAAAGTTGCTGATTTTATGGAATCCATTGCTGCAATTCAGCCAATTCAGGAAATAACAAAAAATAGAGAATTTCATAAAAGACTAGGTCTTAGTTTTCCTAATGATATTAATGGAGAAGGAACTGAGATTACTCTTTCATCACAAGGAAGGCCATTGATAGTCATCGTAACTGGCAATTCCCGCAAGGATGTTGAAGGTTCTATATCTAATTCAGGGCAGTATGCAAGAAAATTTGATGAAGATAACGTTTATCTCTTAGAGCAGAAGATTGAGGCAAAGACCGATCCTCTTAAATGGATTAACAGACATATTTTAAATATTAATGAAGAAGATATTGCAGTTATAAATATAATAGGCAGGTCTAAGAGCGATTCTTATAAAATATTACGAGTAAAAAAAGGAGATAAATTAGTTCTGGAAGACCACTCTGGAAAAAAGGTAAAGGATGCTTCTTTAATCAATCTTTCTTTAACATTTGCAGATATAAATATAGATGATGTTTTTGATGCTGGGAACAGTAAATTTAAGGGAATTATCTTAAGACCATCTGCAGTTATAGAATTATTTAATGGAATGGTATATACATTTAATCTGGCGGAGGTTGATAAGAAATCTTTTATAAAGATAGTTGTTACAAATACATCTGCTGGAGATAGCAAAGAGGCGATTAGTGAGCAGGGATTATTACAAGATTGGATTTATGTGATTCCATTACAAGTAAAGGACTCATTGATTAAGAAAAAATCAGAATTGTTTGAAAGGTAATCACTATGAAGAAATCATATTGGAATGAATTGACTATTAAGAGAACTGGTGTTTCTATTGTACAGATTAATTTAGGCAATGCCTGTAATCAAGTATGCACGCATTGTCATCTATCAGCATCTCCTTCTGGCAGTAATAATATGGAGATTGACGCTGCAAAGAAAATAAGTCAAAAACTTATTGACTCAGATATTCAAAATATTGAATTCACTGGCGGTGCTCCTGAGATGAACCCACACCTTGCATTTTTAATAGAGGAATTGTCTAAACACGATAAAAATCTCTGCGTTCGGTCAAATCTCACAATACTTGATCAGCCCAAATATAAAGATTACATTGAATTATATAAAAAACATAAGGTGAATATAATATCATCGTTACCATGTGTAACTGAAGAAGTTGTAGACAAACAACGGGGCAGGGGTGCATTTGAGAAAAGCATCAGGGTTTTAAAACAATTAAATGAAATGGGTTTTGGAGAATCTGATTTATCTATAGACCTTGTATATAATCCTGCTGCAGATTTTCTTCCATCTGATCAGTGTCAACTTGAGTTGTTTTATAAAAAATCTCTGAGTGAACAATATGATATAAAATTTAATAACCTCTTCACTATGGTCAACTCTCCTATAAATAGATTTGACGAATTTCTAAACAATATCGATAAAAAAGATGCTTATTATCAACTCCTTAGAGATAATCACAATCCCAAGACCCTTGATAAAATCATGTGTAAAAATTGTATGACAATAGATTATCAGGGTTATGCCTATGACTGCGATTTTAATCTTGCCCTTGGATTAAAGATGAAGAGTTTGAACAATGTTAGATTTTGGGATATAGATTTGAAGAATTTAACACAAGAGATTGTATTTGATGAGCATTGTTATGCCTGCACAGTTAATCAAGGAAGCAGCTGTCAAGGGAAATTAATATAATCTTCCAAGGGGCTCTGCCCCTTGACCCCGCAAGGGAGCTAAGCCCCCTTGACCTCATAATCTCAGGTATTTTATAATAATATAGTCTTTTATTAATGGGTTCAAAGGGACGAGTCCCTTTGCGGGAGCCAGTAGATGAAAAGGGCAGAGCCCTCATGACAATGCCTTTAAACGCTATTGAATTAAAAGCAGTAACAAAGCGGTTCAAGAATATAACCGCAGTTGATTCTGTAGATATGCAGATCAATCAAGGGCAGTATGTCGCTCTTCTTGGCCCAAATGGCGCAGGAAAGACAACCCTTGTTGAGATGATTGAAGGCATTCAACCCCATGACTCTGGAGAGATATTTGTTTTAGGTAAAAATTGGAAGGATGACAAACATTATCTCCGTAAAATCATGGGGATAGCGCTCCAAGAGACCAGATTTACTGATAAGGTAACAGTTCGTGAAACGATAAATCTATTTGCAAGTTTTTATGAAATTTCCAAAACACGCGCTGATGAGATACTCAAAAGGGTAGGGCTTGCAGAAAAACGTAATAGTTATGTAGTAAACCTCTCAGGCGGTCAAAGACAAAAATTGGCAATTGCAGTAGCGCTTACAAATAATCCTAAGATATTACTCCTTGATGAGCCGACAACTGGACTAGACCCTTACTCAAGACGAGAGGTCTGGGGAATAATCTCTGAACTTAAAGATAATAATACTACGATGATTCTAACTACACATTATATGGAAGAGGCTGAATATCTCTGTGACCGAATTATTATAATAAATAATGGAAAATTTCTTGCTGATGGCACGCTTAATGAGCTTCAAAACAAATTTAGCGACGGTGATGTTATAGAATTTACATTAACTGGTAATGGTAAATCTGGAGAGCTCGACAACCTTGATAAAATGATTTCATTAAAATGGGACGAAGAAAAGGATAAGGGAATAATTGTTACATCAGATTCAGTTGCTACTCTAAATCATCTGCTCAAACTTGATCGGGAACATGTGATAGACATTAAACAAGTAACGTCAAGAAAGGTAACGCTTGATGATTTATTTATCTCAATGACAGGAAAACATCTTGATGAATAGTTCATTTTTAAATCTATTTTTGATTAATGTAAAGAGATTTTATAGAGAGCCAGAGGTAATTTTCTGGGTGATATTTTTTCCGATTATTATGTCTTGGATATTGGGAGTCGCCTTTAATGATAAGACTGTAAAGATTCAAACCATTGCAGTAGTTTCAAATTCTGAAGTTCTCAATAATACAATAATTGAGAAAAGACACAAAATGAAAAAATCATTTAATATGCTTGATGTTTCACTTGATGAAGCGATTAAAATGCTTAAGGTTGGCAAAATACCTTTGTTTATAACGATTGAGGGTAATGAGATGGTTTATCATTTTGATAAAAACAATCCAGATGCAACACTTACTTATCTGACTATTGAAAAGACGATAAATTCCTGTAATCAATCTGATAACATTAAATATATATCTGCACAAGGGAGCAGATATATTGATTTTTTGATACCAGGGTTGATAGGGCTTGGGATTATGAATAGCTGCGTTTGGGGAATAGGGTGGGGGCTGGTAGAGCAGCGCATAAGAAAATTGATACGCAGAATGGCAGCAACTCCAATGAAGAAGAGTTATTTTATAGCAACTCAGTTTTTATCGCGCCTAATTCCAACTGCCATTGAGACTATAATTCTATACACATTTGCTCATTTTTATTTTGGTGTAAGGATTAGCGGAAGCATTGCAGCATTTATACTAATATTTTTGAGTGGGAATTTACTTTTTAGTGGTATTGGGTTATTAATATCATCAAGAACAGAAAACACGGATATGATAAATGGGCTTATTAATGCTATAACCATACCATTTGTGATACTTTCAGGGATATTTTTCAGTTATCAGAACTTTCCAAAGTGGATAGTAGATTTAGTAAAGTATCTGCCGCTTGCGATGTTGACTGATTCAATTAGAAGTGTTTTTAATCAAGGAGCGCAGGTTGGGGATGTGATTGTGAGTGTTGTGATACTATTTTCGATAGGTTTAATTTTTTCGGTTATAGGGATTAAGATATTTAAGTGGCATTGATTTTGGGATTATTTATCATTTATAATAGTTTAAAGAAGATTAAGGAAAGGTTATATGGCAGCAACATTACCAATAGAGATTTTACATCTGCTTGAAGATAAAATAGGTAAAGTTGAAGCTGAAAAAAATAATAGATGCAATTGTAGCAGGACTTGATACTATAGAGAATAAGTCTAAGGATTTAGCATTTCAAAAAAAACTTGAATTAAAAGATGAACTTAGCAAAGAACTAACTTCAAGGGCTGATTTACAACTTTCAGAGACACGGCTTAACGCAAAGATAGATAATCTTGAGATAAAGCTTGAAGCCAAGATAGACATGGTTTTTGCTCAATTACGATTACTCCTTGTAGTTATCATCTCTGCTATAATTATATTCAACCCTAAAGCCCTTGAGTTAATCTCTAAAATTTTTGGTATTGTTAAATAGCCGAGGCATAATAGATAAATTCGTATAAATAGTTGTACAATAAGCCTATGAAAATTATCAATTACTTAAAGGATTTTAATAGATGTTAAAACTACCTAATAATAAAACTATTTCACCAATTGAATTATTCTCTGACCTATTTGAGGTTACCTCTGATTTTCTTACCACACATCAATGCGAATGGAATAAGTTAATCTGGAATGACTTTCTTTCACGTTTTCAAAACAAAGGATTTGCCTTGTCAACAGAGGTTCAAGTATATATCAATAATCTGGTTGAATCAATGAATCGCCTTTATGATTCTTCTGACCCACGGTCAAATTTCAAAGAGATTATGACAGATATTTCTCAACAAACTACTCGTTACATAAATAAATGGGCTGAGCAGACGCTTCAACAAAGTGAAAAACATTTTAGCTCTGTAGTTGAAACAGCCTCTGATGCAATTATCACTGTTGACGGCTGTGGTATTATTGTATTTGGAAATCAATCAGTTAGTAAGGTCTTTGGCTTTACTCAAGAAGAAATTCTTGGCAAGCCTGTTACAATTATTATTCCAGAGCGATTTAGAGCCATTCACGAGACTGCATTTAAGCGTTTTATCGAAACTGGCAAGGCCAAAATTATTGGCAGGACATTGGAACTCTTGGCACTCAGAAAGGATGGGTCTGAATTTCCTTCTGAACTCTCGCTTTCAACTTGGAAATCTAATGAAAGTATTTTTTTTACTGCTATAATTAGGGATATTACTAAACGTAAAAAGGCCGAAGAAACCATAGCTATTGATTATCATATTCAGAAATCACTTAGTTCAGTTCTAAAGATTTCACTTGAACCAATATCACTTGAGAAACAATTAGAACAAATATTAAATCATATACTTCCAATTCCATGGCTTGCCCTTGAACAAAAGGGTTGTATATTTATTGTTGAAGAGAAATCAAATGTATTAGTAATGAAGGCGCATTATGGGCTGCCTGAAAATATCAGAAAGTCTTGTTCAAGCGTACCATTTGGCAAATGTCATTGCGGGAAAGTTGCAGTTACTGGAAAGACATTATTTGCAACCGAAAGTGATAAATATCATACTGAGATTACCGCCAATCATAAACCACATGGACATCTTTGTATTCCAATATTATCTGCAGGCAAGCTGCTTGGCGTGATGAATATGTATGTAAAAGAGGGCAGAAGAAGAGATGAAATTCAAGAAGAATTTCTTTCAGCTATTGCAGATACCCTTGCTGGAATTATAGAGCGTAAAAAAGTTGAAGATGCCATTCGCACAGCAAAGGATGAACTTGAAACCCGCGTAAAAGAACGTACAGAAAGACTAGATACCTCTCTCAAAGAAAAAGAACTACTCCTTAGCGAGATTCATCATAGAGTAAAAAATAACCTTCAGATCGTCTCAAGTCTACTAAAACTTCAATCTCGAAATATCAATAACACAAAATATCGTGAAATATTTAGAAATAGTGAAAATCAGATTCAAACTATGGCTCTAATTCACGAGGAACTCTATAGATCTGTTGATCTTACTAATATTAATTTCGGCGATTATTTAGGTAAATTAACAAAAGAACTATTTAGCTCCTATGTGGTTGATGTCTCACGTATTGCGCTGTTAGTAAATATTGAGAATGTAATTTTAGGCATTGACACCGCAATCCCCTGCGGCTTAATTATAAACGAATTGATCTCTAATGCACTAAAATACGGTTTCCCGGGCGATAAAAAGGGCGCTGTTTGCGTTACCCTAAAAACTGACCCTAATACAGAAGAATGTGAACTGCGGGTCAGCGACAACGGAATAGGCATTAAAGGCGATGTCGACCTAAGCAATACACAATCCCTTGGGCTTTATCTTGTCACTAACCTTATAGATAACCAACTCCACGGCAGCATTGAACTCAAAAGAGAAAACGGCACCGAATTTATTATGAGATTTAAAAAACGCCTTTCTTCTATTCATTAAAGGCATTGTCTTGAGAGTTTTTATAACGGGTCTGCGACCCTGCCCTCAAACTCCCGCAAGGGAACTAAGTCCCCTTGACCCCATAATTAAAACACCTAAGATTGCCGCTAATTTAACTATTTTAATTGCAGTTAATATCACCGCATCATTAAGAAAATTTAAATCATCTCCAATATAAGGTTTATTAATAACCTTACCGTCATAAATAGATGGGCCTCCTAACCTTATACCAAAAATACCAGCAACTGCTGATTCAGGGATCCCTGCATTGGGACTTGTATGATTTTGACCATCTCTAAACATAATTTTAATTCCATTTAAAGGTTTAAGCTCTATATATTTAATCTTTAAAATAAATGAGGAAACAATTAATAGCAGTCCAGTAATCCTTGATGGGATGAAATTAGCAATATCATCTAATCTTGCTGCAACTTTACCAAAATAGAGATATTTTTCATTTTTATAACCAATCATTGAGTCAAGCGTATTAATGGCTTTATATGCAAAGGCAAGCGGAAGTCCGCCTATTGCGAAATAAAATATCGGGGCAATGATTCCATCAGAGGCATTTTCTGAAAGCGTCTCTATTGCAGCCCTTAAAATTGCTTGTTTATCAAGGTTTTTTGTATCACGGCCAACAATAAGAGAAAGAGCTTTTCTTGCTTGATCTAAATTGTCTAATTTATTTATAACACGTTTAACATGACTGCATAAACTTTTAGTAGAAATAGTGAAAGATCCTGCAAGAGCTATTAAGGAAGAACTAATTATAATATCAAATTTGTTCGTTATATTAATAAAAATCAATGATATGAAATAAGTAATTCCTACAACTAAAATAACTACAATTCCACCAATTAATATTTCTATTAAATGAGATCTATAAGATTTTCTAAGAAATCGTTCAAAAAATGAAATTAATCTGCCGATAAGTATAATAGGGTGTAGTCGTGAGCTGGGGTCACCTATTGCGAGATCAATTAAGAATGCCAGTAATAATGGGGTCAAGGGGACGAGTCCCCTTGCGGGAGTTTGAGTGCGGAGCCCTCATGTAGATTATTTATTTTATGAGCAAGACATCCAGCTCCAAAGCCATTATCAATATTCATAACTGCTATTCCTGGGACGCATGAATTAAGCATAGCAAATAGTGCAGTCATTCCTCCGAGGCTTGTGCCGTAGCCAACAGAAGTAGGTACTGCGATAACTGGTTTATCTGTAATTCCGCCGATTACTGAGGGCAGAGCGCCTTCCATTCCTGCTGCAACTATAATCACCTTAGCGGTTTCAATTATATTTAGATTAGATAAAACCCTATGAAGACCCGCAACTCCAATATCATAAAGACTGGTTACATTGCTTCCTAAAAATGAGGCAGTAACTGATGCCTCTTCAGCAATTTTAATATCAGAAGTGCCAGCAGTTATCACAAGTATATTTCCAGTTTTTTCTTTTGCCCCTCCTGCTTCTATAATGCGGGAAGCTTGATGATATATGGCATCTTTGATTTCAATTTCATTGAATATTTCCTCGCTTGCTCTTGTTATAAAGAGTCTGCCGCTTTGCTCATAGATGTGCTTGGCTATAGTGATGACTTCTTGTTTTTGTTTGCCTTCTGCGTAGACTACCTCCATGATTCCGCTTCTTAAATGCCTGTGATGGTCTAACATTGCAAAGGAGATGTTCTCATAGGGCATGTGACGAAGCTTCCCTAATGCCTCATCTACAGAGAGAGAACCATCTTTTACTGAAGATAATAATGTGATGATGTCGGATTTGTTCATAAGTAACCTTTTAAGGGTTTTTATAACGGGTCTACGACCCTGCCCTTAAAAATCCCAGCAAAGGTCTTAGACCCTTTGAACCCATTATTAACAGCATGATGACGATGAATCGCAGCCACATGTTGGTTCTGTGCCTCGAAAAAAACCTGCAAGAATTCCTGATGCGCAGCCTACTCCTGACTTTACTGTTATTGCACCAAATTCACAATTTTTGGAACACGCTCCGCATTCCATACACGCGTCTCTATCTTTTAATTCTGCTTTTTTATCGTAAACTGCAAATACTCCATGCGGACACACTATAGTACACATCTTGCATCCTGTACATTTACTACTGTCAAGCATCAGTGTTGTGACATTTTTTAAATATCTTAAGCTGCCCATTTGTCCTCCTAAATAAAAAGTCCAGAGACCCATAATGTTAGACCAATTATTCCAACTGCAATTTGTGCTGGAATTGCATACCTCATCTCATATAGTACTCCAGAAAGCGATGTAAATGTTGTTGCGCCTGTAAAATTCATCACTATAAAACTGCTTAACGCTGGTATCATAAAGACCCATGAGATTATTATCATCCAATTATGAATAATACCAAAGACCATGCTATTAAATCCAATCAATACTATAACCATTAAAACTCCAAGGAAAAGCCCCTTAACTGCAAATGCCCGACCGGGCAGCCATGGTAAAAGCGCTGAGCCCAAAACTGCGCTGCCTATAAACGTACTCATTAATAATATTACACTTGTCACCCCTATAGTTTTTATATGTTCAATTGAATAACCATGTTTACCTATACCTGATAACATGATTATTCCCAGTGCAATGATTAAAGCATATTTTAATCCCATTGTAATCTCAACTGGCGATAGAATTAATCTGTCTTTTAATCCAAATTCAATATGCCGCATCTCAGGAGTTGCAGTAAATCCTGCATCAATAAATTCTGGAATGTCCTTTGCTCTAACAGGCCCATAGATGACCCTAAATCCACTTAAACGGTAAATCTCATGTGCGCTGACTCCTGGGGCGGAAAGCTGCGGAAGGATTAATTTCCTGCCAGCTGCCTTTTGTGAAAGATTCGTAAGATTAATCATCCTAACAATCTCTGAGCTGTTAAAAGTACCTTTTCCAGCAGAACACCAGACATTTATACCTTTTGTATCTATAACTAATATCCATAAATCTCTGGCAGTTAGATTTGACCTGAGGGCATCAAAACTCAATTTATAATTAGCGCTTACTAATATAGGAGAATTTTGGTCAGGGCTGCCAATCTTATAAAGTCCTGGATTAATTGTATAAGACATACGCGAAATACCAAGACGAACCATAAGAGTGCCGAGATGGTCTTTGAGATTTAGCTTAGTGGAGACATCTAAAGCTGTGTTTTGCAGAGTTTCATTAGCAATAACCTCATGGCCACCACTACAACATGATGGCGCGCATCCGCAGTCTGATTTAATTTGATTATCCTTAGTTTTTTTAGGAGCTTTATCACCAGTGCAGCATGTGATATCACATCCGCAGCCGGGTTTAACTTCTTTACCTATTGTATTATTATCTTCATTCATTTTTTTTATCCACCTCCTTATGAGAAAAACACTTGCAATTAAAAAAATCAGCCATTTCATGAAGGATATTTTCTTCAACCCAGCATTCCATATTCTGTCCGCGTCTTTTCATATGTATAAGTCCTGCATTACGAAGTTCCTTTAGATGATGAGAAAGAGTAGATGGGGCAATGTCCATATTACTGCCTATATCGCCTGCGCAAGTTGTTATATTATCAGTATTACAAGCCTCACCTTTTACACAGCATGAACCAAGCCTAAGAAATATATTAAGACGATTAGGATTTGATAATGCCCTAAATATCTCTGAAAATCTCTCTAAATCCTCTTTTCGATAGTTCGACATGTTTAAATATATCGTATTATCTGAGGTGTTGTCAAGGATTATTAACAATATTTATGATATAATTAAAAAAATAAATTATATCTTGCAGGAAATAGAATTTCTATGTGTAATGATAAAAGAAATAGACTAGTTTATACTCTCGCGATAATAGTATTTTTTATCAGGGTTGGCAGTCCTTTAATAGACCATCTTATACTAGGAGATCTTGTGGATAGATTTTATAGTGATGATTCTATTTCTTATATGATAACAGCCAAATCATTGGCATTTGACCATAAATTTAATAATATGTTTGGTAAATCTGAGATAATTCGGACACCGGGTTATCCGTTATTAATAGTGCCGGGAATGCTGCTTGATCATCCTGAGTTGATTACTATATTTATACAATCTATTCTTTCCTGTCTAACAATATTTATGATATATAAAATAAGCCTTGAGGTATTTAATAATATCAATGCTGCTTTACTTTCAACATTTTTGGCAAGTATTGATAGGGTGCTGCTGCATTATTCTTATGTGCTCAACAGTGAAACGCTTTATACCTTTATTTTGACATTATTTATGTATACGATTATTTTATATTTTAAGAATAAACAATTACGATATATAATACTTTCTTCAATATTATTAGCAATGTCTATATATGTTAGACCTGTAGGATACTATATGCCTTTGGTTTTTGTTTTTTCTGTTTTTGTCTATTTGATATATAAAAAAGAACTTACTAAAAAGATAATCTTGCATCTATTGGTTTTTTGTATGATAACTTGCATCTCTGTTTCTCTCTGGCAGATAAGAAATTTTAAAACCACTGGATACTCTGGTTTTTCTGCAATAGAGGACGTAAATTTTTATTATTACAATGCCTGTTCATTAATGGCGGAGCAAAATGGCATCTCATTTCAGGATATGTTAAATAAATTATCGATTTCTACCTTTTACTATAATACAAATGAAGACATCATAGATGCAGTAAACAAATCGGAAGGGATTTTATTTAAAGATCAGGCTCAAGCATATAAATATATTAAGCATAAAGCGATTAGAATAATTCTTAATGATCCCTTAACTTATGCAAAGATTCATCTTAAAGGGATGTTTAATTTGCTTCAAGATAATTGGTTTCCTTTTGAAACGAAATGGGCTCTAAGGAATCAACCTGAAGATATATCTGGTCTCACTGGGCTTATTATGCGTAAAGGAATAAAAGGTGCGATTTCTTTGCTTTCTAAGGAACAACCACTTTTATTGATGTTATATATCCTCTATTCTCTTGGTGTTTTATTATCTTATATAGGGGTTATGATAACTGTATTTAATAAAAGGATTGACGGGGTCTTTGTATTGACTATTGTTGCAGTTTATATTGTTATAATATGCGGAGGTATATGGGGATGTGCGAGATTTCGACACCCGATGTTACCGTCATTCTATGTTCTGGGAGGCATGGGGTTATTGACTATTTATAATAAAATTCATAAGGCATTAAACTAATATTTTATCATTTATATCTAATTATGTAAGTTGCATAACCGTCATCTGATAGATTTTTAGCAAGGAGTTGAGCTTGTTTTTTATTGTTTAGCTTACCGACTCTTACCTTAAAATATTTTTTACCATTGACTACATTTTCAAATACCTCAGCGCCTTTGTATCTTTGTGCTACTGCTGTCTTCATTCTAACTGCATTTTGATTATCTATAAATGTGCCAAGCTGCACTGTGAAAGGAGTATTTTCAGTACTAACTTCCGCTGTATCATGACTTATTTCATGGTTTGCTGCATGGGTTACTTCATGGTGTATTTCATGACTTACTTCATGACTTGCTTCACGGATTGTTTCATGGTTTATTTCCTCAGGGATATAATTATCATATGAGTGGTCAATACCTAAATAAACAACCTTAACATTTGCAGTACCGCATCCTATTATTCCTATCTCAGTTGCAGCCTTATATGAAAGGTCAAGTTCTCTTCCCCATACATATGGACCTCTATCGTTTATAGTAACTGTAGTGGATTTATCATTTTCAGGATTAATAATCAGAAGTTTAGTTCCAAATGGGAGTTTTTTATGAGCAGCTGTTAAGGCATTCATATTATAAACTTCACCAGAAGCGGTTTTTTTACCGTGAAATTGGCTGCCATACCAAGATGCAGACATATATTTTATGCTATTATCATCATTTTCAGTATTTATTTCAGCAGGGTTTAGATCTTCTTCGTCGTCAGGTTTAGAAACCAATGATGCAGTAGAGCATGAGTTTAGCAGGATAATAAAAAATATAAATATAATTATATTATTTTTTAAAATGTTCATCTTTTGATATATTTGTCATAATAATGATTGATCCCAAGATATACTACCTTGAGTCTTGCAATACCACAGCCAATCATCCCAACTTCCTTAGCAGCCTCATATGAAAGATCAAGATCTCTGCCTCCGACAAATGGCCCTCTATCATTAATTGTAACCTTTGTAGATTTATTATTTTTTTCATTCGTTATTTGAAGTTCTGTTCCAAATGCAAGGGTTTTATGCGCTGCAGTTAAGGCATACATATCAAAAATCTCTCCAGATGCTGTCTTTTTCCCATGGTAATCCTTACCATACCATGATGCAGTCATATAAGCCGTATTATTTTTATCAAACTTAACGCTTTTAGAACATGAACTTAACAATATCATTAAAATGAATAATACAATTATTCGTTTCATTGAAATCATAAGATATAACGGCTTAAATCCTCGTCTTTAATAATGTCAGAGAGTCTTTCCTTGACATATTCTCTGTTAATAGATAAACTTCCGCCATTTTTTTCAGGGGCTTCAAAGGATATATCCTCAAGCAATTTTTCAAGTATAGTATGAAGCCTTCTTGCACCGATATTTTCTGTCTTTTCATTGACTGTAAAGGCAATATCCGCTATTTCATCTATTGAATCAACTGTAAACTCTAATTCTATATTCTCTGTGCCTATAAGTGCGATATATTGTTTTATAAGGGCATTATTTGGTTCTGTCAGTATTCGTACAAAATCATCTTTAGTTAAATGTTCAAGTTCAACCCTAATCGGGAATCTTCCTTGAAGTTCAGGTATCAGATCAGATGGTTTTGATACATGAAATGCCCCAGAAGCAATAAATAATATATGATTTGTATTTACAGTACCGTGCTTTGTGTTGACGGTTGTGCCTTCAACAATCGGCAATAAATCTCTCTGCACGCCTTCTCTTGATACATCAGGGCCATGACCTCCAGAGCGGCTTGCTATTTTGTCTATTTCATCAATGAAAACCATCCCCGTCTGCTCTGTTCTTCTAATGGCTTCCTTTGTGACTTTTTCCATATCTACAAGTTTAGATGCCTCTTCCTTTGTAAGATAAACAACTGCATCGGGTACCTTCATTTTTTTTCTATTTGGTTTATCCGGTAGAAAATTACCAAGCATCTCCTTGAGATTAATCTCAAGATCATCAAGTCCAATATTAGAGATTATGCCAAAGGGCATCATTTTTTCTCTGACTTCAAGGTCAACATAACGATTATCAAGTTTTCCGTCTTTGAGTCTTGAACGTAATTTTTCTCTTGTTTCAGTATGTTTTTGTTTTTCTTCATCCGTAATGGCAGAGCCTCTCATGGTCTTTGGGGAAGGCAGTAATAGATCAAGCATTCTTTCTTCAGCCATGACCTCCGCTTTTTTCTGAATCTTTACAAGATGCTCTTCTTTTACTTTGCTGATTGCTATCTCTGTTAAATCTCTTATCATTGATTCAACATCACGGCCAACATATCCAACTTCAGTATATTTTGATGCCTCAACCTTTATAAATGGAGCCTTTGAAAGATTTGCAAGCCTGCGCGCAATCTCTGTCTTTCCAACTCCGGTTGGGCCAATCATAATAATATTTTTTGGCATTACCTCATCTTTGAGTTCTGGTGAGAGTTTTTGTCTGCGCCATCTGTTTCTTAAGGCTATTGCTACAGCTCTTTTTGCTTTATCTTGACCGATTATATATTTTTTAAGTTCTTCTACTATCTTTTTTGGCGTAAGATTATCCAGTTTTTCTAAAGAATTGTCTTCAAAATTATTATCTGTGAATTCAACAGTTTCTGTAGAGGACTGTTCATCAATTATTATTGGCGTAAGATTATCCATTTAACTCCTCTATGTTTAAAGTATTATTGGTATATATACAAATGTCTGAAGCAATCTTCATAGATTTTGTGACTATATCTCCAGCAGAAAGTTCTGTATTTTCAATTAACGCAATTGCAGCTGATTGCGCAAACGCGCCTCCTGAACCAATCGCAGCAACATCTGTATCAGGTTCAATAACATCGCCGTTTCCAGAAATTATCAAGGTCTGTTTTGAGTCAGCGACTATTAATAATGCCTCAAGTCTTCTTAAAATCTTATCCGTTCTCCAGTCTTTTGCAAGTTCAACTGCAGCTCTAGGCAGATTGCCTCTATATGTTTGAAGTTTTTCTTCAAATTTCTCAAATAATGTGAAGGCATCAGCAGTTGCGCCTGCAAATCCTGCGATTATTTTATTATCAAACATCTTTCTTAATTTATTTGCACTGTGTTTGACAATGGTGCTTCCAAGCGTCACCTGTCCATCGCCAGCAATTGCAACCTTATTATTTCTCCTTACACATAGTATTGTTGTTCCTTGCAAATTAACCTCCATAATCATAAAAAAAATTTTAGTAATATAATAACAGGAAAGACAAGAAAAATGTCAATTTATTTATTTTGAGGTCTCTGCCCTCAAACTCCCGCAAGGGGTCTTAGACCCCTTGACCCTTTAATTATATATATTAATATTATAATAGGCTAAATTATGGGGTTAAGGAGACGAGTCCCCTTGCGGGATTTTTAAGGGCAGAGCCCTTAAAGGCTCTTTTGCTAGCGGGTGGCTTTTATCATAAACATCCATAAGATGAACAAAATCAAGATGTGTATATTTTTGAGTGGTTGAAAGGGATGAGTGACCAAGAAATTCCTGTATAACTCTTAGATCCGCCCCTGCCTGAAGTAAATGCGAGGCAAATGAATGTCTTAGCGTATGGGGGCCGATGCTGCCTTGAATGCCGATTGAGCGGGCAAATTTTACGACTATTCTATTTGCGCTCCTATCTGTAAGACGTCCACCCCTTCTATTAATAAAAAGCGCTTCAGTTTTCATTCCAGCGGATTGATTTTTGATAATCAGGCGTTCAATTATATAAATCTTTAGGGCATTTAAGGCATATGCGCCAAATGGAACTAATCTTTCTTTCCTGCCTTTTCCCATTACCTTGATAATATTTTCCTTTAGATTAATATCCTCTATATCAAGTGATACAAGCTCTGAAACTCTGAGTCCGCTTGAATACAATAGTTCTAATATCGCTTTATCTCTTGCTGCCTGAAATCCAACTCCTTGTATAGAGTTTATCATAGTAAAGACATCATCAACTGAAAGAAATTTAGGAAGCGTCTTTGAAGCCTTTGGCAGTGGAACTATTTTAGCTGGATTTGTCTTGATTAGATCTTGAGAACATAGATATTTCAAAAAAGATCTTATTACAGAAAGCCTTCTGCTTACAGTAGTCTTTGATAATTCTTTTTTTGATTGATCAGCAACAAATGCCCTTATGTCAAACATATCAATCTTAGAAATTTCATCACTTCCATGAAAAAGGCGAAATTGTTCTAGGTCTTTTTTATATGCGCGTAAGGTGTGACTTGAAGCATCCCTTTCAGTAGCCAGATGACGTAGAAACTCTTCAATATGTTGTCTCATTAATAAACGCCTCCCAGTCTTCTAATGCTTTTTTTACAATCGCTTCTTTTTTTAGATGTTTGTCTTTTAAATGCTGCTCTAATTCTGGGAAGAGTCCAAAATTAATATTACTTGGTTGGAAGTTTTTGTGGTCTTTATTTGTTATGTAATTTAATAATGCACCGTGAGCAGTAGTTATAGATGGGTGTTTTATTATCTTTCCTTTTAATTTATTAGAAGCAAATATTCCTGCCAAAAGTCCCATTGCCGTAGATTCAATATATCCTTCAACCCCTGTTATCTGACCAGCTAGCATTGTGTTATCACTATTTATTAGTGTTAAATCCTTTGTCAGATGAACAGGTGAGTTAATGAATGTATTTCTATGTATAGAGCCATATCTTAGGAATTTTGACTTGGAAAGACCTGGTATCATTCTAAATACCTTGATTTGTTCAGGTTGTTTTAAACGAGTCTGAAATCCAACCATATTAAAACAAGTCCTTGAGACATTTTCAGCCCTTAACTGCACAACTGCATAGAATAATTTACCTGTCTTAGGCGATTTTAGCCCTACTGGTTTAAGTGGTCCAAATCTCATTGTGTCACGTCCGCGCTCTGCCATGACCTCTATTGGCATACATCCTTCAAATATCTTTTTATCCTCAAACTCTTTAGCTGTAACAATATCTGCTTTAACAAGCGCATCAAAAAATCTATCAAATTCATCTTTATCCATCGGACAATTTAGATAATCGGCCTCACCCTTATCATATCGTGAAGAAAAAAACGTCATATCATAATCTATACTGTCACCGTCTATTATAGGTGCAATGGCATCATAAAAATATAGATTTTCTGTGCCAAGAACCTTCATTAATTGTTGGGCTAAAGACTCTGATGTTAGAGGGCCTGTAGCAATTATTGAGAGTGTCTCTGGAATGGTTTTTATTTCATCTCGAACTATATTTATATTAGGCATTGATTCAAGTTTGCTTGTAATATGTTTAGAAAATGCGTCTCTATCTACAGCCAGAGCAGATCCTGCGGGCACCATAGTTTTATACGCAGCCTCCATTATTAGTGAACCTGCAATTGATAATTCTTTTTTTAATAATCCCGGTGCGCTTTCTAAGGAATTTGATCTAAGGGAATTAGAGCATACTAGTTCACTTAAATATCGGCTCTTATGTACAGGGGTAAATTTATGAGGTCTCATCTCGTATAATATTACATTAACACCTCTGATACCAGCCTGATATGCAGCCTCACTCCCTGCAAGTCCTCCGCCGATAATAATAAGACTATTCATCTAATCGTCCGTCTACCATTCTAATAATCCTATGGCATCTATCTGCAAGTGTATTATCATGGGTTACTATAACAAAGGTTGTGTTTAATGAGTGATTTAGCTCAAGGAGAAGGTCAAATAATTCCTTTGCAGCCTTAGTGTCAAGATTTCCAGTAGGCTCATCTGCAAGTATTACAGGAGGGTGAAGTACAAGAGCGCGGGCAACTGCAACACGCTGCTGCTCTCCGCCTGAAAGTTCGCTGGGTCTGTGTCCATAACGTTTAGAGAGTCCAAGCATATCAAGCAAGTTTAAGGCTTTTTCCTCTAATTTTTCTCTGTCTACTCCTGATATTAAACCTGGCATCATTATATTTTCAAGTGCGCTGAATTCTGGAAGCAGATGATGAAATTGGAAAATAAAACCGATTGATTGATTTCTAAAAAGCGCTAACTCCTGCGGTGTGAGATTAAATATATCCTTATCATTATGGAAAATCTTGCCAGATGTGGGTGTATCAAGACCGCCTAATAGATGTAATAATGTGCTTTTACCAACTCCTGATGCCCCAATTATAGCTATAACCTCTCCAGTTGAAACGGTCATATCTATACCTTTAATTATATCAATCTGTCCTGCTTTTGTAATATAAGATTTACAAAGTTCACTTGTTTTTATTAAGGTCGTCATTGATCTTAGAGTCTGTTTTTGATTTGCCTTTTACTTTATCTATGGTTGTGTCAAATTTCTTTTCAATGGTGTCAGATGTCTTATGAATTGTATCTGCATCTTTGGCAAAATGTTCACTTTTATTTTTCAGATATTTTCCAGCTTCTTCAGATTTATTGCCAAACCATCTAAAATCTAAACCGCCTCTGTTTATTGCAAGATATAGTAGCCCTATGATTATGATTACTGTTAAACAACCTATTTTCCCAATTAATTTCAACATTTTTAACCTCTATTTAAGTTTCTTTTTATATAGTTTAATTGCCTTATTAAGGGATTTTGTATCATCTATTATTGTATCAACCCCATGCCTTTCTATATTACTCTCAACTTTAACTAAATGTTCAAACATTAGTACAGGTAAATCTGTCTTTATCTCGATTTTATTTTTTTCTGCCTTATTTTCTATAGGCGCAATATATATTGGAGGTTTAATCTTTTTTAATATAATAAACATCATTACAAATAAAATAGAAAATGAACCCATAAAGACAATAATAATTGTGTCGCTAATCCCAGATGGCGGCGATACTTTATTTATATTTTTATTAATAGTATCTAATTGTTTAGATAAGACAGAAAGGGTAGGTTCTGCTTCGTTTTGGCCTAACAGTCCTTTGAGTCTGCCAATCTCATTGTCTAATTCAGCAATCTCTGTTGGATCTGTAGCTGTTTTATGTTTGCTCATAAGTTCAGACATCCTTGTCAAGGCATTGTTAATTGTATCCCTTGTAGCCCTTCCTTCCATTAAGGTTGTCATCAAGATGTCTTTTTGGAGTTTATACTTAATCTGCTGCCCGGGTAATATTCCGCGAATACTTATATCTGGGTTCCATTTCATAAGGTCGCTCATATTGACATTTAGCGCCCAAGCTATCTCTGAGATACTGTCGTTCTTTTTTACAGTATAGTATCTAAAGTTTTCTTCTATCTCAATAGATGCGTTTTTATCCTTGATAGGTACCTTTGGATCTTCAGCGCAGCTTAATTGAATAGAACTAAACAGAAATATAATCATAAATGTCGTAATATATATAACGTGTCTCATCAGAGATAATTTATTGATTCTCCGAATCTGAAAGCGCAGCTACTAATGCGCCATTTGAAACTGCATTTACAGGATTGGCTGCAGAGATTATCTCTCCAACAGCTATTGGAAAATTAGAACGCTCAAGTATAGACTTAAATCTGCCTGTAAACCCCTTTGGTAAAGATGTGCCTCCAGCCAAAACTATAGTAATTGGTTTTTCAATCATAGGCATATCATCCTTGCTTAACTGCTGCTTTAGATGTTCAATTAAATACTCAATCAGATGATTATAAAATATTGACAATGCGGATTCAATTGAAGATAATTCCTTTATATTATCAAGATCTAACATGGTCTCTTTAATCCTTGTAACTGTACTTGTCGGTTCATTTAAAGCCTTAGCAGCATAGTGATCTATCCAGTCGCCGCCTTTTGCAAGAGAGAAATTTAGGATTGGAATGGATTTGTATGCAAATGACACATTTACCATACCTCCGCCAAATGATATGCCAATTCCAGTGAAATCCCTTTCAGCAAGTTCTGATAAAATCAAGGCATATCCTTCCTTTATCTCTTTTGGCTTATAGCCTGTGTTTCTTAATAATTCTGCAATAATATCCCTGTGATAAACAACATTCAAGTCCGCATCCAGAGGGTCTGCTGGCACTGAGTAATAAGCTATCTCGCCCTGTTTAACAGGCTCTCCAATTACGCTTTTAATTAGAAGTTGAATCATTGGAAATGCCTTTTTTTCAGTTGGGCTGATCACTCCTCTGCTTAAAGGTCTTCTGGTTTCTTTTCTAAAGATAGATGCAAATTCAAGGGCATCATCTCCTACTACATATAGTTCCTTGTCTTTGGCGATGTATTTAATTTTATGGGTATCAAGGATATTCTTTGAATAATCACTCTGGTCAATCTCAAAAAATGCGTTTCTCTGTTTTTTATATATAACCTTATTGTCTTCCTTATATGCGCATTTTATGAATGCTGTTCCTATATCTATTCCTTTTCCACATTGTATCTTAGACTCATTATTCTTCTTTTCGGATTTATCCATTTATAAGCTCCTTAGTCACGTTTCTGCGCTTTTTTCAATGCCTCAACTGCATTATCAATTGTATCCTCAATATGTTCTTCTTGATGAACATCTATGCCTTCAATATTAGAATACATTTCTTTAGATTTATCAGAGACAGACATATGGAAATCAGTCTTAATATCAACTGTATTTGCAAAGTTTTCAGATTTCTTTGAACCAGTTAATGACCCAACTACCTGAGCAACAATCTCGCTTATCATCTCCTTATCTACATGTGGTTGATTTGAATTTGGGAAAAACCTGAGTCCATTTTTAATCAAACTATATTTTGCATCTACATAAAAGACCCTGCCATTTTGAGCAATGTCTTTTATTATAGTTTTAAAGTTGCTTGCATAATTTATGAACTTTTCAACTGATGCCCCAACTACCCTTGCCTCAACAGATATAAGCTCCTTGCCCAATAATGAGAACTTTATGTTCACATCCCCTGCAAAACCCTTATCTATTACATTGTTTAAATTATTGCCAATACCTTTAAACGAAACTATCTTGTTTATGTCCATGATGCCCCCAATTAGTTAAAGGAAGATTTTTAATAGTATAGATTAAGAGAGAAGATAAAAGCAATTAAAAGTTTATTTTGAGGGTTCTTATAACGGGTACTTAGACCCATGCCCTCAAACACCAGCAAAAGGGACTCGTCCATTGGCCCCATTGGCCCCATTGATTCATTAATCCATTATCTTATAAGCAGCTTCTTTAACATCTAGCGAAAATGCGCATGATGGTTTTGCTATCATTACTGGCTTTAACATTGACAGCGCCTTTCCTACACATTGATCTTCATGTATGGTTATTATTACACTGGTTAAAATATTTATATATCTTTGCATTAAATCAGTAATAACTGTCCCAACATTTGCATCGTTTGGAGTCTTGATTCTATTAATTACAATATATGGTTTAAATTTTGTCAGCACCTTTTTCGCAGACTCTGATGCCCTTTGATCAATTATTGCTGCTGCCTCTAAAAAACCATTCATTGTAGCTAATGACGGATTTTCAATAGAATCCTTTGCCTTTTCAAGTAATTCTAAGAGTTCTATTGATTTTAATGCCTTAAAATGAAAATTAAGCCTTCTAAATACCGATGTTTTTATGAAACTATATACATTTAATAACGATGTTATCTCAGGAGTCGTAACTAAAAGAGAAGTATCTGCTATAAATAAAAAATCTATTACATTATTAGAAACCCCTGCAGCAAGATCAAGTACTATTACGTCACAATCCAAGGTTGAAAGATTATTAATCAACTTTACCTTTTGCTGATAAGGCATATTTGCAATTCCCGGTACATCTCCACCACAAATAATTCCAAGATTATCAATATTTGTATCAGTAACGCAATCCGAGAGTTCTTTGACCTTTTTCATAGTAAAATCCTCTAAGGAATGCCTTGTATCTCTTACGCCAAATATGGCATGAAGATTTGATGCCCCAAGGTCAAGGTCAACAGCTATTACCTTTTTCCCCATCTCTGCAATTGCGATTGCGAGATTAGCTGTAATAGTGCTTTTCCCTACTCCGCCCTTTGGTCCAAATACTGCAATTATTTTTTGATTATCTGTTGTCATTTTAAATTTTTTATATTCCTCTTTTCATTATTATAACATAAATTTATTAATACTTTTATAATCGGCAGATTAGGATAATTTATTTAATCTTTTTCTTTAATAATTGGGTTTGGTGCAATTGTCCCTAAGAGTTAAAAATATTTTAACTGTGTTATAATGGCATTATAAAAAATTATTATTAATTAGGAGAAAAATATCGGAACTTTAACTGGTAATATATCTGGGCTTAAAAAAGGTACATTAGATTCTCTTCAAAGGATTTATCGAAAAAAACTCCCAATGGATAAGCTTATAACAAATGACCTTGCCTTAGAATTGGCTGCTTATTCACATGAACTTGGCAGGCAGTTGGCGGTAATCATTGATAGAGCCAGCGTTATTTGCGAAGTGATTGTCGGCGACTCTGGTGGAATTATGATACCAGAGCTTTCGGATTATCCTCTAGGCAGGAAACCATTACGTGGATTAAGGCTTATTCATACACATCTGAAAAATGAACCTCTTACAACCGATGACCTAACCGATTTAGCGCTTTTAAGGCTTGATTTTATTGCAGCAATCGGCGTAAAAAATGGGCTGCCAGATAGATTTTATACTGCATATCTTAAACCTGGGCCAGGCAGTCTTCACGAAGTATCTAATGTAAATTTTTACAATTTTCACCTTGATTTTCAATCATTTATCCGTAACCTTGAAGATGAACTGGAAAAAGAACGGTCAATTATAAAAAATGATACCAGAGAAAAGGCAATCTTGATAAGCGTTTCTGATAAACAAATATCAGAACAGGAGGAATCACTTGATGAACTTATGGAACTTGCCCATTCAAGCAATGTCAATGTAATAGGAAGGGTAGTTCAGAGGCCTCGTAATTTCAATCCAAAATATCTAATTGGTTCTGGAAAGATAAAGGAATTAATAATAGATGCTCTTAATAAAGGAACAGATATGTTGATATTTGATCAAAATTTGAGTCCTGCTCAGACAAAGGCAGTTACAGATTTAACAGAACTCAAGGTTATAGACCGTACACAATTAATCCTTGATATATTCGCATCAAGGGCAAAGAGTAGAGACGGTAAGGTTCAGGTAGAACTTGCGCAGTTAAAATATCGCCTTTCACATTTAACAGGTAAGGGAACTGCTATGTCAAGGCTTGCAGGCGGTATTGGCGGAAGAGGCCCCGGTGAGATGAAGCTGGAGATTGATAGAAGGCGGATAAGAGATAAGATAAATCTATTAGAAAAAGAATTAAAGAAACTCTCCCTTGCGCGTGATCAAAGAAGGCATAGAAGGAGCAAAAATTCCATTCCAATTGTCTCAATAGTTGGTTATACTAATGCTGGCAAATCAACGCTCTTAAATTCTTTGACAAAGAGTAATACATTTGTAGAGGATAAGATGTTTGCAACATTAGATACTGCAAGCAGGAGACTTAGATTTCCTCGTGAAAAAGAGGTTTTAATTACAGATACTGTAGGATTTATCATGGATTTGCCAGAGGAGTTGATGGCAGCATTTAAGGCAACTCTTGAAGAGCTTGAGGATGCAGCATTATTTTTACATCTTGTGGATATTTCAAATCCACGATTTGAAAGGCATATGGAATCAGTTGAGAAGATATTTAAAGAATTAAAACTCTCTGATAAGCCTCAGATAATTGTATTTAATAAAGCAGATAAGGTATCAAAGGAAGAGGCTGATAATTCTGCTTTAAGATTTAATGCAGAGTTGATTTCTGCACTTGACAGGTCAACATTTATTAAACTCTTAGATGAAATAGAATTAAGGATATTTTTCAAGGGGACTCGTCCCCTTGACCCATTAATTTTATATTAATATCATAATAGGCAAAATTACGGGTTCAAAGGGACGAGTCCCTTTGCGGGAGCTTGAGGGCAGAGCCCTTAAAAGAAGGAGGTATTTTTTGAATAAAGGCAAGGTATATTTAATAGGCGCAGGTCCTGGTGATATTGGGCTTTTTACTATAAAGGGAGTTAAGTGTCTTAAAAAAGCAGATGTCGTAGTCTATGATTTTCATATTAATTCACAGATTTTAAATTATCTTGATAGAAAGGCAGAATTCATATATGCAGGGAAGCGCGGCGGCCGTCATGCGATGACTCAGGATGAGATAAATTCTGTAATAGTTGAAAAGGCAAAAGAGGGTAAGGTTGTTTGCAGACTTAAAGGTGGAGACCCATTTGTATTTGGACGAGGGGGTGAGGAGGCAGAAGTTTTGTTTCATGCTGGGATTGATTTTGAGATTGTGCCTGGGGTGTCTTCGGCAGTATCAGCCCCAGCATATGCTGGAATTCCTCTTACACATAGAAAATGCTCCTCTTCTTTTGCTGTAATCACTGGAAATGAGGATGTAACTAAAAAAGAAAGCACATTAAATTGGGATGGATTTGCCAATAATTTTGATACGCTTGTTTTTTTAATGGGTGTTAAAAATATTGATTTTATCGCAAAGAAATTGATAGAACATGGAAGGCCTCCAAATACCCCTGTGGCAGTAATCAGATGGGGAACAAGGCCTGATCAAATCACAGTGGTTGGAGAGCTTTCAGATATTAGTGATAAAATAAAAGAGATAAATATCGCGCCTCCTGCTGTAATGGTAATAGGAGAGACGGTAAAACTGCGAGATACACTAAAATGGTATGAAAAAAAGCCGTTATTTGGACATAGAATACTCATTACAAGACGAATGAGCGAGGAATATGAGAAATTAGTGGAATTAGGGGCTGAGATATTTGAATGTCCTACAGTTCAAGCTGTAGCCCCTGAAGATTATAATGAATTAGATAAGGCAATCAAGGATATGAGCAGTTATGATTGGCTGATATTTACGAGTGTAAATGGGGTGAAATTTTTTATTGACAGGATAATAGAAGCTAATTTTGATATAAGAGACCTTAAGGGAGTGAAGATCTGTACAATTGGTAAAAAGACGGCTGAAACTGTAAGAAAATATGGGCTAAAGGTAGATATAACGCCAAAGAAATTTAATGCTGAAGGGCTTGTTGAGTTATTTAGGGAAAAATATACTGCTGGAGACGGATTAAAGGGTGTAAGGTTTTTACTCCCAAGGGCAGATATAGCACGAGATTTATTTCCACAGCAGGTAAGGGACTTAGGCGGTGAGATTGATACTATAACAACTTACAGATCAATAAATCCGATTTTACACAATAAGAGATTAAAGAGATTTATCCATGAGGGTAAGATAACTGTAGCAACATTTACGAGTGCCGCTACTTTTGATAATCTTATTGATATAATTGGTGAAAATTCTCAGGAATTTCTACGTTCTCTAAAGATTGCAGCAATTGGTCCTGTGACTAAAAAGGCAATTGAAAAGGCTGGGCTAAAGATTGATATTATGCCAGAAACCGCAACTATTGAGGCAATGGTTGATGCTATTATTGATGAGATTCTTGCTAAGAAGATTTAGTCTTGCTTTATTGATAAAACGTTTCATAAAATAGGAAAGTAAAACTATAGGAGGGTTTTAATAAGATGAAAAAAATAGTTACAATTGGATTATTAATATTAATAATGAGCGCAGGAAATGTCTTTGCTTTAGATAATGGTTTTGGGGTAGGCGGCATGATAGGAGAGCCTTCTGGGGCAACTGTAAAATATATATTTGGGAAATATAACGCAATAGATGCAGGGCTTGACTGGTCAACTTGGGGTACAAACGCAGTTGAATTGCATGCGGATTATCTAATAAATAATTATACTATATTGAAAAACTTATTTAATGTTGAAGGTGAAAATCAATTTGCTTATATAGGGCTTGGAGGCAGGATTAAATTTGCAGATAAGATTATATTTAATAATAGTTTAAACAGCATAGGTGTTCGTCTGCCGATTGGAATAAGCTATATTTTTAAAGATACGCCGATTGAATTATTTTTAGAAATTGCCTTTGTGCTTGATGTTTCCCCATCAACAAACTTTAATCTGCAAGGCGGGGTAGGGGCAAGATATTATTTCTTTTAAAGGCATTGTTTTGGGGTTTTATAACGGGTCTACGACCCTGCCCTCAAGCTCCCGCAAGGGAACTCGTTCCCTTGACCCTTTAATTTTTTTGAATTTATTTAAAATTTAATGGTGAAAATTAATATGAAAAGAAAAAGTGGAAGACCTGTTGTTTGGTTAATAATTATTGTTGTAATTGTTTTTTCAGGCTGCTTAGTATTTGGAAGTGAAACTATAGGTAAAAAAGGTAAATCCTTTCAAGTTACTGGAGGTGAAACACGTCCTGTACTTGATCCATCCGCATATGTTGGCATGACCAAGATGGCATATGCAGCAGCAAAACAATTTCCAAAGCTGCTTGATCAAATCTATTGTTACTGCAACTGCGACCAACCTCCTTTTAATCATAAGAGTCTATTAAGCTGCTTTGTTACAGATCATGGTGAAAATTGAAGCATCTGCCAGCAGGAGGCCTTGAGGGCAGCCCAGCTTCATAAAGAAGGTAAATCTTTAAAA
This sequence comes from Candidatus Magnetominusculus dajiuhuensis, assembly GCA_015233465.1. GTDB lineage: Bacteria > Nitrospirota > Thermodesulfovibrionia > Thermodesulfovibrionales > Magnetobacteriaceae > JADFXP01. The sequence continues at coordinate 35,400 of JADFXP010000026.1, forward strand.
TATATAAAATCTGTGATTGATAAAGAGTTTGGCGATTTACATTGAAATATTTATCATGAGGGCTTTATCCAAGATATTCCGCGATAGATGTTTTGATTGATGGGTTGAAAATATAACAATTACAATGTAAACAGTGTTTTTTTATTATGTTAATGCACGATGGCAGTAGTTCTTCCTTTTGGAGGAAAATTGAAAAATGTCTAAGGAGGTAGCTGTGAGAATAGTTATCGTTGTTCTGTTTCTTATTGCATTTGCTATGACAAGCACTCAGGTATTTGCAGATGCGGACGATATGAAATGGATTACTCAGTGTATGAAAGACAATATGAATGAAGGTGCCAAGGAAGATGTGGTTTTTAAGTATTGCCAATGTATGAATAATAAAATGGATTCCAACGAAACAAAATCCATTAGTCAGTGGGAAAAATCGCATCCTAATGAAATGAAGGATTGTGAAAAACAATCTGGTTGGAAATAGTAATTATTTACCAAGTTTTTATTGATAAAAGTTTATTTAAGTGTTAAAAACTTATCTAATGCGGGAGCAGGTGTCCCGGAGGGTACCTGCTCCTGAATATTTAACGAGGCTGTTAAATAAACTGTGTCAAAGTACCGAAAAGGTAATAAACCTTTAAAAGGAGAATTGACATGGAAGAGCAAAAGAGACCACAAATAACGCTACAAGATTTTAATTTTTCTGAATTCC
>JADFXP010000027.1 GCA_015233465.1 Candidatus Magnetominusculus dajiuhuensis
ATTTTTCTAATATATTACCAAACCCAAACATAGTTTTTCAAACGTTTTATTTGCTTCTATTCTCATGATACAATATGTACTATATGAATGTCAAGAGCTAATACAATGTTTTTGTAAATATTTTTTATCTCACTTAGACGACTATGAAAATGGAGTCAAGACTTATATTTTATAGAAAATAAGAAAATACAAGACTTGAATTCATTTGTATTCCATTAAATAAAAACGGTCGCTGTCCCTTTTTATCCAATTTATCTACAACTGGATTAGTGATTAAAGTTGAATTAGTTATTTTATTATTTTTGACATATGCTGGTCGATTTAAAGACTTTCCACGAAGTGCACCTGTATTAATTTCCATACTATTTTCTCCTTTGATGATTTTCTTTACTCTTAGGTATTATACGAAACGTAAGTTCGTATCCTTTAGATCCACTTCTATACTCAGGCCCTTCTGAATTTATTTCTGCTATTTCTAAGGTTATTATTGTTCCAACCATTTCCCAATGACCTATTTGACCTAACGTTGGAAGTCTAAGTATACTATAAGTTATATCATCACATGTTTGATTCAGTTTATTAACTAATTCCCAAGAAAATTCCCCCTTATATAAATTTATTTTTTGCAACTGTATTATATTTTTTAATAATTTACGAATAAATTCTGCAAATTTATATCTTGAATGAGGACCGTCTAAAAGATCGTTAACAACGAGCCTTGCCTCTAAAAGATCAGCTCCGTTTTTACTTCCGCTTGCTTGCTAAAAGTAATAATTATTTATACTATGTTTTAATTTATCTTTATTATAAAAAATACGAGTCTTAATAAATTCTGTCCTGCAGGCATATTTCTTGAGATTATTATCAAATTGATACATTGTATAAGTGTCATTGTCAGTCGCTACACAACATGTAAACGGATGAAATGGAGAATGTGAGCTAAGTGTTGATTGAATTTCTGGCTCAGAATTAGTTTCAACCTCAGTATTTTGATCAGGTTCACCTGAAGCGCAGTTCCCAATACCTATTAAACAGCAATTTAAGATTAGTAAAAATGCAATTGCAATTATTAAATCTCTTTTCTTCGTACTTTTCATCATGTTCCTCCTATGGTTGGGGTTTTTCTAATATATTACCAAACCCTATCATAGTTTTTCAACTATTTTCTCATATCATTATAATACAATATGTACTATATATGTCAATAAAAAATATAATATTTGTAATATTTATTATTTAAATTAGATAAAATATTTAAAAGACGTATAATCTTATATTTTTTAAGTTATTACATTGCTAAAAACTAAGATTTTATCTAATTTATAACTATTTTACTCTTTTAAAATAGATTTTAAGATTAGTGATGTATGCACTGCATTTATATCATTTCTTGTCATAAACTGGGTCTTTAATGTCTGTATTTTGCAATATTCTTCCAATAATGCCTCTGCAGCATTCGGAAAAAATTCGCAGAAGATATAATATTGACTCCATCCTTGTTCAAATATTTTTTCGTAGGATTCTCTTGCCTTAGGATCTTGTTTAAAAACTTTATCTGTGATTGTTTCTAATTCTTCTTCAGTCAAGTCGACTGGTTGTTCTATATTTATGATTTCATTTCTCCAGAAGGTGCCCATGTTGTAAACCTCCATTTATTTATACTTTTTCTATAAATACGTGAACAAATCTGGCTGCTTTGACGAATTTACAAGATGCGATTTAAATAAATTGAAAACTTGCATTATCTCTCTCATCATAGTATCTGTTGTATAAACGGTCGCTGTCCCCAATACTGTTCATTACAATTGATGATGCGGGTTCAAGTTGAAACCTTGAACCCATTTTATAAATAGGGGGTCTGTAGATTAAAGAGTTTCTGTTTACTATTACCCAATATTAAGGCAGCTGCTACCAACCAAATTTTTTCATGAAAAATTCTTCAAAAGTAAGGGTTGCACCATGTATTTTATATCTTGCTTTATCAAAATTAAAATCAGTCGCAAGTTTTTTAAACTCTTCTTGTGTTGTCTGCATTGAATATGATTTATCATTAGGTAAATGTAAATCTACTAAATATGTATTACCATTTATTAGCGATCCATTTTTCAGATCTGGCAGTTCCGGCATTTTTGGCATTGCTGGCATTTGGAAGTTATTAAGAGAGGCTAAGAAATCAGCGCCCCAACTTTTATTAGCAGCGCGTGTCATGACAAATTCTCCCCCGCCGACAACATCGCCTTGCTGAGCAAGTCCGCCTGAGGCTTTGGTTTCTGGTTGTGATTCTGGTTGTATTAAACCAGATGAAGTTAGAGCAGCGTAACCTGCATCTTTTAATTTATCTTTAAAAGTTTTAATCAAATCATTTAAATTAACCGATATTAAATTAGATAACCCAGAAAATGCTGTGTTAATCTCTTTATTTACATCAGCAATCAATTTTTGATCTAATAGTACAACTTCGCCGTTATTTATTGCATCGCGTAGTTGAGAGAGTTTGAGTGAGTGTTTAATTTCGACTTTTTGAGCGTCAGAGGCTTTGGGCTGCAAAGTTGATTCTGGTTGAATTTTGCCCTTTGTATCTTGAGCAGCTTCAACTATATTTGATATACTTAATCCATTAATTTTACCCTTAACCTTAAGGAGAAAGTTTGCTAATTTCTGAAGTGAATTAAAGAATCCCTCGTTAAGAGAACTCAAAAAATCACTTATAGACTTATTTGCACGATTTATAGGTTCTTGTAAATTAGCGTCTTGAATAGCTTCATTATGTTGTAGGGTACCTGCCATTATCTTATACGCTTTATCCGTTGACTTGGCTGGAGTTTTTATGTTTGTCTCATTCTGCTCATATTTACCATTTAGTTTTTTATCGTCAATTATCTCTTTAGCAACATCAAGATCTGTACGCGATGGCAATGATTCCTTCAATTTCTCATTTTTGCCATTTTCTATTTCCTCTAATTTTTTCAGTACGCCAGCTAATCCACCTTTTTGAATAGCATAGGGAATATCTACTCCAGCAGCTTTATATTTATCAGCATTATTGTATAAATTTTCAAATATACCTTTTAATGCTTTCGCAGAATCTGGAGCTGAAGTACCTGCTTTTTTCAGAGTAGATATTGCTGCAAATACATCTTCAATTGGTATCTTTAACTTAGCTGCAATAGGCAATAATCCGTCCATGTTGCCAGCTAACTCATTAAAACTCATCTTGCCTTGCTTTAGAGTTGTGAATATAGAATCACTGATCTTTCCCGCATCTGTGGCTGGTAATTTATAGGCGTTCATAATCTTTGTTATAAATTTAGCAGAGGTTGAAGTATCTGTTGCCCCTGCCACTGCTGCCTTTGCTGCAACGCCTAAAACATCTAACGAGTCTTTCGGTTTAACGCCAGCCGATAAAATATCGTTCAATCCTCCTGCTAATTCGGGTGCGCCTTTTCCGAGCTGTGTAGATAACTTATATACCCCTTCCCATAAACTATCCATTGTTGATTTAAGGTTAGGGCCTGTTTCATCAAGTTTTGATTTTACTTCAGCCATCTTAGCTTCAAGCGCTATTGCTGAATCTTCTGCATCTTCTAACTTTCCTAAGGTTTTTTTAGAAGCATATTTTACTGCGGTAATTCCAACAATACCTGCCATTACAATACCTCCATATGTTTTATTTAGACCTGTCTTGATCTATTTTAAACTTGATAATTTGCGTATCAAGATTTAATGGTTGCGTAGATTCTTTTTCCACTGTTATCCTTACGCCCATAGTTGTCCATACTTCTTTTTGCACATTTGTAGGGCTAATAATCTTATTATTAATTTTATCCATTATAGTTTTTAATTCTTTTTCTGAGATTTGGTATGACCCCACTGCCTGCATGTTAACAACGACTTTCAATAGATTACAAGCCATTTTTGCAAACTTTTTTCTTGAGCTATCAGCAAGATTAAAGTCCCTAATGGTCAAGTCTAATCCTAAGGTATTTGTTTCATTCTTCTCACCCTCAGCATAATAATACAGAAAATTAGTTGTCCTTTTAAAGTAAGGTTCATCAACCACCAGTCCAGTCTCAATATTAATTTCATCAGTAATACATCTATAAACTCCAATAAACTCATATTGATTACTAAGTTTAAATCCTTTCATAAGGTTGCAACTATTTTTTGGATTAAATGGAGATTCTTCAAAATGTGCAGGAGCAGCCTCCAATTTATCTTTGACAAATATTTTTGGTTGTAACTCTACTGTATTTTTTGTAGGAGAATTGTCTTGAGATATGGTAAAATGATATTCAAACTCATAAAGACTTGCGTCAGGATATTTTTGATTAAGGTTAAGTATATTTAATGTTATCTTCATTCCTAATATTTCCCATCTTCCATTTTTAATCCAACTAATATCATGATCTATTTCTTTTATTATACTATCTATTTTCTGATATGGGACACTACATTGCTTAATCTTTGCCTGCGAAATAACTACCTTTTTCAATAAATTGTGAGCTGTTTTTAAAAACTTCATATCTGCATAATCAGGAGAAAAATAACCATTAAGTTTTACGGATAATCTTAAAGATTTTGCCTCATTTTTTGTACCTATTGCATTATAATAAATATAACTAGGAATAAAGTGAGCGTTATCTTTATTTAAAGGTTCAATATAAATGGCATTTGAGATACATGAATAATTTGATTGTCCCTCTATCAAACTATACTGCCGTTCAAGTTCAAATTCAGGAAGAAGATTACAACTATTTTTAGGATTAAATGGAGAATCTGGTGGAAGTGTAGATTGAATAGATTCTGTAACGGCAAAACAACTCTGCATATTGTAAGTGGAAATAATGGCAAATAATACTATGATAACTACCTTAAGGTAAAACCTTGTTATTTTCAGCTTTTTCATCATGTTCCTCCTATAGTTGTGGTTTTCATATACTATACCAAACCTCACCATAGTATTTCAACTATTTTCTCATGTCATTATAATACAATATGTACCATATAAATGTCAACAATAAATAAATATTTGTAATATTTTTTGATTAAATTGGTTACAATATTAAAATGATGTCAAGTCTTATATCTTTACATGGTACTAAATTGCTAAAATACAAGATTTGACCAAATTTGTAACCTTTCCCGCATCAGTGGCTGGTAATTTATAGGCGTTCATAATCTCAGTTATAAATTTAGCAGAGGTAGAGGTATTTGTTGCCCCTGCGACTGCTGCCTTTGCAGAAACGCCTAAAACTCCTAATGAGTCTTTCGGTTTAATATTAGCGTCTATTATCTCGTTTAATCCGTCTGCTAATTCGGTTATGTTTTTCCCAACCCTTGGCGATAACTCGACTATCCCTGCCTTTAAACTATCCATGGTTGATTTGAGTTTATCGCCTGTTTCGTCAAGCTTTGATTTTATTTCAGTCATCTTGTATTCAAATGCTGCCGCTGAATCATCTGCCTCTTTGACTCTTCCTAATGCGTTTTGACCAGCACCTACTACTACATTACCTGCAATACCTGCTCCTACCATTACAATACCTCCATAAGTTTTATTTAGACCTGTCTTGATCTATTTTTAATGATATTTCTTGTATATCGTGATCAAATCGTTGAGATGATTTATTTTCAAGTGTTATCCTTACTCCTATTATTGTCCATACTTTTCTTTTTTGTTCTTTCGTAGGATCAATAATCTTATTATTGATCTCATTAAAGATTGTATTTAATTCTCTGTCTGGTATAGGGCATGGTTTGACATTTGCCTGCATAGTAATTACGTCCCTCAATAAATTACAAGCCATTTTTGCATACTTCTTTCTTGTGTTGTCAGCTATATCAAGGTCCATTACCGTTAAGTATAACCCTAGAGATGTTGCTTCATACTTCTCGCCCTTTACAAAATAGTAGAAATAATTAGTTGACCTATAAAGGTAAGATTCATCAATAATATGTCCAGTCTCTATATTAATATCATCTGTATTACAGCTATAGCCATTAATAAACTCATATTGATGACTAATATTAAATCCTTTCATAAGGCCGCAGCTATTTTTAGGATTAAATGGAGATTCTTCAAAATGTGCAGGAGCAATTTCTAATTTATCTTTGACAAATGTTTTTGGTTGTAACTCTATTGTCTTTTTTATTCGAGAGTTGTCTTGAGATATGATAAAATGATATTCAAACTCATAAAGACTAGCGTCTGGATATTTAAGATTAAGATTAAGTATATTTAATGTTACCTTCATTCCTAATATTTCCCATTTTCCATTTTTAATCCAACTAGTATTATGGTCTATTTCTTTTAATATAGAATCTAATTTCTTATATGGAACATTGCATTGTTTAATCTTTGCCTGCGAAATAACTATCTTTTTCAATAGATTATGAGCTGTTTTTAGAAATTTCATATCTGCGTAATCTGGTGAAAAATAACCATTAAGTTTTACGTTTAATATTAAAGATTTTGCCTCATTCTTTGTGCCTATTGCGTTATAATATATATAGCTTGGCACATCATGCGGGCTATTTTTATCTATAGGTTCAATATAAATGGCATTTGAAATACAAGAATAATCTGATTGTCCCTCTATCAAACTATACTGCCGTTCAAGTTCAAATTCAGGAAGAAGGTTGCAGCTATTATTAGGATTAAATGGAGAATCTGCTGGGAGATTCGACTGATTTGTCTCTGTAACTGCAACGCAACTGTGGACATCGTAAATTGAAATTAATATAATGGCGCATAATAATGAGATAACTGCCTTGAGACTAAAACTTACTACCCTTTGTTTGTTCATCATGTTCCTCCTAAGGTTGGGATTTTTCTAATATATTACCAAACCCAAACATAGTTTTTCAATTAGTTTTGGTTCTAGTATTATAGTACATTATGTATTGTGTGAATGTCAAGGGGGTAATACATTTTTCTTGTAAGTTTTTTAGTTCATATTAAAATGAGCAGATAATATCTCACTTAATCCTTCAGTTAATTCAATTACGTTTTTCCCGAACTTTGTAGATAAATCATATACCCCTTTCCATAAATTATCCATTGTAGATTTTAGTTCAGAGCCTTTCTTCCTTGATTTTTGATTTTACTTCAGCCATCTTAGCTTCAAGCGCTACTGCTGAATCTTCTGCATCTTCTAACTTTCCTATGGTTTTTTAATAAAGCAAAAAACAGGATACTTTTGATTATTTATAGAGGGGGGCATTTTTATATGTAATAATTGAATAAGGTTTGAAGGGTAGTAGAATTTAGCGGAAAGTGTAATTTTTGAAAGGTCAATTTTAAAGTGGGTTCAAGTTGTAATCTTGAACCCACTTTATAAATAAGTATAAATTAAAGAGTGTTTATTCCTGAATTTCACGTATTTCTACAATTATGTAAAATAAGTGACCGATTTTAAATAATATGTATTACAATATTAATTACAGGTGAGGACTACTTGTTTACCAAAACCAGCCTCAGGAGGCGCAGTAATTTCTGCTCTGCGTATTTTGCCTCTGTCACCACATCTCCACTCTGCAACATAGTTCTTTACACAACCTACCGCTGGGTCGCCAATTACAGTGTAATTAACGGTATATGCACAAGAGGATTGGCCGTTACAGGCATTGGCAAGGAAGTTTGTCTTGTTTCCAGTAGGCTGCCCGCAGTTTGAACCATAAGTGCCAGAAATAACTGTTATACCTTCATGGTATCTCATATCCTCTGCAAAGATATGCAAAGGGAACAGCATTAATAACAATACAATTAAATATTGAAGTTTTTTCATATGGCTTAACCTCTATACAAAAGAATTGTCTTGTAACAAGGTTACAAGTTAAAACTACAATTGTAGGAAGTGTTTTTATAATTAATGACAGTTACCCTTTAATCTTTAAATGTTTCTACAATGGATTTAAGAGACGCAATCTAAACCCAAATCATTAATTGCCCCAGCAAATTCTATTTTATTATTCTAAGTTATTACTTTTTCCCTCAAAATCGTTATAGTTAAGCAGATGTATTATTTAACTGAATGGAACGAATCTTCTTTGCAAGGTCACGAACTGCGTCTTTTTGAGTAACGCCTTGTTCCATCTTCTTCCGCACATATTTAGCTTTAGCAAGTTCATTTATAATCTCTTCAACTGCGCCTGTTACCTTGCATGTGTTCTCTCCTGATTCTATCTGAGAATTAATACACGACTCAATCTCATCAGGCGTAAAACGTACTGACAAATTCCGTATCTCTTTAAAATCTACGCCTTGTCTTTCCATTACTTGATAATAATATCCTCAAGCCTTCTCTTAGGTACATAATGAACCCCATCCTCATCCCGCCAATATTTAATGTCTCCTGAGGGCGGAATCTCTGTGATTACAACCTTTTCCTTTGGTTTTCCAAGGGCTAAGACCAACAAAATATCATATCTTTCAGGGATAGATAGGTTTTTTCTTAATTGATCTCTCATCACAGAGGCAATAATGCAGCCGCCATATCCCTTTTCCCTAACGCCCAGCATAATGCTTTGACTGTATATTCCCTGATCTATGGCAAAGTTTTTGGATATTTCAGTATCTCCAAGCATGATTATATATGCAGAGGGTCTTTCGCCTTTTTGCGGTCCTGGCCATTCCTTTAAATATCCCGCCCATGCAAGGGTTGAAAATATAGCTTCATTTTTTTTTGGGTCAAATGAATACATATATTTAATTGGCTGCAAGTTGGCAGCAGATGCAGAGTTTCTTGCAAGGTCAATAAACCACCTTAGATTATCTTCTGAAATCAACTCTTCTTCATAGAAACGCCTGCAGCTTCTATTTTCTTTGATTAATTGTTCTATCATTATAAACCTCCTAAATATCAGTAGATAATTTGCAAAATATATAGTTCTATATTATAATATAATAATTATTTAAATATTATCAAAGTACTTAATTTAGTTATATGAAAACTATTGGGGGCTGCAAATCTACCAAAACGGGCTGAGTATTAAGATGAAGATTCAAAGATGAACTGGTATGCAATTTATACTAAACCAGGGAAAGAGATTATAGTCAGTGATAAACTCTCTAAACTTTCTGAAATAGAGGTTATTAACCCTATAATAAAGGAAAAGAAATTTTTTAGAAATAAACTTGTAACAGTAGAGACAGAATTGTTCCCTTCGTATATCTTTGCAAGATTCAATATGGAAAACTATTATCATACGATTAAGTATACAAGGGGGATTAAGAGAATTTTAGGTGAAAACACTGGGTCGCCTTTTATTGTTGATGAGATGATTATAGATAGTATTAAAGATAGAATGGTGGATGGTTTTATTAGGCTTGAACCTCCCTTATTTAACTTAGGAGATACGGTTTTTATTAATGAGGGACCGCTTAAAGGGTTTATGGGTGTGTTTTTATCTGAGACAAAACCCTTGGAGAGGGTTGCAATTTTATTAAATGCCGTTAGTTATCAAGGTAAAGTAGAGATTGACAGTTGTTTGGTTTCAAAACAATAACAATTTTTTTTAAAAGGCTGGTATAAAATGACTTATATATCAAATAAGGTTAAAAGTCTAAGTTTTTTTATGCTCATCATTACTTTACTCGTATCTTTAATGAGTTTTACCATCGCATATTTCATAATAACCTCCATATATAAAAACATTTTAGATGATCAAGCCATTGAATTATCAGAGGAATTATCTAAACAGGTTTTTAATTCCATGAATTTATTAATGAAAAGAGGCTGGTCTCGAAAGGAATTAAATGAATTTCTCAAGACCTTTGATGATACAAATAAAAAACTTCCATTTAATATTCAAATATTTCGAAGCGAGTTAGTTTCCTCTCTTTATGGTAATATTGATAATAGTAAGCCGAATACAAATGTGCTTTCTGCCATGGGTAATGGAATAGCAGCAAGCAAGATAGAAGGCTATAATATCTCATATATCTATCCTATAAAGGCGCAGAAAGATTGCCTAAGCTGCCATGTAAATGCTCAGGAAGGCAGTATTCTTGGGGTCATGTCTATTACTCAGGATATAAAGAATAAGATCGTTGAGGCTGAAAATAAGGTGCTTAAATTCTTTTTGATATTATTTCCAATTCCTCTTATTATAGCCCTAATTCCAGCTTTGTATATAAGAAAAAAGGTAGCAGTCTCTGCTAAATTATTTAATGATAAACTTAAAGAAATTAATAGCGTAAAGGATTTGACTACCCTTAAGACAAGTGATTTAAATCTTGGATTTACTGAACTTAATAATATTTTTCATGAAGTAGAGAAATTTACAACAAAACTTAAGGATGTGGCTATAGATAAAGAGATAATGGAGTTTGAGATAAAGATACTTGAAAAGTTAATGATAACATCAGATGTTATTCGTGACTGGAAGGCTCTTGTCTCAAAACTTCTTACTGAGATGAATAAGGTGATAAATGCCTGTGCATTATTTTCTATATTTCACGTTGATGAAGGAGTTTATGATATAGAGGTATTTTGGAGATGTAAGCCTCAGGACTCTACTAAGGAAAGCGTAGAACGCGTTATAAATAAACTTATAATAAAAGATAATCAGGTTTTTAATGAGTCTTCAACTTTTAATGTGATGCATAATGTTATTGATAAGACGATTGAATTACCAGAGATAAGCGAATCAGATATTGAACTTCAAATGAAGACAATAATCCTTGAAAATCCACAGGTTGGAGGGGTTATTGGCGTTGGTGTTCAAACTGAAATCTCAAAAGATTCCTTCAGAATTTTGATGATAGAAGGTATTTTAACGACTCTTATAAGCGCAGTAGGCTCTATCAAGGCAATCTATAAATACACAAAAGACCTTGAATTTTATGCAACTCGCGATCCGCTTACTGGGTTATATAATCAGCGTTTATTTTGGGAACTGCTTGGTTCAGAGTCTGCTAAGGCAAGACGACATAAGGGTAAATTTGTATTAATGATTATAGATTTTGATAAATTTAAGGCTATAAACGATACTCATGGACATAAATTTGGCGATAATTTCTTAAAGACTTATTCAAATGCCATAAACGATCAATTAAGGCAGGGAGATATACTTTGCAGATACGGCGGGGATGAGTTTACTGTGCTGCTGCCTGAGACACAAAAAGACCGTGCAATGATTGTTGCTGAAAGAATCAAAAACGCTATAGAAAATACTTCTATGACTTCTCCAAATAAAGATACGGTTAATGCTACAATATCCATAGGTATGGCTGCATTTCCTGATCATGGAGATAATGGCCAAGATATATTTCTTATTGCAGATACAATGCTTTATAAATCAAAAGAGACTGGCAGAAACACTATATCAGTTCCAACAGAAGAAGATATTGGCGAGATATATCAAAAGGTCAGTGAAAAAAGTTTACTTGTCTTAAGGGCAATAGATGAAAATCTCCTGATGCCTTATTTTCAGCCGATAGTTGATACAGCGACTAAAAAAATATTAGGACATGAATTATTAATGAGAATAATTGCTGATAACAGTGTTACTCCTGCAAAGGAATTTCTTGAATATGCAGATAATATGGGTTTGATGCAGAAATTGGATTTTATATTAATGGACAGGGCATTACAAAAGATGGCTGCAGAGAAATATTCTGATACGTTATTTGTTAATATGACTATTAAGGGGTTAAAGATATCGGAATATATTTTAAAACTGATGGAATTAGTAAATAAACATCGTATTGATCCGAGTATGATTGTCTTTGAAGTTTCAGAGAAAGAGATAATAAAAAATATGGGGCTTCTTGAGAAGCTGATCATTGAGTTGAATTTTAAGGGATTTAGGTTTGCAATAGAGGGATTTGGCAGGGGGCTTACTTCATTTCAATATATTAAGCATTTTCCAGTTGATTATATAAAAATACATAATTTATTATTAAAAAGCGCTGCAAGTGATTCTGTAGACAGGGCTTATTTAAGAAGTATTATTACGCTTGCGCGGGAATTGAATATTACAATAATTGCAGAATATATTGAGAACAGCGATGATAACATACTTGCAGTTAATGAAAAGATTGAATGTTGTCAAGGTTATTACAGTGGTAAACCTGGCCCAGAATTTGTAAAAGAATATTGTTTATAAAATATCTAAATTTTATCAATTAAGGAATGTTAGTATGCCTGCAAAAGTCACATTAAAGGTTACAAATGGAAAGCTAAAAGGCAAGGAATATGAATTTGCCAGCCGAACCACATGTATTGTCGGGAGAGGCGTTGATTGTTATCCTCGTCTTCCAGATGATGATGCGCACAGGGTAATATCACGTCATCACTGTCTTTTAGACATAAACCCTCCAGATATACGCGTGCGTGATATGGGGAGTTTAAATGCAACCTATATAAATGGTAAAAATATTGGACAGAGAGACGCTAAGGCAATGCCTCATGCAGGACAGTCTGAAAGTTTTCCAGAGTATGATTTAAAACATAATGATGAACTTAAACTTGGCGAAACTATATTTCAGATAATTATTGTAAATGAAATATTATGTGTAGAGTGTTCGACAGAGATACCTCCAGATAAATTACAAGAGTCCAAGATAAGTGAAAATATATATAAATGCGAAGCATGCCGCAAGATTGCAAGTACAACCAATACTGAAACTATGGTTAAGGTACCTGTTGTATCAGGACGTGTTTGTTCAGGATGTAATACACCGCTTCCTGAAAAAGAGGGCGAGGGCAGGAGCGGGGATATATTATGCGCTAAATGTAAAGGCGAGCCTTCTAAACTCCTTAAATTCCTCATGGTTAAGGCTGAAAAAGGTGATAAATCTCTTGTTTCCATTCAAGGATATAATATCATTAGGGAACTTGGTAAGGGAGGCATGGGAGCTGTATATCTAGCAGAGAAAAATGGCGGGACTGGCAGCAGCGAGCAAGTTGCTCTTAAATTGATGCTTCCAGAGGTAGCAGTGAATAAAGGCGCTAGGGATATGTTTTTAAGAGAGGTTGCTAATACAAAGGTTCTGCATCATCCTAATATTGTTCAATTGATAGATTTTGGTTCGTCAAGCGGGACATTCTTTTTTACGCTTGAGTTTTGTAATGGCGGGGCAATTGATACGCTTATGATAAAGCAAGGCGGGAAGCTCTCGGTTGAGAAATCTATGGACATAATATTTCAGGCATTAGATGGGCTTGAGTATGCTCATAACATAGAGATTCCCGAAATGCCAAATAAAGATGGAGTTATTCATGCTGTAAAAGGGCTTGTGCATAGAGATATAAAACCTGCCAATATATTTTTAACAAAGGCAGGGGATAAAGATATTGCAAAGATAGCTGATTTTGGATTAGGTAAGGCATTTGATACAGCAGGACTAAGCGGACAGACCAGAACAGGTTCTGCTGGAGGGACGCCGGTTTTTATTCCGAGACAACAGGTAATTAATTTTAAATATGCTAAACCAGAGGTAGATGTATGGGCAATGGCTGCAACCTTATATTATATGCTGACTGCGCGTTTCCCGCGAGATTTTCCAAAGGGCAAGGATCCATGGCGTATAGTATTACAATCAAAACCAGTTCCTATCTTAAATCGCATAAAGACCCTGCCTGTAAAATTGGCAAAGGTTATTGATGAGGCATTGATTGATCAGCCGTCTATTACTTTTAAAACTGCCATAGAGTTTAAAAAAGCGCTTGAGGGGGCATTATAATGGGGACAAATACAATTAATTATGCTGGGCTCTCAGATATTGGAAGAGTCCGCAAGATTAATGAAGATAGTTGGAGCGTTGATTATGATTATGGATTATTTATTGTATCAGACGGTATGGGAGGTCATGCTGCAGGAGATGTTGCCTCAAAGACAGTTGTAGAAAATTTGCCTAAGATGATGCATCAAAGATTAAAAAACATTACAAATTTGGCTACTCCAACAGTTTATGAAACAGTATCTTCTGTGATGGGGCAGTTAAGCAATAATATACGTGATATGTCTTTGCATAATGCTGCCCTTAAAGGAATGGGGGCAACTGTTGTGGTAGTTTTTATTAGAGGCAAGCAGGCCTTAATAGCCCATATGGGAGACAGCAGGGTATATCTTTTACGTGACGGGAAGTTAAGACAAGTAACAACAGATCATTCTGTGATACAGCTTTTGATTGATTCAGGAGAGATGAAGGCAGAAGATGCAGAAAAACATCCTTCAAGGGGTCAGATAACTCGCTGTATGGGTATGAGGGGAGATCCGCTGCCTGAGATTCAATTAATTGATTTATTGGTTAATGATAAGATATTAATGTGTTCAGATGGGTTGTCTGGTTTTGTCTCGGATAAACAGATTGCAGCACTATTAAATAAAGGCGGGAATTTGAATCAGATTTGTAAGTCGCTGATAAATGCCGCAAATGGAGCTGGCGGGAAAGATAATATCACAGCTATTTGTATAGAGATTATTTCTAAGGAATTTTCACCTAAGCCAGTATCAGAATCTAAAAATATTACATTATTAGACGTTCCAGCAGGTTATTTAATGTCTTTGGATGATCAAGGCAAGAAAATCAATTGTCCATTAGATAAAACATATTTTACAATTGGCAGAGATAAAAAACACGATGTGCATATAACTGATGATACAACGGTTTCACGTCATCATTGTACTATAAGGGTAGAAGCAGATAAGGTAATACTTGAGGATATGGGCAGTAGAAATGGAACTTACCTCAATGGACAAAAGGTTACTGGTTCAATAGTACTGCCAGTACCTTCGTGGTTTATAGTAGGGCAGACACGTTTGGCGATTGTTCCAGCTCAAAATAATAGTGTTGATCCTTTGCTGGAATCTGCATATACCAAAGAAGACAGCATATTAATTCCTCCAACCTCATTTTTTGAGGAGCGGTTAGAGGCGTTTGTGGTAGTTGATTTAGTGGGTTCTACAAAGATTGTAAAAAAAGGAGATATCTATTTGGCGAAGATAGTAACCGCTTTAGGCAGGATGCTTGACCGCGCGTTAAAACGTGAGCAGGAGCCGTTTTTAAAGTGTACAGGAGATGGGTTTTTTGCATGTTTTGGTTCTGCTGATAATGCCTTTAAGACTATATTGTCTATGCCAATCGAACTTGCAGCGGCAATTGATATAAAGGTCAGGTTGTCTTTTGCCTTACACTGGGGGACTGCACGCTTGACAGCAGGGATTGAAAGAACTGGACAGAATGTTCATGCAGTATTTTCTGTTGAAGATTTAAGACATAAACAAGATATAGTAATAAATCATATTGCCACTCATCCAGATAATCCAATAATAATTATGACAGAGGCGTTTTGGGCAGAGCTAAGCCCTCAGTACAAAGACAAGGCAGTATATTTAGGCTCATTTCCATTAAAAGGATTTGATGTAGATACAAATATATATTGTTGGTGCGGTAATTAAAATAATTTTTAATAGGTATATATAAAATAATGACAATAACGTCAGAATGTCCGGTTTGCGGTAAGGTTTATGCTAATATTCCGTCTCAATATATTGGTAAAACCATACGTTGTAAAGAATGTCAGAGTCCCTTTAGAATTGAAGAAAAAATACAGGGGAAATCTCAGAGTTCTCATTCGCAGGAACCAAAAAACTTGGCATCGGAATCAAAACTTGATATAAAACCTGAATCAAAACCTGAATCAAAGCTTGAATCAAAGCCTGAGTCAAAGCCTGAGTCAAAGCCTGAGTCAAAGCCTGAATCAAAGCCTGAATCAAAGCCTGAATCAAAGCCTGAATCAAAGCCTGAATCAAAAAATATAACTTCTAATAGTAATCTGTTAGCGAATAAGTCTGAACCTATAAAACCGATAGAAAAACCTGTAATTGATTGGGAGGTTGGGGATACAATCTTAAATATTTATAAGATTGAAAGGCTTTTGGGTGAAGGAGGAATGGGTAAGGTATTTTTGGTTAAAGATATTGGCAGTGATGTTGAACTTGCTGTCAAATCTCCAAAACCAGAGGAACTTGCAAAGGCAGGAGGGGTAGAGACATTTATTAAAGAATCCGAGACATGGATAAAACTTGGAATGCACCCTAATATTGTCAGTTGTTATTATGTTCGGGAAATAGATGGTATCCCACGGGTTTTTGCTGAATTCATTGAGGGCGGCAGTTTGGCAGATTGGATTAAAAGTGGTAAGCTAACGGATCTTGATAAGATACTTGATATAGCAATTCAATTTGCATGGGGGCTGCACTATTCTCATACTAAGGGATTGATTCATAGAGATATAAAACCAGCAAATGTTATGATGACCAAAGACGGCATAGCAAAGGTAACGGATTTTGGTCTTGCAAGCGTTAATAAACCTGCTGACGGCACTAAGAAAAAATCAGTTGAAGAAGAAGGCGGAATGACTCCTTTATATTGTTCGCCTGAGCAGGCAGAAAAGACTAAATTAACACCAAAGACAGATATGTGGTCATGGGGAGTATCAATACTTGAGATGTTTATTGGAGAGGTTACATGGCCGTCTGGAACAGTCGCTGCCTCAGTGCTTGAATGGTATCTTGAAGATGGACCTGTAAATAAAAAACTCCCTAAGATGCCTGAAGGTATGCCTGAACTTCTATCGAGAGTCTTTAAAGAAAATACCGCTGGCCGCCCAAAGGACATGTTGAAGGTAGCTGAAGAAGTTATTGAAATGTATGAAAAGGTAAAGATGGATACATATTTCCGCATCCTGCCAGAGGTTGGAATGACTAATGCGGATAGTATTAATAATAGGGCAGTTTCCTTGCTTGATCTTGGAAAAAGCAAAGATGCGCTGACGCTTTTTAATGAGACCCTGCATATACATCCATATCATCCAGAGTCTTCATATAATAGAGGGTTAATGTTATGGAGAATAGGCGAGATTTCAGATATCACGCTTGTAAATGAGATGTTGGAGGTTGTTGATTCAGAAGGCGGTGACCCTAGAGTTAATTATTTACTTGGACTTGTACATCTTGAACGTGATGATATTGATTCTGCCTTAAAAACCCTTAAGGCTATTCCTAAACCAAATATTGAGGTTTCTTCTGCTATTACTCTTGCATCAAAAATCTCTGATGAATCACGAAAATTTGTAAAATCATTTTCAGGACATGACGGCAGGGTAAATTCAATATGTCTTAGTAAGGATTCAAAGGTTGCATTTACTGCAGGGGCTGATAAGACTATTCGTTTATGGCATGTAGATACAGGGACAAATTTAAATACATTAATAGATCATACTGATCAAGTAATGAGTGTTTTTTTAAGTCTTGACGGAAAGTTTATTGTTTCTGCTTCTCTTGATAAGACAGCAAAGATTTGGAGTGTTTCAAAGGGAGCGGTATTACAGCATTTAAAGGGATATACTGAGGAGATAACCGCTGTTTGTGCAACTCCTGATGGAAGATATGCCATAACAGGTTCTGTTGATAGGTCTATAAAATTATGGCTTATAGCTGAAGAGAAATATCTGCGGGTATATAATGGCCATAGAGATGAGATTACATCTTTAAGTATCAATAGGGATGGGACACAATTACTCTCAGGAAGCAAGGATTTTACAGTAAGGCTTTGGGATATTGACACAACAAGAAATATTGGGACCTTCAGAGGTCATACGGATAAAGTAAATTCTGTGTCTTTAAATCCAAAGGGAAGATTTGCCATATCAGGAAGTTCTGATCATAAGGTGATATTTTGGGATACTAAGTCTGGGGCTATCATTAGGACACTCAAAGATCATACAGATGCAGTGCTTGCGGTAGCTCTTAGTCATGATGGACGTTTTGTTCTTTCTGGAGGGGTTGACGGCATATTAAAGGTTTGGGATTTGTTGACAGGCAGATGTATTCGTACATTTGATGATAATAATTCAGAAATCGCATCATTGTGTTTTAGTCATGACGGAGTTTATGCCTTTGCAGGTTGTGCTGATGGGTTGATCAGGCAGTGGGATATCTCTTGTCATAAAAAGGTCTATGAAGCCCCTAAGATGTTGACTCCTGTTGTGCGAAGTGAAACAGTTTTAGAGGCAGAGACGCAAGTTCGGGCTGGGCTTAAAGGCGCTGAGTATGCCATTAAAAAAGGTAATCTTAATAGTGCTTTAAAACATCTTCGTAATGCAAGATCACAGCATGGGTTTAATAGGCGGCTTGAGGTTATGTCTGCATGGACTGCTTTATATCCAAAGATGAAGTTAAAATCCTTTCTTGGTGCATGGAAGGACACAGTTTTTTCGGGTCATGAAAAAGAGGTTAGAGATGTTTGTATAAGTAAAGACTCTAAACTAATACTGACAGGCGCTGATGATAATGATATAAAACTATGGGATGTTACAAATGGAGAATGCCTTAAAACCATACGAGGTCATAAAGATAGTGTAACTACTGTTTCTATGAGAGATAATGGCAATACCGCTGTCTCTGGCGGGTTGGATAATGCTATTAAGATATGGGATATAAGAAATCGTCGTATTCAAGTTGCTCTTCCTACTCATAATGAACCTATAGTTGCTGTAACTATGAGTCAAGATGGAAAGTATGTTGCATCAGTCGGCTCTGACAAGATGCTTAGATTATGGGATGCTGAGGCAGGTAAATTTCTAAAGGCTTATGACGGTCATCATAATACTATTAATTGTGTATCGTTTAGTCAAGACGGTCAACTTATAGTTACTGGCGATATAGATAATAAGATTTTGTTATGGAAAACCTCCAAAGACGGTTCATCAGACCCTATGTCAAAATTTGTTGAACATACTGCACCTATTACTTCCGTTAAATTCAGCGTAGATGGGAAATATATTGTCTCAGGCAGCACAGATAATAATATCAAACTTTGGGAGGTATCCACTGGAAAGTGCATCAGAACCTTCATAGGACATAAAAGCCCTGTAACTTCTGCAGTAATCAGTACTGATGGAAGGTTTATTGTCTCAGGTAGTCATGATAATACAGCAAGGCTTTGGGATGTCTCAACAGGAGATTGTATAAAGGCTTTTTTTGGACATAATTCCACAGTTCAATCTGTTTGTATCAGCTCTGACTCTCGATATATTATTACAGCTTGCGGTAATATTGTGAACCTTTGGATGATTGATTGGGATTTAGAAGTGTAATAAGGAGAAATTATGAACACAATAAGTTTACAGAAGGCATCTGATAATTTAACCCAAATAGTAAACAGCACTATAAGAAATAATGAAGAAACTTTAATTGTATCTGATGATGGCTGTGTAGTTTTGATAAATCAAGATGAATGGGAAAATATGAAAGAAACATTGTCTATCTTAAATGATGAGACCTCACTAAAGGCTTTAGTTGAAGGTCATAGAGATAGGCTACAAAATAAACAGATAAAAGCAAAAACAATTAATGAAGCATTTTATGACTTATAAAATTAATATATTGAAAAATGCTGAAGCAGATTTAAATTGGTTTCGTAAAAATAATAAAGTTAATTATTTGAAATGTTTTAACCTAACAAAAGATTTATTAAATAATCCAAGAGAAGGGCTAGGCAAACCTGAGAGATTGAGATATTTCTCTCAAGAAGTTTATAGCAGGAGAGTAAATCTTAAAGATAGAATGATTTATACTATATATGAAGATATCAAAGAGGTAGATATTTCTTCTTTTAAAGGTCATTATTGACATTTTCCACGTTGTATTTATTTGGTAATAACGGAGGTCTAAATGGAGTATTGTTCAGGTAAACAGGGCAGAATATTCGTCTGCAAACTTGCTAATAACGAAGATATGCTCAAAGAACTCACTGCCCTCGCTGAAAAAGAAGGTCTTAACGCCGCATATTTCTATGTAGTCGGAGCTATTAAAAAAGGCGACCTGATCGTTGGCCCTAAAGATGATATTATGCCCCCAATACCCGTTGTCAGAAAACTTGACCAGATTTACGAAGTCACAGGCATGGGTACTATATTCCCAGCTGAAGGTAAACCAAAAATTCACTTTCACGGCGCTTTCGGTAACCAATTTAACACCATGACCGGTTGTCTTAGAAACTTCTCGGAAGTCTTTTTGATACTAGAAGTAATAGTTGTTGAAATTCTCGACATTAACGCCAAAAGAATATTTGATGAGAAATCTCAGTTTTACTTACTAACCCTTTAAGGGACTCCGCCCCTTAAAAATCCCCGCAAAGGGACTTGTCCCTTTGAACCCATTATTAGAAGATAAAAAAATGAATAAAGGTTTATTGATCGAACAAGATAGCTTTAATATTATCAAAAGGGAAATGATAAAAAATTTTACCAATCTTGAACTACCTATAGTTCAAAGAGTCATCCACGCAACCGGCGATTTTGACTTTGAACAGATTATTAGATTCCATCCAGATGCTATTAAAAATGGCTGCGAGGCTATCAAAAATGGTTTAGATATATTTGTTGATGTGAAAATGGTTGAGGCTGGAATTAATAAAATACTATTAAATAAATTCGGAGGCAAGATACTTTGTCATATCTCAGATGAGGATGTAATAATCCGCGCAGAGAAAGAAAAATTAACACGCGCAGAAGCCTCTGTTGATAAGGCAGTTGAAAAATCAGGCAACAGAATTGGAGTGGTTGCAATTGGAAATGCCCCAACTGCGTTACTTAGAGTTATGGAACTTATAGACAAAGGCTCATTTAATCCAGCCCTTGTAATCGGGGTTCCAGTTGGTTTTGTATCAGCCCTTGAATCAAAGGATTTATTAAATTCTAAGAAATATCCATTTATTACTTGTTTAGGCAGAAAAGGCGGTAGTCCAATTGCTGTTTCAATAGTCAATGCGCTAATGAAATTGATATGAATAAAAAATATTAACCGTATTTCGTAGGGGTAACCCTTGTGGTTACCCTGATTACATGTAGACTAATTGTACAATAGGGCAGCCACAAGGGCTGCCCCTACATTTTAGTGGTATTTTTTATTTCAACATTAATCAACAGGTGTAACAACTGCCATCACAACGAGACGTTCTCCAAGTGTTGCTTTAAAGCCATGAGGTACCATTGGGTCGCATAAAATGGCGGTTTTTTCATCTGCCTCAAATTCTTCTTCACCGACCGTAAAAATGCCTTTGCCTTGTACGCAGTACATCATAAGTCTAAGCGGGGCAGTATGGGGTTTAAGTACTTGTCCCGCCTCTAAGCACATAAGCGCAATCCTCATTTCAGGCTTATCGCTAAGCATATCGCGGGTGATGTTGTCGGATTTGAATTTTATTAATTTTTTTAAATCAAGTATTTCAGCCATTAGTTTAATCCTCCTTGTTTAATATAGGATAAACGATATAGTGGGTAGAAATCTATGATACATATCAGGTTTTTATTAATGGGTTCAAAGGGACAAGTCCCTTAGCGGGATTTTTAAGGGCAGAGCCCTTAAATGATTATTAAAAAAATTCCAACTACTATAAATCTATTTACAGAATGATAATGATTTAGTATGAAATTGAATATTATGAACTTCAGCATCGGGTCTTAAGGTAGACCAATATGAGCCGCCACCTGGCTGATTTGCAATATAGCCATACCTTTTAACTAAAACAGAAAGTATAGAAATACCTAAATGCAAATTTTTAATAGGATCTTGAAGATCAGTAAACGTATATCCTAATTTAATATTATAAGTAGTTTGATCTATTACAGACATCTGTAACAAGCCTACTGACCATGTATCCTTATCTTTTTTTTTGCCTGCATCTACTGAAGCAGTGCTTGGAATCCAATCACTCTCATAATGTGCAACTGATACTATCATCTCACCTAACATATTTAGTCTCTGGTCATGAGATAGAGTTTCATACTTAGGACAGAATGATGTAATATCTTTAGCTTCATCAAATATAGTTAAATGTGAATCTAAGTCAGATATAAGAGATTTAGACCATGCTTGCCTCTCAGGATGATTTTTCTCCCAAGATAATACAATAGAAGAGGTAGTATCAGGATTTGTATAATTTTGGGCAAGTACTAATGTTGTTGTATATGAATTGATTACAATCAATAATGCAAGAAGTAGTAGTTTTTTCATATCTCCTTTTTGTTATATTAATTATTTACTATATTTAAAGGCTTAAAACAACCCAAAATCCAATATATAATAATATAATGGATTTTGGGGGTAACAGATTTTTATCGTTTAAATATCGTAATACAGGAAGAACTCATAAGGGTGTGGTCTAAGTCTGAGGGCATCAACCTCGTTATCTCTTTTGTAGCTAATCCAAGTAGAGATGGCGTCTTCTGTAAAGACATCGCCTTTAAGCAGAAAATCGTGATCTTTTTCAAGATTACTTAGTGCTTGATCAAGACTTCCGGGCATTTGAGGAACAGATGCCATTTCTTCTGGGCTGAGATCGTACAGATCCTTATCTAGAGGTTCTCCGGGTTCAATCTTATTTTCGATTCCATCAATACCAGCCATTAACATTGCTGAAAATGCTAGGTATGGGTTGCATGAAGGGTCTGGGTATCTTACTTCAACTCTTTTTGCCTTTGGATTTGCTGAATACATTGGGATTCTCAATGCTGCTGAGCGGTTTCTTGCTGAATATGCGAGATTTACTGGTGCTTCAAATCCTGGGACAAGTCGTTTATAGGAATTAGTTGTAGGATTTGTAAATCCTGCAAGGGCTGCGGAATGTTTAAGGATGCCTCCTATGTAATAAAGAGCCATTTTACTTAAACCAGCATAAGCGCTGCCTGCAAATAGAGGCTTGCCGCCTTTCCATAGGCTTTGATGAGAGTGCATTCCTGAGCCGTTATCACCAAAGAGCGGTTTAGGCATGAAGGTTGCTGTTTTGTTGTGCATGAAAGCGACATTTTTAACTATATATTTAAAGAGCATGAGATTATCTGCAGACTGTACAATTGGGGTAAATCTCATATCTATCTCGCACTGCCCTGCTGTTGCAACTTCATGATGCTGCGCCTCAATATGTATACCGCATTTCTGCATAGCCATGACCATTTCAGAGCGTAGGTCTTCAAGGGAGTCAGTTGGAGGTACAGGGAAATAGCCTTCTTTGTGTCTTGGTTTATATCCAAGATTAGGCTCTTCATATGCGCCGCTGTTCCAAATGCCTTCTTTAGAATCAATATGATAATAACCGCTGTTTGTGGTTTGATCAAATCTAATGTCATCAAATACAAAGAATTCTGCCTCAGGGCCAAAATATGCGGTATCTGCTATCCCTGTTGATTTTAGATATTTGACTGCCTTTTGGGAGATATAACGAGGGTCACGGCTGTAAGCCTCTTTTGTAATTGGGTCAAATATATTGCAGATAAGACTCAAGGTCTTATACTTTCTAAATGGGTCAAACATTGCTGTCTCTTGATCAGGGATAATCAGCATGTCTGAGTTGTTAATAGCCTGCCAGCCTCTGATTGAAGAGCCGTCAAAGCCAAATCCTGATTCAAATGAATCTACGCTTAACTCCGATATTGGCACTGAAAAATGCTGCCATAAACCGGGAAAATCAATAAATTTTAAATCTACCATTACTGCTTCATTTTTCTTTGCAAATTCTAAAATTTCCTTTGGTGTCAATTTCTAATCCTCCTTAGTTTCTTAAAATCGTAGGGGCAATTTTAGGTGAATCCAGCCTAATAATTATCAGGGCAGACATTTAGATTCGCCATATGTCTGCCCCTACGTTTTATTATTTATCTGATAATAGTTTAGTATACAAAAACCTTGCCAAAAATAATATCACAAAATTTTTTAACTGTTATTTTCAGAAATCACTAACAAGAATAAACTTATAAAAGTTAAATCTAACTAATCCTATATCCAGATTTTCCGTTGTAATAGACCTTGATGTTTTTTCTGCCAAATTCAAGGGCATCTGCATAGCTGTCAAAGAATACATCTATACATTTTCCCTTTACTAATCTGCCAGTATCTTCGGCAATTCTCCAGCCAATGCCTTCAATATAGACCATCGAACCAAGCGGGATAATCGCAGGATCAACGGCTACAGTCCTTTGACTATTAGGTTTTGTGCCAGTTTTGGTCTTTCCGTATTGTGACCATTTACCGCAGCTTAGCGGTGACTGATCGTATGCAGTTACCTCAAATACCTCTGACTTGAGACTTGTAATGAATTTTTTTTGCCTCTCTTCAAAGGTTGCATTCTGCATTTCTAATTCAGTGTTTTTGCAGTTAAGTTCAGACATTATTAATTTTATTTCATATAACCTTTTGACATTAAAATACATGCTTATTAAAAGCACAAATGCAAGTATTGAAAAAATATAGAAACATTTTTTTCTTAAAATCATGTTAACCTCCTTCTTCTTGGTCAATTTTGTTGATCAATTGCCTGAAAATCAAGCAACGGTGGTTAATTATTAGACAAAAAATCTTGAATAAAAATTATTTGCCCTTATAATATATGGTGGGAATAATCTGTTGGTTTCCTCATGCAGTTCATTATGATCAATCGGCTCGTCTTTCATCCAAGTATTGATGATCTCAGGTGTTACTTCAATATGAAATTGGAAGGCATATACTTTTTCACCATATTTAAACCCTTGATTTGGAAAGAGTTCAGTGCTTGCAAGCCTGACTGCTCCTTTAGGAATGTCAAAAGTCTCGCCATGCCAGTGAAATACAGTTAAGGTTTTTTTGTCTGGATTAATCAGAGTTGAAAATTTTTCATCCTTTTTGCCGTCATCAGTTACCTCAAGATTATACCAGCCTATCTCTTTTCCCTTCCCTTTATATACATCTGTAGATAAAGCCCTTGCTATAAGCTGCGCCCCAAGACAAATCCCAAGTATCCTTTTGTCGTCTTTTATAAATTCATTAATAATATCAATCTCATCAGTAAGATATGGATAAATCTTTGCATCATGTACGCTCATAGGCCCGCCCATAATAACTAATGTATCGTAATCAGCACTGTCAGGACACAACTGAGTCTTTAGATTAACTATAGTATATGGAATCTTTTTATTCAAAAGATAATCTTCTATTGTGCCTGGGCCTTCATGATCTATATTTTTTAATATTAGTACGTTTGACATGATAACCTCCTATCCCTTACAAAAATCTACAAAGTAATAGCCGTCTGAATAGTTATGGAGTAATTATTAATAAAGTTCTTAAAAGTTCAAACAGTTTACTACGCAGAACTTTGTTTCCTTTAAGTAGATTGATTTATTTTTAATGAAGCGTTATTTCTAAGTTTTTTACTATAACATAAGGAAAAATACTTTGTAAAGCTATTTTATTAATTTTTTTAAATAAAAAATATTTTTTGCATTAAATGCCTGAAAAAAAAGGATTTATTAAATTAAAAATTATATGAATATTGTTTTTTATGAATATTATACTATATAATCTGTAAGTATGAATTATTTGATATTTTTAGCAAGTTTACTTTAAAATGGACAAAAGCTCAAATGCTTATACCCATTTAATTTATTATAATTTTAAAGGAGGTTTTTCAGATGTCAATCAAGATTGGAATTAATGGATTCGGAAGAATCGGAAGGAATTTTTTTAGGGCATGTATGAGTAACAAAGAAATTGACGTTGTTGCTTTAAATGATTTAACAGACCCTAAGACATTAGCTCATTTGTTAAAGTATGACTCAGTAATTGGAAATCTTCATGCAGATGTATCTGCTGGAGCTGACAGCATCACAGTAAACGGTAAGACTATTAAGGTTATTGCTGAAAGAGACCCGGCAAATCTTCCATGGAAGGCTCTTGGAGTTGAATTTGCTATTGAATCAACTGGATTATTTACAAAGAGAGAGCTTGCAAGCAAGCATATTTCTGCAGGAGCAGGTTTTGTATTGATTTCAGCTCCAGCTACTGACCCTGACATCACAGTATGTATGGGTGTTAATAATGAATTAATTGATCCATCCAAGCACAAGATCATTTCAAACGCATCTTGTACAACAAACTGTTTATCCCCATTTGCAAAGGTATTACATCAGGAGTTTGGAATTGTTAAAGGCTTAATGACCACAATTCATTCTTACACAAATGATCAGAGAATCCTTGACTTCCCGCACAAAGATTTAAGAAGGGCAAGGGCAGCAGCGCTCAATATGATTCCTACAACCACTGGAGCAGCAAAGGCAGTTGCATTAGTATTGCCTGACTTAAAGGGTAAGTTAGACGGTTTCTCAGTCAGGGTCCCGACCCCGAACGTATCAGTTGTTGATTTAGTTGCTGAACTCAGCAAAAACACAACAAAGGAAGAGGTAAATGCAAAACTCAAGGCAGCAGCAGAAGGCCCATTAAAAGGCATTTTACAATACTGCGAAGAGCCTCTTGTTTCTTCTGACTTTAAGGGTGACGCTCATTCATCATCAATTGACGCTTCTTTAACAACCGTAATAGGCGGAAATTTAGTAAAGGTTATCTCTTGGTATGACAATGAGTGGGGTTATAGCTCACGCTTAAAGGATCTATTAGTATATGTAGCGTCAAAGAGGTAATATAATTATGGCAACATTTAAAAAACTTGTAATAACTGACCTAAACTTAAAAGGTAAAAAGGTATTTATCAGGGTGGATTTTAATGTACCTTTAGATGATTCCCAAAATATTACCGATGATACAAGGATAAAAAGGGCTTTGCCTACTATCACTAAAGCTATTGATATGGGAGGAAGGGTTGTTCTTGCCTCACATCTTGGCAGACCAAAGGGAAAGGTAAACCCTGCATTGTCTCTAAAACCAGTTGCTGAGCGGCTTTCAAAGCTGCTTGGCAGACCTGTAGTATTTGCTAAAGACTGCATTGGTTCTGAAGTAGAGTCCTTAGTCAAAGGTCTGAAAGATGGAGATGTAATGCTGCTTGAAAATCTTCGTTTTCATGATGCTGAGACCAAAAACGATGAGACTTTTTCAAAGGCTCTTGCAGGATTAGTAGATGTTTATGTTAATGATGCCTTTGGAACTGCTCATAGGGCGCATTCCTCTACTGCTGGTATTACTAAATTTGTAAAACAGGCTGCTGCCGGATTTCTCTTAGAGAAGGAGATTAATTATCTCTCTGGCGCAGTTAATAATCCAGAGCGTCCATTTGTCGCAATAATCGGCGGAGCTAAGGTCTCTGGAAAGATTGATGTACTTGAAAACTTGGCTGATAAGGTTAATGCAGTTATTGTCGGCGGCGGTATGGCTAATACATTTTTTAAATCAAGGGGATATGCAATAGGCGATTCTCTTTGTGAAGATGAGATGCTTGAAACTGCAAAGACTATTACTACAAAACTTGAAAAAAATAATGTCAAGTTTTATCTTCCTACTGATTGTGTAGTTGCTAAAGATATTGAGCCAGGTACAGAAACGAAGATCGTTCCAGTTGATAAGGTTCCTGCTGGATGGAAGATATTAGATATTGGACCTGAATCTTCTAAATTGTTCAAATCTGCGCTATCAGATGCTAAGACTATTGTATGGAATGGGCCTATGGGAATGTTTGAACAAGAGGCATTTTCAAAAGGTACATATTCGCTAGCCCATGCAGTTGCAGAATCTAAGGCTGTCAGTATAATCGGCGGCGGAGATTCCGTGCTTGCAGTTAAACGCGCAGGCGTAGAAGATAAAGTTACTTTTATCTCAACTGGCGGCGGCGCTTCTTTAGAATTGTTAGAAGGCAAGATCCTTCCAGGACTTGCTGCTTTAACAGATAAATAAATTTTTAAAGTATTTTTCAAGGGGCAGGGTCTACGACCTTGCCCCTTGACCCCATTATGACAAATCTACGAATATTTGGATTATTCTGCGGGCTGGTTAGTTTGATTTTCACTTTTCGTTATTATAGACGAGATAGATGGAATAGGACTAATTTTTTACTGCTTTTTTCTTTTACTATTTTTTTAATCCTTGTTAATATAAATCCCAATATACTTAATTCATTAAGAGACCTGCTGTCTTTTGAGAAAATGCAATATGGAAGGATTATTGCCCTGCTTATTTTGTCCGATTTATTTTTATTGTTTTATACATTCTATATCAGGGCAAATCTGGATTCATCTCATGAACAATTCGATTTATTAATACGTAAATTAAGCGCATCTTCTATTTCAGATGTCGAAATTGAATCACTTCGTTCTAAAGCAATAATAATTGTTATGCCTGCATATAACGAAGAAGAAAACCTTAAGACTCTTCTGCCTAAAATTCCATCTGAGATCAGAGGATTATCAGTCGGTGTCTTAGTTTTAGATGATGGGAGTACTGATGAGACTGTAAATGTTGTTAAAAGCATGAATTTTGTGTGTATTCAAAATATCATTCATAGAGGACAAGGAGCTGCAAATAGGCTTGGTTATGATATACTTTTATCTCTAAATACTCAAATCTGCGTAACAATGGATGCAGATAATCAGCATAGACCTGAAGACCTCGAAACACTTATCTCAGCTATTCTTGACAAAAATTATGACCTTGTAATCGGTTCAAGGATGATTGGGGCAACTGAAAAAAATAGTCCGCTAAGGCTTGCAGGTGTAGTTATTTTTTCGTGGATTATCTCTCGTATAACTGGAATTAAACTTACAGATTGCTCAAGCGGATATAAGGCTATGAATAGAAAATGGCTTAAAACTATAAAACTAAGAGAAGATCAATTTCAAGCTACCGAAGTTATCATCAGCACAGCTAAAGGCGGCCTTTCCATTGGTGAAGTCCCTATTACTATGGCTGTCAGAATCCATGGAAAGAGCAAAAAAGGACCAGACTTAACCTATGGACTGCATTTTGCACGAGTCTTATTTAAAACTTGGATTAAAAAATAAAGATTAAAGATTAAAAGAATGAGGGCTCTGCCCTTGTTATCTACCGGCTCCCGCAAAGGGATTTTTGAAACGGGTCTGAGACCCTCCCTTTGAACCCATTAATCTTTATATACTGCTGTTAAATGTGTTATTAAGTAAATCTTGTTTAAATTTCCCTTTTTTTGAAAATCTCTCGTGATACTAATTTGCAATTCAAAAGGTAAAATAATATAATATACTGAAACAGAAATTAACAACGTAGGGGCAATTGCATTTGCCCTGTTCGTTTACCAAGAGGGCAGGTTCAATAGCCTCTACGTTTTATGTTTCTCTATGAAAATATTACTATACTAATTGCAAATAGGTATGAGCAGGCGTCCTAAACTAAGCTGCTTTCATAAAACCGTATTTAACCCTTGTGGTTACCCTGATTACATGTAGGCTAAACGCAAAAAAGGGCAGCCACAGGGTCTAAGACCCGTTACAAAAAAGCTGCCCCTACGTCTACATATTTATACTTTTATGAACTATTCCAGTGGTTTAGCTGGCTCCTCTGGTTTTGGAGAATCTGCTGGTTTTTCAGTATCTTCAGGTTTGACTTCTTCTTTTGGCTTAGCTACTTTTTTCGGTCGTTTATGTTTTTTCGCTTTCATTATTTTAGCTGCTTCAGCGGGTTTAACTACTGCGTCAGTTTTAACTGCTGTGTCAGCAGGTTTAGCGGTCTCAGCAGGTTTTGCAGCCTCGTCAGGCTTTTTAGTTTCCTCAGGTTTGGCAGCTTCGTCAGGTTTTTTTGCTTCCTCAGGTTTAGCCGCTTCATCAGGTTTTTTAGTTTCCTCAGGTTTAGCAGCTTCGTCAGGCTTTTTAGTTTCGTCAGGTTTAGCAGCCTCCTCAGGTTTAGCAGCCTCTTCAGGCTTAGCAGCTTCCTCAGGTTTAGCCGCTTCATCAGACTTTTTAGAATCATCAACTTTTACCGCGTCATCAAAACCATCAAGATGGGGCATTTTCATCCCGCCGTTTAGCATTGGGAAAAATGGCAGCCAGCCATTGCGCACAATATTAACCAGTCCAAATTGAAAACCTACTATGCCCTTACAATAGTTGAAAAATCCAATTTGTAGTCCGTAAACTCTTACAGCTATATTAGCAATACCCATCTGTATACCATAAACAGTCTTAGTTGCTTCATTTCCAAATCCAGCAAATTGCACTCCATAAACATTTTCTACTTTGTTGGCAAGTCCTGTCATTTGTAATCCGTATATATTACGCTCGGCGCTAAAGCCAAGTCCCATATCCATACCCCAGACATCTCTATTTTTTCCATAAATAATTGACATTCTCAGGCCATAAACATCCCAATTTTCGCCAAAAACTTGAATAGGTGCCCAAATTGCTAATTGAATAGGTATCCAGCCCTCTCGCACAGGTTCTTGAACGCTGTCCTCGGCTATGGCGAAAAGTGGTAGTGTTAGTATTATTAGCATTAATATCTCAATTAGTCGTTTTTTCATATTTTCTTTCCCTTACGGTCGCCCGTTGTTTAAGAGGGCAGATAGCCTTATGCCTTTTACTAACCCTCACTAAAAAATTAAGATTTATAATAATTACCCGCTGCACTTTTTAATTCATCAATTATTTCTAAGGCTGCACTCTGAGGCGAAGATGATTTATATATTGCAGAGCCGACAATCGGAAACACATTATGCCCAGAAGCAGCAGCAAAAGCCTCTTTTATTGAACCTCCTTGAGTCCCAAAACCCGGCATCATCAATGTTGTTGGTGTAGACGATGATAATACTCCAAGTGCTATTTTTTTAATTATATCAGGCTTTGTTCCGGGCAGTACAAAATTGCGTACCCCAAGTTCTATACCCATTTTATATATTATATCTACTGACTTATCAGCAACAAATCCTCCCTCAGATTCCAGATATGCCTGATGTGTCATCACTCCTCCTATAATCGGAGTTAAATTTGACTTAAAAGCACCATCTACAAAGGCAGTAAGAGTCTTAGGTCCTGCCTGCGGGAAAAATATTACTGCATCCACTCCTCCATCTCTACATGTTTCAGCAAAGGTCTTTCCCATTTGTGGAATGTCAGAACCAGCCTTTTGATGATCATAAATTACTGGTAAAGGCTTAATATTTTTTAATGCCTTAACAACCTTAGATAAGCCATGCCGCAGTCCCAAAGTAAAACCAATCTTATACCCAACAATTTCTTCAAACCTTAGAGAAAGCTCTGCAATACTTTCAGCCTCTTTTATTGAAGAAACATCTAATGATAAAATCAGTCCATATTTTTTATTAAACATTTTTCACCATTGTTAATCTTATAATATTAAATCATATTTCGTCAATTTTGTAACTCAAAAAAGCATAATCCAGTAATTCTATGCAATTATTCATTTATTTAATTATATCAATAAGTTATAATTAGTGAAATGTTTAAAGATAAAAATATAACAACTAAAGATTTATATTGGTTTTGTGTCGCAGCAGGCATATCAAGCTGGTTATTTGATTCATTTATAGAGGTGTATGTTTCATTTGGGACTAATATAATAAAAGAGATATTTGCCCCTGATATACATGAAATATTTATTCGTTTTATATATTTAGGAGTTATAGTAGTATTTTATTTTTATTCATCAAATTATATAAAGATTTTAGAGCAAAGTAATTTTCAAGGCAAAATGTATATGGAGCAGCTCATGCACGCAAATCATATGACGATATTAGGTTCTTTGGTCAATGGGACTGTCCATGACTTTAAAAATCCAAACAGTGTCTTATCGTCAAATGCCCCGCTTTTAATGGATATTTGGAGTGATCTTGAAAAAATATTAAAGGAATGTAATATCCCTAAAGATAATCTACTGGTTGGAG
Source organism: Candidatus Magnetominusculus dajiuhuensis (assembly GCA_015233465.1). Classification (GTDB taxonomy): domain Bacteria; phylum Nitrospirota; class Thermodesulfovibrionia; order Thermodesulfovibrionales; family Magnetobacteriaceae; genus JADFXP01. The sequence continues at coordinate 31,640 of JADFXP010000027.1, forward strand.
GGCTTGAGTTTAATGATGCGATAGAAACCGTGCCGCTGCTGCTAAATGGTATAAATGAAAGTTCTAAGAAAATGAATAATATAGTAGATGGGTTAAGGGAATTTTCAAATCTTAAAGATCCTTTTCCGAATAGCCTTGTAGATATTAATGATATAATTAAATATTGTACTACATTAATGAGTTTTGGGCTTTGCAGAGGTGTCGAAAATTTAAAGATAGATTTGTCTCCTGATCTCCCTAAGATTAAAGGAAATAGAATAAAGATAGTCATAATTATCATGAATTTATTACAAAATGCCATTAGTTCTTTGAACCCAGGAGGAAGTGACCTTATAATCTCAACGTCTTTAAAAAATGACGGAAGTTATGTCATAATGAATTTGATTGATAATGGAAGAGGCATGACTGCTAATGAATTAAAAGAAATTTATCGTCCTTTTTTTACAACCTATCGAAAGGATAAAAATCTTGGACTTGGGTTGTATACCGTAAATGCCTTGCTGAAAGATTTAAATGGAACGATTAAAATTAATTCAACACCAAGCAAAGGGACGGAAATTTTGATAGAATTTCCTGTATTGGAGGCTGCGCCCCCAAACCCTGCAAGGCATTAAGGTAATAATCTGTATTTGAGGCTGCGTCCTTAAATCTGCAAGGCATTAAGGTAATAATCTGTATTGGAGGCTGCGTCTTCAAATTCTGTTAGGCATTAAGATAATAAATAATAAGGAGAAATTAGATGGACTTAGAAATAATAAAGGCAATCATCCTTGGTTTAACGCAAGGACTGACAGAATTTATCCCTATAAGTTCTACTGCGCATTTGATACTGATTCCTTGGATTTTTGGATGGAACGGGGATGTTAATACTATGTCATTTGATATTGCGCTGCATGCTGGTACTTTACTAGCGCTTTTGGCATGTTTCTATAAAGAATGGATTGATCTTTTGCTAAAGAAACGCAATATGCTATTACTTTTGATAGTAGCAACTATTCCAGCTGCGATTGTTGGGGCGCTGCTTGATCATTATGTAGAAAGAACTCTAAGAAGTCCGCTTATAATCTCAATAAGTTTGGTTGTAATTGGAATAGTCATGTATATATCTGAAAAGAGATTTAAGACCAGCCGTTCATTTGATGAAATTACATTAAAGGATGCTGTAATAATCGGCATTTCACAGGCATTAGCAATAATACCAGGCGTTTCCCGCTCTGGAATAACGATTTCTTCAGGGTTGACAAGGGGTATAAACAGAGGGGACAGCGCCAGATTTTCATTTTTATTATCCACTCCGATAGTTGCAGGAGCGGTTTTGCTTCATGGTGTGTCAATACTTAAAGGGCATCATGAGATTGACATTAGGCTTTTTTCAAGCGGAGTAATTGCGTCATTTGTTTCAGGGATAATCTCCATTAAATTTCTATTACAATTTTTTAAGAAACATTCTATGATGGTGTTTGTATATTATAGAATTGTGCTTGCAGTAATAATAGTAGCAGGGCTATGGGTGAAGGGTTAAAAACACTAAAGAATAATATCTTAGGAACTATAAGCGTTGCCATTGGTTTATTTATATCAATAAGCATTGCCACATACGATATTTGGGATAAAGGGGCATTCACATATTCAAGCGATCAGCCTCAGAATTATGGTGGAATTGCTGGGGCATATATCTCAGATGTATTGTTTTCTGTAATAGGAATTTCAACGTATTTTATACCAGTCTTTATATTTGGTTACAGTCTGAAAAGGCTTACTGGCAGGGATAGGATTAAATCTAATCTACCGGGCTCTCTCCTTTTTATGCTTGCTATTTCAATGATTTCAACCCTTTTATCAGATACATTTCATGTAACCTCTGGAGCAATAACCGGAGGTCTTATAGGACATACATTAATTACCCCAATAGTTACGTTATTATCACCAGTTGGAGGATATATTGTCAGCCTTACAGTATTGGTATCATCAATAATTGTTTTAAGTCCAGTCTCACAGGCAATAAGTCTAAAACGTGATAAAAAAGTTCTTATGAGACCAGTAACATTTCAAAAACATCCTATTCAAGTTGTAGAAAATACTGTGGAGATAGTTGAAGAGACGGATCAAGAAATAGAGCCAAAGATAGCAGAGGCTAAGTTCCCAGAGCTTCAAAAGGGCGTTTATATGCTGCCTCCTATAAGTTTCCTCTCGCCTCCGCCATCAAAAGAGCAGCAGATGTCAAAGGAAGAGCTTTTAAACGCGGCAACAATCTTGCAAAGCAAACTCCTTGACTTTGGGGTTCAAGGCAAGATTATGCAGATTCATCCTGGCCCTGTAATCACGATGTTTGAATTTGAACCCTCTCCCGGAATAAAGATTAGTAAAGTGGTATCGCTTTCAGATGACCTTGGGCGCGCTATGGGAGGTCTAAAGGTAAGGGTTACGCTGATACCGGGCAAGACTCCGATAGGAATAGAGGTGCCAAATATAAACAGGGCAGTAGTATCGCTTAAAGAGATAATTGATTCAGATAGTTTTAATAAAAAGAAATCCCTATTAACCCTTACGCTTGGCAAGGATATTTATGGAACCCCTGTATCAGAAGACCTTGCAAGGATGCCGCATCTATTGGTAGCAGGGACAACTGGTTCTGGCAAGAGTGTCAGCGTAAATTCAATGATAATGAGCATACTCTATAAGGCGCGTCCAACAGAGGTCAAGATGTTGATGATTGACCCAAAGCTGCTTGAGCTTTCAATATATGAAGGCATTCCTCATCTGATTTCACCCGTTATCACCAATCCAAAAGAGGCAACAGAGGCGCTTAAAAAGATGGTTATGGAGATGGACAGGCGGTATCGCCTGATTGCAGACAGCGGGGCGCGTAATATTGAGACATTTAATGCCCACGTTGAAGATGAACAAAAACTGCCGTTTATCATAATAATAATAGATGAGCTGGCAGATTTGATGTTTACATCCTCTAAGAGTGTAGAGGATTCAATAGTGCGCCTAGCACAAATGGCAAGGGCAGCAGGGATTCATCTGATACTAGCAACCCAGCGCCCATCGGTTGATGTAATAACAGGGATAATCAAGGCGAATTTCCCGTCAAGGATAGCATTTCAGGTATCTTCAAAGGTTGACTCCCGCACGATTTTGGATACCCATGGTGCAGAAAAACTGCTTGGCAGAGGGGATATGCTCCTATTAAATCCGGGTGCAAGGATAATCAGGCTTCATGGTGCATATGTTTCAGAGGATGAGATAA
>JADFXP010000028.1:0-28247 GCA_015233465.1 Candidatus Magnetominusculus dajiuhuensis
AATTATCCTGTAGACTACGAAAGACTCATGAAGAAACCAGAACTAGAAAAATAATATTTATCTGTCTTACTTGCTTAGATTTACTAATCTTTTTTAAAGGAAACCACAAACTTTTATGTAGTATGGGTGAACCTATGTGTTCGCCCTTTCTGTATATCAACAGGGCAGACACACAGGTCTACCCCTACATCCGCAGCGAAGTGATTCAATCATCTTGATTTATTTCATTCTATAAGATGTTTTTTACAAAATATGATATACTTATAGATGATAAACTACCTAATTATAGGCTCAGGCGGTTTCATCGGCGCAATCACCAGATACGCCCTTGCCGTTTGGATAGGCCAAAGATGGGGTCGCAGCTTTCCGCTTGGCACATTTATTATCAACGTTAGCGGGAGCTTTTTTATTGGCCTTCTGATGTCGCTCCTTACTGTAAGATACATGGCTAATCCTTACTGGAGATTACTCCTTGTCGTTGGTTTTCTTGGCGCTTATACCACTTTTTCCACCTTTGAGTATGAGACAGGTAATCTAATAAAAGACGGCCAAATTTTATATGCTGCTTTGAATGTGATACTAAGCGTATTTTTGGGTTTTATTGCCCTTAGATTGGGCGAGATGTTCTCAAAGATGATATAGGAGGTAAATTATGCTGACTAAAGGACCTGCAAAGAAACTTACAATTTATATTGATGAGACGGATAAATTTGGTCATAAGCCTCTGTATGAGGTCTTGGTTGATATATTTCATAAAAGGAATATCATTGGCGTCAGCGTTTTTAGAGGGATTGAGGGATTTGGGTCAAGCGGCGTTATACATACTGCAAAAATGCTTGAATTATCTCAGAGTCTGCCTCTAAAGATTGAGGTTATTGACACTGAAGAGAAGATAACATTATCGCTTCCTGATGTTTATCAAGTTATTGGGAATGGACTTATTGAGATAAGTGATACGAATGTTTTAAAGTGTGCCTCAATTGAGAGTGAGAAGCAAATCGAGGGTGTCAGCCATATTAAACTGCAAGGTAAGGCTAAGATGCTCAAGATTATTGTAAGCGAAGATGACACTTGGGAGGGGCAGCCTTTATATGAAGCGATAGTTAATAGATTAATAATGATGGATATTGCCGGGTCTACGGTATATAAGGCACTGGCTGGATATGGGCCTCATCATCGTTATCATAAGAAGCACTTTCTAACGCCTGCAGGTGAACTGCCGATAATGATTTTTGTAGTAGACACTGAAGATAAAATAAATCAGGTAATTCCTGTACTTGATACAATGGTGAATGAAGGTATAGTTGTATTATCGGATGTTGACGTTATAAAATACACTCATAGGGATGTTTAGTTTTTATAATGGGTTCAAAGGGAGGGTCTCAGACCCGTTTCAAAAATCCCTTTGCGGGTCAAGGGCAGAGCCCTTGAAAAATATTATTTATATAGGTGGAGAGATGGCGGATAATATTGAATATGCAGAAGAGGGTCAGTCTCAGCCTGATAATTCAAATGGATCATGGAAGCTGCTTGTCGTAGATGATGAGCATGAAATCCATTCTGTTACAAGACTTGCTCTAAAGGATTTTACATTTTTAGGTAAGGGGCTCAATATTATTAATGCTTATAATGGCAGTGATGCCATCAGTCTTTTAGAACAAAACCCTGATACAGCGCTTATTTTGCTTGATGTAGTTATGGAATCTGATGATTCAGGTCTTAAGGTGGTCAAGCATATTCGTGACAATATCAAAAACCGTATGGTTAGAATAATCATCCGCACTGGGCAACCGGGGGTAGCGCCTCCTAAGGATGTGGTGTTGAATTATGATATAGATGATTATAAGGAAAAAAGCGAACTTACCTCCGCAAAATTATTTGCAACTATAGTTTCAGCTATTAAATCCCATGAAACTTTGGTAGAACAAGATAGATTTAATAATCAGCTTAAGCAGATGGTAGCAGAACGCACGAAAGAATTAGAGGCTGCTAAAAAGGCTGCAGAAGCTGCAAGTAATAATAAAACAAATTTCCTAAACTTTGTCTCTCATGAAATGAGAACACCTTTGACCTCAATCATTGGTTTTACTGCATTAAATAAAAAGAAGTTTGACTCAATTATACTGCCGACAATCTCACAGCCTGATAAAAAGGTCGAAAAGGCAATCTCTCAATTGCAAAGTAATCTTGACATCACTGAATCTGAGGCTGAGAGGCTTTTATCATTAATTAATAATATCCTTGATCTTGCTAAAATAGAATCAGGAAGCGTTGAATGGGCAAGTGATACGGTTGATATGAAGGATGTCTTTAATTCTGCCTCTGCTGCTACATCCTCGCTCTTTAATAAAAAAGGTCTCACACTTATATCCTCTATTGATGAAGGTGATTTTACACTAATAGGGGATAAAAATAGATTGATTCAGGTTGTCATCAATCTATTTAGTAATGCAATTAAATTTACAGATTTTGGCTCAATTACTTATTCTATTTCCAAAAAAGATAACAAGATCCGCTGCGAGATAAAAGATACTGGTTCAGGAATTCCAGAAAATATGCTTGGTAAAATATTTGAACAATTCGCCCAAGTCAGCGGTACCTCTACCGATAAGCCCAAAGGCACAGGACTCGGACTCCCCATCTGTAAAGAGATTATCCTGCACCATAAAGGACAAATCTGGGCGGAAAGCAAAATAGACGCAGGAAGCTGCTTTATCTTTGAGATCTAAAGGCATTGTCTTGAGGGCTCTGCCCTCAAACTCCCGCAAAGGGTCTCAGACCCTTTGAACCCATAATTTTATTATATCCAATGAATTTTTTCTCCAAGTCTCTGAATTCTCTTGTGTGTATTAAATTCCTTGAACCATTTTTGACAATTCCAATATGCGCGTGTAACATCTCATGATATACTATAAATTCTACATAATATAATGGGACTTTAGTTGAATCAAGTATCCGATTTATTGTGATAATATTTGAGATTCGATTGTAACTACCAAGTCTTCTTATCTTTACACTTCGCCTTACAGCTTTTCTCCCCCATGTAATCTGTGAAGCGATTGAGTTCTCAAAATATGCCTCATTTATACGATTATATATCTCTTCAAGATTATAATGTCTGCCTAATGGGCGCAGTTTAATATATCTCTTTGATTTATTAGAATTAATAATATTAGAATTTTCTTTGATAAAGAGATTGGTTTTTGGCAGCGGGGTTTTTCTATTTAATATAAAACTTGCAATCTCATCATGTATCTCTGAATCTGCAATTAAGAAGATTTTCTGAAGTCTTACTATTAAAATATTATGTGAACGAGACTTAGAGAATTTAACAGAGATCATACTTGAGGTATTATCTGTTAAAATCAGGGTTATTTGTCTTCCTACAATTCCTTGAATATAATCTTTGAGTTGTACAGTGGTAATATCAGAATTCATGAGATTATTTGCCTTTATTTATAAAGGCAGCAGGTTAGACCTCTTTTTCACTTAAAGCGATTAATTCCTCAGCGCCCATCATAGTTTTAGTGTCTTCAACATCAAGCATAACAACCCTAAAGATCTCTTCTAAAGAGGTGATTCCCTTTGTTGCTTTAATAAATCCGTCTTCTACCATAGAGATAAGATGAGCTTCTTTTCTGGCAATATTACGGATTCGGCTTGAAGTCATTCTTTCAAGGATTGCGTCACGTATTGCGGCATTTACTACAAGCAGTTCATGAATTCCAATTCGTCCTTTATATCCAGTGTTTCCGCATTCATGACATCCCACTGGGCGATGAAAATTATATCTGTCAGGGACAATATCAGTAGTACTTGCATATGCTGAAAGAATCCTGTCATCAGGCGTATATGGCTGTGTGCAATGTTTGCAAAGTACCCTGACGAGCCTTTGGGAGACAACGGAAACAATGGTCGAGGATATTAAAAAGGTCTCAACTCCCATATCCATTAGACGCAAAAGCGCGCCAGTTGTATCGTCTGTATGAAATGTCGTTAATAATTTATGTCCAGTAAGAGATGCCTGAATAACCGCATTTGCAGCGTCTCTATCCCTTATCTCTCCTACCATTATTACATCTGGATCCTGACGCATAATTGATTTTAAGAAATCGGAATATGTCAGGTTTAATTTTGGATCAAGTTTACCTTGCGTTATGCCTTCTATAGTATATTCAACAGGGTCTTCAACCGTTATAATACAACGGGAAGTGTCATTTAGATGTAAAAGTGAGGCATATAATGTTGTTGTCTTGCCAGAACCAGTTGGACCTGTTATCATACATATTCCAGTTGGCTGATCTAATATCTTCATATAACGCGACATATGAAATGGTGAAAATCCAAGCATTTTCAGATCAACTAGTTTACTCTGACGATGAAGCACTCGAATAACAATATTTTCGCCCCACATGGAGGCGTATGTTGAGATTCTTAGGTCAACCTCTTTTTTCATAACCTTTGCCTCAATACGTCCGTCTTGATGTCTTCGTCTTTCAGATATATCAAGCCCGCATAATACCTTTATTCGAGAGGAAAGGCTTCTATTTATAGAGACTGGGAGGTCTGTTACATGTTTTAATATGCCGTCAACCCTGTAGCGTACTCTAATTCTTCTTTCTTGCGGTTCTATATGAATATCGCTGGCTTCTTCAAGTATTCCATTTGTAATAATGTAATTAACTATGCCGATTATATCATCGCCTGAAGAAGATGATACCTCTGTTGCTCCAATAACCAAGTCCTTTTTATGATCCAGCATCTCAGTATCAGTGCGGATGTCAACCTCTTGAAATAAGGAATTGATTGCCTTAATGATTTCTGCAGAATGAGAGATTGCTGGCTCTATTTTTGCTTTAAAAACCTTCTCAAATGAGAGAATTGTTCCTTCATCTAACGGGTCTGCCATTATGACAGTGACAATATCGTCTTGTTTGAATGCTGGGATTGCTATGTTTGTCATTAAAAATGTCTTATTTAAAGCCTTAACGAGTTTCTTATCTATAAGGGCGACGTTTGGCGTGATCTTAGGGAAGCCAAGCTGGACGCTTAGCGCTTCAACTAGATCAGTTTCTGTGATAAAGTTGTTTTCAACTAATATATTTCCGAGTTTTTTCTTCTCAAATTTTTGTAATTCCAGCGCCTGTTTAATCTCTTCAAAGGTTACAAGCCCCATGTTTACGAGGAGTTCGCCAAGATAAATACGCTTTTGGAATTGTCTTAAAATAGACTTTAGGTCAAGTTTTGAAATGAAGTTTAGATTTACGCACACCTCTCCAACTGGCAGATATGTATCAAGCTGTTTTTGAACTGCAAGGGCTTCTTCAAGCTGAGCTTGTGTAATAAAATTTTCTTGAACTAAAAGATCGCCTAACTTTACCTTTTCAACCTTTGCCATAAATTACTAAACCTCATTGTTTATTTAATTAATTTAACCTTTTCTATCTTGACAAAATATAAGGATATTTGTCAAATCTTAAAGTAAGATGATGTTTGTATTATTTTAATTGAATAATCCTTCCTTGAAAGAAAAATATCAAATATTATATTATAAATTATGTGAGCCTTCTCTAATTCAAAGGGGTGATAAATAATGTCATTGTTTAAAAAGATAGTTTTTTATATGATTTTATTAATCATTTTCTTTATCTCCAGTTTTTCTTTATATTTGGTCATGAGTATTCCTTCTGTTGACGAGCTTGTCAGTGCTAATTCATCTGCAGGCACAAAGATATTTGATAGAAATAACCGTCTGATAGCTGAATTAAAAAAGGAACCCATTGATTTTATCCCAGTTGAAAAACTCCCTAAGGACTTAATAAACGCAGTAGTTGCAGTTGAAGATTCTAGATTTTTTCAACATAATGGAGTGGATTTAGTTTCAATTGTAAGGGCATTGCTTAGTGATGTCTTTCATCTTTCAATTAAAGAAGGCGGAAGTACAATTACTCAGCAATTATCAAGGACTATATATTTATCTACTAAAAAGACATTTCTTCGCAAGGTCAGCGAGATTTTATTGTCGATTAAAATTGAGACGAAGTTGTCTAAGGAAAAAATCCTTGAATTATATCTAAATAATGTATATTTTGGGCATGGAAGATATGGAATTGAAAATGCTTCAAGATTATATTTTGATAAACCTGCCTCAGAACTAACGCTTCCTGAAGCAGCAATGTTAGCTGGTATTATTAAATCTCCAAGCAATTATTCTCCTTTGATAAACTTTATTGCAGCAACTAATAGACAGGCAGTAGTTCTTGCTTTAATGGAAAAAAACGGTTTTTTAAGGAGAACGGATCGTGAGGCAGCAGAACTTGCTCCTCTTTCAATTAGTCCGGAGACTAAGTCTGATCCCTCCAGTTATTTTATGCAGGTTATAAGGGCATATTTACTCAATAAATATGGTTATCAAAAGGTATATAAAGAGGGTTTAAATGTATATACAACCATTGACTTGAATGTTCAAACTATAGCTTGGCGGACATTAAGAGAAGGGCTTACAGAGATTGATAAGGAGACTGGATGGCATAGCGTTAATAAAAAGATTGATATATTAGATAAAAAGATTGGTTTAAATACCAATAAATCCCTGCCTTTTCATAAAGGAGATATCTTGCCAGCCGTGGTTTTGCACAGCACAAAGGACAAGTCATTTGTAAGTGTGAGGGGAATTGTTGGACTTATTGATAAGGCTGACGCTCAGTGGATAAAGAAGATATTTATTAGAGATACTGGTAAAACCGTATATCTTGATAATCTTAATATGCAGTTTATTCTAAAGCCCGGAGATGTTATTCAGGTTAAAATCAAGGATACAACAAAAGGACGACTGCATCTTTATCTTGTTCAAAAGCCTTTAATTCAAGGGGTAATCATTGCAATTGAACAAAGCACTGGTCATGTGTTAGCCCTTCAAGGAGGTTATGATTTTGAAGAGAGTGAATTTAATCGTGCAATGTCTGCAAAAAGACAGCCTGGGTCTGTATTTAAACCTATAATTTATGCCCTTGCCCTTGAGCAGGGGTATAAACGTTCAAGCATGCTTTTAGATCAACCGATAAGCATAAATTTGGGGAATGGTAAGGTTTATAGTCCTGAAAATTATGATAAACAATTTAGAGGTATGGTGACAATGGATGATGCCCTTAAATTTTCTATTAATACTGCTGCTGTGAGGCTTGCTCAGGAACTTACAGTAGAAAATATTGTTTCTTTCAGCAAAAAAATGGGTATTCAAAGTGATTATCCTAATAATCTAAGCATAGCACTTGGAACAATGTCTGTGACTCCGATAAACATTGCAAGCGCTTATGCTGCTTTTGCAAACGGAGGATTTATAAGAGAGCCTGTTTTTGTTAGATATATCAATGATAAAGATGGTTATATTATTGAGAAAACAACTGATTCTAAAACACAGGTTATTAGCAGTAACACAGCTAAGGACATAACTGATATGTTAAAAGAAGTTGTAACTTCTGGGACAGGTCAGAATGCAAGGATTGAAGGAATGTCACTTGCAGGCAAAACTGGAACTACTGATGATTATAGAGACGCTTGGTTTGCTGGATATTCTGAGAATTTAACTGTTGTAGTATGGGCAGGAATGGATGATGGTTCTACGATTGGTGATAATGCCACTGGGGCAACTATTGCTGCGCCAATATGGAAGACATTTATGCAAGAGCTCTCAAGATTGCGCTAACTTGACATTATTTGCATTGATTGATATAATAATTTATGATTTTAGATTTTAAGGAGACTATATGGCAGAGCAACAAGCTGCAAATAGAAATAGTGATGGTAAGAAGATTGTATTTAAGGGCGGCAAGGTAGAGGAAAAGGATATTGTAATATTTACACGTCAATTTTCTACTATGATTGATGCAGGGCTTCCGTTGGTTCAAGCCCTTGAGATATTAGCAGCTCAAAGCGACAGCAAGAATTTCAAGCCAATTATAGGCGTGATAAAGTCAGAGGTTGAATCAGGGTCTACTTTTACAGATGCCCTAGCGTTATTTCCGCGTGTATTTAGCGGATTATATGTTAATATGGTTGCTGCAGGAGAGATGGGCGGTATCTTGGACGTTGTATTACAGAGGCTTGCAGGTTATATGGAAAAGGCTGCGGCGCTAAGAAAGAAGGTTAAAGGCGCAATGACCTATCCTATTGCAGTTTTGTCCATTGCCGCAGGGGCAGTTGGCGTTATTATGATTAAGGTTATACCAATATTTGATAAAATGTTTAAAGAAATGGGCGCAACTCTGCCTGCTCCTACTCAATTATGTATAGATATTAGTCATTTTCTCGTTCCATATGGATGGATTTTTGTTGTTGGTACAATCTTTGGTCTAGTTACAGCTCTAAAACAGATCAGGCGTACTGATAAAGGGATGTTGGTAACAGATCAGATACTTTTAAGACTTCCAGTTTTTGGCACATTGATTCAAAAAGTAGCGGTTGCCAAATTTACAAGGACATTGGGTACGCTTCTGGCTAGCGGTGTTTCAATTATTGATTCTCTACAGATTACAGCAAAGACCTCTGGAAATAAGGTTGTAGAAGGGGCTGTGTTAAAGGTAAGCGATGCTGTTACAGAGGGCAGAAATATGGCTGATACCCTTAAAGAACAAAATATATTTCCTCCTATGGTCACACATATGACAGCTATTGGCGAGACAACAGGTTCGCTTGATTCAATGCTCAGTAAGATTGCTGACTTTTATGATGAAGAGGTTGATACGGCTGTTGGTAATCTTACTCAATTGATGGAACCTCTTTTGATTGTATTTCTTGGAGGCACAGTTGGATTTATTGTTGTAGCAATGTATCTGCCAATATTTAAATCTGTTTCAGTCATGGGGGGGTAAAAATCCCAGTTAGCAAAGAAATACAAAAGATAAATACCCTTATAATATTTAGGGTAATAGTTGCAGCATTTTTGATACTCTCCTTTTTTTTTCATGAAAGATCTGCTAGGATTTTTCGTTATCCTGCGCTTTTATCCATTCTTACCATAACCATATTTGTTCTTACTATTATATATATCATTGCACTCCAGATATTTGATAAGCGTTTCTATAAGCTTTTAGCGTATTTTCAATCAATTGTTGATGTTTTTCTTATAACGTTTTTTATATTTATAACAGGCGGCATTGAGAGTTGGTTTTCTTTTTTGCTGCCGATAAATGTTATTGGGTCTGGAATAATACTTGGAAGCCGCGCAGGATTTATTACTGCCGCACTAAGCAGCATAATCTATGGCGTTGCTATAGAGATGCAATTTTATGGGATTATTCCTATACGTTTTGATGAATCCTTGCGGTTTCAAGATTTTTTTTATAATATCTTTGTAAATGTTATTTCGCTTTTTCTCATCACATTTCTTAGCAGGTACCTGATAGTAAAACAAGAAGATACGCTTCAAAAATTAAAGGAAAAAGAGAGTGATTTTCTTGATCTATATTCTCTTCATAGTGAAATACTTCAAAATATCAAAAGCGGTCTGATTTATACTACTATTTCAGGCAAGATAATACTTATTAATCATGCGGCAGAGCAGATAATTGAACAAAACGGTAATTTGATAATCGGTAAAAATCTTGGACATGTGTTTTTATTTGTAAAGTATCCTATTATAACAGGTAATTTTAAGACTACCTTGACCTTTAATAATTATCAAAAGATTGTTGATTTAAATATCACTGAGCATATAGATCAAGAGAATATTTTAAAGGGATATATAATAATAATTCAAGATATAACAAAACTATGGGAGATGGAGCAAGAGATAAAGAAGAAAGAAAAATTAGCTGCTATCGGTGAACTTTCTGCAAATATTGCACATGAGATAAGAAATCCCCTTGCAGCATTAAAGAGTTCTATTGAGATGCTCAAAGAAGGAAAGACCAGCGGTCTAAATGCAGTTCGCCTGATGGATATTGCGATAAAAGAAATGGACAGGCTTAATAAGATAATAACAAATTTCTTGACCTATTCATCTCCGGGTGCTATGCACTTTACACAATTTTCTCTCATTAGCGTATTAAATGAGACCATTGATATGATACAACCTGCAATTTCTCCTAATTCAAATATTAAAATAATCAGAAATTTCGATCAAGACATATTAATAAAAGGCGATATGGATAGATTGACTCAGGTATTTTGGAATCTTGGGTTAAACGCACTTCAGTCATTAAACAATGAAGGTGTTGTTGAGATAACTGTGCAAAAGACTGGGGCATATGTTAAAATATCCTTTAGAGATACTGGAATTGGTATTAAAGAAGGAGATTTGGATAAGATATTTTATCCATTTTATACAACAAAACCAAAAGGAACAGGGCTAGGACTAGCAATGGTTTTTAGGACTATTGAAGATCATTCCGGAAATATCAGCGTTAAAAGCATTGAAGGCAAAGGCGCTACATTTATTGTTACACTTCCTATAGGGATTTAATATGAAAAAAGAAAAGATATTAATAATTGAAGATGAGGTAAGTATTAATAATATCTTAGTGATGCTCCTTGAAGGAGAAGGGTATCAGGTCTTTTCTGCATTTGACGGCAGAGAGGGCATGGACTGTATTCAGAAAGATATATTTGATCTGATAATTACAGATATTAAGATGCCTCATTATACTGGATTTGATATTTTAAAAGAGGCATTAGAGCTCTCGCCAGATACTGTAGTCATAATGATAACAGCTTTTGGTACTACAGAGGCTGCAATTAATGCACTCAAACTTGGGGCATATGATTATATCAATAAACCATTTAAGATAGATGAGATTCGTCTTGTAGTAGAAAAAGCCCTTGAAAAACGCAGATTATCCCTTGAGGTCAAAAACCTGAGGCTTCAGGTTGAAGATAGATATAGACTTGGCAATATGGTTGGAAGAAGCAAGCTGATGATAGACCTTTTTTCAAATCTCCCAAAGATAGCAAAGAGTAATGCAAGCGTCCTAATACTTGGGCAGAGCGGATGCGGTAAGGAACTCTTTGCCCATGCAATTCACAATCTCAGTCCTCGCTCTCAACTAGCCTTTGTAGCAATAAACTGCGCTGCCATGCCAGAGGGTCTGCTTGAGAGTGAATTATTTGGACACATGAAGGGCTCTTTTACTGGTGCAGTTTCTAATAAGGAAGGTCTTTTTGAGGTCGCAGACAATGGTACGCTGTTTTTGGATGAGATTGGTGATATGCCTCTTAATTTGCAGTCTAAACTGCTAAGGGTACTTGAAGACGGGGTATTTAGAAGAATCGGCGGAGTCACAGATATTAAGGTAGATGTAAGGGTGATTTCAGCTACAAATAAGGATTTACAGCAGGCATTGGTCTCTGGTAATTTTAGGCAGGATCTTTTTTACCGTTTGAATGTTATTCCTGTTACTATTCCTCCTTTATGTGAAAGAAAAGAAGATATTCCAGTCTTGATTGATTTTTATCTTGAGAAAAATAGAATAACAAATAGAAAATTTACTAAAGAGGCAGTGGACGCGCTTGTTTGTTATAAATGGCAAGGCAATGTGCGCGAACTTGAAAATACACTTGAAAGAGTCTTGACTATATCAGAAAATTCAATAATAAATATTGATGACCTGCCTTCAGAGATTATCTCTGCTGCAAATAAAACTATTAACGCAGACCCTCCCCTAATAGAATTTACTGAGGAAGGGATTTTCCTTGACAGAATTTTAGAAGAGATTGAAAGGAAATATCTTCAATTATCCCTTGATAATGCACATGGGAATAAGACTAAGGCTGCTAGTTTGCTAAATATTTCTTTTAGGCAGTTTAGGCATAGGTTGAAAAAATATGATTTGGAATAACTTTTAAAGGGCTCTGCCCCTTAAAATCTCCGCAAAGGGACTCGTCCCTTTGAACCCATTATAAAAGAAAATGCTTTACTTATATTGTTGGATGTATTAAAATGACTATTATACTTATTTTAAGGAGGATTAGTTGGTAAAGATAAGACTTAATCGAATTGGAGCACATAAAAAACCATTCTATAGAATCGTTGTTGTGGATTCTAAAAAAAGACAAAATGGGCCGTTTGTTGAAAATATTGGATATTATAATCCATTAAAAGAACCATCTTTGATCAGCATAGACAATGATAAAGCCAAAAAATGGCTAGATTGCGGTGCGCAGCCTACAGAAACTGTGAAAAAGTTATTACTGAAGGCTGGAGTTCTACAAACAGCCTGATAGTCTGCCAAAGATTAATTTAACGGAGGCGTAGATGAAAGAACTGGTTATAGCAATGGCTAAGGCTTTGGTTGATAAACCCGACGAGGTTACAGTTTCAGAAGTCGCAGGTGAAAAAACAACAGTTTATGAATTAAAAGTCGCTCAAACCGATCTCGGCAAAATAATCGGTAAACAAGGCAAAACCGCCCGCGCGATGAGAACCATTCTCTCTGCTTCCGGTACTAAGATCGGAAAACGCTCTGTGCTTGAGATTATTGAGTAATACTATATTATAATTTAGATATTAGGTGTAGGGGCAATCGGGCAATCGTCTTTTATAACTCGGTTGCCCTGTCTTTTATAATCAGGACGTTCTAAAAATGGAATCCGCTGTAATAGGAAAAGTCGTAAAGGAATGGGGCATTAATGGCGAATTAAAAATAATTCCAATTGATGTGACAGCCTCTTATTTTGACAAAATTGATTCAATTATGCTTCAGCGTAGTGTCTCAAATGAAACAAATCCTCAGATTGAGACATTTGATATATTAAATAGAAAATATATTTCAAATACAGTTGTAACTGCTTTAAAGGGTATTGATTCAATAGATAAGGCAAGGCTTTATAGGCAGGCTCTGGTATTAATAGACTCAGAGGACCTGCCAGAATTAGAAGAAGGTGAATATCTAATACATCAAATAATTGGTCTTTCAGCAATTACTATCTCAGACGAATTAATTGGTGAGGTTAAAGAAATCCTTCAGACATCTGCAAGCGATATATTTGTAATTAAAAATGGCGATAAAGAGATATTGGTTCCATCGGTTAAAGAATTTATTGATGAGATAAATATTGAAAAGGGATATATAAAGATTAGACCAATTGAAGGGCTTTTGTAATGATTTTTGAAGTACTTACCCTTTTCCCTGAAATAATTAAATCATATATAAATGAAGGAATAATTAAACGTGGGATAGAAAAGGGGGCAGTAACAGTAAATACAACCAATATCAGGGATTTCAGCCGAGATATTCACCGTACAGTAGATGATTACCCATATGGAGGCGGGGCAGGTATGGTGATGAAGGTAGAACCGATATATGATGCCCTTAAAAATGTGCAAGCAAACGGCGGGAAATGTTATAGTATCCTGTTAAGCCCAAAGGGTGTGGTGTATAATCAGAAAAAGGCAGTGGAGTTTTCGGGTTATAGTGATAGAATATTATTAATGTGCGGAAGATATGAAGGAGTAGATGAGCGGGTACGCGGGTTTTTTGATGAGGAGATTTCAATAGGAGATTATATATTGACAGGCGGAGAGCTTGGGGCGCTGGTGATAATTGATTCAGTGTCAAGGCTGCTTCCTGGAGTGCTTGGGAATGAGAATTCTTCAGTTGAGGATTCATTTTCTGATTATCTGCTTGATTATCCGCATTACACAAGACCTTCTGAGTTTATGGGATTAAAGGTGCCAGAGGTTATAATGTCTGGACATCATGAGCAGATTAGGAGATGGAGAAGGCGGGAAGCGTTAAAAAATACAATAGAAAAAAAACCATATTTATTAAAAAATGTTAATCTATCAGATGAAGATAAACAATTTATAGAAGAAAATAGACGTTTAAAGGAGGTTAATTAAGATGAATTTAATAACAGCCCTTGAAGAGGGATTTAAGAGACAAATACCAGAGTTTAATGTTGGTGATATTGTTAATGTTAGGGTAAAGGTAGTAGAAGGTGCAAAGACTAGGATTCAGCCGTATGAAGGCGCGGTGATTGCAAGAAGTGGAAGCGGCGTAAGAGAGACCTTTACAGTAAGGAAGGTATCTTCTGGCATAGGAGTTGAGAGGATATTTCCAGTACATTCCCCTGTTATTGAAGATATAAAGGTAATCAGAAAGGGAGATGTAAGACGCGCAAAGCTTTATTATCTTAGGGATAAAAAAGGCAAGGCTGCGAAAATTAAGGAAATGGCAAGGGATTATACTCCAAAACCTGCTGCAACCGTTTAATAATTTTTGTCTGACTTATATAATTTTGATTATCAATTGCTTGTTGCAGGCGCTGGAGCTGGAAAATTCGGAGGTATACTTGCGGCTGGTATAGATGAGGCTGGAAGGGGGCCTCTTGCTGGGCCTGTTGTTGCTGCTTCCGTAATACTATCATATTCTAAAGAGATTGAAGGGATTAATGATTCTAAGAAACTCTCTGAAAAAAAGAGGGAATCGTTATTTTGGGATATAGTTTGTTCTGCAATAGCAATTGGGGTTGGGATAATAGGTCCAGAAGTGATAGATGAGATAAATATTCTAAATGCCTCAAAACTTGCGATGGTTCGGGCTGTTGAGGATTTGAGGATTAAGCCTTCAATATTATTAATAGATGCCCTTACATTACAGATAACTGGATATAAACAGATACCGATAATAAAAGGTGACGCAAAGAGTGCATGTATTGCAGCAGCATCAATAATAGCAAAGGTAACAAGGGACTGCATTATGAAGGCATATGATACGCAATATCCGCAATATGGATTTAGTTCACATAAGGGATATGGCACAAAGGTACATATGGATAATTTGAGGAAATTTGGTCCTTGTGCAATACATAGAAAGACATTTGCGCCAGTGATGAATTGTTACTGAGTAATATAAAAGATAAATGAATAACTAAAAGATTATTCACCGCAGAGACGTAGAAGACGCGAGAAAAAATTTAAGGTATAAAAAAATTCAAATAAATTCATTTTTTTGTTTTAATAATCAAAAGGGATATAAATGACTGAAGAGATAAAAGACTTAGCGCCTATAAAGCCTGAAGAACCCAAAACGAATTCTCCTGAAGCCCATGAAGAGCAAAAGATGCCGTTTATGTCGCATCTGAGTGAATTAAGAACAAGGATAATGATATGTTTGGGTTCAATAATGGTCTGTTTTTGCGTAACGTTTACCTATTCAGAAGAGCTTTTTAATTTTATGCTGCTGCCTTTAAAGAAGGATTTGGTATTTCAATTAACAAGACCTTTTCTTCATTTCATAGACAGGCCTGGGGCAGTAGTGTCATTGGTATTTTTAGAGCCTGCTGAGGCGTTTTGGATGCAGTTAAAGGTTGCAATGATAGCAGGAGTGATAATATCAATTCCGATAATATTAATGCAGTTATGGCTTTTTATAGCGCCAGGTCTAAAACAAGCTGAGAGAAAATATCTGCTTCCATTTATAATAGCAGGGACAGGGCTTTTTTCAATGGGCGCAACATTTTGTTTTTTGGTAATATTGCCGTTTGCATTGAGTTTTTTACTTACATATAAGACTGCTTCTCTGACTCCGATGTTATCAGTTGGGCATTATGTAGATTTCATATTGAAATTCGTGCTTGCCTTTGGGATAGTATTTGAGCTGCCGATAGTGTTATTGTTGCTGACAAGATTGGGGGTAATAACGCCTAAGAAATTGGCGCAAAACAGGAAATATGCGATAGTCATAGCCTTTATAGCTGCTGGAATATTGACTCCAACTCCAGATGCCTTTAATCAGACGCTTATGGCAGTGCCGATAATCATGCTTTATGAGATTGGGATAATTGCTTCACGGATTTTTTATGTTGAGAAGAAGACGGTTTGATTCTTGGCAGCAGAGAAAATAACTATTGATAATAAGTCAAAAGATTTAGCATTACAGAAGAAACTTGAATTAAAAGATGAACTTACTAAAGAGCTTACGACAAAGGCTGATTTGATACAGGCTAAAACAGAACTTAGGGCGGAAATTCAAGAGGTCAGGGCAGAAATATTGCTCGTAGAAACAAGGATTAACGGCAAGATAGATAAGGTTTTTGCTCAATTATGATTATTCCTTGTAATTGTTATTTCTGCCATAATCATAGTCAATCCAAAAGCCATTGAACTAATTGCTAAGATTTTTGGTATAGTTAAATAAATTTAATAATAAAATATAAATGCCGTCAATTAAAAATATTTCAAGCCCTTATCGTTTTTTCTTTTACAGTTTTGATTGTAATGAGCCAAAGCATGTGCATATTCAGAGAGAGAAAATGGTTTGTAAATTTTGGTTAACACCTGTTATATTAAGTAATAATTATGGATTTATATCTAATGAGTTAAACTCAATTCGAAAGATTATTATAGATAATCAAATTAAAATTGAGGAGGCATGGAATGAGCACTGTAGTAAATATAACAGAAGTACGAATTAAAGATATAAGTATTACAGATGATTCGATAACTGCTTATCTCTTTGATGGCCGTACCATCAGCGTTCCTCTTGCTTGGTCATGGCGGTTATCAGAAGCAACCTTAGAGGAGCGGGCTAATTTTAAAATTATAGGTGATGGTCATGGTATTCATTGGCCAGATATTGATGAAGATATAAGTGCAGAAGGTATGCTATATGGCATTCCTGCAGTAAAGACATATAAATAAAACAAATACCTGAACAATTTTATAGTTATTTTTTATTATTATAAAATACATGAATATCATGATTAAGAAATCAAGGTTTGGCAATAATAAGCATAAGTATTGAACCAAATTTAGAAATCTTTGGGTTGAGATTATCCGACATTTTTATAAAAATAATGGAGGATTACATGAACAATTCAAGTAATAATTTAAGCATTGGGTGCGGAGACATGCTGCTGTGAGGCTGGGAAATTCTAAACCTAAATGAAAGATTGAAATTTGTGTAGATAATTATGTTACCAAGGGCGCATGTAGTAGAGGTTTGATTCCTCTCCCTCGCACAATACGATAGATATCAGGCTCAAGCAATATAACAGCAAGAAAAAACAGGGCAATCATATAGGATTGCCCCTACGAAATAAGAGTCTTCTCTGTCCTGTGTTACTACTGTTATTGCCTTTGTAATCTAATAACCTTAGCCGTATTATCTAAATTAGAATCGCTAAATCCGTGCGCACTTTTTATCTTTATATCTCTATCAAATGGATTTTTTGTGTTTATAATATCATCATATTCCGTTATATCCATATGATAAGTTAAAAATGGAAGGTGCTGCCATGTATCTATTGGAATTGGAAAATCAGTTCCATAAAGCATCCATCTTTGATCTATCAGTCTTAGAATCTCAGGTATATATGGTATCCTTGTAGAAAAACTTAGCCCTGATGTGTCTGTATATAGACGAATCTTTCCGTCAGCATTTGCTGTCTTCATAAAATTAGAAAATTCATTAATATGATCTGAATCAAATACTGGAAATACAGGCGCGCAGCAGTGGGCTGCAATTACAGTAACCCCGCAGGAAAGAGGGTTTTGGAGGAATGTATAGTTATCGAGTTCCTTGCGGTGTACCCCTTCTGGAAATATATATTCTGGACCTGTATGACTTAATAACGGAAGTTTACCCTTTGCCATCATATTAAAAAATGGTTTATGTAATTCATCCATCAGCTTAATATGCTGCGCAGACGGGATTATTTTTAATAACACTGCGTCAGTTTTGTCAATTACATATTTAAGCTCTTCTAAACAATCCTTCCTATTCGGATTTATAGATGCCCCAAGATAAAAACGTTTATTTTCATATTTGTCGTTTTTTAACCTCTGGTTGAGCTTCTTTACCAGATTGTCCAAATAACGGTTTGAGACAATGAGATAGGTCTCATCTAAATCTATCTGCCCATCATCAGTATAAACAGCATCCATTGCAAGAAGCACTATGCCGTTAAGTTCCTTGGATTCTGTAAATAATTTGTATAAAAGCTCTGTATATTCATATGTAGAGATAGTTTTATCCCCGTTTAAATCAGCGCCTTGATTTTTCATATTATCTTCTAACATTGCGTAAGCTATCCTTGTCAGCCAGACATTATCGCTCTTAGGGTTAAACCACACATCGTTATCTACATTTTTAATATCGTCCCCATTTCCAACCATGTGGGTGTGGATGTCTATTCTATTCATTAAATCTCTCCTATATATCTATTTGTTGAACATTTATAGTGCCATTTGAATCTACAAAAATTATGGCGGCATTATTATTTGAGTTATTCTTAACCCATCCGCCAGAATTGTATAAGTCAATTGTGGTTGACTTGATTGTTGTTGAAGGGTTTAAAAAAGGTTTGACATTCAACGAAGGAATGTTAAGCGTACCCATAACTTCGTGTGTATGACCGAAGATAATCTTGTTTGGAGGAGGCACTCCATGTCCAGCTCCATCTATACATGAGACATCATAAAATTTATGAAATCTTTCTTGAACGCCATTATCATTCAAAAACTGATCTCTGTATTT
The DNA here is from genome assembly GCA_015233465.1 of Candidatus Magnetominusculus dajiuhuensis. Classification (GTDB taxonomy): domain Bacteria; phylum Nitrospirota; class Thermodesulfovibrionia; order Thermodesulfovibrionales; family Magnetobacteriaceae; genus JADFXP01. The sequence continues at coordinate 18,477 of JADFXP010000028.1, forward strand.
TGATTTAGTGCTATTTTTTGCTAAATTTATGATGAGATTTCTAATTTCTTTAGAAATCAAATTATCAATAAATGTGACCCCAGTTTTCAATAGAATTGGTTCTAATCTATCTGCGACCTGACTAACTACTGTTTCAAGTAGAGTATAATCGTCCATGTATATCTGACTTTCAAGTTTAGCTAAGAGAGTCGTTAGGTTACCTGATTGGCCTAAAGCTGTACAAATCATTGAAGTAATTGGAGTATTATATGCCTCAATTTCTTCAAGTCCAACTTTTGGTGGAATACCCCCTATGCCTTGAAATAATTCTGAGGCAATAGTCCATGCTTGCTCTAATAAATGACCATGAGTAATAAGAATGTTTTCGTTCCCAGCCTTTATGTAAAGATTAGGATATACTATACTTATTTGGATTTGGTCTTCTTTTTTATGGTCTTTAAAGAGTCCGTAAATGAAAGAATCTTCAGATGGATTATTTATTTTATCAAGACTAAAACCTTTTTCAGTATCAAGATCAGGAAACGGTATATTAAGATCAAGGACACCAGTTTGTTTTCTTATAAATTCAGTAGGGTCTAAATTATTCTCCATCTTCATTGTAACATTAACATTCCATTCAAGGGCATCCCATATATCTTTGTCATGGTTGCCGGGTATATAGATTATATGATCAGCTAGTTTTCTCTCTTTGATTTTCTGGAAAAAAGGTCTTGCTTGAATGCAGGCTCCATGGAATGAATTAATAGCAAAGTCTAGAATATCACCGTTTAAGATTAGATAATCAAGTGGTTTGTTACTATTATTATCAAAGATTCTACTTGTGAGTGCATCAAATTTGTCTGAGGTCTGGTAATTCCCTGATGTTGTACCTTTAATAATAGTAGAATTTTTGTCCCCAATGTGCGTGTCTGAAATAATCCCGATTTTCATTTCGTCCTCCACCTAAGTGAATTTTTTTTGTTTTAATATTTATAATAAATATTTTATAATACTACCACGATGAAAAAACAAATATCAATATTTATTTTAATTATTTTTATGTGTCTGTTTTGCATTAGTTTCGTTTATGCAGGACAAAAGATGCAAAGAGACCCAGCTTCAGTTCATAATTATATCGCTGTCCTTGACCCAGAGGTAACAGTTATTGTTGATAAAAGTATCTCACGTCCGCTTGGTGAGAGTATACGTAATCAAATAGTGAATATGCCAGATAGTGGGTATGAGGTCATAGACAGAGCCAATATGGACAAGATTTTTACTGAACAAGGGTTTCAACAGACCGTTTGTTCTCAGCCCGGATGCGCGGTTGAACTTGGTAAGATCTTGGGAGTTGGAAAGATTGTTACTGGAACAGTCAGTAGAGTGGGACAGACTTATTATGTGTCGATATCGCTTATTAATGTTGAAAATGGAAAGATAGCTGGTATAGTTGAGGATACATGTAAATGTGAACTGGATGAATTGATCTCAGTATGCAGGCATTTGGCAATTAACCTTATAAAGACAAGTAATGCCAGAAAGGCTGCTGCTGAGGATGCTGAGATTACTGATGGTGTTAGTAAGAAAGAGGTATCTCTTGGTTTAGATTTTGTTGCAGTTCATGGCGGTTGTTTTAAGATGGGGTATGCTGAAAGTACAGAAATGCCGATGCACGAGGTTTGTTTAGATGACTTTAATATTGGAAAATATGAAGTTACTCAGGCTCAATGGGAAAAACTGATGGGCTCAAATCCGTCATTTTTTAATAATTGTCCTGCCTGTCCTGTTGAAAATGTTAGTTATGATGAGATACAGGAGTTTATAGCCAAATTAAATAAAAGCAGCATCAGGACATATAAATTACCAACTGAAGCGCAGTGGGAATATGCTGCAAAAGGCGGTACAAATAGTTTGGTTTTAACAGGTGTAAAAGAAGGTATTTGGAACAAAGACACCTCTGGCGGAAAGACGCATTCAGTTGGAGGTCTTAATCCGAATTCACTTGGAATTTATGATATGATGGGCAATGTTTGGGAATGGGTGACTGATTGGTATTCTAAGCAATATAATAAACAGTCTCTAAAAAAGAATCCTTTGGGGCCTGATAGAGGTAGATTAAAGGTTATACGCGGCGGGTGTTGGAATAGTGCAGGGGATGAGCTTTATTTATATATCAGAAAAGGCATGGATCCTGCTGTTAAGAATCGTTCTAATGGGTTTCGTTTAGTCTATTAGTTTTTTAAAATGGGTTCAAAGGGCCTTTTGGGAAACTTTTTTGTAAAAAGTTTCAACAATTAATCCCTTTGCGGGATTTTTAAGGGCAGGGGTCTAAGACCCCGTTACAAAAACCTTAAAGGGTTATGTCAATAAGGAAATACATCTAATATGGATTTAAGTGAGATTAGTTCTCCTGAAGACTTAAAATTACTTTCTACAAATTGTTTAATCACTGTAGCCGATCAACTGCGAAAGATAATTATCAATATTGTATCCAATAATGGCGGACATCTTGCCTCAAGTCTTGGAGTAATTGAATTAACCCTTGCCCTTCATTATGTATATAACTGTCCTTATGATAAGATTGTTTGGGATGTTGGACATCAGGCGTATGCCCATAAAATCCTTACAGGCAGATACAATCAATTCCATACGTTAAGACAATATGGCGGGATTTCAGGTTTTCCAAAGAGGTCAGAAAGCCCGTATGATTCATTTGGAGTAGGTCATAGTTCTACTTCAATATCTGCTGCGCTTGGAATAATAGAGGGCAGAGACAGGGTTGGAAAGGATTTTAAGGTTGTGGCAGTAATTGGAGACGGCGCTCTCACTGGAGGAATCGCCTTTGAGGGTCTAAATAATACAGGACATCTGAAAAAAGACCTGACGGTTGTCTTAAATGATAACAAGATGTCAATATCTAAAAATGTTGGTGCTCTTTCATCATATCTTACACGTTTAATGACTGGGAATTTGTATCAGAAATTAAAGAAAGAGACAAAAAGTTTGATTGAGACAATTCCAAGATTTGGAGAGCAAGTATCAAAACTTGCTCAAAAGACAGAGGATACCTTTAAATATTTCTTTGTACCGGGGATATTATTTGAAGAGCTTGGGTTTAATTATGTAGGCCCAATAGATGGTCATGATATTGAGAAATTAATAGAGACCTTTGAATTAACAAAAGACTACCAAGGGCCAACCCTTATACATATAATTACAAAAAAAGGAAAGGGGTATGAGTTTTCTGAAGCCCATCCAAGCGCATTTCATGGCATAGGGCCTTTTGAGCCTGATACAGGTATTGTTATATCTGGTAAGAAGGTACCTGATTTTAGTTCTGCCTTTGGGGAAGCATTATGTAATATTGCTGCAGAAGATCCAAGGGTCTTGGCAATAACAGCAGCAATGACTGAGGGAACAGGGCTTGGTACTTTTGCGAAGAGATTTCCTGAGCGTTTTTATGATGTTGGAATTGCAGAGCCTCATGCAGTGACCTTTGCAGCAGGGCTTGCTACAAATGGGCTCAGACCTGTATTTGCAGTATATTCAACATTCTTACAAAGGGCGTATGATCAGGTCATTCATGATGTATGTCTTCAAAATCTGCCAGTGATATTTGCTATTGATAGGGCAGGGCTTGTTGGAGAAGACGGCCCTACGCATCATGGGGCATTTGATGTATCTTTTTTGAGGCATATTCCAAATCTGACATTTATGGCTCCAAAAAATAGCGTTGAACTGGGAGAGATGTTAAAACTTGCCATTAGTTTAAACAGTCCCTGCGCTATTAGATTTCCAAGGGGGGTTGTGGTTCAAGAGTTAGAGGAAATTAATATCTCGCCTGTTACATATGGCAAGGTTGAAGTAATAAATAGCGGAAGCGAGGATAGTTTAGCAATATTGGCAGTTGGGCATAGTGTGCAGCCAAGTTTGGGAGCAGTAAAAAGACTACAGGCAGAAGGGATTTCTGTGACATTAGTAAATATGAGATTTATAAAACCACTTGATACGGAATTTATACAAGATCTGATAAACAAGACAAAGAACATTGTCACGGTTGAAGAAAATTCCCTTGCAGGAGGTTTTGGCTCATTGATACTTGAATATCTCAACTCTATAAACGCCGATGGTGTAAAGGTAAAGATGATTGGACTGCCAGATACATTCATTGAACATGGGGCGCAGAAGATTTTAAGAAAACTCTATGGATTAGATGAAGTTGGTATTTTTGAGACTGCTTTAACGCTTATAAAAGGAAAAGGTTAAATTATGAATAAAACTATAATTATTAAAATATCTGTTTTTATCGCTTTATTTTTATTATTATTATCTTGTATCCCATTATTTAAGGCTTATTCGCAATTGGTGATTATAGAGATTCTAATTGGAGTTATAATTTTGTTAGTAGGTGTTATAATCTCCATAATTTCAGCGTTGAGGATGAAAAGATGTGAAATGGCTCCTTCGCCTGTTATTCAAAACTCTCAAGAGCTAGAGGTTATTGACCTTAGTGTAGTGCAAACCTTAGCGATGTTACAGAAAAATGGCAGGCTAGTAGATTTTCTGAGAGAAGATATAAGCGGTTATAGTGATGAACAAGTTGGCGCTGCTGTGAGAAGCATTCATAAAGGATGTATTGAGACGCTTAATGAATACGTAGTGATTGAGCCTGTCATTGATAAGATAGAAGGTGCGGAAGTGACTATTGAAGGTGATAATTATTCTCCATCTTCTATAAGATTAACAGGAAATGTAACTTCAAAACCGCCATATAAAGGGATTTTACAGCACTGCGGTTGGCGTGTTACAAAGACGCAGTTTCCAAAGAGGGTGCAAGGTCAGGGAGATAATATCGTGCAGCCGGCAGAAATAGAGATTCCTTAGTAATAACGATTGACTAATTTGTAGATAATATACTACATTATTACACGTTTGTTTTAACTTGAAAAGAAGAGGGGTTATTTAAGGGGTTTTATATCAAGTTGCAGCCATTGAAGTAAATATAAGATAGAAAAGCATGACGGTTCAGACTTGTAGTCTGAACCACGATGTTCCTACATAGTTAGTAAATTGAAATCTATAATGTTGAAATATTTTGGCTCAATCTACAAGATTGAACCAATAGTGTTTACTGTTATGAAAGTAAAATGGTATTAGAGGGTAGAGTAAACTGTTCAATAATTAACTTCTTTCTATAGAGAAAATAGCTGTGGAACGATGGGGTTTGTACGCAAAATTACCGCAAAGTCGTGACGTAGTGACATATTAAGTAGAAAAAAAGTACGTAAAATAGATTAAATTCTTGCAAAGGAGTCCTTTGGTTATGAACATAATAATGGTATCATCAGAATGCGCGCCTGTTTCAAAGGTAGGAGGGCTTGCTGATGTAGTTGATGGTCTTGGTCGTGAACTTCAAAATAGAGGTCATACCGTTGCCATAATACTTCCAAAATACGACTGTATGGAGGCAGGCGAGATTATTGGATTAGAGGTAGAGATGACTGATCTTTGGGTGCCGTATTTCACTGAAGTGATACGATGCTCAATATATAAAGGTATAGTGCATGATCTAAAATGTTACTTTATAGAGCCTCAAAGCGAGCAGAAATTTTTTAATCGCGGAGTATATTATGGAGCAGCAGACGATGCAGAAAGGTTTGCATTTTTTGATAGAGCAGCCCTTGAGTTTATGTATAAAGCAAATATTCGGCCAGACGTAATACATTGTCATGATTGGCAGACTGGTCTTATTTCGGTTTTGTTATCAGACATGTACGCTAAACTTGGAATGCAAAATATCAAGGTTTGTTATACACTCCATAATATAAAACATCAAGGCATAGCATCTCCTAAAGTGCTTGATATGATTGGATTAAATCATAAGGAATATCTGAGGAAGGATCGTCTGCAGGATGATTCAAGGCCTGAATACATTAATCTTATGAAGGGCGGGATTGTATATTCCGATTCAACAAATACCGTATCTCCGCAGTACGCTTGGGAGATAAAAAACACGGATGAAGGTTATGGTTTAGAGAGGATTTTAATTGAAAAAGATGATAAATATCAGGGCATACTAAACGGCATAGATTATGATACATGGAACCCTGAAAAGGATACATTCATACGCAAAAATTATGGGATTAGCACAATCTCTGATAAAGAGCAAAATAAACAAGCCTTAAGAGAACGGCTGATGATAGCTCAGGATAATAAGCCGCTTATAGCAGCAGTTGGAAGGCTTGACCCTCAAAAAGGTGTGCATTTGATTAAGCATACCTTGTTTTATGCCCTTGAGAATAATTGTCAGTTTGTACTCTTAGGATCAAGTCCTGATAAGGAGATAAGCGAGTATTTTTGGCATTTAAAGTATTATCTAAACGATAATCCTAATTGTCATTTAGAGATAGATTATGATGATTCCCTTGCACACATGATATATGCTGGCGCAGATATGATAGTTGTGCCGTCACTATTTGAGCCATGTGGACTTACGCAGTTGATTTCAATGAAATATGGAACTGTTCCAATTGTCAGAAAGACTGGCGGATTAAGCGATACAGTGTTTGACGCAAATTCCATTGACGGAAAGAGACAAAATGGTTTTGTGTTTAATGATTTCACATATGCAGGAATTGAAGGGGCATTGGCGAAGGCAACTGATTTATGGTATAAAGACTCTGCAGCATTTAAGACGATAATGATAAATGCTATGTCGTGTGATTATTCTTGGAATCATCCTGCTGAAAGTTATATTAAACTTTATCGAAATGCTAATGAATCTTAGGTTATAAATATAGATTTTTAGGGGGGCAAATAACGCTCATGAAAAATGAAGAGAATGAATTTGAGAAAGAAAATCCAGCTAATCATGCAATAGAACATTTTGTAACAAATGGGAATGTAATACCTGTAGATGATGAATTTGAGATACCCGATAGTTACGGTATAGATACGCTTTTTATACATCCATCAAATAACGATAGTCTATTTATTTATTGGGAGATAACAAATACACTTTTGTACAGTAAGTTTAATGATCCAGCAGATATGGAATTTACAGTAAAGATATATGCGATAAAGATGGGTGAGCCGAAAAAACGCAGGGAACAAGAGGTGTATTCATTTGTAGTAAAAGATATGGTCGGAAGCATTTATATTAAATATCCAGCCGCCTTAAAGCCGTTAGCTGCAAAGATGGGCGTAATGGTAAATAATGAGTTTGTAGTGTTATTAAGATCAAAGTCCATAGCAGTACCGTCTTTTGAGGTGTTAGGACCACGTGAGGATCTATGGATGGAGAGATTAAAAGATCTTCCAAGCGGAACTCTTATTAATAAGGCTGAAAAGGCGAAAGAAGAAAAACCTGAAAAGATAGAAGCAAATAAGATGCCTGATGTTAAAAAAGAGCTTGAGATATTAAGGCAGTTTCTCTCTGTGCGGGTGCAAGATACAAAGATAATGGACACATTTGTCCAGATTGTAGAGGCATTGAGGAAGAATTCACAGGATCATGCAAAGGTAGTAGAGATTCTTCGTCATTTTGTAGATGTAAGGTCAAAAGACATGGAATTGCTGCGGCTGCTTCTTGAGTTTATTTCATATTTATTATTAATGGAAGGCACACCTATAGACATTGCTAAATATCTAAAAGAGATAACAGATGCAAGCGTTGGGTCAAGTGAAAATTTATATAAGGACGAACAGGTGAAATTATGATAAAAGGATATTGGATGCCTGTACTGCACTCACATTTACCATTTGTAAAGCATCCTGAATATGATTATTTTCTTGAAGAACATTGGTTATATGAGGCGATCTCTGAGACATATATCCCGCTGCTTATGGCGATGAATAGGATGGTGGAAGAAAAGATAGAATTTCGTCTGACGCTTTCTGTGACACCACCACTAGCAGAGATGTTATCAGATCCGTATCTGATAGAACAGTTTAAGAAATACCTTAATAGATTAATAGAGTTATCAAAGAAGGAGTGTTTGCGTTTAAGCAGCGACAGAGAAAACCTTAAGGTAGCAGAATTTTATCTAAATAGATTTGAAAAGATTAAGTCGTTTTTTGAGGGATTTTTAAATAATAATGTGTTAAATGGGTATCGGTTTTTTTATGAGCAGGGGTTGATAGATATAATCACATGTGGTGCTACACATGGATTTTTGCCAGTGCTCCGTGTAAATAAAAAGGCAGTAGAGGTACAGATAGAATTAGCAGCAGAGACACATAAGAAGTATTTTAATAAAGCCCCAGAGGGGATATGGCTTCCAGAGTGCGCATATTATGAAGGTATAGATGAGATATTAAAAAAGAACGATATAAAATATTTCTTTTTAGATTCACATGGACTTATGAATGGAGCGCCGACTCCAAAGCATGGCGTATATGCCCCGATTTATACGATAAATGGGGTAGCTGCATTTGCAAGGGATCCAGAGTCATCAAGACAGGTATGGAGTTCAAAGGCAGGGTATCCGGGAGATCCAGTATATAGGGATTTTTATAGGGATATAGGATTTGATCTTGATTTTGAGTATATCAAGCCATATATAAGTCCAGATGGAAAGCGGGTTTATACAGGGTTAAAATATTATAAGATAACCGGAGATGGGACAGAGGCGAAGCAGATATATGATCCAGAGGTAGCACATGCAAAGACAAAGAGTCATGCGTGGCATTTTTATACAGAGCGGATAAAGCAGATAGAGATGTTATCCGGTTCTATGGATAGGCCTCCAGTGGTAGTATCTCCTTATGATGCTGAGTTATTTGGGCATTGGTGGTTTGAGGGGCCAGAGTTTTTGTATAACATATTTAGAGAGACTTCGCAGAGTGATTCAATAAAGCCAGTAACTCCGATGGAGTATTTGGGAGTGCATCCATCAAATCAGGTAATAGCGCCAAGCCCGTCGTCATGGGGTGAGGATGGGTATTACACCGTATGGTTAAATGAGGGAAATGACTGGATATACAGGCATTTACATTATATGGCGGATACGCTTGAGAAGCTGGCAAATGAGTATAAACATTCACTTGATGAGGACTCGGTATCAAATAGTATAAAGAGAAGGGCATTAAATCAGCTTTCAAGGGAGCTGCTGCTTGCGCAAAGCAGTGACTGGGCGTTTTTGGTGACGCAGGAGACTGCGGTAGAATATTCGACAAAACGGACAAAGGAGCATATCTCTAATTTTAATCGTTTGTTAAGGGACTTTTTGTCAACTGGGGTAGATGAGAAGTTTTTGGAGTGGTTGGAGTATAAAAATTCTATATTTGAGGATATTGACTTTAAGATTTACTCAAGTGAGTATGTGTAGCGTTTTTATTAATGGGTTCAAATTGGGGCAATAGCCCCAAACCCGATTAAACACTTGCGGGATTTTTAAGGGCAGAGCCCTTAAAGGAGGACAATATGATGCAATATGACAGATTTACAAAGGCATGTTTATTAGCGATAGTATTATTGTTAATGATTATTTTGGTGAAGCCGATGTTTGAGCCGAAGGACAGTTTTGCTGCTGCGAAGAAGGTTCAGTATGAAGTGATACAGAAGGAATGGGATAAGGATGAGTTTCAGATAGTGTTAAATAAGATGGCTAATAGTGGGTGGGAATTAGTATCTTTTACTATGAGAATGAAGGATAATAATCCTGTTATGGTGGGGATTTTTAAGAAATAGATAGTTTTATTTATTGAAAAGGAGCAGGTTAGCGGCCTGCTCCTTAAATATTTTGTAGTGAATAGGATAGTTTTTAAATTCCCCTTTTTTAAAAGGGGTGG
>JADFXP010000028.1:28344-34421 GCA_015233465.1 Candidatus Magnetominusculus dajiuhuensis
CTGTTATGGTGGGGATTTTTAAGAAATAGATAGTTTTATTTATTGAAAAGGAGCAGGTTAGCGGCCTGCTCCTTAAATATTTTGTAGTGAATAGGATAGTTTTTAAATTCCCCTTTTTTAAAAGGGGTGGATGCCGAAGGCAGACGGGGTATTTTGTTTTTTTAATGAATAGCCATTTAAAATATAATTCATTGCTGAAAGAAAAGGCTCGCAAATTACGAAGATCAGGAAATTTATCAGAGGTTTTATTATGGAAAAGACTCAATAAAAAGCAGCTTTTAGGTTATGACTTTACTCGTCAACAAATAATAGGTGATTATATAGTTGATTTTTATTGTAAAAAGTTAAAATTAGTTATTAAGGTTGATGGTGAAAGTCATAGATATAAAGGAAACTATGATGAAATAAGAGATGAATATTTGAAATCATTAATGTTGTATGTTTTGCATTTTAAAGATATTGATGTTAAACAATTTCTTAATGAAATAATATTAGATATTGAGAAATGGATAAAAGAAAACTCATTTTAATAAATCTAATATTAATAGAGTTTTATAAAAAACAAAATACCCCGTCTGCTTCGCATCCACCCCTTTTAAAAAAGGGGAATTAAAAAAATTGTGAAGTGCATAGATTTATTAAAACTAAGAAAATTGAATTACATATATAAATTTACATTAACATTTTAAAATAGGAGAACTTTTTTGTTTGAAAAAGGACTATTACCAAGAGATTTTATCTTCCCACTAGTTTTAGCAAATAAAACTGATTCTGGTTTTGCTTATAAATGCTTTCTTGGCACAGGCTTTTTATTTGTGAATAAAAGGTATACTTTAACTGCATCACATGTAATTGATATTAATAAAGAAAAAGATCAATCAATTTTAGCAATATTTGTAAACGAAAATCTTTCATGGTCATTTTTTGAAATAAATAAAAATGAAGATCACCCCACAGAAGATGTTTCAATCCTAAAAATAGAAGGCGGGATATGGAATTCACCTTTTAGAATGTATAGTGATTTTGTGGTTCAATCAACTCATTATAAAATGTTTGGTTATCCAGAAGATACACTCTATGATTTCGCAGTTCCGAATACAATAAATCTTCCTCGACCTGATTTGATTTATTATGAGGGTTATATTAGACGTAGAATTTCTTTTAATCTAAATTCAGTTATGAAGGGTAATTGTTTTTTTGAACTTAGTGAGATTGCTGGCAGAGGCTGTTCTGGAAGCCCTTTATTTATGGATAAGAGTTTTGATGTAATAGGAATTTATGTTGGAGAGAAACATAATTCTTCTGAGCAAAGTATATCTTATGCGGTGAGAGCAGACAGTTTTTGTAACTGGTCACCTCAAATGCTTGGTAAATCAATATTAGATGAGTCAAAAATGGTTTTATAAAGGGGTCAAGGGGTCTTAGACTCCTTGCGGGATTTTTAAGGGCAGAGCCCTTAAAGAGGTTACTTATGACACAGCAGAGATTACAGAAGATTATTTCGTATTTAGGCATTACTTCGCGCAGGAAGGCGGAGGAGATGATAGAAGAGGGCAGGGTGACTGTAAATGGGCAGCCTGCTACTATTGGGATGAAGGCGGATGTTTTAGCAGATCATATAAAGATTGATAGAAAGCTGATTAATCATACGGTTAATGTTCCTAGTATCTATATTAAATTTTATAAACCTGTAGAGGTTGTATCTTCAATGACTGATTCAGAGGGGCGTGCTACGGTTGAGGAGTATTTCCGAGGGTTAAAGCAGAGGGTATATCCTGTAGGGAGATTGGATTATCATTCTGAGGGGTTGTTGTTTGTGACAAATGACGGTGAGTTTACTAATAGAGTACTCCATCCGTCTCATAAGATTTCTAAGACATATCATGTAAAGGTAAAGGGGATACCTGATGAGCATACGCTTGATAGATTGAGAGAGGGCTTGACGCTTGAGGATGGAAAGACTGCGCCAGCTTTGGTTAGATTTTTGCGAAATTCTAAGACTACGAATAATTCTTGGCTTGAGATGACCATATTTGAGGGCAAGAAAAGACAGATCAGACGTATGCTTCAGAGGGTTGGGCATGTGGTAATTCATTTGAAGCGGGTATCTATTAATGGGGTTAGGATAGGGGATTTAAGACCGGGGCAGTGGGTTTATTTAACGCCAAAGGAATTAGAAAATCTGATTGTATGAGTATTAAGCTGCTGATAAATGAACGAGATTCTGGATATAAATCTCCAGCGTATATTATTGCCTGCACGGATGATTTCCTTTATTCAGAGGCAATGAATGTTATTAGGGGCGGGGGTGACGGGGGTGACGGACAGATAGTTGATGTCTTTGATATAGCTGATACATCTCAGTCTGTGCCAATAAATTCTATAATAGATTTATTAAATACGGTCTCGCTCTTTTCACAGAGACAGATTGTGGTAATTAGAAATTTTCAAAAGGCTGGAAAGGATAAGATTGAATTAATCATAAAATATCTGACAAATCCCTCGCTTAATTCAGTTTTATTTATAATGCACAAGAAGGTTAAAGATAAATCTAATAAATCTAAAAATTCAGCAGTTATAGAATCATTGATAACACCATCTAAAAAGAATGCTAAGGTGTCTTTAGAGCTGCCAGTAATTGATCTTGATATTGCAAGGAAGGATGTTTTAGCGTGGGTAGCTGGTAAGGCAGCGAGATTGGGAATAAGCATTTCAAACCCAGCGATTACCTTTATGAATGAAATCTATGGCGATAATCTTGGCATGTTGAGTAATGAGATAGAAAAATTGTCGCTCTTAGGTAAGAAGAAATTGGCACTTGAGGATGTCTTAGAGACATCTTATGGCGAGAAAGAAGGCAATACATTTCATCTGACAGATGTAATTGCTAAATTGGATACTAAAAAGGCGCTTAACGCATTAAGATTGGTTATCGCAAAGACAGATCCTTTGATGCTGCTTGGAGCAATAAACTGGAAGTTATCAACGATTCACGATAAAAGATTAGCACAATGTTTTGAGATATTGATAGATACAGAGATGCGACTTAAAGGGAGTAATCCAGACCTGCCGATGGATTGGACTGTGCTTAGATTGATTCAAATGCTTAGATAGTCAAAAAGAATGAGGGCTCTGCCTTTTTTTATCTACTGGCACCCGCAAAGGGATTTTTAAACGGGTCTGAGACCCTACCTTTGAACCCATTATTTGAAGAAATCTTTGTTCTATGTTTTATTAGGAAATACCTATAATCATTCTATTTTGGGGACATAGACTGTAAACTTTGGTCTGATATTAAGTTTCGTTTATTCATATTGGAATGTAGGGGCTGCTCTGTTTTGAGTTTAATCAACGTGTAAGCAGGGTAACCACAAGGGTTATCACTACGAAATATGTTTTTTTCTTTTTCAGGTTCGACTAAGATCAGTATTATTATGCTTGAGTTTTTACTTTATGTTTTTTTCAATTTTCATTTGATAATGCTGTCCTTGTAGAGGCCTTTGTTTGTCGAAATTTTGCTGTACTTGCTGGGGTCTTTGTCTGACTTCATTTTGTAGACTTTGCTGGGGTCTTTGTTGATGCAATTGGGCTTCCTTTACATAATTGTCTCTTCTTTGCTGGCGTTGTTGTAATTTATTAAGATATTCTTGTTTTCTTTGCTCATATTGTTCTTTATTATATTGATTTCCCTGTCTTCCATGTTGTTGATAAGTTTGAGCAGGTTGAACATATATTGGCTGCCCAACAATAATAGCGTTTTGGGGATTAGGGTTTTGCACTTGAGGATTAGTATTTTGTCCTTGAGGATAATAATTTTGTTTCTGTGGGTAAGAATTTTGTCCTTGAGGAATAGAGTCTTGTTCAGAGTCTTTTGAATAATATTGACATTGATCTATAGCAAGGGATGCAGCCCTTGAGATTGAATTATTTGGTGATTCATTTTGAATATCATAAAGATTATTGATTGCATCAGCATTTCCGCTTTTGCAAGATTCAACAAATAAAGAGATTGCCTTACTGAGATTTTTCTTAACGCCTAAGCCGTCTTGATATAGTTTCCCAAGCCTAAAAATGGCTCCAGCATTTCCCTGATCTGCTGATAACTTAAACCATTTAAATGCCTTATTATATTCATGATGAAATTCTGCTAGCACCCCGCGTGAATATTGAGACGCAGCATCGGTTATCCCTTCATTATACGTATCATTGGAATCGCGTATCTCATCATCATTTTTATAGGAGGGAGCTCTCTCATACGTTGTTTCATTTATAGGTTGTACGGTCTGCGGAGAGGTTTTGGCTATTACAGTGCCACTTTTGATAGTTACATATTCAACATTTTGCGATGAATTTTGTTTATTTGTTGGTGTATCTACATTAGTTTTAACGTTATTATCATTAGAGATTGTTTTTTGAGGTTTGACTGGCTCTGGGGTTTTGACTATTTCAACAGCTTTAGGTTTTTGCTGGATTTTTTCAAGCTGTTTTATCTTTGCCTGAGCTGCAGCCACAAAACTGCTGTTTGGATGTGCTGTTATAAAATCCCTAAAGTCAGATATATCTGTAGAGTTTTTTATTGTCTGCCAATGTTCCTCTATAGGGCTTAAACTCTTTTGAACGGTCTGAACTGTTTGAGTTTGACTGATTGATGAGCCTGCATTTGGGTCTATTTTAAAATAGAAATCACCTGTGATGGATGAAGATTCCCAAGGTGTCTGCTTTTTTCCTGATTGACTCTCTACTGAAATACGTACATCTTTAAACATCTCTTCAATCTTTAGACCGGGTTTATTCATACTCTTTATTAATTCCTGCGTATATAATCCGTTTTTACCGCCTCCGTCACTTGCTACTGATCCTGGTGCAGTAGCGTATGCTATAAAGCTGCCTTCTGGTGCCTTCATCTGTGCAAGTCCATTAGAAACAGACCTAAAACTCCTTGCAAATGGATTATTCCTGCACGCATCAAGTATTACTATATTTAAACGATTTTTAGCGGCATCCATCCTTGCAAGCACATAGTCAGCGCTCATTGCCTCTACTTCAACAACCTCTTGTGAATCTATTGTGGCATTTATTGGAATAAGATAATTCTGGCCATTAAATGCAACCCCATGCCCTGCAAAATAAAATAGTCCAACTCCGCCGTCTTTTATCTTATTTCCAAAGGCTATTACGCGTTTCATCATCTCATCTTTGGTGAGATTTACGCCTGAAATTACTTCAAAGTTCAGACTTTCTAAGACCTTAGCCATAGCAAGGGCATCATTAACAGGGTTTTTCAGAGGAGATGTTTTATATGCGCCATTACCAATGACAAGGGCTACGCGTTTTTCAGTCTGCATGGCCTTTATAGTATTATTAGTTGAATTCGTTGTAGTAGTTGGTGGAAGGGAATCAACAGCCTCTGATAAATTAGTACATAGCAATATAAGGGTAGTTAAAAATAAAATATGTAATGAAGTAAACTTATTCATTTTTATTCTATCCCCAATGTTTTGAACTTTCAATTTAAGGCTTCTAAAGAATTGAGATTAGTGTTGTGAACTGCTAGTATAACATGCCTTAACAACGCCGTAAATCGGGTCTCCAAATACACCATTGTTACATCCAACGCCATTTTCAATAGTGCGATAAACCCAAGAATTATTAGCGCCATACCTTACATATTTTCTTCCAGAGAAAGAGCAGTTCCCGCCCTCATCAGCGCATTTAGTCCAGTTTGCCTGAACAGGTTCAGATTTACTTTCAATATAACATGCCTTAACAACGCCGTAAATCGGGTCTCCAAATACACCATTGTTACATCCAACGCCATTTTCAATAGTGCGATAAACCCAAGAATTATTAGCGCCATACCTTACATATTTTCTTCCAGAGAAAGAGCAGTTCCCGCCCTCATCAGCGCATTTAGTCCAGTTTGCCTGAACAGGTTCAGATTTACTTTCAATATAACATGCCTTAACAACGCCGTAAATCGGGTCTCCAAATACACTATTGCTACATCCAACGCCATTTTCAATAGTGCGATAAACCCAAGAATTATTAGCGCCATACCTTACATATTTTCTTCCAGA
>JADFXP010000029.1 GCA_015233465.1 Candidatus Magnetominusculus dajiuhuensis
CAAGGCAGAGGCATTTGAAGTAGGCAGATTAATTGCGGTTAATAATGCAATGCTTGTATGCGGCGGACTAAGCGGAGTTATGTATGAGTCAGCAAGAGGCGCAAAATCCGCTGGAGGCACAACTATCGGTATCCTACCCTATGACGATAAAAAATCAGCTAATGAATTTATTGATATTCCAATTGCTACTGGACTCGGCGTTGCTAGAAATATAATTATAGCAAAAACTGCAGATGCCCTAATTGCCGTCAACGGAGAATACGGTACACTCTCTGAAATTGCATTCGGACTTCAATTAAATAAACCAGTGGTTGGAATTAATACTTGGGATATTAAAGGCGTAATACACGCCAAAGACGCTGAAGAAGCAGTCATAAAAACATTTAAATTTCTTGAGGGCTCTGCCCTCAACCCGCAAGGGAACTCGTCCCCTTGACCCCTTAATTAAAACACTGCCTCAACAAAAATCGACTCCATCGGATGTCTATCCCACGCCTTGCCCCTTAATTCCGCTAAGTTTGACTTTTGATATTGACTCTCATATACTTTCTTAAACCCAATCTTACGCAAAATAAATATCATATACTCTACATCAAAACAATTGACATGCCCTAACATATCCGCAAGCTCCCCAGTTGTCTTATCAAGACGCGTTGAATATAACCACGAAGCAAGCTTTCCCCCAATCGGAGCATCTGGATCTATTAATGTTACATCAGAGGTATTAAAAAAGGCATGATCCCTTTCAAGATATGCCTTGATTGCCTTTTGAGTATCAGGTACTATAATCCTTAATATACTATTTTGCTTATCCATCACCCGATAAAATTCTGTAAGTACATGAGGAAGTCTCTGCGGAATAATATGCTCAAGCGTATGTGATGTGAATATCGCTGATACTGAATTATCCTCAAACGGCAATGGATTTCTCGATATATCCACTACAATATCCGCATGATTCCTTATATCTACAACCTTCCAACCGTCAACCTGAGGATGCCCCTTGCCGCCGCCGATATTTAATTTAATAGAATCAGATTTTAATATCTTAAATTCTTCAGCTTTCACAGCCTCAGATAAGGCAAAAGGCTTTTTATTGGGTATAAATATACTAAACCCATTAGAGGTTTTTTTGAACGTTATATTAAATAAGTGCATATTTTATTACGCAGTTACAGGATATACGCTGATCTTCTTCCTCTTCCTGTCTTTACGTTCAAATGTTACAACTCCATCAACCAATGAAAATAGAGTATCATCACAGCCAATACCTACATTATTTCCAGGATGAAACTTTGTGCCTCTCTGTCTAACAAGTATATTGCCAGCCCTTACAACCTGACCGCCAAATCTCTTTACTCCAAGACGCTGGGCATTACTATCTCTGCCGTTTCTTGAACTTCCAACTCCCTTTTTATGTGCCATTTATAACTAGCCTCCTGATACAATTTCTTTTACTTTTATTAATGAATAATGCTGCCTGTGTCCTTGAAGACGCTTAAAGTTCTTTCTTGTCTTCATCTTAAAGACCAATACCTTTTTATGCTTATTAGTTGCAAGTATCTCAGCCTTGACAGAAGCACCCGTAACATATGGAGAACCAACTGCTACATTTCCTTCATTTGATACCATAAGAACATGATCTATGGTAATATCCTGTCCATTTTTATCGTCAAGTTTTTCAACCTTTATGCTTTGTCCTTCAGTTACCCTGTATTGCTTACCGCCTGTCTCTATTATTGCAAACATTATAAAAACCTCCGCTATATTAAATTGTCATTTCCACTTATCTTACCATAATTCCCGCATAACCTACAACTTGATCATAATCTCCGCTGACTTCGCCAGATGTCGTATATTTAACCAGTTCTGATATAGTTACGTCAAGTGATAATGCGGCAAAAAGCATAATTGTTGAAGAAATAATTCCACACATGCTAATTTTTTCCCTATGCACAACCTCATAAAGCCCTTCTGGATCAAGTGCAAGCACCTTTTCTATAGCCATATTATCCTTATATTTCGCGGTCTTAACTGAAACATAATGACTCATATCTGAACTTGCAACTATCATTATATCTCTTTGAGATTTTTTTATTACTACTGCTATTGCCTCGCCCATTTCTTTACACTGCTCTAAGGTTGCGTCCATTACACAGATTGGCAGAATCTTTGTATCTTTTTTCAAATGCGCAATAAACGGAAGCTGCACCTCAAGTGAATGTTCATAGGTATGTGCATGACTGTCATGAGAGAATAAACTGCACTGCCTTAATAGATCTTGGGCAAGGTCTTGATCTATTTCAAATATATTGGTAGGGATAACCCATTGATCAGCAGTATCAATAGCAAATCTTTTGCCTATGCCTCTGTGGTTTGGCCCAATGATTATTACAGTATCAGTGATCTGTACCCTTGAAAATACCTCTGCCGCAACTGATCCCGAATAAATCAATCCTGCATGAGGGCTTATCACGCCAACTGCCTTTACAGGGTTAATCCTTGAAGAAGGAATTAATCTTTTCACCTCATCTTCTAACGAATTTTTATCTCCACTATAAAACTGTCCTGCAACGGCTGGCATTCTTTTCATCTTATTCCCCCATTTTATTCCATGAGATTTAAAGAATTCTTATTGAATAATATATCTTAATATTATTAAAATAATAAGTAAATACTTTTTACGATATATAAAGAAAATGCTCATATCTATTTTTTGTTCCGTACCATTTGAAGCTAAGATTATACTTGATTCCCTTATTGACTGCAAGATGCAATCATTTGGTATTATGAGAGGGATTTACTGTAATAAACAAATAATTGTAGCTGTTACTGGCATTGGTAAGGTCAATGCTGCTCATGTTTGTACTAAAGTCTTTGAACAATTCGCTCCTGATATTGTAATATCTACTGGTATAGGCGGGGCTTATCCTGAGACAGGGCTGAATGTCGGAGATATTGCCATTGCAGCAGAAGAAATCTATGGCGATGAGGGCGTACTATGCCTTGACGGCTTTAAGGACATGACTGAAATCGGTCTTCCGATCATTATTACCAATAATAGGCAATTTTATAATAAGATTGAACTTGATAAAGAGACTATAGATAAAGTATTTAATATTATTAATAAATCTTATACATGCAAGAAAGGGACTTTTATCACGGTTTCTACTTGCAGTGGAACGCTGAAAAGGGCTAAAGAATTAAAGGAATCCTATAATGGATTATGTGAAAATATGGAAGGGGCAAGTATTGCTCATATATCTAATTTATATGGTCTAAAAATGGTTGAGATAAGGGGAATCAGCAATATTGTTGAGGACAGAAATAAATCAGCATGGGATATAAATTTGGCTTCAAGGAATGCTCAAGAGGCAGTGTTGGCAGTCTTGAAGGCCTTATAATAAAGGATAAAAAATGTATAAAGCGCCTATTATATTAGAGAAAAAATTCCTATGGCATGGGAAATATTTAAGGAGTTATGCACTAACATTTATAAATTCTAGAGGAAACACTGTTTTATGGGAGGCAGTTGAAAGGGTTGGATGTAATGGGATTGCATGTGTGATTCCTATTACAATAGATAAAAAAGTGATTATTATTAAACAATTTAGACCTGCAGTTGGAAAATTTGTCATTGAATTTCCATCTGGTCTTAATGATAAAAACGAGCCTCTTATAGATGTTGCAAAAAGAGAGCTTTTCGAAGAGACAGGTTATAAGGCAGATACGCTTAATGAAATAGCAGTTGGTCCTATATCTGCTGGGGCATCAAGTGAGGTATTGACCATATTTCTTGCCAAAGATGTTTATCTAAATGGCTGCCAAACCCTTGATGATGCCGAAGAGATTGAGGTATTTACTGTTTCAATGAATAGATTTAATGAAGAGGTCAAGATACTTGAATCTGACGATACATATGTTGATCTAAAATTATATGGATTATTTGAACATGCAATGAGGTACTATTAATTGTCATGAGGGCTCTGCCCTCAAAAAAATTCCAATGAATAAACTAAAAATAGTGGCATTTGGCGATAGTTTAACAGTAGGGTATCAATCTCCTACGATGGAGAATCCATATTATCTGGAGACTCCATATATTGATTTTCTCGCTGAAAAAACTGAAAATAAATTTAATTTTATTATGAAGGGGATAAGCGGGGAGATGACGGAAGAAATGTTAAGGAGATTTGATGAAGATGTGATTTCATTTAAGCCTAATTATGTTATAATCTTAGGCGGCACTAATGATATTGGCTGGGGAATAGCAATAGATGAGACAGCTGATAATTTATTTGCCATGTATGACTTAGCGATTAAAGCAAATATTATTCCTATAGCAGTAACAATACCGTCTATAAGGGGTTTTGACGAGCTTATTCATCCAAGGGTCATTCTTAATAATATGATAATTGAGCATTGCAAATCTAAAAATATTTTATATATTGATCTCTTTAAGGCATCAAGCAAACCAGTTACCTTGCAGCTTGAAGGGAAATATGCTAATGATGGACTGCATTTATCAACTGCTGGATATAAGTTGATTGCAGATTTGCTTTATAATGAAGTCTTTGGAAAGATATAATCATCTCAAATGAATAATAAATCAAATAACCATTCGTTAAAAGCCCTTCTTATAGCCGGCGGAAAGGGTTTTAGATTAAAGTCTTCTGCAATTCCGAAACCTTTGATCAAGATTGCTGGTATGCCTATTTTAGAAAGACAGATTGAACTTCTAAAAAGGTATAATATCTCAGATATTTATATCCTTACTGGCTATCTCGGCGATCAAATCAAAGACTATTTTCAAGACGGCAGACAGTTTGGTGTCAGCATAAAATATTCTCAAGAAAAGTTTCCGCTTGGGACATCTGGCTGCGTTAAACTTCTTGATGCTCAACTCCGTGATGCACCCTTTTTTGTTATTTACGGCGACCTTGTCTTAAATATTAATATTGATAAACTCTTTGCATATCATGTTGCTAATCTTGGAGATGCAACGATTGTAGTTCATCCTAATAATCATCCTTACGATAGTGATATTGTTGAGATGGATGATGATTTTAATGTTTCAGCATTATATACCAAAGACAAAAAACCACAATTTTATTCAAATCTTGTAAGCGCTGCTGTTTATATGTTAAATCCCATTGTACTTGATTATATCCATGAAAACAAGCCGTCTGATTTTGTCAGAGATGTCTTTATTAATATGTTAAGGGATAATAAAAAGATTGTTGGATATAAAACCATTGAATATATTAAAGATGTCGGCACTATTGATAGATTTAATAAGGTGGAGCAGGATATATTAGATGGCAAGGTTTACGATGAAAATATTGATAAATTACATCCTGCGATATTTCTTGACAGAGACGGTACGATTATAAAACATATAAATCAGCTGCATAAACCTTCTGACCTTGAACTTTATCCTGATGCACCTGCTGCAATTAAATTAATTAATAACTCAAATTTTCTTGTATTTATTGCTACTAATCAATCAGTAGTTGCTCGTAATCTTTGTAACATAGAAACCGTGCATTTGATAAATAAAAAACTACAAACCTTACTTGGAGATCAAGGCGCATATTTAGATGATATCTTCTTTTGTCCTCACCATCCAGACAAAGGATTTCCAGAGGAAAATCCTGCTTATAAAATTAATTGCAACTGCAGAAAACCTAAAGATGGTATGATTCGTAATGCAATGAATCTATACAATATAGATATTGCATCTTCGTGGTTTATTGGCGACAGTACTATAGATATAAAAACAGGCAAGGACTCTGGAATGTCTACAATATTGCTCCAAACTGGACTTAGCGGTAAGGATAATACATATGATGTTACGCCTGATTATCAGTTTAATAATCTGACAGACGCTGTGAATTTTATCATTGAGAGCTCAAAAAAATATAAAGAGCTTTCAGATAAACTCTATGATATGATTAAGGATAAAAATCGTATATTTGTAATAGCCATCGGAGGATTATCAAGAAGCGGAAAATCAACATTTGCAAGGTTTTTATGTGATGATCTTTTATCAAAAGGGATTAATACGAAGGTCATCAAACTTGATAATTGGCTTTTAAGTAAAGATCAAAGAACAGATTCTATGACTGTTAGAGAAAGATACCGCTACGATGATATAAAAAAGGATATTCGGTTATTGCTTGAAGGCGCTGAAATTTCAATGTCTATATATGATCCTTATAATCAGAATATTCGAGATACAGTGCCGTTTTCCTTAGAAGATAGAGATTGTATTATAATTGAAGGCGTATTAAGTCTTGATATAAAATATTTAGTAGAATTAGCTGATGTTAAGATATATGTTTCTTTGGATGAAGAGGTAAGGCGCAGGAGATATTTTGATTTTTATAGATGGAAGGATATATCGGAGGATGAAATTGAGCTTTTATACGATAGACGTGAAATTGATGAAACTCAAATTGTAATAGATTCAATGAAATTTGCTGATATTATTATTAATAATCATGAATGGGGCAACTCAATTATCAATTTTAATGACTCCAAACCAGATTATAATAGGGAATTATAATTATGATAATAACAAGGACTCCATTTAGGGTCAGTTTTGCAGGCGGAGGAAGCGATCTGCGTGAATTTTATAATAAAAATGGATATGGGGCAGTAGTGAGCGCTGCCATCAAAAAATATATGTATATAATCATTCATCCATATTTTCATGAAAAGATTAGAATAAAATATTCAAGCACAGAAGATGTTTATAATATAGATGAGATAAAACATCCAATAGTAAGGGAATGTCTCAAAAAGGTTCACATAAATAGCGGTATAGAGATAGCAAGTTTTGCTGATGTGCCTGCTGGAACAGGGCTGGGGTCATCGAGTGCATTTACTGTTGGTTTATTAAATGCCCTTTATGCCTTTCAAGGGAAGATTGTCTCTAAGGAAAGATTGGCCAAAGAGGCATGCGAGATTGAGATAGATATACTTGGCGAGCCGATAGGTAAACAGGATCAATATGCAGTCTCTTACGGCAACATAAATTATATCAGGTTTAATAAAGATGAAACAGTGGATGTCTCTCCAATATTAGTGTCAGTGGAAAAACGCCGAAGCCTTGAACAATCTTTGCAGCTATATTATACAGGCGGAAGCAGAAGCGCTTCTTCAATTTTAACAGAACAAAAAAATAGTTTAGCAAATAAATTTAATTACAATTTAATCAAAGATATGACAAAATTAGCTGACAAATTGCTTGAGTTTATAAATGATGGAGAAATAGCTCAGCTTGGAAGCGTACTTCATAAAGGATGGCTGCTTAAAAGAGAGGTTTCTTCAGGCATTACTAATGATAATATTGATTCCTTTTATCATAAGGCAATGGAACTTGGAGCCTCTGGCGGTAAACTGCTTGGAGCAGGCGGAACTGGTTTTCTTTTGATTTACGCTGATAATCATGATATTATTAAGACTGAGTTAGGCTGTAGATATTTTCCCTTTGAGATTGACACCTCTGGAAGTAAGGTTATATTTTATGATTAAATTATTTAATAAGGATAGAGATGTTAGGACATAAAACAAATTACTCGAAAAATTTATTCCTCTTAATAGGCGACGTTATATTTATAGTCTTGTCTGCATATTTAGCTATTTACCTTAGGATTGGTTGGTTTGCATTTTCATTACTTAAAGGAGGGATATTATTTTTTATAATAGTATATCTGATAAGTTTTTATCTATTTAACCTTTATAGTCTAAACTATAATTTCAAAACAACCTTTTATGCCACGAGATTTTTGTCTGCAGTATTTGCTGGAACCGCAATAGTTGCGGTCATTTTTTATCTTTTTCCATCCTCTACTATTGGCGGTAGAAGTATCTTTATGTTAAACATGGTAATTGTTTCTGTTTTAGTCTATATCTGGAGGGTTTCTTATTATCATTTTGTTATATCTTCATTAAAGATAAAAAATATTGTCATTGTTGGCGCAGGAGCTACTGGCAAAACAATATATCAAATACTTTCTAAATGTGATAGATTTAGAATATTGGGATTTCTTGATGACAATCCTGATAATTTAAATAAAATGATAGGTACTCATAATATAATTGGAGATACTTCAATGTTGAAAAAAATGTCTATAAATAATGAAATAGACACAGCGGTTATTGCTATTACACGAGCAAGAAATGAAGGATTATTTAAAACTATTGTCGAGTGTAAAATGAACGGATTGGATGTCTATGATATGCCGTCATTATTTGAGGAATTAACAGGAAAACTCCCTGTAAAACATTTAAATGACATATGGATGGCATTTGCAACCTTTCGCGGCATTGGAGGTTCAATTTATGTAGATAGACTCAAGAGAGTACTTGATATAGTTCTCTCATTATTTGGATTGATTATAACCTCACCTATTATGTTAATAACTGCAGTTGCTATATTATTGGAATCTGCTGGAGGAGTATTATATAAACAAACACGTATTGGAAAAGACGGCGTTCAGTTTAAACTTATAAAATTTCGATCTATGTCAATTGACGCAGAGTCAAATGGCGCTGTATGGGCAAGGGAAAATGACGATAGAGTTACGCGTATTGGTAAGTTTATTCGTAAGGCAAGGATTGATGAGATACCTCAAATGTATAATGTCTTAAAAGGTGAAATGAGTTTTATTGGTCCAAGGCCTGAACGCCCTGAATTTATTGAGCACTTGATTCAAGAGATACCATTTTATTCAATTAGACATTCAGTTAAACCTGGCCTAACAGGCTGGGCGCAAGTAAATTTTCATTATGCTGCATCAACATTAGATGCCCTTGAAAAATTACAATATGATCTTTATTATATCAAAAATCTCTCAATCTTTTTGGATTTTCATATATTACTAAAAACAGTTCGAGTGATCTTAATGGCTAAGGGTTCAAGGTAATTGATGAAAGATACTGCATTTGGAATAATACCATTTTATCAAAAAAACAAAGATTATTATTATCTCCTGATAAGACACAATGCTGGACATTGGGCATTTCCAAAGGGACATCAAAACTTAGGGGAAACAGCCATTCAAACTGCATGCAGGGAGTTTGTTGAAGAGACAGGATTAAAGGATTATAAAATATCTTCTGAAATTAGCTTTATTGAAAGATACAGTTTTTTTTCTGAAGGTCAGTTAGTTGAAAAGACCGTTGAATATTTTATAGCAGAAGTAGATAACCATTCTTTGGTTACTATACAAAAAGAAGAGATACAAGATTTTAAGTGGGTTAGCTATAACGAGGCATTAAAATTAATCACATTTATTGAATGCAAGGAACTTTTTGTAAAGATACATCAATATATAACCAGCCTTTAATAGACATTTAAGGGGCTTTGCCCCTTAAAATCCCTACAAGGGCTCTGCCCTTGACCTGCAAAGGGACTCGTCCCTTTGAACCCATTATATATACCTTTATTCTTTTTAAAAATATAAATGGACTTATCCATACATATAGATAAGTCCATTATTATATTTTGATTATTTTATAGGAGTTAATTTAACCAAGGCAAGCGGTGCTGTGCCATCCTCAGCTATACGCGTTAATTCATTTACCCTTACATGCTTAAAATGCACAGGTACAAATAACACCCCAGGGCTTACCTCATCTGTTACCCTAATCTTTATAACAGTCTTACCCTTGATAGATTCTAATGTTGCATAGCTGCCATCAACAAGTCCATACTTTAAAGCGTCTTCAGTATTCACCTGAATAAAGGCATCAGAAAAAACATGGGTCAAACTCTTAGACATTACAGATAATGTACCAGAGTGCTGCATTGAATTTCCTGTAACCATAATAAATGGATATTCCGCAGTAACTGGAGGTTCTACATATGGCGCAGCGATATACCTTAGCCTCTTATCACCTGCAATAATTCTAATATCATCCACTTCAGACTGCAATTTTTTCAAATTATCTATTCCAAGGGATTGTCCCATTACCTTAGATAATTTATTTAATATCTGCCAATCTGGCAGTGACTCCCCCTTTTCCATAATCACCTTTCTAACAGTCTGAGACCTGCCCATAGAATTGATAAATGTGCCGTCTTTTTCTGACCAGCTTGAAGCTGGCAAAACTACATGTGCTAACTTTGCAGTTTCTGTTAATCTAATATCTTGAACAATTAATAGCTGTAGTCCTGAAATCACATTCTCTATAGTTTTAAGATCTGGATATGTTATAAGTGGATCTTCACCCATTAAAAACAATGCATCTATCTCATCCTTTTTATATAACATTTCATATACTGTCTTACCAGGCTTTTCAACCTTTTCACCGCCAGGCTTAATGTTTGGCGCAATACCCATCTGCCATAATCCAAATGTATTAGAATATTCCGCAGGGGATTGAAGAGCCTTTGGTCCATCACCTAAAAAATTCGTAAGGTCGCATGCAGAAGCTATAGTATTAAATCCCTTATTATTTTCTGCAGCAGCAATTGTCAATGTTATGATACGACTAGTTGACGTTAAATAAAGACTTGCCGCAGCTAAAAAATCATCCTTATCAATTGTAGTTATCTTAGCAACTAATTCTGGGGTATATGATTGAACCAGTTCTATAAGTTTTGAAAAATTCTCAATCTTTTCGGCATCTTCTTTAATGTATAACCCCTCATCATATGCCAACTTTATCATCCCATATATAAATACTTGCGTTGTGCCGGGTTTTATCTTTAACCACATATGTGCATGACGAGCAAGTTTCGTCTCTCTAGAATCTACTATTATTAATTTTGAACCTTTCTGCTTAGCTTCTAAAAACTTGAGACCCCATACAGGATGTGTAGATGTTACATCAGATTCAAATACCAAGATCACATTTTTACCAAGAGGGGCATCCATTTCAATTGGAAGTCTTTTAATTCCAAATGCCATCTCTATCGCCTGATTAAATACCGCAAACCCAAACCTTGCTGAAGAATCAATATTATTTGTTCCAATAACTGTACGCATAAAATTTTGAAGCATATAATTATCTTCAACTGTACATCTTGGCGACCCAATCGCTCCAATTCTGTCCGCGCCTTTTTTATTTTTTATGTCAATTAAACCATCTGCAATATATTTTAATGCCTCATCCCATGAGACGTCTTTTAACTGACCATCAACTCTTATCATCGGCGTTTTAAGCCTTGCATCAGAATATATAAAATCTAAGCCATATCTACCCTTACCGCAGAGATCACCTTTATTAATGCCTTTTGTGCTGATTCCTCTCGACCTTAAAATCTCTCCCTCTCTCAAATCTAAGGTAACAGTGCACCCAACGCTGCAATACGGACATATATTATCATAACTCTCTAAAACCCATGACCTTGCGCGATGTTTAAATGGCTTGCTTCCAAGTGCTCCAACAGGACAGGCATCTACGCATTGACCACAAAATTCGCAGTCTAATGTCTCTTCAAATGCTGGACTAATCACGTTTTCAAATCCGCGCCCTATAAAATTAATAGCGCCAACTCCCTGATGCTCTCCACAAACTCTCACACATTTACCGCATAATACGCATCTATTAGTATTTCTTGAGATCATCGGACTTCCAGTATCTTCAGGTGCATTTTTTCGTTCACCTTTAAATCTGCTAAAGTTTGCTCCATACTTAAAAGACATAATCTGTAACTGACACTCTCCAGCTTTATCGCATACAGGACAGTCTAAGGGATGATGAATAAGCATTAATTCCACAACCGTGCTTCTTACCTTTCGAAGCTGTTCAGTGTCTGTATAAACTACCATGCCGTCACCAGCAGGCATAGAACAAGCAGCAAATAATCTTGGCTGATCTTTTATCTCTACCATACATAACCGACACCCGCCATAAGGAGTCAGCCTATGATCCCAGCATAAGTGCGGGATATAAATATCATTATCAAGGGCTGCCTTTAATATAGTTACTCCTTTATTTATCTTTATTTGCTTGCCATCAATTGTTAAATTAATCATACGACAACCTCCGAACATACTGCAGCCTCCTCTTTATCTATCTTTTTACCAGGGCATATTGAAACAGCGTCAAATTTGCAAACCTCATAACAAGTCCTGCATTTTAAACATAATGACTGATCTACAGAATGAGGCTCCTTCTTTTCGCCTGATATTGCCTTAGCAGGACATTTTTTTGCGCATAAAGTGCAGCCCTTACATTTTTCCTTATTTATAACAAACGTACAAAGCGTTTTACATACCCCGGTCTGACACCATTTATCATGTATGTGCTCCTCGTATTCATTTCTAAAATATCTAATTGTAGTTATTAACGGATTAGGAGCTGTTTGACCTAGGCCGCATAGCGATGACCTGCCAATATCAGCTGCTAAATCTAACAATAACTCAATATCACCCTCCTTGCCGCGCCCCTCAGTTATCTCATAAAGAAGATCCTTCAAGACCTTTGTGCCTACCCTGCAAGGAGTACACTTTCCGCATGATTCTTCAGTTGTAAATTCAAGAAAAAACTTTGCTACATTAACCATGCAATTTGAATCATCTATGACAATCATTCCACCTGAACCAACAATAGCGCCTGTTTTAACTATGTCCTCATATGTTACAGGGGTATCAATGAGATGAGCTGGGACACATCCGCCCGATGGACCGCCAAGCTGTACTGCCTTTAATTTCTTGCCTTTAGGTAAACCTCCACCAATGTCATAGACAATCGTCCGAAGTGGTATTCCCATTGCAATCTCTATCAGTCCAACATTGGTTATTGAACCTGAAAGGGCAAAGACCTTAGTGCCAGTTGATTTTTCTGTTCCTAATTCTTTAAACCAATCTGCGCCTCTTAATATTATCTGCGGGACATTTGCAAATGTCTCTACATTATTTAATACAGACGGTTTCCCCCATAGTCCTTTTTGCACAGGGAAAGGCGGTCTTGGGATAGGCATTCCTCTTTTTCCTTCTAAAGAACGCATCAAAGCAGTCTCTTCACCGCATACAAATGCCCCAGCCCCTAGATATACCTCTAAATCAAGACTATACCCGCTATTTAATATATTCTCGCCAAGCAAACCGTATTCCTTAGCCTGTTCAATAGCTTTTTGAAGTCTTTTTACTGCAAGCGGGTATTCACACCTAACATATATATATCCTTTATTTGCTCCAATTGCCTTACCGGCTATTATCATACCCTCAATAACAACATGCGGGTCTGACTCCATAACCGCTCTATCCATGAAAGCGCCTGGGTCACCCTCATCGCCATTGCATAATATATATTTTACATCTCCTGTAATCTTTGCGCAAAACTCCCATTTCAGACCAGTTGAAAAACCAGCTCCGCCTCTACCCCTTAGTCCTGAGTCCTTCATCACTGATATAATATCTTCAGATTTCATCTCAGTGAGCGCCTTAGCTGCAGCCATATATCCATCTCTTGCTATATACTCATCTATTTTTTCTGGATCTATTAAACCTTTATTTCTTAAAGCCCTTAATACCTGAAAACTAAAAAATGGTATATCTTTCATGGCAGGAACGGATGACTTTAATGCAGGATCTTTGTACATTAATTTTTCAACAGGCCTGCCTTTTATAAAATGCTCCTCTACAACCTGAGGCACATCGGCAACTGTCAATTTTTGATAAAAAATTCCTTCTGGATGTACTTCTATTAAAGGACCCTGAGCGCAATAACCATTGCAGCCTGTCAACGTAACGGATACTTCATCAGATAACCCTCGTTTTTCCAATTCTGCGATAAGGGCATCTCGTACCTTTAAACTCCCAGTAGTAATACAACCAGTTCCTCCGCAAAGCATTATATTAGACCTGTAGGTCTTCATCTATATCCTCCAAGACTATAAATTATTAATATGACATCTCACTGCCAATCACAAGGGCTAAATCCTCTACAATATGTCCTTCTATTACATGTTCTTTGAATATCCTTTTTATCTTTTCTTCATTTAAAAACGCGTATTTAACTGGCGGATTATCAAGTATATTAATCGTTACCATAGGCTCTTGACTGCATAAACCAGCGCATCCAGATGACATTACAACCACGTCTGTAACCTTAGATTTCTCCATTTCTTCCATGATAGCAGTCATAATTTTTCTTGCACCAGCGGCTATTCCGCATGTTGCCATATGCACAATAATCTTGACTCGCGCATTACCCTCTCTCATAGTTACAACTGATTTATGATCATCTCTGATTTTTTTTATATCTTCTATCGTTAATTTAGGCATATATGTCTCCTTTTTTCCATTTATTCATAATTAACGAGCAGTTCATCAGCCTTTACCGGGTCAACCGCTCCATACGTATCTCCATCTACAACAACAACTGGAGCCAATCCGCATGCGCCAAGACATCTTACTGTCTCTAAAGAAAACTTACGGTCTTCAGTAATTCCATCAGCCTCAATTTTTAGATGAGACTTAAGTTTTTCCAGTATTTCGGTTGCCTGCTTTACATAACATGCTGTGCCAAGACATAACCTAATACTATGCTTACCCCTTGGTTTCATCTTAAAAAATGAATAAAAAGACACTACTGCATGAACTTCGCTTACTGGGATTCTTAATTCCTTTGCAATAATCCTTTGCACAGAGGCAGGCAGATACCCAATTAACTCCTGTGTCTTTTGAAGTATTGGGATTAAAGCCCCAGGTTTATTTTTATTTGTCTGTATGATTTTCTTAAGTTCTTCAGCCTTTGACTTAGAAGCATCCACTTCACCTTTCAATAAAGTTGTGCGAGTCATCATAAATTTGATTCCCTTCGCAACTACATCAAGCAAAAATGAAGGAGAAAACGGTTTTGTCACATAATCTACAATTCCAAGTTCAAGGGTATCTTTAATACTTTCTTGAGAAGGGTATCCTGTCATTACTATAATTCCAGATGGTATATTTTTTTCCTTAAGCCAAGATATAAATTTCACTCCGTCTATTTCAGGCATCTTGAGGTCAGTTATAATAAGATCAAAATTCTGATTAACCAAAACCCCCATTGCCTCTTTTACCTTTGTC
Organism: Candidatus Magnetominusculus dajiuhuensis; assembly: GCA_015233465.1. GTDB lineage: Bacteria > Nitrospirota > Thermodesulfovibrionia > Thermodesulfovibrionales > Magnetobacteriaceae > JADFXP01. Next base: position 15,033 of record JADFXP010000029.1, read on the forward strand.
ACGCCTTTTACTTCATATCCTTCGGGTTTAAGGACATATTCGCAGCTTTTTACAACAATAGGATCGTCATCAACTATTAAAATACTGCCTTCCATTTATTGCCTCCTATATAGGTATACAAAAATTTATCTTCAAATCTCTCTATTTATCGTAACTATATGCAGCTAAATGGATTAATTTTAACATTATTGAAATAATAAAGTCATGTGTGAAATTAAATATTAATAGATGTTAAGAATATTTATTTGATAAAGATGGAGTCACAGAGACAATTTGATCTAAATTCCAGGTAAATATTAAAGCCCTTTAAATTTAAAACTTTGAAACATTTAGGAGCAGGTGCCCTCTGGGACACCTGCTCCCGCACTAAGAGTAACAGTTAGTTTTTTCCCAAAATTTGTAGCAGCCTACTGCCATGTAAGATAGAGATGATTTCAATATAATCTTCATTTATTTGGTATATTATTCTATATTTATTAAATATCAGTTCTTTTATATTTGGATCATTCAATTCTGGTACAAGTCTTCCGATTTCAGGAAAAAATTCTAAATGTTCTATCATCTCAAAAATTCTATCTCTAAATAATTTTGCATAATAAGGAGAGTCTTTTGCAATAAAAGTAGTTATTTCCTTGATGTTATCAATAGAATCTTTTGACCATTTTATTTTAGGCATTGATTCAATATTTCCTTAGCCTCATCATGAGAATAAAATTGCCCCTCTTTTAATTGTTGTTTACCTTTAAGAATCTTCTGCATAACATATAAATGTTCCATAATATCCTCTAAGGTTGAAGATTCAGGCATTTGTTGGACTAATGAAATTACATCTTCTTTAATAGCGTTCATAATATTATATCCTTTTTAGTCTTTTATCGTTTCTTATAGCTAATATATTATAACTATTACAGATGATTTAAATGAAATTTTAACGTAATAACTATCGCGGGAGCAGGTGTCCCAAAGTGCACCTGCTCCTAAATGTTTAAACTCATAAAAAACTACTTACAGGTTCTATATACGTGCCTTAAACCCGCTGTAAAGTTTAGTTTTTCTTGTGCAAGTCTTTATGCCTCTTAAACTCGTCAGTCTTTTCTTTGATATATTTCTTGGTATCTTCTGAAATTTTAGCAGTTTTTAGCCAATTTTCAATATTATCAAAATCCCAAGTTGTATCAAAATCTGACTTCATTGCTTCATCAAACTTGGTCTCTGCTTCCTTAGTATCCTGATTAAGGAGTTTTATTATAATGCACTCAAAGTATGAATAAGTTCCTTTATCGTCCTTTGTCTTAAGTTTGTATTTAGCCTTATTCAGAATGTCAAAGGATTCTTCATATTTATTAGAAGTAAGATAAAATTCTGAAAAATTTGTATAAGTTCCTACAAATTGAGGATTAAGTTCAATCGCCTTATTGTAATCCTTCATTGCCTGCTCTTTATTGCCTAAGCTATAATAAACATTCCCTCTATTATTATAAACCAAAGACATCTGAGGATTGAGTTCAAGCGCCTTATTATAATCCTTTATTGCAATCTCTTTTTTACCTAAACTTTTATAAGCGTTCCCTCTATTATTATAAGCCTCAATTAATTCAGGATCAAGTTCAAGTGCCTTATTAAAATCCTTAATTGCCTGCTCATGATTGCCTAACCTATTATAAGCAGTCCCTCTATTATAATAAGCATCTGTTATTTCAGGATCGAGTTCGATGGCCTTATTGAAATCCTTGATCGCTTGTTGAAAGCTGCCTAAATTACAATAAGCACTCCCTTTATTAAAATAAGCATCTGCATATTTAGGGTTAAATTTTATAGCTTTCTTAAACGAATTAATTGCATCTTGAAACCTTTTCTCATTATAATAGTTTAAACCACTGTTAAACCAATCTTCTGCGATTACTTCTCTGCTATTAACCTCTAATGCCAAGGCACTTACTGTAGTTCCACTTTTATAACTTATAAAGCAACCCAATATTGCTATTATTACAACAAAAATCCTTAGAATAATCCTAAAAGATATTCTTTCTTCAAAATCAACTATCTCATTATTTTCTTTCATAAGTATCCTGTACCTTCAACTTCGCTCTCAAACTCAAATCTGCACAGCAGCCAAAATATCCTCTGGCAAAAACGGCTTCTCAATAAAATAATCAACCCCTACACTCTCTGCCTGAAACTTGACCTTCGCCGTTATATACCCTGTCATCAATACTACCTTCATCCCAGGCCATCTCTTCTTTATCAATAATGTCAGTTCAAACCCGTCAACCTCAGGCATCATTAAATCCAACAACACCAAATCAAAGGTATCTGCCTCAAGCAGCAATAACGCCTCCTTAGCGTTTGAACATAACGTCACATCATGCCCCTCCAACACAAATACCCTCTGACAACTTATCCTCACTATCTCTTCATCATCTACTACCAATAACTTTTTCTTTATCATATTATATCCTTGACACCCTTTATAAATCCTCTTTGTCCTTCTATTATATCAGCCTTTATAAGTTTTATTACACTTATATTATTTATAGGCACAGGCTCAATCTCCTTCTTCATCAAATCAGAATCAAACTCATACCTATAATCACCATTTATCATCTTCAAACTTATATCCACCCCCTGTCTCGAATAAAGCAGCGTAGTTATCGTCTCCGCTATATCCCCTAAAGGCTTGCAATCCATATGATCCAACCTAAACCTAGCCCATATCCGCGTCCCCTCTCCAACCACTGAACTTATATCAAACTCACCCTCAGACTCAGAGGCAGACTGCATAAAAAACGCTATCCCCAACCCAAACCCCTTCCTCTGCGTTGTGTAAAACGGATCCCGACACCTCTTTAAAGCCTCCTCATCCATCCCCCGCCCATTATCCACTATCTCCACCTCAAGCACCTCTCCTTCCCTCCTCAACGTTATCCCTATCCTGCTCGCCCCAGCATTATACGAATTCTCCGCTATATCTAATATATGTAAAGAAATATCTTCCATTTAAAGGCATCTACATGAGGGCTCTGCCCTCAAGCTCCCGCAAAGGGACTCGTCCCTTTGAACCCGTAATAAAAGAAATCTTAAATCTCTTTTTTCTTTAATTCCCCTTTTTTAAAAGGGGTGGCTGCGCAGCAGACGGGGTATTCTCTTTTGCTTCTCCAAAAATAATCCTTAAATAAATCCTTTTACCTACCTTCAAAATACGCTCACCAAATGTCAAAGAAATATCTACATCCATAACCTTCTCACCATCTAAACTCACCCCACCCTGCTTAATCAACCTTATCGCCTCTCCCGTACTATTTACCAAATTTGCATCCTTCATTATCTGCGGCAGCCAATTCTTTTCACCAACGATTAAATTACATACAGGCATATCTTCAGGCACTTCCTTTGCCCTAAATAAACTATTAAACCGCTCACCAGCCTTATCCGCCAAATCCTGCCCATGATACCTTCCAACTATCTCCCTCGCAAGCTCTTCCTTCGCCTTCTTCGGATGTATCGTTTGATCTTTAAGCCCATCTTTAAGAATCTGAAAGTCTTCGGCAGAAATATGACTTAATAACTCGTAATATCTTATCATAAGCTCATCTGTTATAGACATTATCTTACCATACATCTCATCTGACGACTCATTTATACCAATATAATTGCCAAGACTCTTAGACATCTTATTCACGCCGTCAAGCCCCTCTAAAATAGGCATCATTATCACTACCTGCTCAGACATAGAATGTTTCTTCTGGAGCGTTCGCCCCATCAACAAATTAAACCTCTGATCTGTTCCTCCAAGCTCAATATCCGCCTTCAAATGCACAGAGTCATACCCTTGAAATAAGGGATAATAAAACTCAAGCAGTGATATTTCATTTCCATTTTTAAAACGTTTATCAAAATCATCACGTTCAAGCATCCTTGCAACCGTATACATTGCCCCAAGTTTGACAATCTCCATACCGCTCATTGTGCCAAGCCATTCACTATTAAACACTACAGTTGTTTTTATAGGATCAAGAATTTTAAATATCTGCTCTTTATAGGATTGCGCATTTTGGAGGACTTCTTCTTTGGAGAGAGGTTTTCTTAAAGCGTTTTTACCGCTTGGGTCACCTATCATTCCAGTAAAATCACCTATCAAAAATATTACCTGATGACCAAGTTCCTGAAACTGTCGCATTTTTTCGAGTAATACAGTGTGACCGATATGAATGTCAGGGGCAGTTGGGTCAAAACCTGCTTTTATCTTTAGCGGGATTTTATTTTTGATGGAGTTGAAGAGTTTATTTCTAAGGTCATCTTCGTTAATAATCTCAGAAACGCCGCGTTTTATTATCAATATTTGTCTGTTAATTTCGTTTAAATCAATATTTTCCATTGTGAATTATATCACAAATAGAGATAATTTTTCATTAATACATAGAAGTTTTTAAGAATGGGTTCAAAGGGACGAGTCCTATTGCGGGAGCCCGTAGATGAAAAGGGCAGAGCCCTCAAAATAAATATAGTTGGTGGCGGGGAGAGGATTTGAACCTCTGACCTTCGGGTTATGAGCCCGATGAGCTACCAGACTGCTCCACCCCGCGACAGGTGTGTTTTCATTTCAAGCATTATATATTAAACTAAATATCTTAATAAGTCAATTTAATAATATTTTAATTATGGTAAGCTCCAGATAGAGGCAGCCAGCTGTGCCATTTCCTTTTGACGAGAGGAAATTCGTGAAATATCCCATGAGCTATTATTTTCGGCAATATTTTTAGTCATTTGGAATTCACTATCTTTATATATTTCTCTTTTTTCATTAAATCCTTTATTTTCTATTTTCCGATTAGGTTTATCTAATAATAACGTAAGATTTCCTAAACGATAAATAAAACTACTGTCTCTATTTTCATTGAAATCAGGCCAATTGTCTTTTGGTGATTCAGGTAAAACATGTTCTATGGTATGTTTTTCGCTCTTAGAGTCATAATGAATATGAGAAAGTTGTTTTTCTATTGCAAATAAAATATATCTGACAATTTTTTTATTTCGACCAGTAGTCTTTAATTCTTTTTCGACAAATGCTTCTTTAAAGATATTGTCTTCTGGATATATCTTACCTTTTAGTATTGAGATAATATCAGATATTTTTGTTAACTCCCCTGCAACTATTTTAACAACTATATCATTATAAACAATTTCCATAATATTAGGATTCAAACCACAAATGACATTATACCTAAACGATGCTATACTGCATGCCCTTAAAAGTTTCTCAAAATCTTTTTCCTTAAATTTAATATGAGCTATCATTAATAGAGAATATGGCTGACTAATTTTAAATGTCTTCAATTCTTCAATATATTGCTTTTGGTCTTTAGTCCATAGTTTATCTTCTGGATTGCTTAACGCAGTATATAAATCCACATTATCATCAAGCTCTCTTATTAAATCAAAGACATTTTTTTTATCTTTAATAGTTGAACTTATAGTCTTAAATAAATTTGTTTTTCTTATAATTTTATAACGGCTATTCCAATATGCACGCAAGAAATCTGGGAATTTTTCACCGCTTAGTTTGCTTATTATCATCTCCCATCTTTCTTCAATTTTATTTATTTCAATCTCATCAGTCCCTTGACTGCTAATAACTCTAAATAAGTAATTCTTTAATAAATCTGTTGTAGATAATCTAACTCCTCGAGCATTAAGTGTCTCAAAAACCTTATAGGCATTTAATTCATCAGTTACAGAAATAACAGTGAAAAATAATTTATCAGCAATTAAACCAATAAACCTAGCTAATTCAGCGCCATCTTTAATAGAAATATCTCTTGTAACTTTTTCAGTAAACCACTTAAAAGCATCTATAATCAATTGATCAGAAGCATTTCTACTCTTTTTAGGAAGATTTACCAATGGAACAATAGAGTTTTGATATAAATAATCGTTATGTTTATTCAATTTTAATTTTGAACTTGAGATAAGTGTCGCTGGATCTAAATATCCGATATATGAATTTCTTAATTGCTCTAATCTAATCTTATTCTTCTCTACATCTATTTCCTGTAATTGGAGTTCCTGCAAATTTTTAAGCACTGCTAACACTATTAAACTTAATGTAGCAATCCTTTGCTGACCGTCAATTATTTCATAATTTTTATTATCATCTGATTTTAACACTAAATAACTCATAAAATGGTCAGATTCACTTTCTCTGTATATTTCTAAAATATCCTGCCAAAGATCATCCCATTCTGTTTCAGTCCATGAATAATCACGCTGAAACATTGGGACTGTATATATAATACCGTTGCCCATTAATTCTCTAAATTTTTTATTAAATGGAATAAAGTTTATATTTGCCATAATTATCCTCTTTTAAAAAATAATAACATTTTTATCTTAGTTCCATCAATCTCTCATAATCAATAACCTCAATCCCAAGCTGCTGAGCCTTATTGAGCTTTGACCCAGGCGCATCCCCTGCCACCAGATACGTGGTCTTCTTTGAAACAGAAGACGATACCTTCCCGCCATTACTTATAATAAATTCCTCTATCTCACTCCTGCCAACCTTATGAGTCCCTGTGATTACAAAGGTCTTGCCCTTAAATGGAAGATTGCTTATTTGCGCAGTATTTGTAATCTTTAATCCAAGCTCTATCAGGGCTTTAATATTCAAGATGGATTTTTCATCATTAAAATATGCGGCAAGCGCACCTGCTGTCTTTTCTCCAAGCTGATCTATTGCCATTAAACGTTCTTTATCAATATAGAATAGATCCGAAATATCGCTGAAATTTGCAGCTATTATGCCTGCCCCCTGAGCGCCTGTATAACGTATGCCAAGCCCAATAATGAATCGTTTAAGTGTTGTGTCTTTACTGATCTCTATTGCATTTATTAGATTATCGGCAGATTTTTCAGCAAACCTCTCAAGTTTAAGCAGGTCATCCTTATTTATCCTATATATATCCGTAAAATTCCTAACAAGCCCATTATTATAAAGCAATTCAACATTTTTCTCGCCCATACCTTCAATATTTAAAGCGTCTCTTCCACAATAATGAATAATCTGTTCAATCACTCTAGCAAGGCAGTCTGGATTAACGCAGCGAATGGCTATCTCATCCTCTGTCTTTACAAGCGCGCTCCCACAAGAGGGGCATTTTATAGGAATATCAAATATTTGTTCAATCCCAGTCCTTTTATCCTTTAATACCTCAACAATATGCGGTATGACATCCCCTGCCCTCTCAATTACCACTGTATCAAATACCCTGATGTCCTTACGATTAATCTCATCCCAATTGTGGAGCGTAGACCTTGAGACAGTCACGCCTCCTATCTGCACTGGGTCAACAATTGCCGTAGGTGTTATTGCCCCAGTCCTTCCAACCCCTGCAACAATCTCTCTTATCTTTGTTACTGCAAGATATGCAGGAAATTTAAACGCTACAGCCCATCGAGGAGACCTCGTCTTTGAACCAAGCTGCAATTGAATGCCGTAATCATTTACCTTTACCACTGCCCCGTCAATCTCAAACGGCAGAGTGTCTCTCATACTGCCTATCTCTTTTATCGTCTCAACTACTTTATCTATTCCCTTAACAACCGTAAAGTTCAATGGAGTTGGTAAGCGGTTTGCCTTAAGCCAATGAATTAATTCAACCTGAGAATTTATATTAATTCCATTTACAACTCCGACTCCATAAAATACTACAGAAAGATTTCTCTGCGCTGTAATAGAAGAGTCTAATTGACGCACTGCCCCTGCTGCAGCATTTCGTGAATTTGCAAATAATTGGATACCTTCAGTCAATCTCTCAGCATTAAGCGCCTTAAAATCAGCTATATTTATATATACCTCTCCTCTAATATCTATCTCTTTTATCTTAGAGATGCTAAGTGGGACAGTCTTAATAGTCTTTATATTTTGAGTAATGTCTTCACCTATAAACCCATCTCCCCTTGTCCCAGCCTTGTTTAATAACCCATCAATATAATTAAGCTCTACTGCAAGCCCGTCATATTTCGGCTCAATTGTATATTCAATCTCATCTCCGCTCTCAAGCAGTTTTTTAATCCTATTATCAAACTCAACCACCTCTCTCAAATCAAACGTATCATCAAGTGAAAGCATAGGGATAGTGTGTTTAACCTTCTCAAATTTAGAAAGCAGCTCACCGCCCACCCTTTGTGTTGGGGAATCTGAAAATATGCTTCCAGATTGACCCTCAAGAGCAGCAAGTTCATGAAACATCCTGTCATATTCAGAATCTGTTAGCTCTGGAGCATCAAGGACATGATATTTATAGCTGTGATAATTCAGATCATCAATGAGTTTTCTAATCTTTATCTTAATCTCTTCATTCATTTCTTATTATAATCAATAATTCAGGCAAAAAACCATTAGACCATCATGGTATTGAAATAAATCCATACATAATGTTAAACTTTAATAAATGTTAAAAACAATACCCAAAAAAATCGGCAAATTTGATATAGGAAGAGTCCTCGGATCTGGGAGTACGGGTACGGTTTATCTTGCTGAAGACCCGTTTATTGGCAGACAGGTTGCCGTTAAGGTAGCGGTTAATGATTTAATGGCAGACCCAAAGGAAGGGGCAAGATACCGCAAGATGTTTTTTAATGAAGCAAAGATTGCAGGCATATTGAATCATCCCAATATCCTGCCTACCTTTGATGCAGGAATTGACGGAAAACTTTGTTATATTGTCATGGAATATATGGATTCCGAAAAAACACTTGCTGATTTTTGCACACCAGAGACTTTGCTTCCTGTTGAAAAGGTAATTGAAATCATTTATAAATGCTGCAAAGCACTTGCCTATGCCCATCGTTTTAACATAATACACCGCGATATAAAACCCAGTAATATCTTGCTCACCAAAGAGATGGATGTTAAGATAGCAGATTTCTCTCTTGCACAATACATTCAGTCTGATTCAACGCAGCTTATGGGAATAGTAGGCTCTCCAAGATATATGTCTCCAGAGCAGCTCAATGAAGAGGTTTTAACGATTCGTACAGACCTATTTTCACTTGGTGTTGTGCTTTATGAGATGCTTGCAGGCTGTCCGCCTTTTCAGGCAGAAAATGTGACATCTTTAATCTATCAAATAGCATATGAAGACCCTCCTCCGCTGCGCTATTACCAACCTGAGATGCCTGAAATGCTTGAATTAATAATAAGAAAGGCATTAAATAAAAACCCAGAAGGCAGGTATCAAAATGGAGAGGATTTTGCCTCTGATTTGAGTCAAGCGCTAAGTCAGAAATTTAATATAGATCAAGACCCCTCAACTGAAATAAATCAGAAACAACGGTTCAATCATCTGAAAAAATTGAATTTCTTCAAAGAATTCACAGACCTTGAGATTTGGGAGGTCATCAGGGCTAGCGTCTGGGTTGAATTTCATCAAGGTCAAATAATTGTTCATGAGGGCGATGTCTCTGACTCATTCTATGTAATAATCAGCGGTAAGGTAGATGTCACCAAAGAAGATATAACCATTGTAACACTAAATGAAGGTGACTGCTTTGGAGAAATGGGCTATCTAACCCACACAATCCGCTCAGCTGATGTTGTCACTAATACTAATGTCATGCTAATAAAAGTAAACAGCACACTCATTGAACGCTCTTCCCCAAATTGCCAGCTTCATTTCTATAAAGTATTCCTTAAAACTCTCATTAATCGGCTTAAAAAAACTAGCAATATGATCTCAAAACATGAGGGCTCTGCCCTCAAACTCCCGCAAAGGGACTCGTCCCTTTGAACCCATTAATAAAAGCAGTTCTCAAAAATTTAGAAATTGCACCAACATTAAACTTAACTACACCTACACAACTTACAGGCATAACCTCCATTGAAGTATTTGTCAAAAATACCTCTGATGCCTGATATAAATCTTCAACAAAATATTGCCCTTCTATTACCTTGATTCCATTTTTTCTGGCTAGGTCTACAACAAGATTCCTTGTAATCCCTTCCAATATCCCACAATCTATTGAAGGCGTATATAAAATCCCATCCGTACTAAAAAACAGATTTGATACAGTTCCTTCTGTCAAATGTCCTCTAACATTACACATCAATGCCTCATCAGCATGATTTTTCTTTGCATCAGTCTTTGCAAGTATGTTATTCAGAAAATTCATTGATTTTATAGCTGGATTTATAGCCTCTACTATATTTCTCTTAACATCTGAAACAATTACCTTCATGCCTCTTTCATATAACTCTTCGGGGTAAGGATGAGACTGCCTTGTAATCACCAAAAATGTCGGCTTTTCACAAAGGTCTATATCTAATCCTATAGGTCCAACTCCGCGTGTTATAGTAATCCTGATATATGCTTCTTTTAATTGATTTGAGGCAAGGGTGTCATATACAATTTTGGCAATTTGATCATCACCATATGGAACTCTCAGGGAGATAAGTTCAGCGCTCCTTTTAAGCCGTGCAATATGATCTTTGAGCATAAAAACTACGCCATTATAAGCGGCAAGGGTCTCAAACACGCCGTCGCCATATAAAAAACCATGATCAAATATTGACACATTGGCATGTTCTTCGTTTATAATAGAATCATTAAAAAATACTTTCATAATAATATATTAACAAAAAATGGTTATTTCATGTTATCCTAAACGATTCAATATGCAAAGAAAGAAGGAGGTTATATGGGCTTATTCCCAAAAGATATAAATTTTTTTGAATTATTAGATAATGCCTCAGTAAATTGTATTGACGCAGCGAACAATCTAGTTAAACTCTTTGAAAACCTTGACGAAATAGAACAGCGCGCCAATAAAATTCATGAACTTGAACGAAACGGCGACCTTATCTCTCACGAGATATTTAGAAGTCTTAATAAAATATTTATTACTCCAATTGACAGAGAAGATATTTTTGCACTTACCTCAAAACTTGATGACATCTTGGATATGATTTGGGGCTGTGCTGATCATGTAAGATTATTTAAGATAAAGACCACTATCAACGGCATATTTGATATGATTACCCTTCTTCAAAGAAATGTAGATACTATAAATAAGGCTATCCATAATCTCAGGCTCAAAAAATACTCCTATGTTCAAGAGTTATGTATTGAGATAAACAGGCTTGAAAATGATGCTGACAAGCTCTTTAAGGGTGTTTTAGGGGAATTATTTGAGACTGAAACCAATGCAATTATGATAATCAAATGGAAAGAGGTTTTGGAGTATCTTGAGACAGCAGCCAATCGTTGTGAAGATGTTGCAAATGTACTTGAAACAATAATAATGAAAAATGCCTGAAACTATAATATTTATCATAATTATAGCCCTCTTGTTTGATATGAGCAACGGAATGCATGACACTGCTAATGCCATTGCCACAGTTGTTTCAACACGCGTACTATCCCCTGTTCAAGCAGTATTAATGGCTGCAACTCTTAATATACTTGGCGCATTTATAAGCACTCATGTCGCTAAAACCATTGGCATAGGACTAGTAGATCCTGCTGGCATTAATTCTGCTGTTATTATGTCTGCATTAGTTGCAGGATTTATTTGGAATATAGCAATGATAAGGCTTGGTCTGCCTGTAAGTTCATCTCATGCCTTGATCGGCAGTCTTATTGGCGCAGCGTTTTCACATGGCGGATTAACAGTTTTAAATTTCAGAGGTTTATCTGATATTTTTATTTCTCTTTTAATATCTCCGGTATTGGCTCTTATTTTTGGTTATTTATTAATGAAATTAATACTAATAATATTTGGAAGATTTTCACCAAGCGGATTAAATAAGAATTTTGGGATACTTCAAATATTTTCGTCAGCCTTCATGGCTTTTAGTCATGGGTCAAATGATGCACAAAAGGTTATGGGAATCATTACGCTAACGCTCTTTAGCAGCGGGGTTATACATTCAGCAGAAGTTCCTTTTTGGGTAATTTTAATCTGCGCGCTTGCTATGGGATTTGGAACAGCTCTTGGAGGATGGAAGGTCATTAAAACACTCGGCGTAAGTATGCTTAAACTTGAACCAATTCACGGATTTGCAGCAGAAACCGCAGCAACTACTGTTATCTTAGGGGCAAGTTATTTTGGAATGCCTGTAAGTACTACTAATGTTATCTCATGCACAATTATGGGTGTTGGAGCAACTAAACGCCTTTCTGCAGTTAGATGGGGAGTTGCTAGAAAAATCCTCTTTGCTTGGATATTTACCTTCCCTTGCTGTATCTTAATGGCCTATTTCTTTTATAAATTTATCTCAATTTTTATCAAATAATTGTCATGAGGGCGCTGCCCTTAAAATAAATATTTATCTTTATTGCTGCAATGCTTCGGCATCAATTCCAGAAACAGAATATTTCACGCCATTATATGTAAACTCATCTACTTGTTCTTCCTTTAATTCCTTTTTGGCATATTCTACAGCTAGTCCAGATTCAACGAAGAAATTAACAATATCCTTATCAAGATGATTATCTTTAACCATAAATCCCAAGATCTTAAAGGCCTCAGATAAGGTCTTGCCCTTTTTATAAGGCCTGTCAGCAGCAGTCAATGCCTCAAATATATCAGCTAAGGCAATGATTCTTGCCTGAGTCGGCAGGTCTTCTGCCTTGAGTTTATTAGGATAGCCAGTGCCAGCAAGTGTTTCATGATGCGCGCCTGCCAAAAATGGAACCATTTTCAAACTCTTTGGCCAAGGCAGTTGGCTTAGCATTTTAATGGTGAGTTTTGCGTGATTCTGAATTATCTCTCTTTCACTATCTGAAAGAGTGCCTCTGCGTATTGAAAGATTTTGTACCTCATCTGGAGTCAAAAACTGTTTATCTTCTCCATTTATCTTAATTGTTTTAGTAGCAATTTCTTTGATCTTGTTTATCTTTGCATCCTCCATAAACTCCCCGCCTGTATTAGCGGTTTTGATAAATTTTATATCTTCATTAATGGAATTAATTTTTTCTTTATATTGCGCTTCAATATCTTCAAAATTAGCAGATGCGCCAGATTTAGATAATAATGCTATTTTATTATTTAGGAATTCAATCTCAATGTCTTTTTTAAGTATCTCAGCCCTTGTAAAGACTAAATCAATCCTGTCAACAATGGTCTCAAGTTTAGTTGCCTTATCCACAACATGCTCAGGGGTAGTAATCTTACCAATATCATGCATCCAAGCAGCAATCCTGAGTTCATTTTGCTGGGCTTCTGAAAGATTAAAATCAGCCCACTTCTCTGACTTTGAATCATTCAATGCCTTGGCAATTTGCTGCGTTAATTCTGCAACCCTTCTGACATGACCGCCAGTATAAATAGATTTTTCGTCAATTGCTGAAGCAGTAGATCTAATAAAAGAATCCAATAGATTACTAAGTTCGCTGATTAAAGATGTGTTAGTTATAGCAACTGCTGCTTGTGAGGCAAGAGACTCTACAAGGGATTGATAATTTTTATAAAATTGAATGGTCTTATTTTTCTCATCTTGAGCATTTAAAAGCTGCAAAACTCCAATAATCTCACTTAGATGATTTCGTAATGGAACAACAAGCATGGATTGTGAGCGATAGCCAGTTCTCTTATCAAATTCCCTAGTCCCTTTAAAATCAAAACCTTCTACCTTATACACATCAACAATATTTACTGACTCACCAGTTAATGCAACATAAGCAGAGACCTGTTGTTCATTACGGGAGCCGTCACTATTATACAGCTGCAAAGGGGGAAACGGAATATCCTTTCCGCTTGTACCGCCCATCTTAAAATTCAAGGAGCGGGTTTGTAAGATCTTAAACATCATACTTTTTTCATCAGGGGAGACGATATATAATGTTCCGCCGTCAGCATTGGTAAAATTCATGCCTTCAACAACTATCATCTCAAGGAGTGCGTCAAGATTTTTTTCAGCAGAAAGAGCTGCGCCAATTTTTATAAGTTCTTTAGTAAGATTTACCTGATTTTCTGTGAATTGCTTAATCTCATGAAGTACTCCGTCAAAAAATGTATTGTTTAACTTATCAATAATATCAGATGTATATTTTTGTTTTTGTTTTACATTAGCGACAAAACGTTCTATATCATCATTATCAGAGAATTTTACTCTTGTCTTTTTTTCTGAAGTAGGTGTCTGCATAATTTCCTCTTATTATAGATGTTACCGCCCTCTTTAATATTTCTATTATAATAAATTAACAATAAAAAAAAAAGCATTTAATATTATCCGCCAATATACCATCCAAATAACATAACCATAACAGGTATTGAAATTAAAGAAAAAATAAAACTAAATAACAATAATTGATTAACAATAGAACCATTACCCCCATACCGCTCTGTTATTATCGGCACTATTGTAATCGGTGGAACTGCTGCTTGTAATAAGATTAAAAATGCGATGTCATGAGGCAAAGTTACTAATCTAAGTAATAATATCATCACCAAAGGAAATAGAATGTTTTTTGTAATAAGAAATTTTATTATCTCAACCCACTCAATATTATTACCTGCATTCACACGGCTAAGATGGTATTCAGTATGAACATTTGCCCCTATTATTAATAATAATAAAGGGAGAGACATCCCTCCAACCATCATCAGTCCATTTAATACAAAATTCGGCAAATATTTATTAAATCCAATCAATCGTACAGCAAGAGTAAAAATAGTTGCAACAAAAACAGGGTTTAATAACAAACTGATATTATGATTATCCTTTGTATGACCCTTAAAGACCTTGGGCATGGTATTATGAAAAAATGCAGGGAAAAACAGAGTAAATAAAAAGAGATTAACAAGATGAATTGAATTTGTTCCATACATTCCGCCTAAAATCATCAGCGGAAAAAATATACCATTTTGATAAAACAGCGATGTAAAAAACTCACGCCTATAAACCTTTAAAGATATATTCATAAAGATTAAGGATAATATAAAAGCGATAACTGTAAACCCTGCCCAATAAACAGGCAGCATCCACCACAACAGGTTTTCTTCTGGTTTGAACTTAGTCAGGACATTATAAGAAGCAAGCGCTGGAAGGGCTATGTCAATTGCAAGCGGTGAAAGCATCTTTAGGGCGCTGCTTGGCACAATCTTTCTGCTGATTACATAAACTCCAAGCCCGCCTATTAAAAACATTAACGCAACTGCCTGAAATGTGCTAACAAATAAACGCAAAAGATTATTCCGACTTGGAAGTTGTTATAGTATAACCCTTTGAAACAAGCAGGCTTTCAAGATTCCAGCCTCCTAATTTATCAATAATAGAGCCCTTTATCTCTACCCAAACAGGACATAAGGCACAGGTCTGACTGAAATCACATTTCTTTAAATCCACTGCACACCTGCTGATTGCAATCGCCCCTTCCATTGCCTCAATTATCTCAAGCACTAAGATTTTACTTGGATGTTTGGCAAGTTTAAACCCTCCCTTTGAGCCGCGTATAGATGTGACTAACCCAGCCCTTGCAAGTTTTTGAAGTATCTTTGTTAAAAAAGGACGGGGTATAAGTCTTTCTTCTGATATTCTTGATGCGCCATAGATCTCATCATATTTTAATGCTAAAAGCAGCATACATCTTAAGGCATAATCCGTCTCCATTGATATCTGAAACATTTTGTATCACTCCTGTCTCTTTAAAATATCCTGTATTTAATAATACATTTTATAGTAAAATAATTATGTGGACTATATTACAATATATGACTTATTATATCGTGTATCATATCATATATTTAATATTTAGTACAGATTATTATTAAATAAATAATAATTTAATATAAGGGACTCAGATGATTGAACCATATGAAATAATATTAAGGCTTGTAATAGGCGCAATAATTGGCGCAGTAATCGGATATGAGAGACAGCAGCACGGCAGGCCTGCTGGGATTCGTACGCATCTTCTTGTATGCACTGCCTCTGTAATTATCATGATTATATCTACGGAATATTATCATTTAAGTTCCATAGACCCTTCATATGTTCGAGTAGACCCTGCTAGAATTGCTGCTGGCGCTATAACTGGAGTTGGATTTTTAGGTGCTGGAGTAATAATAAAGAGCGGGCCATCGGTTTTAGGGCTGACAACTGCTGCTTGCTTATGGATGATCTCAGCAATAGGACTTGCTATTGGCGGAGGTCTTTATACACTTTCTATCTCAGGCTTTATTCTCACATATTTTTCTTTATTTTTAGTAAGGAAATTTGAGAAAAACTCCCCAGCCCTTCATTATAAAATCCTATCTATTTCCACTAAGATAAGAGAGCAAAATCAGCAGCTTCTTGATTCAATAAAGGAAACTGGCTGTGTTATTACAAACATTGACTATGAGTTAAATAAAGAACAAAACAGGCTCTCATATAATATTACAATCTCATTTAAGCAAGACAATATTCAAGAAAAAATCATAAAAGTACTCAATGAAGACCCAACTGTAATGTCTATGGCATTTCATAGATGAAAAAATATTTATTAATCCTACATATAATTTTATTAATAACTGCATCCACTCTTTATGCTGAAGAAACTGCACCTGTAGTCTCTCCTGATACAGTATCCCCTGGGGATGCGTTTATGATAACGCTTAAATCAAATGACTTACCAGAGGGGATGTTTGACGGCAGGAAGATTCGATTCTTTAAATTAGTTGATGAAAGCTATATCGCAATCGTTCCCACCTTAATGGAGACATCAATATCAACCCATGAAATCGCTATAAAGTCAGGAACTAAACATTATAAGGCAGAAATAATAATTCAGAGCAAAGTCTTTGGTGAAACACATATCAACAATCTGCCAAAAGAAAAGGTCACTCCTGATGAAGAATCTCTAAAGAGAATCAGGGAAGAAAGGTCTAAACTTGATGAGGTTCTGCAAATGGTTACGCCTCCTGTGTGGGATGGTAATTTTGTCCTGCCTATTCATACTATAGTTACAACGCCATTTGGAGTTATGAGGATATTAAACGGCGAAAGAAACAGCACGCACTATGGCATAGACTATAAGGCAGCCATTAATGATCCAATTAGAGCGGTTAATTCTGGGAAAGTAGTATTATGCTCAAATTTATTCTTTGAGGGAAATACAACAATTATAGATCATGGAGCAGGGATTTTTTCAATATATATGCACATGTCAAGGATGACTAAAAAGGTTGGGTATCTGGTAAATAAATATGATTTAATCGGATATGCAGGTCAAAGCGGAAGAGCTACAGGGCCTCATCTTCATCTCAGTATAAAGATAAACGGAATAAGCGTTAATCCTGAATCTGTATTTAATCTGCCAATTTCTAATAAGTAACCCTTTGAGGGCTCTGCCCTCAAACTCCCGCAAAGGGACTCGTCCCTTTGAACCCATTTAAAAAAGGACAAGTTCCCTTTTAGTTGCTTGTTCAGATATTTATTAATTGAACAAATTAGCTGACATTGACAAATACAGTGTATATTTACTATCATTAATAATTATTAATGTAAATCATATTACACAATTATATTTAAGTTTGAGGGAGAATATGGGTGAAAATATAAACTTTCTTACTCCTGATTTGAAACAAATTCGACATAGCATTAAAGATATAGATGATAGTTATAATCATGAATGGGATATACTTGCAGAATTATGTCAAAATGCCGTTGATGCAATTAGAAAATCTAAAATTGAAGATGGAATAATAAATTTAAGAATTGATGCTATAAATAATTCTATATTTATTTCTGATAATGGAATAGGAATTGATCCTGATGAACTTCCTATATTACTAAAACCTTTTGCTACTAATAAACGTGATGATAACGATGCTGTTGGTGAAAAAGGAGTAGGTTTAACATTTGTTTTATTTTCTTGTAATGATTTTCGTATTAAAAGTGGTAATAATAACGGATCAAGTACTGGGCTTATTAAAGATGCAAGAATCTGGAAAGAAAGAACAGATGATGCTCCTTTACATTTAGATTTTCAAGAAAGTAGTGAAAGTTTTTATGGTACAGAAATAACTCTCAATAAAATCTCAGATTGTCCTATATTTATGTTGAATTTTAATCAACTTAAATATACTCTTAGAACAAAAACAGCTATTGGAAGTACACGTTTTATATGGGATAATGAT
>JADFXP010000002.1:0-179725 GCA_015233465.1 Candidatus Magnetominusculus dajiuhuensis
ACCAATAGATAATTCAATAGTTTTTTCGTTTCTCATAATTTTTCTCCTTTTATATGAAATCATTATAATATGAGTGTAAATTATATTATCGTTCCAAAAGTAGTCACTTTTGACAATATTTTTTCTTGACGATTTTTATATATTTTTTTAGATTTATATCACTATAAATATTTCTTATCCAAATTAAAGTCTTCTCACAAAAATTCCGATACAGTTGGTATATATCTTGCATCAATATCTTTCAGATGCTTATTAAAAGGAGGCAGTCATGAGTAAGATATTAATTGAAAGAGGCAATATATTATCAGAAAGTTTTTTTATGACAGACGATAAAGAATTATGTAATTTTTCTTTTAGCAGTATAATTGGAAATATAGCAGTTGTGCTTGTTTTATCTGTTGCAGGATGTCTGTGTATAGGGCTTCCTTGGTATATGTTTACTGTTGCAGGGCCAGTTAAGGCAATTGCAGGAGCAGCAATTGCAGTCTTTATTTGGGTCATTTCTGGAGCTATTTTACGAGGAATATTTAATACTCAATAGGTCAAACAGCCTTGTTATAGGGATAATAAGTCTATAGGCAGGGCTGTAATTATTTCCCCACTAGGGGATAAATATACCACCTTTGACAATTGGGCATTACTTATCATCCTTCTGCATAATAGGCACGGGTGGCCATTAGCAAGCCTGCCGTCATCTTCAAACCCTGCAATATATATAGTTCCTTCCTTCATTCTCTCAAGTGAGGCATTAATGATTGCATTTTGTTCTGCATGAACTGCTACGCATAGCTCATACCGCTCACCTGATGGGACATTTAGCTCTTGTCTTCTGCATTTCCCAGTATCAAGACAATTCGCAGCGCTTCGAGCAGAACCATTATAACCAGTGCTGATAATTACCTCGTCTTTGACAATAATTGCCCCGTATCTCCTTCGCAGACATGTTGAACGAGTTGATACAACCTTTGCAATCTCTAAAAAATATTCATCCCAAGAAGGTCTGATTCTTTTGGTCATAAATATGACACCCCCTGTTAATTTATTGAATGGTAGGTATATTATATAAATATTTCAGTTGATAAAAGCGACTTTTTTTGATACTGGATTATTTTTATTATATTTTGATAAAATAACAAAATTGTTTTTCAGAGACGGAGGTGTGTAATGGAAAGGAAAGTTGCTTTGATAACAGGTTCTGCAAGAGGAATTGGTAAGGAGATAGCCTTAACGTTTGCTAAAAAGGGTGATATAGATATTGTTGTAGCTGATATTAATCTTGATGATTCTAAGGCTACGGCTATTGAAATTCAAAAACTTGGCTTTTCAGGTCTTGTGGCAGAGCCATTTAAGTTAAATGTAGCGGATTCTGCTTCTGTTACAGAGGTTTTTAAACAGATAATGGATAAATTTGGCAGGCTTGATATTCTTGTAAATAATGCTGGTATAACTCGTGACACTATTATATTAAGGATGAAGGATGAGGATTGGGAGAGCGTGCTGGATATAAATCTTAAAGGGGCATTTTTGTGCAGCCGTGAGGCAATCAAGATTATGTCAAAGCAGAGATATGGGAGGATTGTGAATATTTCATCCGTTGTCGCGTTTATGGGCAATGCTGGTCAGGTTAATTATTCAGCTTCAAAGGCAGGACTTCTTGGACTTACAAAATCTCTGGCACGAGAATATGCAAAAAGGGGTATCACGGTTAATGCAGTTGCCCCTGGGTTTATCAAGACAGCAATGACTGATTCGCTTCCTGATAAGGTCAAAGAAGAAATGATGGGAGCAATACCAGTCGGAAGATTTGGAGAGGCACAAGATGTTGCAAATGCAGTTTCATTTCTTGCTTCAGTAGAGGCAGAATATATAACTGGAAATGTTATTCATGTAAATGGCGGAATGTATATGTAAAAATAAAATATTGCAAAAAAGTAATTCATAAAGGTATTATATCTGGGCAGGCGTAAGGTATGAGTTAGATATAATTCTTTTTTTATAGAGTTAGATATTATATAAAATAATTTTTGGGAGGTTTTATTCATTATGGAACAAAAGGTAAAAGAGATAATTGCTAAGCAGCTCGGAGTAAATATTACTGAGGTTACTCCAGAGGCTTCATTTATGGATGATCTTGGAGCAGATTCATTGGATACAGTAGAGTTAGTTATGGAACTTGAAAAGGAATTTAATGTTGAGATTCCAGATGAGGATGCAGAAAAGATAACAAAGGTTCAGGAAGCAATAGATTATATTAAGAAAAAAAGCAAATAGGTTGTTGGGCGACACCCTCATCCGTAAATAATAAAACGCAGGGCTGCACCCATAAAAAAAGGTATAGAAAATGAATAGGAATAGGGTTGTAGTAACTGGTGTTGGGATAATTGCCCCGACAGGAACAGGTGTTGAAAAGTCATGGAATAACTTGTTATCGGGCCAATCAGGGATCGGCAAGCTGACAAGGTTTGATTGTACTAATCTGCCTGTAAAGATTGCTGGTCAGGTTGAAGATTTTGATCCATTAGACTTTATCAATCCTAAAGAAATAAAAAAGATGGATAGGTTTATACATCTTGCTATTGGGGCTTCGTCATTTGCTATGGAAGACTCTGGGTTAAAGATAAGCGCTGAAAAAGCAGATCGTGTCGGAGTCATAATAGGTTCTGGGATGGGCGGTCTTCCTGCAATTGAGCAGTATCATTTGGAATATGAAAAATATGGGTATAAGCGTGTAACTCCATTTTTTATACCTATGTTGATAATAAATCTTGCAGCAGGAAATGTGTCTATGAGATTTGGGGCAAAGGGTCCTAACTCAGCAGTAGCTACAGCGTGTGCAAGCGGGAATCATGCAATTGGCGATGCCTTTAGGGTGATTCAGCGCGGAGAGGCAGATGCTATGATTGCAGGAGGCACTGAAAGTGTAATAACAGGTCTTGGAATGGCTGGATTTGCAGTAATGAAGGCACTTTCAAGGAGAAATGACGAGCCGACAAAGGCAAGCCGACCGTTTGATGGAGCAAGAGATGGGTTTGTCATGGGCGAGGGTTCAGGTATTATAATACTGGAAAAGTTAGAACATGCCCTTGATCGCGGCGCTAAGATATATGCTGAGATGGTAGGATATGGAATGAGCGGAGACGCTTATCATATAACATCGCCAGCACCAGAAGGCGAGGGGGCAGCGCGTTGTATGAGATATACATTAAAAGACGCTGGAGTTGAGCCTGAGGTTGTTGATTATATAAACGCGCATGGAACATCTACAAAGTTTAATGATGAAAATGAAACAGCGGCAATAAAAACCGTATTTGGCAAACATGCCTATAAATTAGCAGTAAGTTCGACAAAATCAATGACAGGTCATTTATTAGGCGCAGCAGGGGGAATTGAGGCAGTTATAACTGCTTTAAGCATACAAAACTCTATCGCGCCTCCAACGATAAATCTTGAGAATCCTGATCCTGAATGTGATCTCGATTATATTCCTCATAAGAGCCGAAAGATGGATATAAGATATGCAATGTCTAATGCCTTTGGTTTTGGAGGGACAAATGCGTGTCTTTTATTCAGAAGATTCACAGACTGAAGGTTTTAGTAAACATGCGTCTTCCGAAATACTTGAGCAGGCGATAAATTATACCTTTAAAGATAAAAATCTCTTAAAAGAGGCGCTGACTCACAGGTCATATTATCATGAAAACCCAAATAAGGCAAGACAGTTTAATGAGCGTATTGAGTTTTTAGGCGATGCGGTATTAGGATTGGTAATTGCTCATGCTTTATATAGTGAGAGGGGATGTTATGATGAGTCAAGGATGTCAAAGATTAAGTCGTTTTTGGTATCAGGAGAGACCCTTTCACAGATAGCAGAAGGAATGGGAATTGCAGCGTCTATGCGTCTTGGCAAGGGAGAGGAGCAGTCGGGCGGAAGAAAGAAGATTTCGATACTTGCAAATGCGCTTGAGGCATTAATTGGCGCGGTGTTTTTGGATGGCGGGTATAAGGATGCAAGCAAGGTAGTAATGTCATTTTTTGATGAAATTTTTAAAAAGGTTTTAGCTGATCAGGTGTATTATGATTTCAAGTCAGAGTTGCAGGAGTTAAGTCAGGTAAGATATGCAAAATTGCCAGAGTATAGGTTGACGGAAGAATCAGGTGATGATCATGATAAGACGTTTACATATGCGGTATATTTAAATGGTATTCAATATGGCAGTGGTACTGGGAAGAATAAAAAGACTGCGCAGATAAATGCAGCGCGTTGTGCACTTGAGAACCCGTTATTAGGTGTAGTCTCTGTATGTAAATAATGGGTTCAAAGGGAAAATAATTCAAACTTTTTATAAAAAAGTTTACAAAAAGGCCCTTTGCGGGTGCCCGTAGATGAAAAGGGCAGAGCCCTCAAAATAAATTAAATGAAAAAAAGTTTAACATATAAAGATGCTGGGGTAGATATAAAAGAGGCGGACAAGTTAATTGCCTCAATTTCTTCTATGGCGAAAAAGACCTATAGACCAGAGGTAGTAACGGGTATAGGTTCATTTGGGGCGTTATTTGCACTTGATATAATTAAATATAAAGAGCCTGTGATAGTAAGCGGTACTGATGGGGTTGGAACAAAGCTGGATATAGCGATAATGATGGATGTACATGACACGATAGGGATAGATTTAGTCGCAATGTGTGTAAATGATATAATCACATCAGGGGCAGAGCCGTTATTTTTCCTTGATTATCTTGCAACTTCAAAGTTAAGGGCTGAGCAAGGGAGTCAGATAATAAAGGGAATAGCAGAGGGATGTTTACAGGCAGGATGTTCGTTGATTGGTGGAGAGACTGCGGAGATGCCCGGGTTCTATCCTGAAGGTGTGTATGATTTATCGGGATTTGCGGTTGGGGTAGTAGAGAAGAGTGAGATAATAAATGGTGCAGATATTAAGGCAGGGGATGTGATAATTGGGCTTCCTTCAAGAGGGGTACACAGTAATGGATTTTCACTTGTAAGAAAGACGTTGTTTGAACATGCTGGGATGGATGTAGCGACAAATGTTAAAGAACTTGGTAAGACAATAGGTAAGGCGCTGCTTGAGCCTACAATAATATATGTAAAGACGGTAGAAGAGATAAAGAAAAGGGTAAAGATAAAGGGAATGGCGCATATAACAGGCGGAGGGATAACGGATAATCTGCCACGAACGCTGCCAAAAGGTCTTGGTGCGGAGATTGACCGTTCAAGTTGGGAAGTGCCTGCGATTTTTAGGTTGATTCAGGAAAAGGGTAATATTGCTGATAATGAGATGTTAAAGACATTTAATATGGGGATAGGGTTTATGATTGTTGTGGATAAAGAGGATGCGGAGAAGATTTCGGAATATAATGTTGTTGGAAGGGTAGTTGAGGGGGATGGGGTTAGGTATGTTTAGGATTTATGATTAAATCAATCAAAAGTGAGTTATTAAAAATCCCCGGAGTTGGCAAAAGTATCTCTTTAGATTTACAAGATTTAGGAATTAAAACGATTGCAGATTTAAAGGATAAAAATCCTGAGAAATTATATGAACAGTCTAATAAACTTAAAAGAGTTGTACAAGATAGATGTTTATTATATGTATTTCGTTGTGCGGTATATTTTGCTAATCATGAAAATCCAGATCCTGAGAAATTGAAATGGTGGAATTGGAAGGATGTTAAGTTATAAAATGGAGTTAGAACATTATATATTTATGGCACGAAAATTTAAGGCGTGATAACTTTTTTACATTCTGTGCATTTTTATTTAAAAAAAGTTGAAAGGTTTCCTGTTTTGTCATCGATTTGTAACATAGGGTGTGGTATAATAGATTATTTATTAGGGGGCAAATATTGTAAACAAGTGTCTGCCCCTCATTTATGCCAAAAAATTTAAAGGAGGATTTTTATGAGCCAATGTGACTCACCTCATGTTTATGGAGGAATAAGTAAACCAAAAATGGAGGAAATAATCTTAGAGTTAAAAAATAATGGTTGTAGTATTACAGGGGCTAACCCATGGAATGTAGATGTTCATCAATTTGGTATAAAATTGAAAGGGACATGGAGTGGTGATACTGGTAAAAACTTGACCGTAGAAGTTACAGATAAGTCTTTTTTGGTTCCATGTAGTATGATTTGGGATAAAATAGATCCTATTATGAAACATATAAATGGACTTTCTGAAGATTATATTGCAGAGTTGAAGAATAAAAGAGAAGAGTCTCTTAACTTTTCCTAATGCCAAGGAATAGGGGTTAAATCCAGTATTTTAATTTTATTTAGAGCATTCAAATAGGAGCATTCAGGTTTGTTTAATAGGTTTAATTGGGACAGCGACCATTTATATTGACAAAGCAAAGAAATAAATAGTCGCTCTCCCTATTTGTCCTTTGTTTTAAGGGCTCTGCCCTCAAAATCCCGCAAGGGAACTCGTTCCCTTGACCCATTAAATTATATTTTATAGCTCACATCAAGCCATCCCCATCTCCCTATCATCCATCTCCGTATATTCCCCAATACTCGTCAATTTATTATAGCGATTTTCAAGCAGTTCCTCAGTGCTATATGTCCTGAGTTCTTCAATGGAATTTAATATAACCCTTTTTATATTTCTTGCAGCCTCATTATGATCCATATGTGCCCCGCCTTGCGGTTCTCTGATTATATCATCTATTATTCTAAAACTTAATAGATCCCTTGAGGTTAGTTTCAATGCCTCTGCTGCTGTTGATAAATTTGTATTAGGCGACCCAGGCGTTACCTTCCATAATATCGCAGCGCATCCCTCTGGTGATATTACTGAATATATGGAATTCTCTAACATATATATCCTGTCTGCTACAGCAAGTGCTAACGCTCCACCGCTTCCGCCTTCTCCGATTACAATAGATACTATCGGTACCTGAATCCCTGAAAGAGCCATCAAATTTGAGGCAATTGCCTCAGACTGGCCGCGTTCCTCTGCTCCTATACCAGGATATGCCCCTTGTGTGTCTATTAATGTTACTATTGGTATAGAAAATCGCTCTGCAAGTCTTATTAATCTTAACGCCTTCCTGTAACCCTCTGGATTTGGCTGCCCAAAATTTCTATATATCCGTTCCTTTAGACTCCTGCCTTTTTGATGACCAATTATCATCACACTTTGACCATTTATCTTTGAAAGACCGCCAACTATCGCAGGGTCATCTGCAAATGCCCTGTCACCGTGCAGCTCTATAAATTCATCTGTAATTCTATTGATATAATCAAGCGTATATGGTCTGTCTGGATGACGCGCTACCTGACATCTCTGCCATGGGGTGAGTTCTGAAAAAATCTTTGTGCGGAGTCTTGATACCTTTAATTCAAGATTAGCAAGCTCTGAGTCTACATCCTCACCTGCTTCCTTTGTCTGTCGAAGCTCCTCTATCTTATTTTCAATCTCTTCAAGAGGCTTTTCAAAGTCTAAATAAATTCTCATCTTTAATAACCTTGTAAAGAAAAAATAAAGATTCTTATTATAAATAAAAAATTTAGTTTATTTTTCATTTTTATTTCTTCTGTGTGTCTTTGCACTTCTGTGTTTATGAGGCGAATGCTTTTCATAATACTCTGCTTTTTCTGGTTGATTTCCCTTAGGTACGTTGTTATATCCTTTACTTTTCAGCGTTTGGATACTGCCATCTGATTTTCTCATCCTCTTAAACCCATCGTTTATATAATCTTTTAATTGCGCTGGACAGTATTCAAGGGCTAACTCAAGATGTTTTTTAGCTTCTTTATGATTATCCTCTGCAAGAAGTAACAGTGAATAATGAAAATGCGCCTTATAAAAACGTTTATTTAATTCTATCGCCCTCAAAAAATGCGTCTCTGCCTGAGTTAGGAATGCCCCTTTTTGCATCAAAATTATACCATATTCAGTATGCGCCTTTGGGTCGTCTTCCTTAATTTCTAAGGCTTTTTTTAGGTATGTTTCAGCCCTTGAGAAATCTTGAGTATCAAGGAGTTTTCTTGCGAAATCACAGTACATGTCTTTATAAGCTGCGCGGGTTATTGCATCATCTGGTTTTATCTCAAGAGATTTCTTAAAATATGTCTCAGATGCTGTAAAATCACCAAAACTGCTCATCAATTTTCCGTAACTGGAGTATACAATATTGTCTGCTAAATTATGTTTTATAAGATATTCATATTGTTCTTTTGCCTGATTGCAATACAGCGTTCTTTGTTCAACGGTTTTGAGTTTTCTCATCATATTCCCATATGATTGCGCCAATTCCAGCCGCATAGAAATATTTTCTGGGAATGCCTTTATTCCCTTAATTAATATTTCCTTCATCTGCTCAAAGAATTTTAGCGCCTTAGCAGCCTTTGCCAATTGCTCATATTCGGATTGATCTTTTTGCTTTTTCTTTAGCAGAGTATCAAATGTTTCTTTCGGGTTATTCATTAGTTGCCTTTATACAAAACTCGCTATGCCAGGAGTTATTGCTGATTCTAATTTAGATATTACATCAGTGCTGATGTCTGTTAAATATGTGGTCATAATAGTTGTTATCTTGTCTTTATAGTGGAGATTGAGATAAACTGGATGTCTTCCCTTTGATGAGTCTAAGACCTGTTTGATTAATATGAAATTTTCGTGATTGCATTGGTGGTCAAATAGGTTTATGTCAAGTTTTGAATGGCTTTCTTTTATAACGTTTGAAAGGGTTTTTACATCTGTTGCGATTATCTTGTTACCTTTTTCAGAGATGTCGAGTTTTCCAGTGATTGCTACTATAGAATTTTTTTCTAATATGTCTTTAGATTTAAGGTATTGATCAGAAAACGCAAGTACCTCAATTGATCCCTCATGGTCTTCAAGTGTAAAAATTACCCAAGGTCCTTTTTTCCCTTGTTTTTTGTTAAATGTTGTTATTATCCCTGCTACCATTACCTCAGATCCGCTAATGCTGTTTTCAAGTTGTGAGGTAAGTCTTGCTCCGATTTTTCTTATATCCGCCTCAGAACCGCTCAGAGGATGTCCTGTTAGATATATCCCTAATGTCTCTTTTTCATAAGACAGTTTTTCTAAATTAGGCCATTCGTGGATTTTTTCAACCTTTGGTTCTGATTTTAGAAACGAATCTGTGCCAAAGAGCGACGGGGTATCTTTGCTGCCATTAAGTAAAAATCCAAGATCCTCAAATGCCATTGCTCGGCTGGGAATCAATGAATCAAATGCCCCTGACTTGATTAGTGATTCAAGCACTTTTTTATTGACCTTGCGGGAGTCTACCCTTATAACAAAATCCTCTAGTGAGATAAAAGGGGTATTGGCACGAGTTGCAATTATTGATTCAATGGCTGCTGCTCCTACTCCCTTTACTGCCTCAAGTCCGAATTTTATAGAGTTACCGATTATCTTAAACTGCATCTCGCTGTTATTAATATCTGGAGGCAGGATTTCAATATTCATCGCCCTGCATTCCTTTATAAATGTAACCAATTTATCAGCATTATCCTCTATTGATAAGTTCGCTGCCATAAATTCTACTGGATAGTGTGCCTTTAAATATGCAGTTTGATAGGCAATAAGGGCATATGCTGCAGAATGTGATTTATTAAATCCATATTTTGCAAATAATGCCATTAAATCAAATAACTTGCCTGATTTATGCTCTTTTATCCCATTTTCTGTTGCCCCTGCAACAAAATCGCCTTTGAGCTTCTCCATCTCTTCTGCGTTTTTTTTGCCCATTGCCTTTCTCAATATATCAGACTTACCCATTGAGAAATTGGCGATCTTATTTGCTATACGCATAACCTGTTCTTGATAAAGTATTACGCCATATGTCTCATCAAGACATTCCTTTAATTGCGGCAGATCATATGTAACTGCTACATTGCCTTTTTTGCGCTTGATAAAATCATCAACCATTCCGCTGCCAATAGGTCCAGGTCTATAAAGTGCAACAAGAGCAATCAGGTCTTCAAAACGATTTGGGGTCATTTTTAATAGAATATCCCGCATCCCATCGCTTTCAAGCTGGAACACGCCAGTTGTATGTCCAGAACTTAATAGTTCAAATGTCTTTAAATCATCAAGCGGGATCTTGTCTATATCTAAAGTCTTTTGCGCTTCCATCATATTGGGGTTGCACCCCAAACCCTGCAAGGCATTATGGTGTTCAATATATTCTATGGTCTTTTTTATTATTGTTAATGTCTTAAGACCTAAAAAGTCAAATTTTATTAGCCCTATTGTCTCAATAGACTTCATATCAAATTGAGTAGTACGGCTTTCATCAACTGGATTTTTATAGATTGGAGTATAATCAGTCAGAGGGGCAGGGGAGATAACTAGTCCTGCTGCATGGGTTGAGGTGTGTCTGCACAGTCCTTCAAGACGTATTGCTATGTCTAATAATTTCTTTATATCTGGTGAATTTGTATATTCTTTCTTGAGGTCTGGTTCAATCTCAATTGCCTCTTTTATGGTTATATTAAGGGTTGTAGGGACTAATTTAGCAATCTTGTCAACCTCTGAATAAGCCAGATTTAAGGCGCGTCCAACGTCTCTAATACATGCCTTTGCTGCCATTGTTCCAAAGGTTACAATTTGAGCTACATGGTCAATACCGTATTTTTGGGTTGTGTATTCTATAACCTCACTGCGGCGGTCTCTGCAAAAATCAACGTCTATATCAGGCATACTTATTCTATCTGGATTTAGAAAACGTTCAAACAGAAGATGATATTTAAGCGGATCAAGATTTGTTATCCCTAGACAATAGGCAACAAGACTGCCAGCAGCAGACCCTCTGCCAGGGCCTACAGGGATTCCTTTTTTTCTAGCAAATCCGATAAAGTCGCATACTATTAGAAAATATGATGAAAATCCCATCTTTTTTATAATCTTTAACTCTCTATCAAACCTCTCAGTATATTCCTGTTCTGGGGTTTCTCCGATTTTATCTTTTAGTCCATCGCGCGCAAGTTCTTCCATATATGAATCCGGTGAACCGCCGTCAGGCAGGTGATACTCTGGGAGTTTAAATTTATGTAATTCAAAGGTTAGATTACATTTTTCAGCAATCTCTCTTGTATTCAATACTGCCTCTGGCACCTCGCTGAATGCTGCCTTCATCTCTTCAGGCGATTTGAAATACAATTGATCCGTGCCAAATTTAAGTCTGTTTTCATCGTCAACGGTCTTGCCTGTTTGAATGCAGAGTAAAATATCATGTGCAGTGTAATCATCTTTATTTAGATAATGACAGTCATTTGTTGCAACGAGTTTTATATCAAGTTCCTTTGATAAAGAGATCAAATTTTTATTAACCACAGTTTGTTCAGGGAGTCCATTTTCTTGAATCTCAAGATAATAATTCTCAGCCCCAAAGAGTTCCTTATACCAAAGAGCGATTTCCCTTGCTTGGTCTGGCTGTCCATGATTAAGCAGATATGGAACTTCGCCTTTTAAACAGGCGGATAATGCAATCAGTCCTTCGCTATGGGACTCTATGAGCTGTCTGTCAACGCGGGGTTTATAATAAAAACCCTCTGTATATGCCTGAGTAACGATCTTGACGAGGTTTCTATAACCAGTCATGTCTTTTGAGAGCAGGATTAGATGAAAGTATCCCTTTGTTTTCTCAAAACGGGAGGAATGAGTAACATAAACCTCACAGCCAATAATCGGTTTTAGCCCTGCCTTAGTGGTTTTTTGATAGAATTCAACTGCTCCAAAGAGATTGCCGTGATCTGTAATAGCAACTGCAGGCATCTTAAATTCTACAGCCCGCTCTGTTAGTTCACTTATTCTTATTGCTCCATCAAGCAGACTATACTCAGTATGAAGATGAAGGGGGACAAAATCAGCGTGTTTCATAGTTATTTTGGATGACGACCTTAGACTTTATTATAATACTTTAATTAAGGATTTTATTTGCGATACTATCAATTATTAAATATACACTTATTTTGGGGTTTATGTCAATTTTGCTTAACAACAATCTTCTCACAATGTTTACCTTAAATTAACATTGACATTTGTTTCAGTACTACAGAAAAATATTAATATTTCAAAGAGGTTGATATGAGTGAAGAACCAGTAGTTATATTTAAAAGCGTCTCAAAGATTTATCAGATGGGTGAGGTATCAATACCTGCCTTAAACAATGTATCTCTCTCTATTCCGAAGAGACGGTTTTCAATGGTACTTGGTCCGTCTGGCAGCGGAAAGACTACTTTGCTTAATTTGATAGGCTGTTTAGATCAGCCTACAAATGGAACTATAGAGATCTGTGGTGAGAAGATTGCAGCGATTTCTGATGATATGATGTCTGATTTTCGCGCGCAAAATATTGGTTTTATCTTTCAGAATTTTAATCTTATTCCTGTGCTTACTGCCTTTGAAAATGTTGAATATCCATTAACGCTCTTAGGAATGAGCCCTTCAATAAGAAGAGAAAAATCTTTGAGCATTTTAGAATCCGTTGGACTTAAAGACCATGCAAGGCACAGACCAAACCAATTAAGCGGCGGACAAAAACAAAGAGTCGCAATTGCGCGCGCTCTGGTCAAAGGACCAATGCTGGTCTTAGCAGATGAACCAACTGCTAATCTTGACAGTAAGACTGGAGCGTCTATTATTGATTTGATGTATACAATTCAAGAACAATATGGGGCAACTTTTGTGTTTTCTACCCATGACCCGCAATTAATCTCCCATGCACAAGATGTATTTTCAATTAGAGATGGAGAGTTAATTGAACATCATACGGAGCGCGGATGAATATTTTAAAGATTGCTGTTAGAAACATACAAAGAAATGTCAGGCGTTCATTAATGACCATTTTGGCAATTGCAGTAGGGACTATGGCAATGCTGATATTTGGTGAATATGTCGCTCAAGTCTTTGTATCAATGGAGACACAGAATGTATCAAGGTCAGGGCACATCAGTGTATTTCGTACAGGATATTTTAAATACGGCTCTGGCAATCCTGCAGCTTATGGTATACATGATTATCAAACGTTTCTCAAATTGATCGCTGAAGATTCTATCTTAAAGCCATTGATAAATGTGGTCACCCCTACAATAAGCCTATTTGGAATTGCTGGGAATTTTGATGCAGATGCCTCAAAGACCTTTTTTGGTTTAGGGGTGGTTCCTGCTGATTTTAATCGTATGCACCTTTGGGATGAGCATCATCTGAAATTAGCTGCTAAACTCCATATAAATAAGCTAAATGAACAGGATGAGACACATGGATTTATCGGGGTGGGGCTTGGCAGGATATTGGGACTTTGTGAGCCTTTAAATATTCCTGATTGTGATAAAAAGCAAAGTCCAGAGACTACTCAGAAATCAACAATTCAAGATAAACGTGATTTCAGTTCATTAGAAGAAAAATCCAATCAAATAACCCCTGAATCAGAAGGTAATACTGTCCCGCGATTAGATCTTCTTGCTGCAACTGCTGCAAGCGCTCCAAATGTGGTTAGTTTTTATGTAGATAAGGCAGTAACGCAGGGAGTAAAGGAATTTGATGATTCCATTATAATTATGAATTTCAAACTTGCACAAAAACTCCTTTATGGCAGGGGTGAAAAACAGGCGGTTGCTATTGTCATACAGCTTAATAAGACAGAGGACATCCCTATTGCTAGGGCTAGGATTGATAAGTTAATCAAAGAACAAGGACTTGACCTTGAAACTAAGGAATTGACAGAACTCCAGCCATTTTATACGCAGGCAATGAAGATGTTTGCAGCGATTTTTTCCTTTATTTCAGCTGTAATAGGAGTAATTGTACTTTTTACTATCATAAATACAATGAGTATGAGCGTAATGGAGCGCACACAAGAGATTGGCACTCTTAGGGCTATGGGGGTAAAGAGAAAGGGTATAGTAGTCCA
Source organism: Candidatus Magnetominusculus dajiuhuensis (assembly GCA_015233465.1). GTDB lineage: Bacteria > Nitrospirota > Thermodesulfovibrionia > Thermodesulfovibrionales > Magnetobacteriaceae > JADFXP01. Next base: position 13,905 of record JADFXP010000002.1, read on the forward strand.
ATTTATATTAGAGGGAGCGCTGCTTGGTTTTATTGGGGCTACATTAGGCTTGATATTCGGTTCAATCCTTGCTCAAATTATTAATCATTCAGGTCTGACATGGCTTCCTCCAGGGCAGGCATCCTCTATACCTCTAAAGGTTTTGACTAGTGGTGTTAGTGAATTAATGTTTGATATTTGGATTATTATAAGCGTAATTTCAACAATTGCTGCTTGGGTACCAGCTAGGCGCGCAGCTAAAATGAAAATAGTAGATGCGTTGGGGCATGTATGAAGAGATATATTTTATCAATATTATTGATTTTAATCATCACTCAATCTTTGGCATTAGGTCTTGATGAGGGCATTACAGCCCAGACCGTTATTGCTCGATCAGATTCTGTCAGAAACCCTGATAAGCCTTTTCAATTGAATAACCGCTTGACTGAATACGTAGATGGTTCGCCTCGAAATGAGATCATCTTGGCAGTCTATTCAAAAGTGGATGAGACATCTGGACAATTCAAAAATCTTGTGCGTTATATGGAGCCTCCGCGAGATGCTGGGAAGACTGTTTTAATGAATGGCTCAAAAATGTGGTTTTATGACCCTGCGTCAAAGGCATCCGTTAGAATCTCTCCTCAGCAGAGGCTTTTAGGTCAAGCATCAGAAGGAGATGTTGTTACTGTTAATTTAGCCAGAGATTATTCTGCAAAGTTGATTGGAAACACAGAAGGAGAGGCACTTAATGACGCAGACCACGTGCAGAAAAAATGCTGGCATTTGGAACTTTCTCCAATTAATGAGAGCGCAGTATACGGCAGAGTTGAGTATTGGGTAGAAAAAGAGACCTATCGTCCTATAAAGGGCAAGTTTTATTCTGACAGCGGGAGACTCCTTAAGATTGCCTATTATCATAAATATGAAGAACATCTTGGATGTAAGAGGCCGTCTGAAATCATTATTATAGACGCTGTAAATTCAAAACTCGTTACAACTATGAACACCTATGGCCATAAGTTCAAAGAGATCCCAAACAGTTGGTATCAGCGTGATTTTCTTTCACGCCTTAATATTGAATGATGTCAAGATTTGCCTCTCTGTTTTTAATATGTTGTTTGATATGTCTTTCTTTTACGTTAGCTTATTGTGAAAGTGAAGATTCAGATTTAGATTTAATACCGCACACCCTTGAAAACCTTGAAGCAAACAAGTCTTCACAAGATATAACCTCTTCTATAAGCGGAAAGACATATGTTGAAGATGCTGTAACAGGATGGTTAAATCGCAGTGATTTACAAGTGCCTCTGCCTATTCAAAATTTGAATTTGCGCAATCGAATATCTTTAGACATTGATTATAAATGGCAGATTGATAAATGGGTTACATTATCGTTAAGTGATCGTTTAAATGATTATGTCGGTAATTCTATTTCATTATTTAGTAATGGAAGCGTTGGAAATGATTTTCGTGAAGGCTTTTTAACCTTTGAGGTTTTTCAAGGTAATTATCTTGAGGCAGGCCGTATCAATATAAAAAATGGAACTGCACTAGGATATAATCCAACTGATTTTTTCAAGACTCAAAGCACTGTAAATATTGTCTCAATGGATCCCTCTGCCATGAAAGATGACCGTCTTGGAACAGTTATGATTGAGGGACAGAGAATTTGGGAAAATGGCACTGTAACGGTTGCCTTTTCTCCTAAGTTACAAAAGGAGTCTCCACTAGTTACTTCGTCAACTGCAAGCTGGGATGCTTTATTTGGTAAAACGAATTATACAAATCGTTTCCTTAGTTCCTTGAGTTTCAACATAGCAAGTCTGAACCCGCAAGCTCTTATATTTTTTGATGACATTGGCACGCACCTTGGATTGAGTTTGAGCCAGATTATAAGTTCAAGTGTTGTAGGGTATCTGGAATGGGCTGGAGTTTCAGAAGAGAATTTAGAGGGCAGGGCTATAGCATCTGCAAGGAATACTGGCCTGCTGTCAAGTGGAACTCCACCTGCGCTTCAATCAAATTCAGGACAAGCCTTTCAACATGACATTGCTGTAGGAGCTTCATGGACAAGCGATTCAAAACTAACTATTAATTTAGAATATCACTATCATCAGGCAGGATTTAATGGGTCTGATTTTAATCGCTGGGTTTCACTTGGAAAGTCAAACTCTACTTTGGCACAAGAAGTATGGTTTATACGTCAGTATGCTTCTGACCAGCAAGAGCCTTTAATGCAGCATGAGATTTTTGCTCGTTTTGATTATCCAGATGTGATTCAATCGAAGCTTAATCTTGGTTTAGTTGCATTTTTCAGCCCTTATGATGGTTCAGTATTAGTACAAGAGTCAGGACAATATTTTCTTTCAAGAGTTTTGACTTTTGGAGGGTTTCTTAGTGAATCCTCTGGAAGTAAAAGCAGTGAATATGGGACTCTGCCTTGGGCTTTGAGTTTAACATTGAGAGTGCTCTGGTATCTATGATGTTACTTTATGGTTAAATAGTTATGATTAATGTCATTGACTTAAAAGAGAAATATTGAATAAAATAAAGTTTAACTTTAACTTTTATTATAGGATGATTTGATAAAATAATGCCGCATAAAATACTTTTAGTTGAGGATAGTCCTGTTTTAACAAGGGTTTTGGTTAGGGCAATTCATAATTCAGAGATGTTTTTGGTTGTTCATGCCATGAATTATAAGGAAGCGCAGGTGATTTTGGAAAGAGAGAGTAATGATTTATTTTTAGCCTTGCTTGACATAGTTCTTCCTGATTCAAAGGATGGCGAGATTGTTGATTTAGTTAGGAGTTATAATGTTCCTGTGATTGTATTTACATCATTATTTAGCGATGATATGAGAGATCTTATGGAGAGTAAGGAGATTGTTGATTATGTCATCAAGAAAGATAATTTGAATGTTGATTATGTGGTTGCTCTTATTCATCGAGTTTATAAAAATAGTTTCATAAAGGCACTTATAGTGGAAGATTCAAGGACTATACGTATGAGTATATATAAGATGCTTTCATCCTATAAATTTCAGATTTTTGAGGCTGCAAACGGCGCTGAAGCTATTAATATTTTGAAAAAAGAGAAAGACATTAGGTTAGTTGTTACAGATTATATAATGCCTGAAGTAGATGGCTTTGAGTTATTAGACTGGATAAGGAATAGCTTTAAAAAAAGTTGTAGTGATCTTGCAGTTATTGGGCTTTCTGCGCATGGTTCAAATAGATTATCAGCAAGGTTTATTAAAAGCGGAGGCAATGATTTTTTAAACAAACCATTTTTAAAAGAAGAGCTTCTTTGCAGGATAAATCAGACCATTGAAAACATTGAACATATTGAAACAATAAGGAATCTTGCACTTACTGATCCAATGACTGGACTTTCAAACCGCCGTCATTTTTTTGAAACAGGTGAGAAACTCTATGTTAATGCCAAGAGAAAAAATCTAAATATAGCCCTTGCAATGCTTGATATCGATCATTTTAAACATGTCAATGACACATTTGGACATTATGCAGGAGATCTGACGATTAAAAAAGTTTCTAATTTATTAAAAGATGCCTTTAGGAAGTCTGATATTGTTGCAAGGATCGGCGGCGAGGAGTTTTGTGTGCTAGCCGTGAATATAAAGGAAGACAGTATCACTCAAACCTTTGAAAGATTGAGAAACAAGATTGAGACAAATGAAATTACATTTGGAAAAGAACGTTTTCATATTACTATAAGTATTGGAGTTACGATGATATTAAGCGATTCATTGGAGCATATGATGAGATTAGCAGACGAGCTTCTTTATAAGGCTAAAAATAGCGGTCGTAATTGTATTATTTGTCAATAATTACTTTTCACTTTCTTTTATCCTAATTTTTATGATAATTTATCAAGATGGAAGAACTATCTTATTTAATTTTTGAGCTTCAAGGGATAAAGTATGCAATTGCGGGAGTATTAGCCGTTGAGGTTTTGTGGCTGCCTGAATGCAGACCCGTTGAAGAAGCTCCGTCTTACATTGCAGGCCTGCTCAATCTGCATGGAAAGATTATCCCTGTTATTGATATTCATATTAGATTTGGCCGTACTCCTAAACCATATAAAGTTACGGACAGGATTATTATTGTTGAGGTAACAGATACTCAGATAGGTCTTATTGTGAATGATATTATAGATGTCTATGATTTTGCAGGGATTATTGAGGCAACCCCTGAATATGGTCTGGGGTTAGATAACTGTGATCATTTTGTCACTCAAATAGCCAAGCTTGATGAAGAAGTCATAATGATTATTGATATTGAAAGGCTATTTCGCTGTTCTAAACAGATTCATCAGGAGTTGACTGAAGGTCATGAGGAGGCCAATCGCAATGTTCCTCTTGATCAGATAAATGGGCTTAGATTATTTTGTCCTGAGGCAACTGAAGAAGATCGCAAGATATTTAGACAGCGCGCTAAGGACCTTGCAGTTGCAGCAACGGATTCAGATAAAGAAGAAACGGTTGATTTAGCCGTTGTAAAGCTGGCAGATGAGTTTTTTGGGATTGATTTAAGGACTGTTAAAGAATTTATAACTATCCGCAACATCATGCCGATACCTTGCTGTCCGCCATATGTGCTTGGCGACATAAATCTAAGGGGCGATATTTTAAGTATAATTGATGTGCGTTCCATTTTAAATCTCCCAAATTCTAAGACATATACTGAAACAAAGGGTATAGTTATACAGTTAAATGAATATATTGTTGGTATTCCGATTGATGAGATACTTGATATAGCGTATGTAACATCTAAGATTATCGCAGATGTTCCTGTTGCGCTTGCTTCAGTAGATGAGGAATATCTGATTGGCACAGTGAAATACGGCAGTGGTATGCTTGCGATTTTAGACCTTCAAAAGATACTTCTTTCGCCGGCAGTTATAGTTAATCAAGAGGTTTAAGTTAAGAAATTAATATATTTGGAGGCAACATGAAACTAACAAAAAAATTAATACTGCTCTTTGTCCTTATTGGACTGATACCATTTGTGTTAATTGGGATCTATGCGTATTATAATTCCAGTTCTGCCTTAAAAGAGCGGGAATTTAATACTCTTCAATCACTAATGATGATTAAAAAATGGGAGCTTGAGGATTATTTTAGACGCAGACATGATCATGTTAAACTCATTGCTCACAGACCTGATGTGATCTCAGCGGTTGAAGAATTCTCTGAAGATATTTCTAAGTTGGATAAGGAAGTTGGCAGTGATTATGATAAAAATCGTTCCAGAAATCTTGATATGCTTCGCTCAAGATATGTATATCAGCAGGAACATACATATGGATCGTCAGCAGATTCCATATCGCAGTATACACCTCAAGATAAGAATGTTCAAATTCTTCAACATCTATATATTGCAGCTAACTCATTCCCAATTGGGAAAAAAGATGGACTTGATGATGCAGGGGATCGGAGTTCTTATAGTACACTTCATAAAAAGGAACATCCTTTGCTGCGAAGATTAGCTAATTTGTTTGGTTACTCCGATCTATTATTGATTGATTCTAATTCTGGAAGGGTCGTGTATTCTTTTGCCAAAGAGATTGATCTTGGAACAAATTATCTTACTGGCCCATACGGTAAGTCAAGCATTGCTAAGGCATTTCAGATTGTGCGAAATTCAACTGACGAAAATTATTCATTATTGACAGATACAGATGATAAATATTTTCCATCCTACGACAAAGCAGCAATGTTTATATTAGCTCCAATTTTTAAGAATAAAAAAAATATTGGAGTCATTGCGCTTCAGATTTCAGTTGATCAAATAGATAAAGTCATGACTAATTATAATCAGTGGACAGATATAGGTATGGGGAAGACTGGTGAGACCGTTCTCATCGGTGACGACCTTTATTTGCGCAGCAATGCAAGGTCATTCATTGAAAATCCTGAGAGATTTCTTGCTGCCTTAAAAGACCTGGGGCATTCGCCAGATTCGATTAGTGAGATTCAACATGAAAATTCTACTATTTGTAATCTAAAATTTGATTCAAAGGTTGCAAGGGAAGCCCTTACAGGCAGGTCTAAAGAGCATATTATTGCTAAGGGTTTTTTAAATTTTGATGCCTTAGTGGCGTATACACCTCTTGACATACCGGGCATTAAATGGGGAATGATATCTAAGATACATAAAGACGAAGCATTTGCGCCAATAAATAAACTTCGTAATATCTTGTTAATACTTGGTTTTATTTTGACAATGCTGGTATTTGGAGTGGGGGTTTTATTTGCCCGTTCAATCAGTAATCCTTTAAATAAAATAATTAATTCTTTATCTGCTACTTCAACTCAAATAGCCTCAACTATTGAAGAACACGAAAGGATTGCCTCACAGCAGTCTGCATCTGTAAATGAGACAACTACGACAATGGATGAGCTTGGTGCTTCTTCCCGCCAATCTGCAGAACAGGCTGAGGCATCTGCAGTTGGGGCGCGTCAGGCATATGAGCTAGCAAATCAAGGTCAGAGCACGGTTTCAGAGATGAAGGATAATATGATGACTATGCGTGAGAAGATCGTTGCAATTGCTGAGCAGATTTTAAATCTTAGCGAGCAGACATCTCAAATCGCTACAGTTACAAATCTGGTTTCTGATTTTGCAAATGAAACCAAGATGCTTGCAATGAATGCTGCAGTAGAGGCTGTGAGGGCAGGAGAGTTTGGCAAGGGATTTTCAGTTGTGGCTATGGAGATTCGTAAACTTGCTGATCAAAGCAAGGGTTCTACTGAACGTATAAATGCGCTTGTCTCAGATATTCAAAAGTCTACTAATTCTACGGTAATGGTCACTGAAGAAGGATCAAGGGCTGTTGAAAACGTGGTTAAACAGGTTACTGTAACTGAAGAGACCTTTAATGAAATAGTTGCTTCAATAAATTCCTCTACAGAGAGTTCACAGCAGATTTCACTAAATGTAAAACAGCAGGCTGCAGCAATTAAACAGATTGTTGAGGCAATGAATACTTTAAATACAGGCGCTAAAGAGACTGCTAATGGAATAGCACAGACTAAACAAGGTGTTCAGAATCTTGATGAGGCTGCGCAGACACTTAAACTTATGGTGTAATTTATATGAGGGCTCTGCCATCATAATCCTCAAGGTGTTTTTATAACGGGTCTGAGACCCTGTCTCTTGACCCCATAATTTTAGGTTATTTATAATCAAATATTTATATAAATGATAAACAAGAGTTAATGGGTTCAAAGGGACAAGTCCCTTTGCGGGAGCCATCCCTAAAGGGAGCCCTTGGGCAGAGCCCTCATGAGGAGTTTCATAAATGATAGAAGACAAGGAATTAAGAGAATTATTTAAGGCTGAGAGTGAAGAGCATCTTGGCAATCTTGACAAGGGTCTGCTTCATATAGAGAAGAATCCCCATGATCTTGAGTCTCTTAAGGAATTGTTTAGAGAGGCGCATAGTTTAAAGGGCGCTGCTCGTATGCTTGAGGTTAATTCCGTTGAAATAATTGCCCATCGTTTTGAAGACCTCTTAGGTTGTGCAAGCAGAGGTGAAAAGACAATTACCCTTCATGAGATAGAACGAATGAACGGAGGTCTTTCAATCCTCAGAAAACTTGTACATGAGGCTGTTACTGGCGAGAGGGCTGATATTGATGTGCCTCGTTATATTAAAGAACTTGATAATCAGGTAGCAGAGGATGATAAAACTGCTATACAAACTCAGGCAGCTCCTGTTATAGATATTGCAAAACCCATAGAGCAGATTCCTAAAGTAGATGCTGTAAAAGAAGTTTTAACTCCAATTGTAAAGGAAGAAGTAATAAAACCTAATGTTGTACAAAGCATTGAACCAAAACAACCTCCAAAGGCAATTGTTGAAGAAGATAAGCCAGTTGAAGAGTCTAAACTGATTAAACCCCTGTTAAAACCTAATAAATATCAGATAGATACAATTAGAGTTGGTACTGGAAGGCTTGATTTGTTGATGACACAGGCAGGAGAGCTTGCGGTTACTGTAAAACGCCTTGAGCAGTTGACAACTGATATAGATAATATTTTGGAGCTTTTTGAGTTATGGAGTAAGGATGAATATACACAATCTTCAATTGTTAGAGATGTAGAGGGCAAGTTTGATGATCCAAGAATAAAAAGACTCCTTAATTTTCAGCGTATTCAAAACAGTCATCTTGAACAATTAAAGTCATTGGTCAAGGTTATGAAAAACACATCAAATGAAAACAGTTCCCGCTTGGGCACAGTTGCAACAGAACTGCATGAAGGAATAAGAACAATACGGCTGCTGCCTCTATCTACTATTTTTTCATTATTTCCACGAATGGTAAGGGATTTGGCAAAGAATTTAAACAAGGAAGTAGAGTTTATTGTTGAAGGGGCAGAGACAACTGCTGATAAACATCTGCTTGAAGAGATGAAAGATCCTCTAATGCACATAATCCGCAATGCCTTAGATCATGGAATAGAGATGCCTATGGATAGGATAAAACTGGGCAAACAAAAGGCTGGTACTTTATTAGTAAAGGCAAATCAATCTGCAAATTATATAATCATTGAAATAATAGATGATGGAAAGGGGCTTGATATTGAGGCAATCAAGCGAACTGCCGTAAAAAAACGCATATGTAGAAAAGAAGAACTCTTAGAAATGACTATTCCCCAGATACAGAATTTGATATTTTCTTCGGGTTTGAGCACAAGTGAAATGGTTACAGACGTATCTGGAAGGGGCATTGGGCTTGATGTTGTAAAAAATAATGTTGAGCGTTTAAAGGGTCAGATTTCTATTGAATCAACCGCTGGAAAAGGCTGTACAATATCTGTAAAACTGCCTATCACATTATCAACAACGCGGGTATTTTTGGTATCATCTAATCACATGAAATTTGCAATTCCTATAGAGTTTGTTTTATTTGCAAAAAATATCTCTCATAGTGATATATTTTCAATTGAAGGAAGAGAGACTATTATAATTGATGATCATCCTGTTTCCGTTGGTCTTCTCTCAGATTTACTTGAATTAAAGGTTCTTAAATTATCAGAGCCAGAAACTATTACTCAGAGGAACACCTTAGCAATGCACGATAATAAACCTCAGGCAGCAATGGTGCCCTGCATTATACTAGCAGTAGGAGCAGAGAGGCTTGGGGTGTTGGTGGATGCAATTATAGATGAACAAGAGGTGGTGTTTAAACCTCATACTCCGCTTCTAAAAAGGGTACGCAATATCTCAGGAGCAACGATCTTAGGCGATGGAGAGGTTTGTATGATAGTTAATCCTCATGATCTGATAAGAACCGTTAGAAAACAGCATATTGCCTCAGAAGATCTTCAAAATGACAGCGTAGAGACTGAATCATTTGTTATATTGCTTGTTGAGGACTCTATTACAACTCGGATTCAGGAAAAAAGAATACTGGAAGGAGCAGGTTATGAGGTAGTAACAGCAGTAAACGGTGTAGATGCTTATAATAAATTAAGCACACGTCCATTTTCAGCAGTGGTCTCAGACATTCAGATGCCGTATATGGATGGACTAACTCTGACAAAAAAGATACGAAATGATAAAAATTTTAAGGAGATGCCTATAATATTAGTAACCTCCCTGACATCTGAAGACGATAAACGCAAGGGTATTGAGGTAGGCGCAAATGCCTATATCACAAAACCAACTTTTGAACAAAAGGCATTTATTGATACCATCAGACGACTGATTTAAGCTATTATTTTAGAAAGAAGATTTAATCATGAGAAACCCAATTAAAGTATTAATCGTAGAAGACTCACCTGTAGCTCTTGCAATACTTCAAAGAATGCTCAGGACATCACAGGATATTGAGATTGTTGGCACAGCTACTAATGGAGTTGATGCCCTTGCCATTATTCCTGGCTTAGATCCTGATGTTATATGCACTGATTTTCATATGCCAAGAATGAATGGGCTTGAATTAATAAAAGAGGTTATGAAGAAATTTCCTCGTCCAATCCTTGTAATAAGTGTTTCGGTTCATGAAGATGACAATGAAAATATATTTAATTTAATCAGCGCAGGGGCTCTTGATGTATTTCCAAAACCAAAAGGCGGGCTTGGTATTAATTTTGAATCATTAAGCCGAGAACTAATACAGAAGGTAAAAGTTCTATCAGGTATAGTTGCATTTAGCAGGCATAAAAATGAGTTAAAGCGTGTTCATATCCCTGTTATTGAAAGGAAACCTGTTCCCCAAACAACAATACCTATGCATAATTCCTCAATTTTAGTAATTGGCGCTTCCACTGGAGGACCGCAGGCGTATGAGGCAATTTTACCAAAACTGCCTCAAAATTTCCCAGTACCTATACTATGCGTTCAGCATATTAGTGAAGGATTTATATTTGGATTGGTAGATTGGCTGAATTCACATTGTAAGATAAATGTGACTCTTGCAAAACTTGGAGATATGCCTCTGCCCGGCATAGCATATTTTGCCCCTGATGGAGTTCATTTAAAGCTAGGGAAAAATGGGAGATTTTTGTTTTCACACGATCATCCTTTTATGGGGCATCGTCCTTCAGTTAATGTTACCATGAGTTCAGTTGCTCTTCATTATCAGTCCTCAGCCATTGGAGTATTGCTTACAGGAATGGGAGTTGATGGCGCGGAAGGGTTATTAGAGATATATAATCAAGGCGGATTAACCATTGCTCAGGATGAGGCAAGTTCTATAGTTTTTGGAATGCCTAAGCGGGCAATTGAGTTAGGGGCTGCAAGATATGTATTTCCACTTGAAAATATCTCTGAAATGTTGATAAAATGTGTTAAAACAGTTAGTGAAGGTAAAGTGAATGGAGTTCCCCTGTGAATTTAGATGACGAAGATAAAGTATGAATCTAAATAATGAAAAATTAAATCCTAATTCAGGGGCTAAAATCCTAATAGTAGAAGACAGCCCAATCCAAAGAGAACTGTTAAAACGCACGCTTGTACGTAATGGTTTTGAGGTTATCTTGGCAGAAGATGGGAATCAAGGGCTGCTATCAGTAAGAAACAATAGTCCCTCTTTAGTTATCAGCGATATAACTATGCCTCATAAAAATGGATATGAGATGTGTACTGAGATTAAACAATCTGAGGATTTTTTTCATATCCCTGTTATTTTGCTTTCTCAGCTTAGTGACACAAGGGAGATCATCCATGGTCTGATAGCTGGAGCGGATAATTATATCACAAAGCCTTATAGCGAGGAATTTTTAATTGCTAAGGTAAATCATTTGCTTACTCATGATGTTGGAAGTGTTGGGAGTGATTTAACCAAAGATATATCTATAGATTTTGCAGGCGACCATTATACTATTTCTTCAAACCGCCATCAGATTTTAAATCTTCTTCTTTCTACCTATGAAAGCGCAGTTATTCAAAATCGTGAACTTAATACAACTCAGCTTGAACTCAAGACTGCAAATGATCAGCTTGTTCGAGAGATAGAAGCGCATCAGAGAATGGAAAAGGAACTTAGAAATCATAGAGACCTGCTTGAAGATATAGTTAGAGCAAGGACTGATGAACTAAGAAAGCATCGTGACCTGCTTGAAGAGATGGTTACAACAAGGACAGTGGAATTAATTAATGCTAATGAACATCTTCAAAAAGAGATCACAGGACATAAAGAGACTGAACTTCTGCTTCATCAGGCAAAAGAGGCTGCTGAGGTAGCAAACAAGGCTAAGAGTGAATTTTTGGCTAATATGAGCCATGAAATCCGCACCCCTATGAATGCTATTATTGGCATGGCTGAACTTGCCCTTGATACTGGACTAACGGATGAGCAAAGGGAATTGATTGAGATAGTGTTACGTTCAGCAGATGCCCTTTTAGTGCTTTTAAATAGTATATTAGATTTTTCAAAGATTGAAGCTGGAAAGATGATGCTTGAGTCTATAGATTTCAATATTGTAACTATAATGGAAGGCACAATTGATACAATTGCATTACAGGCTCATAAAAAAAATCTTGAATTACTTTGCGATATTCATCAAAATACCCCTCAAGTAATAATAGGAGACCCTGTACGCTTACGGCAGATTATCATCAATCTTGTAGGAAATGCGATTAAATTTACTCATCGCGGTGAGATTGTTGTTTCAATTGAAGCTATTAATAATTCTTTTTCACAAGTTGATTTAGCAAATCATCATGTAGACTTGAAGTTTACTGTTTCTGATACAGGTATAGGGATTCCTGAAGATAAGATTTCAACTATATTTGAGACATTCAGACAAGTAGATGGTTCAACCACCAGAGAATACGGTGGAACAGGCCTTGGGTTAAGCATTACAAGCAAATTAGTTGAGTTGATGGGTGGTGAACTTCTTGTAAAGAGCCAGTTGGGTAAGGGTAGTTCATTTTATTTTATCGTAAGATTCCAATTGCCTAAGGTATTGAGTTTTGATACCTCTGAACTTGATCTTAAAGGAATTGAGATATTGATACTTGATGATAGCGCTACATTTAGAAAAATCATTAAAGAATTGTTATTAAAATGGAATGCAAAGGTATTTGAGAGTAATGATGGGACCGATGGACTTGCTCAGATAAAAGCAGCGCGGGAAAATAATACGCCTTTTAAGATGATTTTTATTGATACCAGAATGCCAGGGCTTGCAGGTGTGGAGTTAGTTAAGCGGATAAAGGAAGGTCCTGTAGCTAATGAAATGATTGTAATAATGTTTAACACTAATTATCGTAAAGGCGATCTTGAAATCATTAAAGATTTGGGACTTTCAGGGTATCTTTTAAAGCCAATAAAAAAGACGCAATTTTTATCATTATTATCATCTCTTACGGGCAAGACTATTGACAATGACACATGCCTTAAAGCAGAAGTAAATAATGTTAATGGTTCTTTAAATAAAGATACCTGCATATCATTGAATATATTAATTGCTGAGGATAATGAAAACAATCAAATACTTGCTCAAAAGATTCTTCAATCAGCAGGACATACAGTAAGGTTAGCAAAAAATGGCAGAATAGCCCTTGATTTGCTTAAAGAAGAACATTTTGATTTGATATTGATGGATATACAGATGCCTGAAATGGATGGTATTGAGACAACAAGAATAATTAGGAATTCAGATTCATCATATTTTGATAATTCAATACCGATAATTGCAGTAACTGCTCATGCCATGAAAGGAGACAAAGAACGGTTTTTAGAGGCTGGTATGAGTGATTATGTTTCAAAACCATTTAAGAGTGATGTATTAAATTTGGCTATAGAGCGAGTAATGACAAAGAAGCCGCAGGTAATTCAAACTGTGGTTGTTGAGAATAAACCTACAGAGACAGCTATTAGTTTAACAAAAGAAATAGTGACAGAGTTTAAAGAGCATATTGAATTATTAAAACAGGTATTAAATGACGGTGATGCTGCATTAATAGAACAATATGGAATGTCATTAAAGGATATATCAAATAGGGCAGGGCAGTCAGAGGTAAAAGACCTCGCCTTCAGGGTTGTTTTAGCCGCAAGAAAAGGCGATATGGATAAGGCTAGACTTGCAATTTCCACTGTAACAGAAAAAATTATTGAACTAATAAATAAATTAAACTAAAGGAGAGAAAAGATGAAATTTCTAATAGTAGATGATAATTATAATAATCGGATTTTGCTGCAAAAGATGCTCTCGCAGTATGGGGATTGTGATATGGCAATTGACGGCAAAGAGGCAGTGGATGCCTTTAAAATGGCAATGGACGATGGTCAACCGTATAATCTTATATGTCTTGATATTATGATGCCTGAGATGAATGGTCAGGAGGCTTTAAAGGTTATTAGGGAATATGAGAGATCAAAAGGGATTGAAAAAGATAATGGAGTAAAGATAATTATGGCGACTGCCCTTTATACTCCTCAGGATTTAATTGAGGCATTTTTTAACGGCGGATGCAATGATTATTTGACAAAGCCAATTAAGCGCGCAGAATTGCTTGCATTGCTTGAGAGATATGGTTTTAAAGCGTAAAGTTAAAAGTGAAAAACTAAAAGTGTTGCAATCATTTAACTATTAGTTTTTCACTTGTTTTTTAATTGTGGGTTCAAAATTGGGGCAATAGCCCCAAACCTGATTAAATCCTTTGCGGGATTTTTAAGGGCAGGGGTCTAAGACCCAGTTATATAAACCCTTAATGGGTTATTTACATACAGACCTTTCTTACCATAGACATATCGGTGATTCCGTCAAATGATTTTTTAATTCCATCCATTAAAAGGGTTCGCATGCCGTCTTTTATCGCTTGCTCTCTGATTAATTCCATTTTAGCCTTTGATTGAATGAGTTTTTTGGTTTCTTTTGTACCTTCCAGCACTTCATGGAGACCAGTTCTTCCCTTATATCCAGTATTATTACATTTATCGCATCCCTTGGGTTTATAAAGGGTAAGTTTGTCAGTAAATTCAATCTTTAATTCTTTAAAATACTGCTCTCCATATCCTGAAACCATTTCATCAAATTCTGCCTTATCAGGATTATATGGAACCTTGCAATCCTTGCAAAGGGTTCGGCAAAGACGCTGTGCCAGAATTCCGAGCAGAGCATCAGCAAAATTAAATGGATCAAGTCCCATATCTATAAGACGAGTTATGGTTTCAGGTGCGCTGTTTGTGTGAAGAGTGCTAAAGACAAGGTGGCCGGTAAGAGAAGCCTCAATGCCTATATGAGCGGTTTCTTCATCACGCATCTCACCGACCATTACAACGTCAGGGTCTGCGCGAAGGAATGCGCGCATAGCCCTTGCAAATGTAAGCTCAATCTTTGGCTTGACCTCAAGCTGTCTTAATCCATATTGAGAGATTTCAACAGGATCTTCAGCAGTCCATATTTTTTTATCTGGTGTATTGATACTGCCGAGTGCTGCGTGTAAGGTAGTGGTTTTTCCTGAACCTGTAGGACCTACAACTAAAAACATACCGTAAGGTTTAGCTATTTGTGTTTTGAGAACCCTGAGGTTTCTTTCTGAGAGGTTAAGGACTTCAAGAGGCATAGGCTCACTTGAAGCAAGTATTCTCATAACTACATCCTCGCCCCCAATTGTAGGGAGGGTTGCAACACGAAACTCAATAGCCTTGCCCTTATAAATAAGTTTTATCTTTCCATCTTGCGGCATTCTTTTTTCTGCAATATCAAGATTGGAAATAATCTTTATCCTAGATACAACAGGGGCTGCATAACTAAACGGAACCTCAAGATGTTTGTAACATGAACCGTCAACTCTAAAACGTATATCCATTGTTTTTCTGGCTTTGTTTGGTTCGACATGTATATCAGATGCCCCTTTGTTATAACCCTCAATCAATAACTGATTTACAAGGCGTACTACAGCTCCTGAACTTGAATCTCCTGCTGCATCAATATCGCCGTCTATTTCTTCTTTTATATCCATCTCGCCGAGAATCTCTGAGATGGAGGATTCCGTAAAATTATCCTCTTTTGTAAGGGAATCAATAAATTTTAAAATGTCTTCTTTGAGTGCAATGTTATACTCAATCTCTTCAGCCTTTACGAGTCTTTTTATATCATTTGTCTTTGGGTCATTAGGGTTATCTATAAGAACTGTTACCTTTTGCTCGACCTGAGCAATAGGTATCCAAAGGGATTTCTTTAAAAAAGCGGAATTAAGTCCAGCGGATAATTCCTTTGGAATTAGAATGTTTTCATTATATAATATGAATTTACATCCATAGAATTGACCAAGAGCCTTGCCAATATCCTTTTTTTGCACCTTATAATGCTCTATAAGTATCTCTTCAATGGTTTTTTTCTGCTCTCTGGCAATTGCTATTGCGCGTTCAAGCTCATCCCTTGTGATAATATTATTATTTACAAGAAAATCAAAACGCGTGTTGCCCATCTTAGAATGATTTCTAAGGGCTGTAGCTAGGACATTTGACACCTCGTTTATATTTTCTTCATCTTCAGATGAAAATGGCTGGCCTGTCTTGGTATTGATAAGCTGTATTACGCCAAATAGCCTATTATCATAGCTTATAGGGACTGCAATCACTTGTTTAGTGCGAAATCCAGATTTCTTGTCCCAGCTTTGATCAAAATTAAGTTTTGAGTTTATTTGTTTTAGTTTTGTCTCGTCATAGACATCAGGTATATTGATCATCTCTCTAAGGGAAGCAGTGCAGCCAGCAATGCTTGAAGTTGAGATTGGCACACGTATTTCCTTTATATCAGCGCTTGGAGTAATGAATTTTGAATATAATTCATTTTTGGTTGGGTCAACGCCGTAAATAGTTATTCTTTCAGCATCTATTAAGGATAGTATATCGTCTTTTACGGATATGATTATTTCATCTGTATTATTTGCAGAGTGAATTTTGTTTGTGACATTTTTAAACTTTTCGTTAAATTGGAGCTTTTTTTGAAGTTCTTGCATTGAAGCTGGCGCTCCAGTGCTTTGGTCAAGGGATTTTTTTAAAGTTGCAGCACCCTTTGCATCTCCTGCTAGTGTTGAAGTGTCAATTCTTTTAAAAAACGATACAGCCATAATATAAATATTATAAAAGTGCTGTATCATAAGTCAATAATAAGTTAAAATATTATCCATGATTACATAATATATGCTAATTTATATTGGTTGGAAAAATGCTTCAGGAGGGTTGATGCTAGAGAGATATACTTTATTTAATATATTATTTTTTTCTGGGATTATCATCATAGCGCTTTCAATTGATTTGTTTTCTCATAGGAAAGATACATTAGTCACTATAAAAAATGCTGCAATTTGGTCAAGTATCTGGGTTTTGATTTCTCTTGCATTTGCCTTTTATATAGGAAAGACGCATGGAGTTGATAAGGCTTCTTTGTTTATTGCAGGGTATCTGCTTGAACAGTCACTTTCAGTAGATAATCTGTTTGTGATAATGGCAATATTGACTAATTTTGCCGTAAAAGAGCAATATCAGCATAGGGTATTATTTTATGGAATTATAGGGGCAATAATACTACGATTTATATTTATTGCAGCAGGGACTACATTATTACTTTTGGGAAAATGGGTATTGGCTTTTTTTGGAGTACTTGTAATGTGGTCAGCATGGCATATGTATCAAGCATCAAAAAAAGAAGCTAATGAAATTATTGATTATACTCATCATTGGTCAGTAAAGCTGACAAGTAGATTTATACCTATTCATCCAATGAATGTTGGAAACTCTTTTTTTACCAAAATTGACGGCAAAATATTTATTACGCCTTTGATGTTGTGTTTGATTATTATTAATATTGTTGATATTATATTTGCATTTGATTCTGTGCCTGCGATTATTGCAATCACACAAGATCCATTTTTGGTTTATACGTCAAATATCTTTGCTATACTTGGATTAAGATCAATGTTTTTTTTACTTTCTGCTGCGAAGAGATACCTGTGTCATCTTGAGAAGTCAGTGATATTTATTTTGATTTTTATTGGGTTTAAGATGTTGATTGGCGTATTTGATTTGATACATTTGTCATCTTTTGTAAGTCTATCGGTTGTAATCTTTAGTTTGTTTATTGGTATAATATCATCTATAATGTTTCCGAAAAGAGATTAAAATCTATGTCTATAAAATCTAGAATAATATATCTTATTGCAATACCGCTTATAGCCATGAGTTTGTTTATTATTGTCTACGAAATGGTTAACTCCTATGAAAAAACGACTTATCTTCAATCTGCTAAGGAAAGAATAATAGAAATAAGACTTATTTCCAATATTATTCATAATTTACAAAGAGAAAGGGGGTTGAGTATAGGTTATTTGTCAGGCGCTGAAAATCTTGATTCTTTAAGGACCCAAATAGATAATTGCAGGAAATGTATCAAAGACTTTGAAAATATTTCAAAGAATAACCCTATGCTGAGAAAACTTTCAGAAAATGGTAAGCAGGAGATAACCTCGCTTAGAACCGCTGTAATTCAAAAAACATTGGTACCGCATGATGCAGAGGCAAGATATAACAATATAATATCTTTATTAATTGGAAATATATCAACAGCAGCCTTGATGGAAAATTCGTTAGAAGCAAAAAACGACTTAATGTCCTTATCACACCTGATGTACGCAAAGGAATATCTTGGCCGCATGAGAGCCCATCTTTATGCAGTGTTTACTGCTGGAAAGTTTAATAGCTACACGCTTGAAAAACTCGCTGCCTCTAAAGGCGCTTACGATGTTAATGTCATAGAATTTCAAACTGATGCTTCATCAGATATTTTGGAATTTTATAAAGAAAAAACTAATGAAATAGATTTTATTAAGACAAAGGATATGATCAGACAGACTTTCTTAAAATATAAAGAAGATGACTTTGGAATAGATCCTGATGTTTGGCTTCAGACATCTACTGTCTCCATGAATTTACTCAAAGAAGTGGAAGACCGTATAATCGCCAACATAGAAAGCAAAACCCTTGAGAGACTTAATGTTGAACACAACAAGATTGTCAATAGATCTGTTGTTATACTCATAGTGATTATGCTTATAGTGCTTTTGGCTTCTGTAACAATTAGTAAAATAATGCAGGACTCCGGTAAACTTTATGACGTAATTAAGCGGATAAAAGATACTGGAGACCTAAGTGTGAGAATAGATAATCCCTCCAGTGATGAGATTGGTCTTGTCTCTAATATTTTTAATGAAATGCTGACAATTGTAGGGGATCTTATGAAGGAAAAAGAACGGCTTGCAGAGACTGATAAACTCACAGGGGCTTATAATCGTATGAAGTTTGATGCATTAATAGTACGTGAGTTAAGCAGGGCTGGAAGATACAAGACTCATTTGTCACTGATAATGTTTGATCTTGATCATTTTAAGCGTATAAACGACACATTTGGCCATCAAGCTGGGGATATGGTACTGATTAATACTGCCCGCATAGTAATGGAAACAATAAGGGATGTAGACATATTAACGCGTTGGGGAGGTGAGGAGTTTTTAGTGATTACCCCGGGCGTTGATAGAGACGGCGCTTATGAGATGGCTGAAAGGCTCAGAAAGATGATTGAGGGATTTAAGTTTGAGGATATAGGCAGGGTTACTGCGAGTTTTGGGGTTACTCAATCAACAGAAAAAGATACGCCTAAGGATTTTTGCAAAAGGACTGATGAAGCGCTCTATATGGCAAAAGATCAAGGACGAAATAGGGTGATAGTTATTTGATCGCTATGCGATAATTGAAAGAGATTGTTAAAAAAATACTTTACATAGATAAATCTTCTCTTGTATACTAGTTTTTTAAAACTATCAGTATTTATAATTGTAGTTATAAGGAAGTATATGGCATAAGAAATAAATATTTGAATTTATAAATAAAAACCTATTATTAAATGAAAGGTCTTGATTTTTTATATATTTATTATGTAATCTGATAAGGTTCGTAGTTTTTGGTTGTATCTTAATTGACCAAATATTGGTATAAAGATAGCCATCTAAATGTACAAAATTTAATTTTACAAAGGAGGATTTATGTCTAAGCAGTGGGTATATTTCTTTGGAGCTGGTAAGGCAGAAGGCGACAAGGACAAGAAAGACCTTCTCGGCGGTAAAGGCGCAGGGCTTGCTGAAATGACCAATCTTGGCATTCCAGTTCCACCTGGATTTACCATTTCTACAGAGGCTTGTAACGCATATTTTCTGGCTGGGAAAAAATATCCTGAGGGAATGTGGGATCAAGTAATCAAAAACCTCAAGGCAGTTGAAAAGATTATGAACAAGAAGTTTGGCGATCATAAGGATCCTTTACTTGTCAGCGTTCGTTCAGGCGCAAAGTTTTCAATGCCTGGAATGATGGACACTGTTTTAAATCTTGGTTTAAGCGAAGCAAGTCTCAAAGGGCTTATTGATAAGTCTGGCGATGAGCGTTTCGGTTGGGATGCTTACAGACGTTTTATCACAATGTATGGCTCAATATGCAAAGAGATTGATAGAATGAAGTTTGAGCATGAGATTGATAAGGTCAAGAAAAAATTAGGAGTTAAAAACGATATTGAACTTGGCGCAGCTCAGATGAAGGAACTCTGTGTAAAATTTAAGGCAATCTACAAGAAAGAAACAAGCGAGGACTTCCCAGAAGATCCACTTGAGCAGCTTAAAGGCGCAATCAATGCAGTTTTTGCTTCATGGTTTGGAGCAAAGGCTACAACATATAGAAAATTAAATGGAATCCCTGATGACCTTGGCACAGCAGTAAACGTATGCACAATGGTATTTGGTAATTTGGGAGACACTTCAGGCACAGGCGTTGCTTTCACAAGAGACCCGTCTACTGGAGAGAACAAGTTTTATGGTGAGATACTTGTTAATGCACAGGGTGAAGACGTTGTTGCTGGTATCAGAACACCTATGGGCGTTAGTGAAATGGCAAAACATTTCCCAGATGCAGCAAGGGATTTGATGAATATTCAGGACAAGCTCTCAAAGCATTTTAGAGATATGCTTGACCTTGAGTTTACTATTCAAGATAAGAAACTCTGGATGTTGCAGACTCGCGTTGGAAAGCGTACAGCAGCAGCAGCGCTAAAGATAGCTATTGATTTAGTACATGAAAAGCAGATAGATGAAAAGACAGCAGTATCAAGGGTAGAACCAGCACAGCTTGACCAGCTTTTACATCCTATGATTGATCCAAAGGCAAAGGTAAAGAAGATTGCTAAGGGTTTAAATGCTTCTCCTGGAGCAGCAGTTGGAAAGGCAGTATTTACCTCTGAGGCAGCTGAAGAATGGGCAAAGAGGGGTGAAAAGGTTGTATTGATAAGGCTTGAAACCTCACCTGAAGATATTGGCGGTATGGCAGCTTCACAGGGTATTTTAACAGCAAGAGGCGGTATGACTTCACATGCAGCGGTTGTAGCAAGAGGTATGGGAACTCCTTGCGTTGCTGGTTGTGATGCCCTTGAGATAGATGTAAAGAAGAAACAGTTAAAGGTTAAAGATGTATTGATAAAGGAAGGCGATTTTATCTCTATTAATGGTTCAACTGGAGATATTATACTTGGTGCTGCACCTGTTATCATTCCTGAATTGTCAGGCGATTTTGCTGAGTTTATGGCATGGGTTGATAAATTTAGGACATTAGGAGTTAGAACTAATGCTGATACTCCTGCTGATGCCTTAAAGGCAAGAGAGTTTGGCGCAGAAGGTATTGGATTATGCCGTACAGAGCATATGTTCTTTGCCCCTGAGAGGATAAAGGCAGTTAGAGAGATGATTCTGTCTGATGATGTTGAAGGAAGAAAGAAGGCACTTGCTAAGATACTTCCAATGCAGAGGAAAGACTTTAAAGAACTCTTTGAGGCTATGGAAGGATTCCCTGTTACTATCAGATACTTGGATCCGCCTCTTCATGAGTTTTTACCGCATGAGGACAAGCAGATCAATGAGCTTGCAAAAGAGATGGGCGTAACAGCAGCAAAGCTCAAGCAAAAGATTTCTCAGTTACATGAGTTTAATCCAATGCTTGGACACAGAGGCTGTCGTTTGGCAATCACATATCCTGAGATCTGTGAGATGCAGACACAGGCAATAATTGAGGCAGCATGTGAACTCGGCAAAAAAGGCAAGACCATTAAGCCTGAGATAATGATACCTTTAGTTGCAACTCTAAAGGAATTTGAATACCTCAAGGCAGTATGCGTTGAGACAGCTGAGGCAGTAATGAAGAAGGCTGGACAAACCATTGAATATACAGTTGGTACAATGATAGAGCTTCCAAGGGCATGTATTGTCGCTGATACAATAGCCAAAGAGGCTGAGTTCTTCTCCTTTGGAACAAACGACCTTACACAGACCGTATTCGGTTTAAGCCGTGACGATGCTGGAAGGTTCCTGCCATACTATGTTGACAAAAAGATTCTCCCAGAGGATCCATTCGTATCTATAGATCAGGGCGGCGTTGGAGAATTTATGAAGTTAGCTATAGCAAAAGGCAGAGGTGTAAGGCCTAAGATGAAAATGGGTATCTGCGGAGAGCATGGCGGAGAGCCTGAAAGCGTAAAGTTCTGTCACAGGATAGGTCTTTCATATGTCAGTTGTTCACCATATAGAGTGCCTATTGCAAAGTTAGCAGCAGCACATGCAGCACTTAGCACAGGCGGAAGCACAACTAAATAGTTAGTATTTTGATGATTTAGATATTAGTTATATAGGAGGGGGACGGTTTAAACACCGTCTCCCACTATTGTTAAGAATTGTTAATAAAGAGTAAATTTCTCATCAATTTATTTTAAGCTATTTATTTTAATTATCCATTTCAGTTATACTTAAAAACACGTTAAGCAATATCTTTTTATAGATCAATTAATATCTTAGATAATTAAAAATAGGCAAATTGCCTTGAGTGAGGAATTAGTTTAAAATGCCCGGAACATTTTTACCGTCCAATTATATAGGAATAGCGATTTTTCTTTTGGTAGCAATAGGATTTTGCGTTGTTAGTCTTGGAATAGGTTATTTCGTAAGACCCCTTCGTCCCTATGATGAAAAGAAGACTATTTATGAATCAGGAATGGAACCTATCGGCGAGCCAAGACAGAGGTTTGCTGTTAAATATTACATTATAGCAATTATGTTTGTAGTGTTTGATGTTGAGGCAATATTCCTTTATCCATGGGCGATTTCTTTTAAGAAGATTGGGTTGTATGCTTTTATAGAGATGGTGTTATTTATTGTTGTTTTATTGATTGGATATTTTTATGCTTGGAAAAAGGATGCCTTTGAGTGGGATAAGTAAGAAAGTTTGATGTGGTAATAATGGAAATAGAATTTAAGATGAATCAAGCGGAGCGGGTGGGATAAGCATGATAGGCTCAAACATGATAGTTGAAACGGAAAGTGAGATTGTAGAAGTTGAAGAAGGAATAAAGGTAATTCCAGCTGCAAATACAATAATTACTTCAATTGATAAATTAATAAATTTAAGCAGGGCTTCATCGCTTTGGCCATTGACATTTGGTCTTGCGTGCTGTGCTATCGAGATGATGGCAACTGGTGCAAGTCATTATGATTTAGATCGTTTTGGCATAATATTTAGGGCATCACCGCGTCAGGCAGACTGTATAATTGTATCTGGGACAGTAACAAAGAAAATGGCTCCAGTTGTAAGAAAGGTTTATGATCAGATGCCAGAGCCAAAATATGTAATAGCAATGGGAAGCTGCGCGTGTACAGGGAATTTTTATAAATCGTATAGCGTGGTTCAGGGTGTTGATAAAATTCTGCCGGTAGATGTGTTTATTCCCGGCTGCCCGCCGAGACCTGAGGCATTAATGGATGGATTAATAAAATTGCAGGAAAAGATTAAAAAGGAGACTCATAGATGGGGACGGACGAGATAGTTGAAAGGATAAAGTCCAGGTTTCCTGATGATGTTTTGTCAGTGACTGAATTTCGAGGTCAGACAGGGATTACAATACATAAAAAAAATCTTCTTGCAATAGCAGGTTTTTTAAAGAATGAGGCTGACCTTAATTTTGATTTGCTGAGAGACTTGTGCGGAGCAGATTATTTAAATAAAAGAGCTCCTCGATTTGAAGTGGTTTATCAATTATATTCAATCAAAAATAAACATTGTATAAGATTAAACGTTCAGGTATCGCAAAAGGATACACATATAAAGAGTGTTACATCTCTTTGGATTGGGGCAAATTGGCATGAGAGAGAGTGTTTTGATTTGTTTGGGATAGTGTTTGACGGGCATCCAGATTTAAGAAGGATATTGATGCCTGAAGATTGGGAAGGCCATCCTTTAAGGAAGGATTATCCAGTAGAAGGCCCTGCTGTAGAGTGGAAGGGATATGATGAAGTGCTGAAAAAAACTGAAGAATATAAACAGTATCAATGGTATCGATAACAAAAGATGGATATGGATATGGATATTAAGCAGATGCCAGCAATTGACAAAGATACATTAAAGTCAGAAAATCTTGTATTAAATATGGGGCCTCACCATCCAGCAACGCATGGTGTTATGCGGTTATTACTAGAGTTGGACGGCGAGACGGTTGTGAAGTGTACGCCATATGTTGGTTATCTGCATAGGGGTGTTGAAAAGCTGGCAGAAGATATGACATATCTTCGCGCATTACCTCTTACTGACAGGCTTGATTATATATCCTCAATGACACATAATCAGGGGTATTGTTATGCTGTAGAGACACTGCTTGGTGTAGAGGTGCCGGTGAGGGCGAAGTTTATAAGGACAATGGTATGCGAGATGTCTCGTATTGCAAGTCATTTGTTATGGATAGCGACGCATGCCCTTGATATTGGCGCAATGACAGTATTTTTGTATGCCTTTAAAGAGCGCGAGTTTATACTTGAACAGTTTGAGGCGCTTTGCGGAGCAAGGTTGACAGTTACTTATCCGAGAATTGGCGGCGTTAGGAATGATGTGTCTCAGGAATTTATTGATAGTGTATATGATTTTACCAATTATTTCCCCTCAAAGGTTGATGAATATGAGAGATTGATAGATAGAAATAGGATTTGGTTTAAGAGGACTCGCGGTATTGGTGTTATTACTGCTGAAGAAGCCGTTAATTATGGATTGACTGGAGCAGCACTACGCGGTTCAGGGGTTAATTATGATATTAGAAAGTTATTTCCATATGATGCCTATGACAGTGTAGATTTTGATGTTCCTATAGGCACTCATGGTGATGTATATGATAGATATAGATGCAGGATGGAAGAGCTTCGGCAGTCTAATAGGATTATACGCCAATGTATAGAGAGGCTGCCTAAAGGGGCTATTATGACAAAAGACGCTCCAAAGGTTACATTACCTTCTAAGAAGAAGGTTTTGACAAGTATGGAGTCAATGATACATCATTTTATGGTCATCACTAAAGGGCCAATTAACTGCCCAAAAGGTGAGGTATATGTTGCCACTGAGGCTCCTAAGGGTGAACTTGGGTTTTATTTTATAAGCGATGGAGAAGGAAAGCCTTATAGAATGAGAGTAAGGGCGCCGTCTTTTGTGCATATTGCTGCACTTCCAAAGTTATGTGAAGGCGGGCTGGTAGCTGATGTTATTTCAAATATAGGTTCTATTGATATAGTTCTTGGAGAATGCGACAGATAGCCAATAAATAGCCAATAAACAGGTTAAGAGTTAAGATAAGATGATAAACGAAACTTTATATAATTTAATAATAACAATTATAAAAATAATTGTGGTATTGAGTGTAGCAATGCTGCATGTGGCGTTTGCAGTTTATTTTGAAAGGAAGACTATAGGGCATATGCAGAGGAGATTGGGACCAATGGAAGTTGGACCTCATGGAATATTGCAGTCATTTGCAGATGTAATAAAATTATTCTTTAAAGAGGACTTGGTTCCAGCATCTGCTGATAAACCATTGTTTTATATCGCTCCAGTTATAGGGATTGCAGCTACTATGGTAAGTTTATCAGTAGTTCCATTTTTTAATGGTTTTGCTATAGCCAACATAAAGGTTGGGCTTTTGTTTTTGTTTGCAATGTCCTCACTTGGAGCATATGCTGTAATACTTGCAGGATGGGCATCTAATTCTAAGTATTCATTTTTAGGCGGGATGAGGTCATCTGCTCAGGTAATAAGTTATGAAGTTTCAATGGGATTGAGTCTTGTAGGCGTAATGATAATGGCAGAATCTCTGAATTTAAATGATATAGTTGCAGCACAGCAGAATTTTCCTACAAGGTTATATATAATACCTCAGTTTATAGGGTTTGTTGTATTTGTACTTTCGGCAATGGCTGAGACCAATAGGGTGCCTTTTGACCTTCCAGAGGCAGAACAAGAACTAGTGGCAGGGTATTTTACTGAATACAGCGGGATGAGATTTGCGTTATTTTTCCTTGCTGAATATATTGGTATGTTAGTAATGTCATCGGTTGCGGTAGTGTGTTTTCTGGGTGGATGGGGGCTTCCGGGTTTTATTTATTCAATTTTTTCTGGATCTTCTATTTTTATAAGTATACTTGAGGTGATATGTTTTTTATTTAAGTTATATATGTGTATGTTTTTTTACTATTGGGTAAGATCAACACTGCCAAGATATAGATATGATCAGTTGATGTCGCTTGGCTGGAAGATACTTATTCCGGTATCAGTTTTTAATATACTTATAACTGGCACAATAAAAATGCTGGTACAATAGGAGTCGTTTTAAGAATATAATGAAGAAACATTTGATTAGTCATGAACCAAAGGTAGTATCTTTACCAGATGAGAAATTTTCCTTTAAGAATTTACTCAAAGATATCTTTCTTACTGAGATAATAAGCGGTCTTGGCTTAACACTGTCATCATTATTCAAAAAGCCAGTAACAAAGCAGTATCCACATGAGAAAAAGGAAGCTAAACAAGGATTTCGAGGTCTTCATGCCCTTGCCAGAAGGCCAGATACAGGATTGGCAAAGTGTGTTGGCTGTGGATTATGCGCAGCGATATGCCCTTCGAAGTGTATTACAATTTATACATATGAGGATGTAAACCATGATAAGATAGTTGATAGGTATGAGTTAGATATATTAAGGTGTGTATTTTGTAGTTTTTGCGTAGAGGCATGTCCCTATGGAGCAATAGTTATGACGAGGCATTATGAATATGCTAGTTATTCTAAAGAAGCCTTGTTTATGACAAAGGAAAAACTCCTAAAGAATTGGGACGATTACATGTCTGATGAGGATGCATTGGTGTATTTTAAAAAATATTGGGGCCCAAGAGAGGAAGATTTTGTGGGTCATGAAGGACAGGCTGTCTTCAGAAATAATAAGTAACGACATAATAAATAAGTTAAGGAATATATAATAAATGTTTGAAAATACAGTTAAGTTCACATATGGATGGTATATAGGTTTATGATAAACAAGATTTTCTTTATATATTTTGCTATAGCTATAGTTACATTATCGCTTGTTATTATAACGAGAAAATCACTTGTTCATAGTGTATTATTTATGCTTGCGTTGTTTTTTCATATAGCAGGATTGTATTTATTTTTAAATGCTGAGTTTTTAGCGCTTGTGCAGATAATAGTATATGCTGGTGCGATACTTGTATTATTTCTTTTTGTCATAATGCTTCTAAATATAAGGGAAGATGAATTGAAAGAGCAGTATTCGTCTTTTTGGCCTGCAGGAATCTCTATTGGAATAGTATTTCTTATAGTGCTTTTAAGGATGCCAGCATTTAGTCTTGGAATAAAGGGTGTTTGGGATATAAAGAGTGTAACAGAGGCAACAAGTACTGGGGCAATAGGTCAGGTGTTATATACTGAATATTTATTGCCATTTGAGGTAGCTTCTTTAATATTGCTTATTGCAATTATTGGGGCAATTATATTAGCAAAGAAGAGGTTTTCAAAGTGATAATATCTATATTTAAGAGGAATAATTAATATGGTACCCTTAGACTGGTATTTAATGCTCGGTGGAGTGGTATTTTGTATAGGTATGGTAGGATTTATGATTAGGAGAAATATTATAATGATGTTTCTTGCAGTTGAGTTGATGTTAAATGGCGTAAATATCTCTCTTGTTGCCTTTAGCCATTATTTACAAGACTTAAGGGGACAGGTTTTTGTATTTTTTATAATTGCAGTAGCTGCCTCAGAGGCTGCTATAGGTCTTGCCATTGTAATACTTATTTCACGTAATAAAAACACGATATTTATTGATGAAATTAACGAGTTGAGAGGATAACGCACAATATGTCAAGAGACCTTTATATATTAATTCCACTTTTACCTTTATTATCTTTTGTTGTTACATTGATTTTGGGTAAAAGGTATTTTAAACGTCATGCGCATTTGATTCCTATTATTGCCGTATTATCTTCATGGGTTTTATCAATTATGGCTCTTTCAAATGTTGTCTCAGGCAATATTTTTAATGAGGATATATATACTTGGATAACATCTGGCAGTTTTAGTGTAACCGTAGGATTTTTAGTTGATCAATTGACTGCTGTCATGTTGATAGTTGTAACAACAGTCAGCCTGCTTGTTCATATATATTCAATAGGTTATATGCACGGAGAGGGTGGGTATTCAAGGTTTTTTGCATATTTGAGTCTCTTTACTTTTTCAATGTTGATGCTGGTAATGGCAAATAATTTTATGCAGTTATATTTTGGATGGGAAGCTGTAGGGCTTTGTTCATATCTTTTGATAGGTTTTTGGTATGAGAAGCAGTCAGCGGCAGATGCTGGGAAAAAGGCATTTGTAGTCAATAGATTTGGGGATTTTGGATTTGGATTGGGCGTAATCATGATATTTCTTTATTTGGGCAGCCTGCATTATGACGTAGTATTTTCAAATATTGCTGCTTTGCAGGGGCACACTGTTCATATTTTAGGGCATAATGTTGATTTGATTACTTTAATAGCCTTATTACTTTTCTGTGGGGCAGTTGGAAAGTCAGCTCAGATACCTTTACATGTTTGGCTTCCAGACGCTATGGAAGGTCCAACGCCAGTTAGCGCATTGATACATGCTGCAACAATGGTAACTGCAGGCGTATTTATGGTGGCAAGGACTCATGATATATTTAATCTCTCGCATACGGCGATGAATGTAGTGGCAATAACAGGCGGAGTAACTGCGATATTTGCAGCAACCATTGCACTTGTTCAAAATGATATAAAACGAGTAGTTGCTTATTCTACAGTAAGTCAGCTCGGATATATGTTTATGGCATGTGGAGTTGGGGCATATGCTGCTGGGATCTTTCATCTCTATACACACGCATTTTTTAAGGCATTATTATTTTTGTGCGCAGGAAGTGTGATGCACGCAATGCAGGGCGAACTTGATATGCAGAAGATGGGCGGACTTAAGAAATACATGCCGATAACTTATTGGACGATGTTGATAGCCTCACTGAGTATATCAGGGATACCTGGGCTTGCAGGATTTTTTAGTAAGGATGAGATTTTATGGAAGGCATTTTCTGCAGGTACTTATACAGGTAAATTTGTATGGTTGCTTGGAACAATCGCAGCTTTATTAACGGCTTTTTATTCATTTAGATTAATATTTGTGACTTTTCATGGAACCTTTAGAGGTACAGAAGATCAGAAACATCATTTACATGAATCTCCAAGTACAATGACTATACCTCTTTTATTGTTGTGCGTTGGCGCAGTTGCATCAGGCTGGGTAGGAATCCCTTCAATATTAGGCGGGCATGAGGGATTTGCGCATTTTATGTCTCCAGTTATTGCTCAAGTAGAAGGTGCGGAAGAGGGGCATCAGGTTGAAATGTCTGTAATGGCTCTTTCAATAATAATTGGACTTGTAGGAATATGTATAGCCTATATTATGTATATGAAGAAAAAAGAACTTCCAGATAAACTGTCGGCAATGTTTCCTAATGTATATAGAATATTGTTTAATAAATATTATGTTGATGAGTTTTATGATTTAGTAATCGTCAGACCTGTAAAGGCAATTGCAAGAGGATTTATTAATGAATTTACAGACAGAGGGATAATTGAAGGTATTGTAAATGGAATTCCTGCTATGATAAATGATATTTCCAGCAGGCTTTCACGAATTCAAAGCGGAATATTAACACATTATTCAATGATTTTGGCATTAGGTTTAGTTGTAATAGCTGTAATAGTATTGATTAAATAAATAAAAGGAAAGGGTTATAACAATATGGGTGGTTTTCCAATATTAAGTGTATTAATATTTTTCCCAATAGTTGCAGGATTAGGGATAACGTTGTTTAATAGGTCTAAGGAATCTGTTATCAAGGGTGCTGCATTAGTTATTAGCCTGCTTAATTTTATATTTTCCCTTCATATGTTAAAGCATTTTGATAAGACTACTTCCACTATGCAGTTTGTAGAGAGAAGGTTTTGGATTCCAACACTTGACATAAATTATTTTGTAGGTATTGATGGAATAAGTATATTAATGATAATGCTTTCAACGTTAATAACAATTCTTTGTATATTGGTTTCATGGTATGCGATACATGATAAAATTAAGGAATTTTATGTTGGGTTGTTATTAGTAGAAGGCGCTATGATAGGTGTATTTTGCAGTCTTGACCTCTTTTTGTTTTATATATTTTGGGAGGCAATGCTGATACCTATGTTTCTTTTGATAGGTGTATGGGGCGGGGCAAATCGTAGATATGCGACTATAAAATTCTTTTTATACACATTGGTAGGCAGTGTGTTGATGCTTGTTGGGATAATCGTTCTTTATGAGCTGACAGGGACATTTGATTTAATAAAGTTAATGTCATTAAATCTGCCGTATAAGTTGCAGTTATTTTTGTTTTGGGCATTTTTTGCAGCATTTGCTGTCAAAGTTCCAATGTTTCCAGTTCATACATGGCTGCCAGATGCTCATACAGAGGCTCCGACTGCTGGCAGTGTAATACTTGCAGCGATATTGATAAAGATGGGGGCATATGGTTTTTTAAGGTTTTCTCTTCCACTTTGTCCACAGGCAGCAATTTCTATGACTCCGATAATGCTAGTGCTTTCTGTTATTGCTATAATCTATGGCGGATTGATTTGTCTTATTCAAACGGATATAAAGAGGCTGATTGCATATAGTTCTGTAAGTCATATGGGATTTGTTACATTAGGGATATTTGCGCTAAATACGCAAGGAGTTGAAGGCGGATTACTACAGATGATTAATCATGGAATTATAACTGGCGCGTTGTTTTTATGTATTGGAATAATATATGAAAGAACTCATACTAGACAGATAAAGGACTACGGCGGACTTGCGCGATTTACTCCTGTTTATGCTGGATTATTTTTAGTATTTACGTTTGCTGCAATAGGGCTGCCAGGAACAAATGGTTTTGTTGGGGAGTTTTTGGTAATACTTGGCGGGTTTAAGGCAAATCGTCCAGCAGGTATAATGGCTGCAACTGGCATAATAATTGGCGCAGCATATATGTTATGGTTATATCTCAAGGTATTTTTTGCTACTCCAAATGAAGCACTTGCAGTACATAAGGATCTGAGTAAAAGAGAGCTTGCTGTATTGCTTCCGCTGCTATTTTTGGTATTTTATGTAGGCTTATATCCTAACAGTTTGTTAAGTTATATGCACCAGAGTGTAAGTGATTTGTTGATGCGGGTAAATATGAATGAGGAAGCTCAGGCAATGTCTATTGTGCATCAATTTTATTCAATTTTTTAATATGATGGAAATTTTAAGATAATCTGAGAGTTACTTAATATAATAGGAGATTAAATATGGTTTTCCCTGATTTAAACCCAATAATGCCTGAATTAATAATGACAGCACTTGGGCTTTTGCTTTTAGTCTTAGAGTTATTTGTAAAGGAAAAGTCTAATCATGTGCTTGTTGCTTTAGTTGGGATTGCCTTTATATATTTTTTCCTCGGATATTCAACTGGCGTAACCTTTAATGGAATGTTTATCGCTGACTCATACAGCAGGTTTTTTAAGTATATATTTTTAATTTGTTTAACTCTTTCTATGTTGATCTCAATTAGATATTTAGAGATAGAAAAGTCTTTATATGGCGAATATTATATATTATTAGTATTTGCAACATTGGGTATGATGATAATGGCTTCATCAGGGGATTTGATTTTATTGTACCTTGGGCTTGAGTTAATGGCATTAAGCACATATATATTGGCAGGGTTTTTAAGAAATAATGAAAAATCCACTGAGGCAGCAATTAAATATTTCTTAATGGGCTCATTTTCTTCTGCTCTGTTATTATATGGTATAACTATGCTATATGGGCTGACAGGTACAACGGATATTAAGGCTATTTCAATATATTTATCATCTAATGATACCACTCAAAATTATAGTATATTGCTTGCAATGGTATTATTTATAGTTGCGTTTGGGTTTAAGATTGCAGCAGTTCCTTTTCATATGTGGGCACCAGATGTATATGAAGGCGCTCCAACATCAGTTACAGCATTTATGTCAGTAGGACCAAAGGCTGCTGGTTTTGCAGTGCTTGGCAGGGTGTTTTTGACATCATTTGAAACAGTGCACCTTGAATGGACTCTTATTTTATCTGTGCTCGCAATATTGACAATGGCTGCAGGTAATATAATTGCTATATCTCAAACCAATATTAAGAGGATGCTGGCATATTCTTCAATATCACATGCAGGGTACGCGTTATTGGGTATGGTAACTGGAAATGCTGCCGGGGTTTCAGGCATGCTTAATTATTTATTTATATATGCAATAATGAATTTGGGTGCATTTGCAATAATCGTGATGCTGCATAGTGAAGGTTTTTCAGGAGAAGATATATCGGATTATAAGGGGCTGTCAAAGTCGCATCCAGTTGTATCTTTAATCATGTTGATATTTATGTTTTCTCTAACTGGAATTCCACCTACTGCAGGGTTTATAGGTAAGTTTTATCTTTTTAGCGCTTTGATTGATGCAGGTTATGTTCCTTTAGCAATTATTGCCTTATTATTTAGTGTTATTTCTGCATTTTTCTATTTACGAATAGTAATGTATATGTATATGAATGATTCTGATAAAGAAGTATCCTTATCAATATCTCCAGCACTTGGTCTTGTAATATTAGCAACTGCCATAATGGTTTTATATATTGGAGTATTTCCTCAGCATTTTCTTATCTACGCAAAGACTGCAATTTTATCTATTTGATTACAGGATAAGGCTGTAGACAATTTCTAAATATAGGCTTTTAAATATTGTATGATTGGGTAACCACAATCTACGATATGTTTTCGATAGAATTAATTAGTTGACCCTGAGAAAGTATATTAAAGAATGAGGGCTCTTCCATTTTAACTATGGACAGCTACAAAAGGATTTTTTAAAATAGGTCTGATACCCTACTTTTGAACCCATTATTTTAATACAAATGTGCAATTAGTATAGTAAAATTTTCAAATAGAGATTATAAAGTAGGGGCTGGTTGTGCCACTATTGGCAAACAAATAGGGCATATGTAATATGCCCCTGAGATGTTAATTTCTGTTTCATCAAATTATATTATTTTACCTTTTGAATTGCAAATTAGTATAAATAGTTAAGGGTGTATCGAAGGGTTACTTAAAATAAAATTGTTTTTAAACGTTATTTAGCTTTGACAATTATTATTTAGTAAAAGAAGTAATTTAGAATTGTGGTAGATGACTTAGAAATTCAGTATGTTTTTAAATGATATATCATATTTACACAAAATTTTACAATCATTATAAAATATTATCAGATATATAATTGAAAATAAATGAGGATTATTGGAGAAGATTTTTGTCCTTTGCTGGTATTTTTATGCTGCTTCATAGTATGATTAAAATATACCATGTCGCAGCATAAGATGGTAATGTTATTTCTTTTTTGAATCACTAGCCTTATGACTAGATGCAGACATTGCAGAGTCAGACGAAGTTTTAGACTTTGCTTTAATCGCTGGTTTTGGAATATCTATCTCAGCTTCTTTAGGAGTGACAGCTTTTTTGGTTTTAGGTGTTTTGTAAGGAGCGATTACTTTTGGCTCAGATTTTTTTTCAAATTCTGGATTATTCATATATAACTGCTTGGATGCCTCTAAGACAGCTCCAATATATCCAATAGTCTCATCTGTAATAGAATGCCCCTTTGCCCTGATGTCAGAGATATATTTTTCCCAGCCAGCGTGATCCCATACACCGTTAGTCTTTTTAATAAATTCAGATGTCTTTGCCCAAATATCATCCAGAGTATCATTTATTTCGTGTGAATTTGTGACAACTGAGTAGTATTGTTTCATAGTTTCGAGTGTATAACCAAGCTTACCTTCTATGTCTTGGTTTAATTTAAGACCTTTTGCCTGAACATCAGAGAGAAAATTGTTCCATGCGTTATGATCCCACATACCTTTTTGTTTTTCAACAAAATTGCCAGCCAAATTTAATAATTCGTCAAATCTTCCCATGATCATCCTCCTTTAAAGCATTATAAATTTGTTATTATATATAATCTAAAAATACTTATTGATAATTAATAAGGTCGAATTATAGGTTTATCTCAGTTTATTTTACAGCATCTTTAAATGCTTTTCCAGGAGTAAATCTTGGAACTGAAGAAGCAGGAATCGTTATCTTTGCTCCAGTTTGAGGGTTACGACCTTCCCTTTCTTTTCGTTTTGAAACAACAAAAGAACCAAACCCTGTTAGAGTAACCTTATCATCTTTTTTTGCGGCATCAATAATTGAATTAATCACTGACTCAATAACTTCAGATGCCTTTGTCTTTGTGATGTTTGCCTCGACTGATAACTTATCAATAAGTTCTGATTTGTTCATATTCGTAAACCCCCTCCAGAGATATGAAGTTATGCTAACCGTTTAAAGAATATCAATCATAGCTGAATATTGTCAAGCAAAAAGAACTTTATTTGAATTAATTTTAAAAAATTTTAAATTATGTTAAAATATGCTAACAATCTAATCATAACGGGGTGAAAAATGAATCGACGCGACTTCCTTAAAGGCGCTGCAGTTGGGACTGCATCAATATTGAGTCCTTCAATCCTTAAAGTAGAGGCATCAGATACAGCTAAATCTGCAATTAAAAGTTATAGAGAGATCGGTACCACTGGTCTTAAAATGAGTGATATATCCTTTGGAGGTGGCCAGCTAACGTCATCTGCAATGATATTGCGGGCAGTTGATAAGGGCATCAATTATTTTGATACTGCCCCTGATTATGGGGAGAGTGAAAATACCATTGGCGAGGCAATGTCTAAGCTTCCGCGTGAAAAGATTATTATTGCATCAAAATTTTGTAATCCTCTTAAGTATCCTGCTCATTTGAAGGCTGGCACTCCTGTGAAGGATTACATAGCAGCAGTTGACGCAAGTCTAACAAGGCTAAAGACTAATTATCTGGATTTCTGTTTTGTCCATGCAATAGGTGAGATGAATCAAGATGTAAATGCTGAAACCGCAAGGCTGCTTGATAAAAATATGTTAATTGCGGTAGACGAATTAAAGGCTCAAAAAAAGATAAAGTATCTTGCAACATCCTCTCATGGCCCTCATAATATGGAGGAATTATTGACAAGGGCAATAGACTCAGGTCATTATGCGATGGTCATGGGGTCATATAATTTTATGGATTTCCCAAAACTTCCAGAAGTTATGAAACATGCAAAGTCAAAAGGCGTTGGTTTTATTGCAATGAAGACTATGGCAGGGGCGAAAAAGGTTGGAATTGAAACAGACGGCTTAACATTTTCTAATGCTGCATTTAAATGGGTCTTAAAACACGAAGAGGTCAGCGGGCTAATAGTTACCATTAAAAATGTTAAAGAACTTGAGGAATACGTGCAGGCATCTGGACAGGCATTTACATCAAGTGATAGAGAAGTCCTTGAAAGATACGCAGCAAATTACAGCAGTTCATATTGCCGCACAGGCTGTGATCAATGTGAGGGATATTGCGCTAAAGGCGTAGAGGTAGGGGCTGCGCTTCGGTATCATATGTATTTTAGAGACTATGGGCTTGAGAAAAGGGCAATAGAATCATATGCTACGCTTTTAGTTAATGCAAAGGAGTGCGGTGATTGTGATGACCCTAAATGTGCCGCTGGATGTCCATTTGGTGTAAGAGTTAAGCATATGTTGAGCTGCGCGCATAGAGATTTAACTGTTAATATTGGATGATAGAAAAAATTATATAGCTTTTTATAAATTGTATTTGATAAGATAGAAATCGTTGGTGGGTGAGTGGGGTGGTAGTTCAGTCGGTTAGAACGCCGGCCTGTCACGTCGGAGGTCGCGGGTTCGAGTCCCGTCCACCCCGCCATAAAATATTCTAAATAAGATTTTTTTTAAAGAATGAGGGCTCTGCCCTTTTCATCTACGGGCTCCTGCAAAGGGACACGTCCCTTTGAACCCCTTAACTTTTAATAACCATTTTTGCTTGATATTTATTTTAGGGTTGATTAATTACACAACTATAAATCACAAAAGAACAATCAATGACATAATTCCGCCGTGTCTTGCTGCATATCCAATAAATCCTACAAGTATAAGCCAAATTATAACTGTAACGGATAATATCCTGTCTTTGGTTAATGCCTCTGTTGGATCGCCTAATCCGCGTTTCGCTACCATTAGATACCTAAATAGTCCAAACATTACCACTGGCACTGTGTATACAAGCGTGCTTTGCTGTTCTATTGTATACATTGAATATGCTATCAGTGATGCCCCAGAGGAGATCATTAGATATTCATTCAGCAGTTCTTTTGAGTATTTTGAGGCGCTCTTTCTATGTAATGGAGCATCATTATTTAATAGAGCGATTTCTTGAAACCTCTTACCAACAGCAAGGACTATTGAGATCATAAACATTGTCAACATTAGCCATTTTGACGCTCTGGTATTAAATGCAGCGCCCCCAGCAAGTACCCTTATCACAAACCCAGAGGCTATTGAAAATATATCCCCTAATGCCAAGTCCTTTACAAATAATGAATAAGCAATCTGTATCAACATATATAAAATTAAAAAATATAAAAATATAAGACCAACCTTGTAGGAAATAATTAAAGATGTCACTGCTATAATTCCAGAAATGATAAGTGCGGTTGTTTTATTTATTATGCCTGCTGCAATTGGACGGTTTTTTTTATTGGGATGGTAGATGTCAGTTTTATAATCACGTATATCATTTAAAATATATATGGAACTTGCTGCGAGAGAAAAACCTATAAATGCCGATAAACATAGCTTTAGATTGAAATTAGTAAATAATCTGCCAGCAAAAAATGGTGTGGCAAAAATAAATAGGTTTTTTATCCAATGTCTTGGTCTTAATAGTCTTATATAGGCGTTCATAAGGCTAATTATAGATGTCTATGAAATTTCTCAAAATATCCATACCGCATGAGGTTAAAATGGATTCTGGATGAAACTGCACGCCTTCAATTGCCATTGTTTTATGCCTTACTCCCATTATCTCATTTTCGTCTGTCCATGCAGTTACCTCAAATGTATCGGGCAGGGTATTATTTCTGATAATCAGTGAATGGTATCTGGTTGCCTCAAATGGTGATTTAAGCCCTTTGTAGATTGTCTTTCCATCATGATGGATCATGGATGTCTTTCCGTGCATTAATCTTTGCGCCCTGACAACATCAGCGCCAAAGGCAAATCCTATTGATTGATGTCCTAGACATACCCCTAATATCGGTATTTTGCCCCCAAATTCCTTG
The DNA here is from genome assembly GCA_015233465.1 of Candidatus Magnetominusculus dajiuhuensis. Lineage (GTDB taxonomy): Bacteria > Nitrospirota > Thermodesulfovibrionia > Thermodesulfovibrionales > Magnetobacteriaceae > JADFXP01. Next base: position 51,149 of record JADFXP010000002.1, read on the forward strand.
ATAATTGGAACAGATATGCCAGCCTCCTTAGGAGTGCAAGGACCTGGGGAGATGATTATACGCTGCGGATTTAATCTTATAATTTCGGCAATAGTGATGGCATCGTTTCTGAATACCTTAATATCTTCACCAAGTTCACCGAAATATTGAACCAGATTGTAGGTGAAAGAATCATAATTATCAATCATTAATAGCATAGTTTTTTTAGTAAAAGTGTAAAGTTAAAAGTGAAAAGCAGTTAAATGGAAAATTTTCTAATAACAACTTTTAGTTTTTAACTTTTAACTTTTAGCTTAACTCCTCTTTCGCCATTTTAATAGCCCTCATAACAGCCCTTGCCTTATTGAGGGTCTCTTCAAATTCATTTTCTGCAATTGAATCAGCTACAATTCCAGCCCCTGCCTGAAAATAAATTTGATCGTCTTTTACAAAAAGCGTTCTAATAGTAATACAGGTGTCCATATCACCAGAAAAACTAAAATACCCTACAGCCCCAGCATAAGGCCCGCGTTTAACAGGTTCAAGTTCATTGATAATCTCCATAGCCCTTACCTTTGGAGCGCCAGTTACAGTGCCTGCAGGGAAACATGCGCGCAATACATCAAAGGCATCAAGCCCTTGCTCTAAAGTCCCTTCGATATCAGAGACTATGTGCATGACATGACTGTATCTTTCAATGAATTTCAGTTTATTTATTTTTATAGAGCCAACCCTTGCAACGCGTCCAAGGTCGTTTCTGCCGAGATCAACAAGCATAATATGTTCGGCAAGTTCCTTTGGGTCAGTGAGGAGTTCTTTTTCAAGTGAAATATCTTCATCCTCATTTCGCCCTCGTTTTCGAGTGCCTGCTATGGGTCTTAATATAACCTTATCTTTTCTTTTTCTAACAAGAATTTCAGGGGAAGCGCCTACTATTTTAACATCATTAAGGTTAAGATAAAACATATAAGGAGATGGATTAATAATCCTTAAAGCCCTATAGATATTAAACGGGTCAATATTGCTTTGAGTATTAAAACGCTGTGATAATACAACCTGAAATATATCGCCAGCCTTGATGTATTCCTTAGATTTTTCCACAGCATCCATGAAATCTTGTTTTGAGGCAAATGAAGAGGAATAAGCAATATCGCCGTTATTATTACTTATAGGGGTGCATGTTTTATAGTCTATATTTTTATGTCTTAAACAATGTTCTATTTGGTTAATTTTTTTAATAGCATCATTATAGGCATCTTCTGGATTGACATCTTCTGCAGTAATGGTATTAACAACGATTTTTATTGTGAGTCTTTGATGGTCAAATATTAATAATGAGTCAGTGAGTAAAAAACACATATCAGGAATAGGCACGCCGCTTTTATTACTATCAGGACAGCGTTCAAAGTATTTAACATTTTCATAACCAATATAACCTACAAGTCCGCCGTAAAAAGGAGGAAGACCTTCTATAGCAACTGGGGTATATAAAGAGAGTTCCTGCTTAAGTGCGGTAATTGGGTCGTCAAAATGTTTGATAATTGGTTCATGGCCAGCTTGAGAGATTTCGACTAATGCATCCCAAGATTTAATTATTTTCTTAGGTGATAGTCCGATGAATGAATATCTAGCCCAAGTTTCATTATTAGATAGTGATTCAAGGAGAAACGAGTCGTGGGACGACACCCATAAGTCGTTGGACGATGCCAGTATTGGAGATTGCAGCATCTTCATATAGGCAGACACAGGGGTATCGGTGTCAGCGAGTATTTCCCTATAGACAGGGATAAGATTGCCTAATTTTACTAATTTTTTATATTCGTTTAAATTTGGATGATACATAAAAAATTTTATTATTGACAAATTAAATTAAATATTCTTATTATGTCTTGTATCATACAATTTATTGTAAAAGTTGTCAATAGAGAATAAGTTGTACGGAGTGGACGTAGTTCAGCTGCCCGTAGATAAAGCCGCAACCTTGTTAAGGTTGGGTCAGAAGTAGTAAATATTAGTACAGAGCGGGCGTAGCTCAGCTGCCCGTAGAAAACGTCGCAACCTTGTTAAGGTTGGGTCGGAAGTAGTAAATATTAGTACAGAGCGGGCGTAGCTCAGCTGGTAGAGCACAACCTTGCCAAGGTTGGGGTCGCGAGTTCGAATCTCGTCACCCGCTCCAAATAAAATTTTATCCTATTATCAATAAGATAGGGGAGGGTAAATTGGCAGATGAGAAAGATTCAGAGAACATACTATCAGAATATTCATCCAAGATTAAAAACATATTCATAGAACTCCACGATTATTCCTTTTTTCACAGCCCATCTGGATCAACTCATAGAGATGACCGTTTTATTGGGCGTACTCGTATTATTGAGAGGCTTAGAAATATTCTAAGTAATACTAATATTAAATCAGGCTCCTATCTTATTACTGGTTATAGGGGAATGGGGAAATCCAGTTTTGTAAGTGAGGCAATCTCTGAACTTAAATGCAGTAGAAATCCATCCAATATATATCTTTATTATAGGAAGACTATACTCGTATTAATTCTTATGTCATTTTTGAAGATTGGATATGTGTATATCATGTTTACTTTTAATTTTATCTTATTATTTTGTTTTATGTTTGGGGATGTGATTATTGACTATTTTACAAGAGATAAAAATCAAAAAAAATCTATTGAGATTGGTTATGTAAAGGTTTTTAAATCCTCTATTAAACGTTTAATCGATACATTTAATATAAATAAAAGAATTACTACAACTAATAAGTTTGTAAAAAAATCTTCATTTTTTATATGTTTTGATTTCAATACATTTATTTTCAAAATATATTATGTCTTATATTTGGGAAGGTTTTATTTTTAAAAAGTATCTTTTTATATTGCGTTTAATAATATAAATATAAAAGTTATTATAAAGTCTAACTACTGATTAGTTAAATCTTTATGTAGTAAGATTTTGTGACGTATTAATTTGGCTCATATTGTTGTATCTGCCCTTTTATTTATCAAATATGCTAAACTATTTTTCATTATGAACCTATACTTAATAGACGGATTTTCATACATATTCAGGGCATTTTATGCCATACCTAACCTTACTACCTCCAAAGGGCAGCCTACTGGGGCTATTTATGGATTTATAAATATGCTCCTTAAAATTATCCGTGAGAAGAAACCCGATTCCCTTGCCATTGCCTTTGACTCAAAGGAAATGACTCAGCGTGAGGCGCTTTATCCTCAGTACAAGGCTCAAAGAAAAGTTCCCCCAAAGGAACTGACCTGCCAGATTGACCCAATCATTGAAATCGTTAAGGCATTAGGGATTCCAACCTTCGCTGTTCCGGGTTATGAGGCGGATGATATTATTGCTAAATTGGCAATTGATGCATCAAATAATGGTGCGGATGTATTTATTGTCACCTCTGACAAAGACTTGCTCCAGCTTGTGTCTACGAAGATTAAGATATTTGACCCTGTAAAAAATATCGTCCAAGATAGAGAATATGTAATCAATCGTTTCTCCTTGCCTCCAGAGAGGGTGATTGAGTATTTGGCGTTGACAGGAGATTCCGCTGATAATATCCCAGGCGTTAAGGGTATTGGTGAAAAAACTGCTAAAACCTTGCTCTCTAAGGGTACATCCTTAGATGATTTGATGAATAACCCACAAAATATTGACTCTCCTCGATTTAGAACAATGATTACCGATAATATTGAAAACATTAAACTTAGTTATCAACTGTTGACCCTTAAAACGGATATGGAATTAAATCTAAAAATCCCACATTTTAACGATATCACTCCTGACCTGACTAAGGTTAAGGAATTATTTATGGGTTTTGAGTTAAATTCATTGTTAAAAAATCTACCAAAATCATCAGCGCCATCCGTAGGGGCAACCCTTGTGACTGCCCAAGAGGATGCTACAATTGAGGTCATAGAACTTACTAAGGCGGATGAATTCAATTTCGGAGATGACGGAATTTCTGAAATCTTTATAAATATAAATAATATCGTATTTGCATTTTCACTTGAACCTAATCGAGGGTTTTATTTTACAAAACATGAATTAATAGAGCCGTTTTTAAATCTATTAAAGTCAGCCAAAAAGATAAGCGGGCATGATTTTAAGTCTATGGTTAATATCAATTCCGTAGGGGCATCTAATGATCTCCTCTGGGGCAGCGTGCCCCTACTAGGTAATGTCATTGATACAATGCTTGTCAGCTACCTGCTCGACCCAAACAAGAGAGATTATTCTTTTAAAAATATGGTTACTGATTATCTGGGACATATTGGTCAAGATAACAGCGAGACAACTCTACCTTTTGAGGATAATCTTAAAACCCACGGACAGGACGCTGCCCTTGGTTTAAGGCTTTTACAGTTACTTTCAAGTAAAATTGATGCGGTTATTGACATCTATAATAATATTGAATACCCCCTGCTCTGGGTATTATCAGATATGGAACATAATGGCGTTAAAATTGATTCTAATAGATTGATTGAACTATCAAACGAGATGGGAAAGCAGATTGACGCAGTTTCTAATCGTATATATTTTCATGCTGGATGTGAGTTTAATATCAATTCACCTAAAGAACTGTCCAAAATCCTGTTTGAATCTCTAGAACTGCCTACAAACAAAAAAATTAAGACCGGATATTCAACAGATACTACAGTCCTTGAATTCCTCTCTGAGATTCATCCAATAGCAGTAGAACTCCTTGAATTTAGAAGGCTGACAAAGCTGAAAAATACATATATTGACCCTCTTCCAAATCATATTAATAAAACATCTGGCCGTCTTCACACCACATTTAATCAAACAGCAACAGCAACTGGACGACTAAGCAGCACAAATCCAAACCTTCAAAACATTCCAATAAAAGGCGAGGGCGGGGAGATGATGCGTAAGGTATTTATCGCTCCAGACGGTCATCTCCTAATTTCAGCCGACTACTCTCAAATAGAACTCAGGATTTTAGCCCATCTAAGCGGTGACGTAACTATGATTGACGCATTTAAGGCAGGATATGATATTCATAAGTCAACAGCCTGCGAGATATTCGCCTGCAGCGAGAAGTTCATTACTCCTGACATGAGACGAGTTGCAAAGACCGTAAATTTTGGAGTAATCTACGGTCAAACTCCCTACGGACTTGCCAAGACCCTTCATATTTCCCACAAAGAGGCAAAGGATTATATAGAGCGGTACTTTAAGAAATATGCAGGCGTTAAAGCATTTATTGAACAAACAATCAAAGAGGCAACTATATTGGGATACACAAAAACCATGATGGGCAGAATCCGCCCCATCCCCGAACTAAAAAGTTCAAATAAAACAATCATTGAACACGGACAAAGGCAGGCAGTAAATTCCCCTATTCAAGGCACTGCCGCTGATATTATCAAGATAGCTATGATTAATATTCATAAAGAGATTAGTAAAATGGGGCTTAAAACAAAGATGATCCTTCAAATTCATGATGAGCTATTACTTGAAGCGCCACTTGACGAACTCGACATTGCACTATCACTAACCCAGAAATTAATGGAAGGCGCATGCGCCCTCTCCGTTCCCCTAAAAGTAGACATCGGAAGCGGTAACAATTGGGCTGTTGCCCATTAAAGGCATCTATATGAGGGCTCTGCCCTCAAACTCCCGCAAAGGGACTCGTCCCTTTGAACCCATTAACTTTGATTAACCTTTGGTGTAGTTGGTATTGTTTATAATTTGGGATTGTGATAAATTCATTGAAACTGAAAATATTTACTATTAAAACAGTTTTTGCTACACCTATAACTTGCCAAAGAGCGTATGCGATACCGCAAATCAAGACAAATTGCAAGTCAAGCATGGACTAAGGCAGATAGAATAGGTTATTATTGGCTAAAGGTAGATGCTGAAAAATTATTAACCTAAAGTTTCTTTTATAATGGGTTCAAAGGGACGAGTCCCTTTGCGGGTCAAGGGCAGAGCCCTTGAAGGAATAAAATGAAAATAAGACAGGTATTAAAAGAGATATTTACGACGAATCTTGGGGTAGGGAAGGGTGAGAGGGTTTTGGTGTTTACGGATAGACCTTCAGACGTAGGGGCAACCCTTGTGGTTGCCCAGAGCACAGGGCAGGTACAAGACCTGCCCCTACAGAAGATAGCTGAGACTGCATATGAAGTTGGGAAAGACATAACGGATAAGATGGAGTATTGCATTTACGATGAGGTTGGGTCGCATGGGGTTGAGCCTCCTTATGAGCTTTGGGTAAAGGCGTTTGGACAGGGGATTGTTGATAGATTGAAGGCAGAAGGTATGCTTGATAAGATAATGCAAAAGAAGGCTGATTTATCGTTACTTTCTTGTGCTGAGGAGATAATATCTTCTGATCATAAAGGAGCGGTTGATGCTGTGATTGCGCTTTCGCATTATTCAACATCTCATACGAGATTCAGGGATTTTCTGACACGGATTTGCGGATGCAGATATGCAAGTATGCCGATGTTTGATATGAAGATGGTAGATGGGGCGATGAGTGTTGATTGGGCTGCCCTTGAACAGAGGTCTAATATTATTGCAGATGCCGTAAATAAGGCAGTTACGGTTAAGATTAAGACACCAAATGGCACGGATATGGTTATTTCAAAGAAAGAGCGGGTTGCGCTTGCTGATACTGGGAATATGAGGGCTAAGGGTTCATTTGGGAATCTTCCTGCTGGAGAGGTGTATTTTGCTCCAATGGAGGGTGAGTCATTTGGGGTGATGGTGCTTGATTGGGCTCCTTCGAGGAAACTTCTATCTCCAATAAAACTTGTTGTTAGAGATGGAAATGTAGTTGAGGTCATTGGTGATGAGGAATATGCGGGTGTCTTGAAAAAGAAATTGACTGAGAGGGAGGAATTCTCAAATATCGCTGAATTGGGGATTGGGACTAATGATAAGGCAGTACATCCTGAGAATATCTTGGAGGCTGAAAAGATTGCTGGCACGATACATATAGCCCTTGGGGATAATTCTTCATTTGGAGGGGTTATTAAGGCTCCGTTTCATCAGGATTTTATATTTTTCAAGCCTACGGTTATATTGGTTGATAAAGATGGCGGAGAGTCTACGCTTATTAAAGATGGATTATTTATGCAATTATAATAAATACTTAATAATGTTATAATATAAATAATAGACTAATCTTATATTAGGAGAGACAATATTGCAATTATCTGAGCAATTTATAATAAACGATAAAGGGGAAAAGGTATCTGTTATTTTACCTATTAATAAATATGAAGAGCTGCTTGAAGATCTTCATGACCTTGCAATAATCGCTGAGCGAAAAGATGAGGCGACTATTAGCTTTGATAGTCTAAAGGCTAAATTAAAATCAGATGTTGGGAGTTGCACCCCCAAACCCCGCAAGGCATTATATGAAAAAATTCATCTGAGCATGATATTAGAAAGATTGAAAGACAATTTATACCTGAAATTCTTGATAAAATTGAAGCCTTGATTACAAATCCCTTTCCCATAAAGTCAAAAAAACTAAAAGGTTCTGAAATGTGCTTTAGAATTCGTATTGGTCAATATCGTGTAATTTACAAAGTTGATTCAAAGGATAAAATAATCACAATTTATCACATTCGTCATCGTAAGGATTTTTATAAAAAGATGAATTAGACCTACGCATATAAAATATATCTGATTTAATAGGACAGTCTCTTGCTTAAAAGATTAATATTTTCATTAATTTTAATTATATTTTCAGTGTCTTTTTGTTTTGCCTATAACCCACTTATCACAGAAGATGCTAAGACCGTTTTACAGGGCAATTATTTATTAGATGTCTTTGGCGGTTATTCTATAACCAACAATAGATTTGATCTTGCTCCTTCTATAGAATATGGCATTAGTGATAGAGTTGATTTTATAGGTGAATTTCCATCCGATCTCAGTCAGGTGTTTGGAATGGGTATTGCCTTAAAGATATTGTTATATAAGGATGATTTTTTAGCGTTTTCCATCAGACCTTATGCTGGGAAGAGTTCGCTTTTTTTAGGTCATGGCTCTGATGATTATAAAGTTAATCTTTCGGGTTCTGTAAATTTAGGGGCTTTAATATTATATGAAAATTTTGCTTATGATTTTACACATGATTCAATATTTATATCAAGCGCAGCGGAATATATTGTATCAAATGGTTTTGCTGTTACTTTAAATATAGGGACGAAAAAACTGATTGGCGGGGATTTATTTGCGATAGGCGGCTTGATGTATGCGGTTACAGATAAAATGGATATAAATTTTGGGGTTAAATGTGATTTCTCTGGTAATAATCTCTCAACCATCTTGGGTCTTGAATTTAAGTTATAGATGTAGAAAAAATTTATTTAAATTTGGTAATATATCTACATGCGCGCAATAGGTCAAACAGAATCATTAATACATTTTGAGACAGGATTTTCTTTGTACAAAAAAGGAAATTATCTTGAGGCATGTGTTGCGTATCAAAGGGCTGTAGAATTAAGGCCTGACGATGTTGTGTCTTATTATAATTGGGGGCTGTCTCTTTCAAAATTAGGCAGATATGAAGAAGCTATTGAGAAATATATCAAGACCTCTGAATTAAAACCAGATTTTGTAAATGCCTATTATAATTGGGGGGTAGCGCACTTTAAACTTGAAAATTATGATGAGGCAATTAATTGTTTCAAAAAGACTATTGAACTGAAACCAGATATGGCTTATGCCTATAATAATTGGGGCGTTGCATTATATAACCTAAAGCAATACGAGAGGGCTATAGAAAAATATCAAGTAGCTCTTCAGATTAAACCTGATTATTACGAGCCGTTTAATAATATAGACATAGCCTTAACGCATTTAAAGAAACAAAAAGAAGAGTATCAAAGGCTTGCAAGGGACAATTTTGATACAGGCATAGACCTATATGGCGAAGGTGATTATGCTGGGGCGTGTAAGGCATTTGAACAGGCGGCTAGTTATAATAGCGAACACTTTCAGACATATCACAATTGGGGGCTTACTCTTTTAAGGCTTAATGAGTTCAATCAGGCAATTGAGAAATTTCAAAAAACTGCTTCCTTAAAACCAGATTTCGCAGATGCTGTATTTAATTGCGGAATGGCATATTCAGCATTAAGAAGGTATGATGATGCAATTGCAAAATATATTGAGACTCTAAATATAAAAAGTGATCATATAGATTCTATCTTTAATTGGGGAGATGCCCTTGTTGAGCTTTCACAGTTTAAGGCGGCAGCGGATAAATTTAAAGAGGTAATTAATTTAAACCCTGATTATCCTGATGTCAATTATAAGATTGGGTTTGTACTTTTTAAATTAAATAATTTTGAACAGGGGCAGTCGTATTTTGAAAAGGTTATAAATAAAAATCCAGACGATATTGATGCCCAATATTTTTCAGGTTTATGTTTAAATGTTCAGGGTTTATATCAAGAGAGTGAGAAAAGATTTAGAAAGATATTAATTATTGAGCCAGCAAATGTAAAGGCAAAATATATCCTTGCAGAAACATTATCGTATTTACACAGGTATTATGAGGCAGTTGAATTATATAATCAGATGCAGGACTCTGGGTATATGGAGCATAAAATTCATTATAGACTATCGCAGATATATGAGAAGCAGGGGCTTTATGATTCAGCCAAAGAACATTGGAAAAAGGCTCGCCGTCAATATGAGATGATGAAGGGACAGGCAAAGTTATTAAGGGATTCTGAACATTTTTATCAGCTTGGCAGGATGCTGCATATTGTATTTGGAGAACTTCAAAACGCTCAAGAGGCTTTTGAATATGGGTTAAGTATGGACCCAGATAATACAAATATCTTGGAAGCTGTGTTGAGTTTATATCTTGAGAGGGTAAATGAAGATGTCTAAGCATATGTCTGAAAGACAGTCTGAAAATAAAGCTGCTAATTACTGGAAGGCTATGGAGTCTTATAATAAGGCAAAGGGTATATTGCTTGAAAAACTCAAGATCGAAGGAACTGCGCGTATACATTTGCAGCTTGGTCATCTTCAGATCTTGATGGATGACTACTCTGAGGCTGAAAAAAATCTCTTGAGCGCTCTTTCTAAAGACTCAACCTTGATAAAGGCACATGATGCCCTTAGTCTCATATATGTCAAGCGTGAGGATTATAAAAATGCGATATCTCATCTTGAGAGCGCCGTAAAATTTGACCCCAGTGATTTGGATTTAAGAAGCCGTCTTGCACTTGCATATTTAAAGGCTCGGATAGTAGATAAGGCAGAGGATAATTTCAAAAAGATATTGAAGATAACGCCGTTTCATGTTGACTCACAGATAGGACTTGGCGAGGTTTATGCCTATATGGGTGATCTCGGAGAAGGAGAGATGTATGAGAGGGCTGCTGAACATTTTACACTAGCGATAAGTTATACCATGTCTGAAAATGGAAGCCGCAGACTTAATAAAACTGAACTTGCCTCAGTGTTTTATTTGCGAGGGTTTTCAAACATTAGATATTTTGAAACAGTTGGGGCATCATTTCAAACACAAACTAAGGAAAAGATATTTCAGGCAGCATCAGTTGATTTTAGAAATTGCCTTGAAAACGATCCAGAACATAATCGGGCTAAGATTGCGTTAAAAAAACTAAAGACGGATAGGTTAAATATACATCTGATAAAACGATCTATTTCAATATTTGTAGCAATACTTTCAGGGTTAATATTTTTAACTGCGCAGGCAGGATATTTTTTTAGTTTCCCGCAGCCATTGAAGATTGAATATTATTCATTGTTGACATTTGGATCTACTGCTTTTGCAATATTAAGTATTTATTTGCCGTGGATTTTTAGGTTAAATCCTGAGGATATGGAGCTTAAAAGGAGTTCTTTTGTCAGAGAGGGCAGGATAGGTCTTTATAGTGAACGCTCTTTTTAAGCAGAGAAGATTTTTATATTGGATAATTTTGGTATAGATTATTTATTATAATAAAAGAAGGGTAGTTATGGGGACAGAGTCCTCAATTCTTACAAAGAGCATTAAGGTGAAAAGTAAAAATGACAGATGAGATAAAGACAAAAGAAGAATTGATTGCAGAGGTTCAGCAGTTGAGATTTAAGGTATTTGAGATGGAGAAGCATCTTGAATACTTATCGCATTTTGATACATTGACAGATTTGCCAAACAGGGCATTATTTATAGATAGAGTAGAGCAGTATGTAACGAGCGCAAGAAGGTATGGATTTATAATGGCAGTGATATTTCTTGGAGTAGACAGATTTAAGATGATAAATCAGTCTTTTGGACATGATTTAGGGGATATAGTTTTAAAAGAGATTTCAAGTCGTCTTGCAGCGTGTGTGCGTGATTCTGATACGGTTGGCAGGATGTCAGGGGACGAATTTGCCCTGATACTTTCTAAGATTGCGAAGGAAGAAGACGCGGTAATAGTGGCAAATAAGATAATAAGTTCAATGAGAAAGGCATTTATTGTAGATGGGCGGGAGATTTCGTTATCAGCGAGTGTTGGGATAACTTTATATCCATCAGACGGCAAGGATGCGGATACTCTGACCAGAAATGCGAGCACTGCTATGCGCAGGGTAAAGGAAACAACTGGGGATAATTATAACTTTTTTACCTCAATGATGAATGATATGGTATCAAAGCGTTTAACGCTTGAGAGCAGTTTAAGGAAGGCTCTTGAGAGGGATGAGATGCATGTTTTTTATCAGCCTCAATTTGATGTAAGTTCTCAAAGGGTTATAGGGATGGAGGCATTAATCCGCTGGATTCATCCAGAGCATGGAATGATTTCACCGCTTAATTTTATACCGCTTGCTGAAGAGACAGGTTTGATAGTTCCAATTGGTGAATGGGTATTAAGGACTGCATGTTCTCAGACAAAGGCATGGATAGATGAATATGGTCCAATGAGGGTTGGGGTGAATCTTTCAATGAGGCAGTTTAAGGAAAAGAATATGATTGATACTGTGAGCAGGGCTTTGATTGATTCTGGTCTTGATTCAAAGTATCTTGAACTTGAACTTACAGAAAGCACTGCTATGCACGATGCTGATGGAACAATAGCCGTGATAAATGAGCTAAAAAACTTAGGAATAACTGTATCAATAGATGATTTTGGGACAGGTTATTCTTCGCTTAGTTATTTAAAGAATCTTCCGATAAGCACATTAAAGATAGATCAATCATTTATAAAAAGCATGACAGAAAATAAAAATGATACGGCAATTGTAAAGGCAATAATTAATATGGCACACAGTTTGACGTTAAATGTAATAGCGGAAGGGGTTGAGACTGAGCAGCACCTTAATATTTTGGGTGATTTAAAATGTGATGAGGTGCAGGGTTATTTCTTCAGTAAACCTTTGCCCGTAGCTGAGTTTGAGAAGTTGTTGAAGATGTCTAAGAAGGGGTAGGATTAAGGTGAACTTACCGAAGAAATATTAAGAGAAATTGAAAAATACTTTTGTCAAACGTTCACTTGAGATTACAGTCTTTAAAGCTGAACAACTATCTAATAGAGATAATGAAAATATAGAGAGAGAATAATTGTAAAGAGATATAATAGCTTGGATTTTTGGAAGTCTGTTAAAGCAAGTTTATATGGAGCGTTTATTTATTCTTTCATATTAGGTTTTGGTTATTTAATTTTTAATCCACCTGCTTGGTTAATATCAATCAAAAATTCAAGATAAATTAATCTCAATATTTCATGGAATAAATTATATGTTTGTTTTATTTAAAGTTAGAATTTATTTTTGTAAAATCTCTCCTAATAATATTAAAATATAAAAAGGTCAAAGATGAAGGCGATTATTATAATTCCAGCAAGATATAATTCAACCCGATTTAAGGGCAAACTCCTTGCTCCTTTAAATGGTATCCCTGTCATTGAACATGTTTATAAAAATGCTATGCAGTCAAAACTTGCTGATGATGTAATTGTTGCTACTGATAACAGCCTGATTTTTGATGCAGTTACTGGGTTTAAAGGCAATGTGGTTATGACCAGTCAAAAACATGTGTCAGGAACAGATAGAATCTGCGAGGTTGCTAGGGATTTAAAAACGCCTGATGGTAAGTATTATGATATAATAGTCAATGTTCAAGGCGACGAGCCTTTGCTTAGGCCTGAGATGATTGATGATGTTATAAAAATGTTACATGATGAAAAGGCCGTCATGGGTACTTTGAAAAAAGCCATTAAATCTGTATCAGAGATATTTGACCCTAATGTTGTAAAGGTTATTACTGACACAGAAGGGTTTGCAATATACTTTTCCAGATCTACGATTCCTTATTATCGAGATATCTTTGGAAGCGTTGAGCATAATTTAAAGATAAATCCAGTTGAATCAGAGTTAAATATCTATAAACATATTGGAATATATAGTTATAAAAGAGATACACTAATAAAATTAACATCACTGCCTCAAAGCGTTCTTGAAAAGAGCGAAAAATTGGAACAATTAAGGGCAATAGAAAACGGAATAAAAATCAAGGTAAGAGAGACTCAATTTGATACAATTGGGGTTGACACTCGTGATGATCTTAAAAAGGTGGAAACATGTCTAAATACATATTCTTAACTGGCGGTGTTGTATCTTCATTAGGAAAGGGAATTGCCGCTGCTGCAATAGGTGCATTGCTTGAGGCAAGAGGATTAACAGTTAATATTGTTAAACTTGATCCATATATCAATATTGACCCTGGTACTTTAAGCCCTTATCAGCATGGTGAGGTATTTGTCACAGATGACGGGGCTGAAACAGACCTTGATCTTGGTCATTATGAGCGTTTTACCCATATTACGCTTACTCAGGCAAACAATTGGACAACTGGCAGGATATATTATAATGTAATCAGAAAAGAGCGTCAGGGCGATTATCTTGGTGAAACCGTTCAAGTAGTGCCTCATATAACGGATGAGATAAAAAATGCCATCAAGGCTGCTGGAACTAGTTGCGATGTGGTAATCGTTGAGGTAGGAGGCACTATTGGAGATATTGAAAGTCTTCCATTCCTTGAGGCAATCAGGCAGATGCGTTATGACGGCAAGGGGAATGTGTTTTATGCACATCTGACTTTAGTGCCTTATATTCAAAGTGCAGGCGAGCTTAAGACAAAACCTACTCAGCATAGCGTTAAGGAACTGCAGGCAACAGGAATTGCCCCAGATGCCTTATTATGCAGAAGCACAATAGAGATTCCTATAAATCATAAAAAAAAGATAGCCCTTTTTTGTAATGTTGAAATGGAGGCAGTTATTGGCGCTATTGATGTTGAAACCATATATATGGTGCCTCTTTCACTCCATAATGAGGGGCTTGATAATCTAATAATTAAAAAATTTGGATTTAATGATACTGAGCCAGATCTCTCAAAATGGAAAGAGGTTGTTAGAAGAATGCTTGAGCCTGCCTCTGATGTTACAATAGCCCTTGTCGGCAAGTATATGGATTTAAAGGATTCATATAAAAGTCTTACAGAAGCCCTTATACATGGGGGGATATCAAATAACACAAAGGTCAATTTTCAGTGGATTGATTCAGAAAATATAGAGCAGCACGGAGTATCAAAATATCTCTCAGAGGTAGATGGAATACTTGTCCCAGGCGGGTTTGGGACAAGAGGGATTGAAGGCAAGATTGAAACTATAAAATATGCGCGGGAAAAGAAGATTCCGTTTTTTGGTATATGTCTTGGTATGCAGTGTGCTGTAATTGAATTTGCAAGGCATATATGCGGATTAAAAGATGCAAACAGTACTGAGTTTAATGAAAGTACCCCTTATCCGATTATATATCTAATGGAAAAATGGTTTGATTTTAGGACAAGTACATGGCAGGAGCGTACAAATGATTCTAATAAAGGCGGAACCATGAGGCTTGGCGCTTATCCATGTAACTTAACAAAAAAATCTCATGCTCTAAACGCATACGGTAAAACAGAAATATCTGAACGGCATAGGCATAGATACGAGTTTAATAATGAATTCACTGACTGCCTTACATCTAATGGAATGATTATAAGCGGGAAATCTCCTGACGGAGAACTCGTCGAAATTATAGAATTAAAAGATCATCCTTGGTTTCTAGGCTGCCAGTTTCATCCTGAATTCAAATCTAGGCCTACTGAACCGCATCCTTTATTTAGGGCGTTTATAGCTGCTGCACTAAAAGAGAAACGCTCTCTGTTTCCCTTTGTAGCTACTTCCTTTACAGAAGAATATGCTGCGGATAGTTTTTAATTAATTTGTTTTGAGGGCTCTGCCCTCAAGCTCCCGCAAAGGGTCTCGACCCTTTGAACCCTTAATTTTTGGAAAAAATTATGACTAACAATTACAGTATACCTAAAGAATTTTTATTTGCTGTTATTGATGCTGCTATAAAATATGATAACAGAAATGATATTGCTATTATTTATTCAAAAAACCCCTGCGTTGCAGCAGGGGTTTTTACCAAAAATGTCGTTAAGTCGCCTTCAGTTGTTTATGATATGGAACGGATTAAGTACCCCATTGCCTACGGAATTGTTGTAAACAGCGGGAACGCCAATACATGTACAGGCCAGCAGGGTATGGATGATGTAATTACCATGTCTGAAACCGTTAAAACTGGGCTTAAAATTTCTGATGGCGAGGTATTTGTTAGTTCAACTGGGGTAATAGGCGTTCCAATGCCAATGGAGAGGATTATTCCTGCTATAAAAAGGGGCATTGATAAGATTGGTGAATACACTCTAATGGACGCAGCAAAGGCTATCATGACCACAGATACCTTTCCAAAGATACACTCCAAGACCTTTATAATAGAGGGTAAGACGGTTACTATCTCTGGAATTACAAAAGGTTCAGGAATGATCAGTCCTAATATGGCAACTACGCTTAGTTTTATTATAACAGACGCTGAAATTGAAAAATCGGCGCTTGATAATGCGTTAAGACAATCAATAGAGCAATCGTTTAATAAGATAACGGTAGATGGCGATATGAGTACAAATGATACTGTATTGATACTGGCTAATGGGGCTTGCGGTAATACTGTTATCAAGTCAGATACGCTGGAGTACGATGTCTTTAAACAAGCCCTTGATGAGATAACTATGTCTTTATCTCAAATGATAGTTAAAGACGGCGAAGGGGCAACAAAGACAATTTGTATAGAGTTAAATGGCGCAGCCACCAAATCAGACGCAGAAAGACTTGCTCGAAAGGTAGCAGATTCCATGCTTGTCAGAACCGCAGTCTATGGAAATGATCCAAATTGGGGCAGGATAATGTGCGCATTGGGCGGAGCTGGTGTTGCATTTAGTCCTTATAAAGTGGATATTTTTATTGGTAAAGTGCAAATAGTTGCAGATGGGCTGGGGACAAAAATGGATGCAGAAGCAAGTAAGGCTCTTGATGTAAAGGATGTGAATCTGCGGATTGATTTAAGGGAAGGGGTGTATAATGCTAAGGTATTTACATGTGATTTGACTGAGGGTTATATAAAGATAAATGCGCATTATACGACTTGAGGGATATTTTAAAACAGGCTGACTTAAAATGAAATATTTAGTTATTATTTAAGAAACAAATACAGGATTTAGGTATATTCACCAGATTTAGAAGGCTGCAGCTGCTGGGGCAAATAAGCTGGAAGTTGAAATGCTGATGAAAGAAGCTATTGGATTTCATTTGGAGGGGTTGATAGAAGAAAATTACGACATCCCTGTTCCTCATTCATCTTAATATAAATGGAGGGTATTATGAAAAGCATAAAATTATTTGTGGCATGTGTGTTGTCTCTGGTTTTGGTATTTATTATTATGTTGATAATTGGCAGCAAGGAAGCGTACGCAGTAACCCAATATGCTCAGCGCTGTGCGTCTAATCAGGACTTTGTAACATCACTCTATAATAGTATCCTCAAACGCTCACCTGACAGTGAAGGTTATCGTAATTGGGTTGATTTTCTCTCTAAGGGGGCGAATCGGGAAGATGTCATTAGTAAGTTTTTCGAATCCCAGGAGTACCAAGGTTTTGGTAGAAGTAATCGTGATTATGCCCGTGATCTGTATAACGGGATTCTCGGACGGGATCCTGACAGTGGAGGGCATGACTACTGGACGCATGCTCTTGATACAGGTATGAGCAAGGCAGAAGTGATGCGGCGCTTTTTTGAGAGCCCTGAATACAAGGGAATTATTGAGCAGTGTAACAAACTTAGATGATCAAAGGCAGGTAATCGGGGACAGATAATAATTGCCCCTTAGTTTGCCGTTTCTAATTAGGGTAACCACAAGGGTTACCCCTACGAAATACGGTTATCACTATAATTAACTGAATTACTTCTAAGAAAGCAACTTAGTATTATTGCTGCTTTTTCAGGTTTTATTATTTAATAATAGGATTGGCTAATAGAATAAGAAGGTGTTTTTATAAATGGGTTCAAAGGGACGAGTCCCATTGCGGGAGTCATCACTAAAGGGAGCCCTTAAAAGGGTTATTCAATTATTTTGACAATTCTTCTATCTGTTAGAGATACTTTCAGGTCAATCAGCGAGGCATTAAGTTCATTTATATCAATAGATTCAAGGGTTAGCATTACGCGGTATTCTTCATTATTAATTGTTGGATAAGAGCCAATCTTTATCTGTTTATGACGGCTTACTACTTCATTTAATATTGAGGCAAATTCTGATTCAAATTGATTTACAAATACCTTTTTTAATATAAATGGCGGACCAGAAAATGTCTTTTTCAATACATCAAATTTCATCCGCATGTAATCTGGAACTCCGGGGAAGATATAGATATTTTTAAATTGTATCAATGGAAATGTCAGGGTCTCATCAGTTATCAAGATTGCGCCTTCAGGGATTTCAGCCATCTTTAGCGCCTCTGGAGTGGTTCTATCGCCCATTTTTTGTGTTATGACATCTTTAAGCAGTTCATTGATTACAGGTTTAACATTAAATGCTGAGGATATGCCGGCTATAGTTACATCGTCATGTGTAGGCCCTATGCCGCCAGAGGTAAACACATAATCAAAGCGCTGTGAGAAATCTTTAACAGCTGCGCCTATTTCATCAATTATATCAGATATAATCAAGATTCGCTTAACGTCAATTCCATAATTGCGGCAGTTTTGTGTGATGTAATACGCATTACTCTCGCGTACCTTGCCTGAAAGAATCTCATCGCCAATTATTATTATCCCGCAAGTCTTTATCATAATAGTATTATAAACGTGGTTTAGCAAGAACCTCTTGAACCTTTAGGTCAAAGAATCTCTTTGATGCTGCTGACTTTACAATTAATACTGTATCAGCCCCTCTGCCTGTTCCAGCAACTGTAATAACATCCTGACCTTCAGGAATCAATCCGCAGTCAACTGCCATCATTGCTATCTCGCAGCATACCTTCGTTCCTTCGCCAAATACCCTTAATGTCTGGGCAATCAAGGTTGTTGGATATACGCCTCCAAATTTTCCTGCAAGGGCTGTTTCAAGTGAATGTGTCAGTATTGTGCCAGTATAAACCTTTGCGCCATTATCTTTGATTTTTTGCAAGGTATCATTTGGTATCTCAAAGACATTGGACTCTTTAAAGCCGCTAGAATGTGTAACTGCTACAAGATTTATCTTAGTATTATCCTTCAATGCCTCAGAAAATAATAAGCCTGTATCTCCGCCAGTTGTTGCGATAACCACGTGTTTATAGTCATATTGGGCTATGGCATCTAATACTATCTCCAGACATTTCTCTGAATTAATCTTGCCGGGTTTTTCAAAGTATTTGACTAATCTTTCCATTTTTTTCATTGGGTGTCGCGCTGCGACTTAATTGAATTTATTCATAGTTATTTCTAAGCCGTTTGTTATGATTGAAATAACTGCATCTGAGGCTGTAACTATGGTTTCATCTATGATTATTTTCTCAACTTTACTGAATTTCCTAAGTACATATTCCTCCACAGGCATATTTATATCCCTTCCCACTCCTATTTTAACCCTTATAAAATCTCTGCTTCCAAGTGTGTCAATTATAGACTGAACACCTTTATGCCCGCCTGATGATCCGCCTTGTTTTATTTTAAGCCTGCCAGTTTCAATGTCTATATCGTCTTGTATAACAATTAAATCAGTTGGCGCATTGATACTGTTTTTATAGACTTTAATTACCTGACCGCTTAGATTCATAAATGTAAGCGGTTTTATCAGCGTAATCCCAGTTTCAGCAATATTCCCATTTCCAACATGAGATACGTTTTTTTCAGTCAACTTTACTCCAAGTCCAACTGCTAATTGGTCTATAACTAAAAATCCAACATTATGCCGAGTAAGTTGATACCTTGTGCCGGGATTTCCAAGACCAATGATAAATATCAAGAGTTATTTTTCCTCTTTAGATTCCTTTGGTTCTTTCGCAGTAAGCACGATTGGTTCAGTGACCTCTGTAGAAGGTTCAAGAGAAACAATCTTTGCAGGAACTGTTACAGTTGCAACAAGTTCATCTGGATCTGTATGGAGTTTTATCTCAGGGTCAAGTTTAATGTCTCTGACATGAAAGGAATGTCCGATTTCAAGAGGCGTTACGTCAATGTGTATTGTTGATGGAATCTTGTCAGGCATACATTCTATATCTATTTCATCAACTCCTCTTTGTAAAATACCCCCGTCTCTCTTAACTCCAAGAGCAAGCCCAGACAATATTATCTTAATCTTGACCTTTAGGCTTTTTGTCATAGAAATCTCATAGAAATCTACGTGTAAAAGCTCTCCTTTAATAGGATCTGATTGAAATTCCTTTAACAGCGCCAGCTTTGATGAGCCGTCATTTAAGGTGAGGTTAATTAGTTTTTGTTCAGCCATTGAACTATTAACGAACTTCACAATCTCTTTTCTATTAATTTGTATAGGGGTTGAACTGCCCTGTCTATAGATTACGCAAGGGATGATACCGTTTCTTCTAAGTGTTCTTGCGCTGCCTTTTCCTTTAGTTTGACGTATTTGGCCAGTTATTGCTACTTTTTCCATTTATATCCTCCAAAATTAAATATATCAATTATATATTATTAGACAATCAAATAAATAATTAATCCTGAATCTTTAAAAATAAAGATTCAACTGATGTCTCTTCATGAATTCTCTTTATTGCTTCTCCCAATAAATAAGCAATGCTGATTACCTTGATCTTTTTGCATAATTTAACCTTATCATCTAAAGGGATGGTGTTTGTTACGATTACCTCTTCTATTAATGAGTTATTAATCCTTTCAATCGCTGGGCCAGATAATACTGCATGTGTGCAGGCAGCGCTCACTGAGGTTGCTCCAAACTTCATTAATATCTCTGCAGCTTGAACCGTTGTGCCTGCTGTATCTATCATATCATCAAGAATTAATGTTGCCTTACCCTTGACATCACCGATTAAATTCATTATCTCACATACATTTGCTGCCTCTCTTCTTTTATCTATTATAGCTAAGGATGTATTTAGATTTCTGGCAAATGCCCTTGCGCGTTCAACGCCTCCAGCATCAGGTGAAATCAATACAAGGTCAGAGGTAACATATTGTTTTTTCACATATTCTAAAATTGGCGGAGTTGCATATAAATGATCAACAGGAATATTAAAAAAACCTTGAATTTGACCTGCATGTAAATCTATTGTCAATATCCTGTCAGCACCAGCTACTTCTAAAATATCAGCTACTAATTTAGAGGATATTGGAACACGAGGCTGCACCTTTCTGTCCTGTCTGCCATATCCATAATAAGGTATAACTGCTGTAATTCTTCCTGCAGATGCCCGCTTTAATGCATCAATTATCAGGAGCAGCTCCATTATATTTGTGTTTACTGGGGCGCATGTTGATTGAATTATAAAGGTATCTGATCCTCTAATGTTCTCATTTATCTTTATAAAGAGCTCCCCATCACTAAAAGTCATTACAGTTGTATCAGCTAGTGGAATGTCCAAATAATTCGCAACTTCATATGCGAGCCCTCGATTGGAATTTCCTGCGATTAAGCGTATTCCTTCAGGCATTATAATATTCTCCTTTTTGCTAAATTTATCTTTAGAACTGGGGTGGGAGGATTCGAACCTCCAAATGGGAGATCCAAAGTCTCCAGACTTGCCGTTTGTCGACACCCCATTAATTACAGTCTATTTTATATTATAGGGTTCATGGAAGTCAACCTTGAAAAAGGACTAAAGAATGAGGGCTCTGCCCTTTTCATCTACTGGCTCCCTTTTGGGAAGGCACCCGCGAAGGGATTTTTGAAACGTGTCTGAGACCCTCCCTTTGAACCCATTATTTAAATTATACGGCTATTCCTAATATTTACTATAAGGTTCAAGTATAAACTTTAATCCGCATGTAATTTATCTTTTCATATTTTCTTTGTGAATTCTGCGTCTCTGTGGTGAAATATCTTAGCGTTTATTTACATCCCGCCAGAGATTCCATTTCTTTTTATTATATGAAAGTGTATCCATAGAGAAATTGACATTGCAATAGTAAGCCAAAGTACGTGAATACTATAAAATCTAATCAAAGTAAGACCTGTTATATCGCTCCCGCCCCTGATTGCAAGCAATATGTTTTCGCCTATAACTGGAATAGTCCCAGACATTGCAGTTCCTACCTCTGTTGCCCAATATGCCTTTTGATCCCAAGGTAATAAATACCCTGTAAATCCTGAGCTAAATGCAATTAATAATGTCAATGTCCCTGCTATCCAGTTTAACTCTCTTGGGGCTCTATAGGCGCGGGAAATAAATACCCTGAGTGTGTGAAGGAGTATGAACACGATAAATAGCGTTGCTGACCATTTGTGTACTGACCTTATCAGCCATCCTAATAATACATCTTTTTGAATATGTACAATACTTGCGTATGCCTCTGTTTCAGAAGGTATGTAATGAATAGATAGTAAAATGCCGCTTATTACTGAAGTTAAGTAAAATGTAAAGGTAATACCTCCAAGACAGTGAAAGAAACTGAGCTTTTGAGGTATTACCCTTTTAAAAAATCTCTTATGCGGTTTTTTAATATTGAATTTACTATCTATCCAATCAAATATTATACCCATTTTATTTTTATAACATTATGCTGTTAAGACCCAAAACTCCATGTTAAACTGAGTGTTGGCCCTGTAAATGACTCTGAGCCAAGATAGACGCTTGAATAACTATAGAGGAAATTCATCTGATGTTTCCATCCCAAAGATACAGCAGCGCTTTCAGCAAATCTGAGAACTAATCCACCGTCAATGGTTAATACATTACGTGTGTAAGATGGGAAGCCGTCCCATGTGAATGTTGCCCACATCCATGAACCATTTAAATATAGAAAAAAGTTATCGCCAATAGGTAATTTTCCTGTAACGCCTAAGCCAGGCCCTTGCAGAGTATTGCTAAGTAAATGGATTCCGCTGATTAAGGAATTGTTATATTTATACGATCCTGTTTCATAAAGGTATCCGCCAAATAAACCTACATATTGATTAAACATATAACCAAGAATTAAATTAAGGGCAGACTGTTTTTCGTTTTGATCTAGGAATGAATTTCCAGTACTCCAATTAATACCGCTTGCTGCTGTAATCCATGAAGCCCCTAAAAAGAAATCCTTGTAACTAAAACTTACCCGCGGCCCAAGCATAAATTCTGATGTTGTTGCCTTGTAAGGCTGGGTGTAAGTAGTTGTATAGGCTGGATACCATGAAGTCACTCCAACAGATACAACAACTGGACTTTCATATGACTTGTTTGCTCCGTCATCAGCGCTCCATGCCGTTTGACCAAGAGACACTAATAAAAGTGACATTAGAAATACCAATAATAATCTCTTCATAAACTCTTCTCCTTGCTATATTAAGATTTTATACTAGAATGAGGGCAAAGGCCCTACTATATGTTCTTTTTTTTGCTCTGGTTCTTGATACGTCCTGCTTCTATAAACCTTTCTTTCAGGCGGAGGGTTAGGGGCAGCTAATACAATCTTGTTTAAATCAGCTTTGATATATAAATTTTCTCCTGCCACAACATTTACTGAATCTGACCATGTATTATATCCATCTCGTTTTAATTCTACCATATGAGATCCTGGATTAATATTTGGAATTGTCTGCGGGGACTCTCCAACATATGCACCATCAATATAGATCATTGTTCCGTCTGGATTTGATTTCACAATAAGACTTCCATTAACATTTGCAAATACATGATTAATCTGAAGTGATTTAGCCTCCTGTAAAAGGACTTTTTGTGCAAAATTCTTATAACCATTTATTGTAAGCCTTATATCGTATGTTCCTGATGGTAATTTCAGATCAACTGGAGTCATGCCAACCATCTTATCATTTACATAACACTCTGCTTGAGAAGGCTGGGATGTTATTACAAGCCTGCTGTCTTGAGATATTGGTGTAACAGGCTCATCTGCCTTTGGAGGGGCAGCAAAATTTTTTATTGAAGCAAATATAAAATCTCCATCATCATGTCCTGAATTCCTTAATATCTGATATGTAGGAATTTGCTCAGAACGTCCGCCGACTGATTCCTTGATACCTGATGAAAATAACTCTTCAGCAGTAAAAACGACCTGATTCATGTTCTTTAAAGACTTTATCAGAGAATCTGCAAATATTGAGTGTCCTCCTCCGCCTGAATCAGTTACAGGTTCATTGCCGCCGCTTGAAATAAGCACTCTTGCCGGCTTATTTAAGAGTTTTTCAATATAATATTTTCTATTTTTGTTTGTAGAAAGACTAACCACTGCGCTTCTTGTCATGGTTCCTGAGTAGCAGCTGTCAGCTATTATTAGAACATGACGTGAAGCTATACTTTTTAATAGAGTGGTTAAATCTCTTGCCTGCAGCCAGTCTGTATTATCTTCTCTTTCAGCATCAACTGGCAGCCAATATGATGTATCTGTATCTTTATCGTAATAACCATGACCTGCGTAATAGATAAGCAATTTATCATTTTCAGTTAGTAACTTTCTGTATTCGTTTAGAGCGTGTAATATTGAGTTTCTTGTAGCATCTTTATCAAGGATTAGCTTTGTTGTAAACCCAAAATCACTCTCTAATACCTTTGAAACTGCTTGAGCGTCAAATACCGCAGTTTTTAGCTGAGGGAGAGTTTTATATTGGTTGATTCCAATGACTAAGGCGTAATATTTACCATTAATTTGAAGCCCTGTCACATCGCTTCCGCTTGCGGCTTTTTTAGTATCAGAGGTATTTGCTCCAGATATTTTCACGGCTCTTTCTTGAGCATATAGACAAAGTGGTATGGTTATAATTATTGTAGTTAAAATAATTATGGATAGTATTTTTTTAATTATGTCGGAAGTCAATTTCTTTTATTCCTCAATGAATAAATATCTTAATAATAATCTTTGTTAGTCCTAAAATTATAATAGAATAAACATTGTGTTATAGTCAAGTCTTAATAATACTTATTTGCAGGAAAAGTCATAGCCATTGCAGTCTCTACCTATTTTGGATAATATATATCTTTTGATTCCATGAGAATAAATTTGTTGTAAAATTATCAAAAAAATTTATATTGTGTTTTTCTACAATATTGCAGTTATATTTTAAGTGGAATTAAAAAGTGACATCTGAAATTCCGCTTTTTTCCTGATCAAGTTTTTGAGCAGGTTTTCTAATGATCTTGTATCTTACGGCTAAAGGAGATAATGGTCTAATCTCAATAGTTGTTTCTTTCTTAACTCCTTCAATAGAAACCATAATAGTATGTGTACCAGCGACTAAGTCTTTAATGTTAAGCGGAGTTTCCCCGCTTTTTTGTTTATCTAAAGATACCTCCAATTTAAAAGGTTTGTCGTCTTTTGCGAAATAAGCCTCTACGCTAAGTGCACCGACAAGCGGTATCTGCAAAGAGGCAGTCTGGTCTTCTGCAATATTAACAAGTTGTGTTGTGCTGTATTTTGTTTGTGGAATATATAACATTATTAAGTGTTTTCCCTGAGAAAGAATAAGAGTGCAATTTGTATGCATCCCTGTTTTCTCTCCATCTAAATATACTTCTGCTTCAACCAAGCCTGTATCTATTATGACCTTACCAGTCTTTGGTTTTGGGTTGATAATTCCTCTAATAGTCATAAAATTTAAATTTTTTATAGAATTATAATCAGGGATACAAATTAACACTGGGTTATGGACTGCTGAAAGGGGCTGTTGTTTTATTATTGTTGTATCAAATAATGATTGTATATTATTAAATAAATCTTCAATGGTAATATTTATATGGTCTGTTTGCAGATTTTGATTTCTAATCTTATTAATATATTCAATAATACAGAAGGTTAATGCGCCATGTTTTAACTCTGTATATTCTGCAGAATGCTGGTCGTCTCTGCTTGATGCAATAAAAGCCACAGAATTTTCAACTTGAGTTTCATTGTTTTCTTTACGTAAAATTGCTATTCCTCTTTTTTCTGAATGAGGAACTGATGTTTCAATTACAAATCCCATATTGGAAGCGTATTTTGTACCGAAATCATTTATACCGCTGTAGCAGGAATCTAATATTAATACAATATTTTTGGCCTTTAGTGATGAAAGTTGTTTTGCAAGCCATGCCTTGTTGATAAAGGTTTCATTAGAGATCATATCAGAGCTTCCGCCTTCTTTAAAAAATTGATTGAAACGGGAATCATAAGCAGCAAGAAAACTGTTGGTATTATTTTTACCTATTGTATTTGGTATGCCATGGCCTGCATACATAAATATGAAATTATCAAGAGGATTTTTTTTGCTTTTTATTACAATGTCTTCAATAGTGCTGAGTATATTGGTCTTTGTTGCCTTATCATTTAAAAGCGTGGTTATATTGTATACGTTAGAATCTGAAAAATCAGTTAAGATTGTTTTAAAAGCTATTACATCTTCGTCGGCAAACCTTAATTGATTTATTTCAGGATCGCTGTATTGGCTGATACCAATAAGTACAGCTATATTATTTGCAGCCCATGCTTGACAATTACAGAAAAATACAAAATACAAACATATTATTATATTTCGTATTGAGATCATTATCACACCTATTAATGCAAGCACTCGTTTTTTAAATTAATTAAAAAACGAGTGTTATCTTAAATAGTTTACTTATAAGTATAGCCTAACATCGCAAAGAACCCGCCAGTACTTCCCCAGCCCCATACGCCTACTTGATTAACATTGTATAAAAATTGGATTTTCCCGCCAAGCTGTAAATTGATACCATTCCAAATATTCCAGTAACCAGTAAGAGTTCCGACGCTTCCGTAAGTAGTGCCTGAGAAGTTAGATGTAAATGTATTTCCAGAAACCTGACCTAACAATCCTCTGCCGTCAAGTCTCAACCCTAGGTCTTGGTTATCCGTTACAGGAATCAAGATACCAAGCCCTGCAGTTGCCATATCAAAAGTCGAGGTATTTGTTAATCTGCTGCTTGACCCCCAAACGCGGCTAGGACTTGGAGTATTTATAATTTCACTATAACCTGATACAATTCTATTATATCCTGCTAATAAATAAAGGTATACGGGTTGTTTTTTTTGTTCCCTAAACAAATACCTAAGTGTGCCCTCGGTTTCTGTTTTGGTCAATTTTATATGTCCACTCTCAGAATATCCAAGATCAAAGGACTGCGTATTCCATCCTCCATCTCTATAAGTGCCAGACAATGTCCAGTTATCATAACCTAAATACACTGTACCGCCTGGAACAGCGCCTGTAGCAGGAGTATTACCTACGAACTGGCCGTTTAATTTCTTATAGCTCGTATAGAAATTGGATGGAGTGTACTCAACTTCTCCACTTATTCCTACAAGCCATTTATTACTTTGTGCAACTGTAGGATCTTGCAAGACCACAGTTTCTTCTATGACCCTTGTATTATTTGGAGTTGTCTTGACGTCGTCTGCAGATGCAGCGATTGCATAACTAAGAATTATAACAATAACGTAAACCAACATAGTCAATTTCTTCATCTATACCTCCTTATTACATATAATATAAATCTTCAAAATGAAGATTATCTTAATGCACATATAGATTTGCCCATAGTTGATTCAAGCCGCAAATATTGATACAGACTTTTTTCCTAAAAATACCCACTTTATATAATTATATCATATAAATTATGGTTTCTATAACAAAATAATGTGTTTTGTTAAGATTTATAATTATGCCGCGAACCTGTATCTGTATTAAGAAGGGAATATCTTCCCAGGATTAATCAAGTTTTTATGATCCATCAGTTTTTTAATTCCGCGCATTATATCTAACACTGGAGCTTCAATCTCCATGCCTATATACTTAGATTTAGTCATCCCAATTCCATGCTCCCCAGATATTGTGCCTCCCATATCAAGGGTTATTTGAAATATCTCTTTAACAAGGGATTCTCCAATTTCCATATCGCCTTTTTTAGATTTATCAGGCATGACATTGACATGAATATTTCCATCTCCAGCATGCCCAAAGCTGGCAATCGTAATCCCTGTTTTATGTGAGAGTTCTTTCAATTTTAGCAGCATTTTAGTCATCATAGTAATTGGCACAACAATGTCCTCATTAATCTTATCATGATTAATCCGATACAGCGCTGGAGAGATAGATCTTCTTGCAGTCCAAAGTTCAGCTTGTTCAGTCGGGTTTCTTGCTATATTAATATTTCCTTTATATTCAGCGCAGATATGAGCTATTTCTTTAGATTCTCTTTTGATAGTCTCAGGGCTTGAGTCAAGCTCTATTAATAAGGCAGCGTCAACATTATTTGGCAGGGTTGACGGTTTAAAACTATTTATTGCGCTTATAGTTGTCCTATCCATAATCTCAAGGTTTCTGGGTAATATGCCAGATGTCATTATCTCAGTTATCGCGTTTCCAGCATCTCCGATATTTTCAAATAAAGCCATCATTGTAACGGTTTTTTCTGGAGAGCGCATGATACGAAGTCTTATCTTTGTAAATAAGGCAAGTGTTCCCTCTGAGCCGACAAGCAAAGACGTTAGGTCATATCCAACAACTCCCTTTGCAGTCTTGACCCCAGTATTAATAACACTTCCATCTGCTAACACTGCCTCAATTGCAAGCACATAATCCTTAGTCACTCCATATTTTAATGCGCTTGGTCCTCCAGCATTTTCAGCGACATTACCGCCTATGGTGCAAAATTCCATGCTTGCAGGATCAGGAGGATAGAAATATCCAAGTTCTTTAAGTTCTCGCTGTAGATGACCATTGATAACTCCTGGCTGAACGAGGGCAGTCATATTTGCGGTATCTATCTCAAGGATTTTGTTCATCCTTTCCATGCTTATGATAATACTTGGGGATGCAGGCACTGAACCTCCTGTCATACCGGAACCTGCGCCTCGCGGGACTATTTTAAGGTCGTTTTTATAAGCGATTTCCATTATATCTGAGACATTCTGCGTATTTTCAGGCCAGACTACAGCAAGAGGAACTCCGCTATGGCCTGAAGCGTCATAGCCGTAACATATCAAGTCTTCAATCTCTGTTGAGTACATTCCTGCAGGCAGAATCCTGTCAAATATTCTCAAATCAGAAGTTTTGTTCTTCATAACTCACCTTTTTATTCTTAGTATAACATAATATAAATTAAATTTTGAGAGACAGTATTGTTGAAACATGGTATTTTAAGCGATCAATTGATTATAATATATAAATGCCAAGACAATACAAAAATATTCATAAAAGGCTGATTATAACTTTGTTAATAAGTTGGGTTGTCATTTCCATCATTATTGGCAGCGGGGTTTTATTTTTTGAGCTTAAAAAAGTTGATAATCATTGTAAAAGGCATGCCCAGCATGAGGCTGTACGTTTAGAGGAACGATATTCAAGATATTTTACTGCGGATAAAGAATTAGATAAAGAAATTATCACTGAGAATATCACTAATTATCTTCTTAAATCTAATTTTATATATCTTGAGCTTTATAACAATAATAGACAATCAATCCTTGTAATTCAGAATGGTCTTGAACCTAAGGTTCAGGAAGAGATTGAAAAAACTGAACATTTTGATTATCTTACTTCTATAGTTGATTATCGCAGGTTATATTTTGAGAGTAACCTATATCTTCAAACCTTTGCTCCTATTAAAAAAGATAATAATATAATAGGATACTTTGAAGGTATTTATAAGGTTGATACTGAAACAATTAGAGATATAAAAGAGGATATTTTATGGTCTTTATCTCTGGTCATAATAATAACGCTTTCTACTACAATTGTCTTATACCCTATTATAATATCACTCAATAAAGATCTGATAAAACTCTCAGGGGATCTTTCTCAGGCAAATATTGGAATGCTTGAGGTGCTTGGTAATGCTATTTCAAAGCGAGACAGTGATACAAATATTCATAATTACAGGGTTACGCTCTTAGCCCTAAGTATTGGCGAGAAAATTGGGCTTAATCAAGATCAGATACGCGGACTTATAAAAGGATCATTTTTACATGATATTGGAAAGATTGGGATAAGCGATAATATCTTATTAAAACCAGATAGATTAACATCAGAAGAATTTGATGCCATGAAAACCCATGTCAAGCATGGAGTAGATATTATCTCAAAATATCCATGGCTGGCTGATGCAGTTGAAGTTGTGGAGTGTCACCATGAACGATATGACGGAGCAGGATATTTGTCGGGTTTTAGGGGAAAGGAAGTCCCTATTAATGCCAGAATCTTTGCTATCTCTGATGTCTTTGACGCATTGACCTCAAAACGTCCTTATAAAGAGCCTTATTCTTATGAAAAGACAATGGAGATTCTCGTTGGTTCAGAAGGAACGCATTTTGATCCTGTAATATTAGATACCTTTAAAAAATTATCACTATCACTTTATAAAGAAATCACACTAGCATCTAATGCCTATCTAATGAACGAACTTCAGAAACGCATACGTAAGTATTTTTCTGATATTTATCAAAGGTGAAATATGTTTAATACAGAACCAGTAGAATCTGTGCTTGAATTGATTGGAAATACTCCAATGGTTAGGATTTCACGATTTCCTCAACTTGAGGGCGCAGATATTTATGCAAAGGTAGAATCATTTAACCCCTGCGGTTCAATAAAAGACAGGATAAGTCTTTCTATGATTGAACAAGCCGAGAGACAGGGTTTAATCAAGCATGGAGATACAATAATTGAACCAACTTCTGGAAATACTGGCATTGGTTTAGCGCTTACATGTGCTGTAAAGGGTTATAAATTAATCTTGACCATGCCTGAGACAATGAGTATAGAGCGTCGGAATATGTTAAAGGCATTTGGCGCTCAATTGATTTTAACAGATGGTAAGGCGGATATGCCCGGAGCTATTGTGAAGTCTGAAGAATTAGCCCAAAAGCATGGCTATTTTCAGCCTCAGCAATTTAAAAATCCCGCTAATCCAGAGGCGCATAGAGGCGCTACAGCCATTGAGATATTAGAACTGCTCTCTTCAGTAGATGCCTTTGTAGCTGGAGTTGGTACTGGAGGTACAATCTCTGGCGTAGGGGAAACATTAAAAGAGAAATTTGGCTCTAATGTGAAGATTATAGCCGTTGAGCCGGAAAAGAGCGCAGTGCTCTCTGGAGGAACTGCAAATATTCATGGAATACAGGGCATTGGCGCTGGGTTTGTGCCTGATGTGCTTAATAGAGATGTCATTGATGAGATAATTAAAGTAAGCGATGAAGACGCATATGAGACTGCTCGACGGATTATAAGATATGAGGGAATCTTGTGCGGAATATCTTCAGGGGCTAATTTTTATGCTGCACAGATAGTTGCAAAAAATCTCGGCGCTGGGAAAAATGTTGTAACTGTGTTCCCAGATACTGGCGAGAGATATGTAAGCACGAGTCTTTTTCAGTAACCTAAAACCTTGAGGGCTCTGCCCTCAAACACCCGCAAAGGGACTCGTCCCTTTGAACCCATTAAAAATACAAAATAATAGATAATATCTTACATAATAAAGTATAATAACTATATGATACGACATACATTTTCTATTTTAGACGGTGCTGGCGAAAAAACTGAAAAAAGACTTTGGGAAAAAGGTATTTTCACTTGGGACGATTTTTTAAATAGCGACTCCATCCCCTTTATATCAAACGAAAAAAAAATCCTCTTTGACGCAATGCTCGGACAATATAAAGAAGACCTAAAAAACAAAAATGAAAAGATATTTATAAGAGATGTAGAGAAGGTTGAACACTGGAGATTTTTTGAGATCTTTGGCAGTGACGCAGTCTGTCTTGATATTGAGACAAACGGAAAGTCCTCTGAGCAAGGCGGTTATCCCACAGTTGTTGGTTTTTATAATGGTTTTGAATATAAAAGCCTCGTTATGCACGATGATTTAACGTGGGAAAATATCTATAATGAATTATCCGCATACAAATATCTAATTACATTTTACGGCTCTATATTTGATATGCCATTTTTATTAAAGAGATACCCATTATTAAAGGTCAATCTCCTGCACTTTGATCTCTGTATTGCCTCAAGAAGGCTTGGAATCAAGGGCGGGCTTAAAAAATTAGAGCAGTCTCTAAATATCTTCAGAGATGACGATATAAGTGGAATGAATGGTTATGATGCTGTAAAGCTATGGATAGACTATAAACACGGTAATCCTCACTCACTTGAGACCCTTATCAAATATAATCGTGAAGATACGGTCAATCTCTTTAGCATCGCAAAGCATGTCTATGCAAGATTAAAGGAATCTACAGGTATTGAAGATTATTTATCAATAGCATCAATAGGTCGTAATGGAAAATAAATATATAAAGAATTTTCTTATATATTTAGATGTAGAAAGAAGACGTTCAAAAAATACCTTATCCTCCTATCAAAGGGATTTGAATAGTTTTAATTCATTTTTGATTAAAAATGACGTTAAGATGGATGGATTCCAAAAGTCTGATATTCTAAATTTTATAGATTATCTGAGGGATAAAGCCTACACATCATCAACAATCTCTCGATACATCTCATCCATTCGTTCATACAGCAGATTTATGATAATTGAGAGGCTGCGGCAAGATGACCCAACAGAAAATCTTCTTTCACCCAAGAAATGGGATAAAATCCCATCTGCCTTAGGTTTAGATGATGTATTAACCATTCTAAGCACAAGATTAACCACAAGATTTGTTGAGCGTGATATAAATATGCTGCTGATCTTATATTCAACCGGTCTAAGGGTTAGCGAATTGGTAATGCTTGAAATAGATAAAGTAGATTTTTTGGCAGGATTTGTTAGGGTAACTGGAAAGGGAAGCAAAGAGAGGATAGTTCCAATAAATACAACAGTTACAGTAAGTTTAAAGAAATATATCTCTGGATTACGAAATGAATTATTAAAAAATAAACCTTCAAAATATCTATTTTTAAGTAATAGAGGTACCCCCATGACGCGCGTGAGATTCTGGCAGACAATAAAAGAATATGGCAGGCAGACTGGTATTGTCCTATCACCTCATACATTGAGGCATAGCTTTGCAACCCATATGCTTGAAGGCGGTGCTGACTTGAGATCAATTCAAAAAATGCTTGGGCATAGCGATATCTCTACTACGCAAATATATACTAAAATAACTAGCGAAAGACTGAAGACACAATATAACAAATATCATCCTAGAGCGTAGGACAGGAATCTTCAAGGGGCTCTGCCCCTTGACCCCGCAAAGGGACTTGTCCCTTTGAACCCATTATAAAAGAAATTATGGGGTCAAGGGGGCAGCCCGCCTTGCGGGATTTTTAAGGGCAGAGCCCTTAAAGGGAGGCAATATTGGACACATTATTATATGTAAATGATTTTATATTTAGCAGAATTAAATTTGAGCAAGAAGGGCTGATATATTGTTTAGGTATTAATCTGACAAAATTTTTGCCGATAACAGCGGGCAAGCATGGGTTAGCCTCAAATCCTGCGTTAAAAGGACTGCAAATAACAAATCATAAGGTAAGGGCGCTTGTAATATCATCTGGAGCAGTTCCTAAGACTGGTAAGGGGATGGATTGTACGGGAATTGCCCCGACTGCTGATACTTGGTATTCGGAGTTGATAATAATAGAAAATGCCCCGGAGGGATTTGCGCAGGAATTGTTTGAATTTTCTATTGTGTCGCTGGTTAAAAGGGTGGTAAAGATGTGTATATTTTCAATTGATATGCCTGATAAGCTGATGCCGAAAGAGGAGCTAGAGGCGATGCTTGAGGATATTATGAAAAAACATGGGAGAACTGAGGAGCAGTTGAAATTAGGGAGGAATTTTGTGGCTGAATAGGGTGGTTATTTTTTTGTTATTAAGTTTGAAGTATTATGTTTTGAGGTTTTAAATTTTTTAAGTATATCATTAAAAGATTTACCGCAGTAGTTAGGAATTATCATATATTTTTTTGAATTAAGACTTATACGATATTTTTTATTTGTTAGAATTTGTAATTTATCACTATCCCATTTTTTTGCTAAAGCAATAAAAAAGAAGTGTATTTTATTAATACTGTCATTTTCAATTAATATTTGAAAAGCTGGAGTTGAACTATTTTGAAGTTTTTCAATGATGTCATAAACATCAAAATTAGTGGTTTTATGTTCACTAATTACGATTTTGATTTCATTATCATTAATAAATACTATAAAATCACATTTTTTCACATCTTTATTAATTATCTTCTCGCCCTTTAATATTACAAAATCAGCATAACCATTAAGTTTTAGCTCACAGTTTTCATCTATACAAGCATCTTCTTTAGCATAGCTATATTTAACTCTAATTTTTTCAATAATATTTTCGTTTTCTTGTTTTTGTTTCTTCCCCATAAAAGAACTAATCCTCTAAATTCTGTTGGAGATTAAAAGATTCTTTATATAAGGCTTCGTGAATAAAAAGGAATTCATCATCCATAACGCCTTTATCAATCTTTATCTTTTTTGTATTAAATCCAATTGATTTTTTGTCTTTTTCAAACACATAAGCTGACATTTCATCTGGATTTAAATAATCATCTTCTTTATAACCAAACTTTTTAATTCTCTCTTCTGGATTGACCTTTGAAAGCAGTAAAAAATTATTTAATTGCGAAAAGAGATATTCACTATGGGTAGTAATGACAATATATACCCCAGCTCTTCTAAGTCGCACAAGATATTTTGCAAGTATTGTTTGATTTTTAGGGTCAAGGTGAGATTCAGGCTCTTCTATTATTAAAACATGTCCAGGTTCAATTAAATATTTTAGATATAAAATCAATGGAGCTATTGTTGTGACAGTTGATGAAGCTCTATGAAGTGGGATGTCAGATTCATGAAAGATAAATTTGATTTCAGGATAGGGCTTATCTGTAAACTTTAATGCAATTTCGCCATCTATTAATTCTCTTTCAAACTCAGATGCGAGAGAATAAAAATGGCCTTTTTTTTCTGGTAAGTTTATTATATTTAATAAAAATTCTGCCTCAGCGCCAGAAATCTTTGAAGTTTCTAAATCCTTGATGCCTGCCAATTGAGCTTTATAAATAATTTCAGATGCTATTGTTTTACCTACTTTCATTAACATAGACCTTTCAGCAGGAAGGTAAAAAGTTATATTTATAAGATTATAGTCAAAATAAAAAGCGTGAATCATTTCATTAAAAGCATTATTTTTATTGATTTTATTGTGGCGTTGATTAATATTAATAACCATTTCATCAGAAAAATTACCAATATTTGTGTTATCAATGTTTTTAAGAGTAATTTTTTTAGGGATTATCTTTAATGAAAAATTCGATTTCAGTTTATTATCACTTTTTTTGTAAGATAATCTGGTTAATATTTTATGCTGTTTAATTTTTATTGAAAATTCATTCTGATAGCTTTGTATTAAATCTTTGAAATGACTTGAAAATAATCTCATTATAATATCAGTATTAAATAAATATAATTTATTTAAATATTTTTTAATAAGTTTTTCAGCTTGTTTTTTAGGAATAGTTAACTCTTCATTAGGTTCTATTTTTGAGTTAGCAAAAAAATTAGATATATATTGATCCGCAGAATTATTAGATTTCATGAAATTTACAACTAAATTTAGTTCAAGAGGAATATATGCTGAACGCACAAGCATAGCCAAATAAGACTTCCCAGAATTATTTGGACCAATAAACATAGTAAGCGGTTTTATCTCAACATCTGCCTTAGAAATAGGTCCGAAGTTTTTAACCTCTAATCTAAGGTCAATCTGTCTTCTCTTCTCTTTTCCTTTTTTTGTCTTTTTAACATTCATAAGTATGATTACAATATAATTGATTCAAAAAAAGAAAATTGACTACATTTCTATATCTTAGGTCTCAATGCTATAATAGTATGAATTTAATGGGGGGATTATAATTTGATACGGAGGTCATAAGAATGGATGAGTATTCATTTGACGTAGTCAGTAAGGTAGATATGCAGGAAGTTGGGAATGCAGTTGTGCAGACTATGAAGGAAATAAGCCAAAGGTTTGATTTTAAGGGGAGTAAAAGCAATATTGATTTGGACAAGGGGAAAAATGAGCTTAATATAGTTTCTGATGACGATTATAAGCTGAAAAGCGTAATTGATATCTTAGAGAGCAAGCTAATTAAGAGAAAAGTCCCCCTTAACGCTTTATCATTTGGAAAGATTGAACCAGCACACCTGGGAACTGTAAAACAGCACGTAACAGTTCAGCAAGGAGTACCTACAGAAAAAGCCAAAGAAATGGTCAAGGAGATAAAAAACACGAAGTTAAAGGTTCAGGCAGAAATCATGTCAGATCAGCTTCGCGTACGAGCCAAAAAGAAAGATGATCTTCAGTCGGTAATGAACTTGTTAAAGGGAAAAGACTTTGGGATTCATATAGATTTTGTGAATTTAAGGTGATAAAGCAGCAGCCTTGGATAAAGGGTGAAATGTCCTTATGAGTTTAAAGCAAAATTCTATGCCGTTTTACCTTATAAGGAGAACGTGATTATGTCTGCGTTAATATTATCTTTTATAATTGGGTCAATAGCATTTGTATGGCTTCACGTAGTTTTTACAAGAAATGGGATTGGTAAGGGGATGTCTATGTTATATTCTTCTACTATCAGTAGTGTTGTATCAAGTGTTGTGTATTATGCGGTAGACGCTTTGTTTTAGGGACGCAAATCACGAAAGTCCCTTACAATCAATATCATAAGTAGTGATATCTTATGTTTTCTATCTTTGTTTTATCCTTGATTATATGTCATACTAATACATAGGATAAACATAATTCAATTAATCTCCACAATAATTAAGGAATATCTTTGAAGACCAATGGATACTATCTCGGTTTAGACCTCGGATCTGTAAGCCTTGACTGCGTTATTATTGATCTATCCAATAAGATACTCTGGCATTCTTACCGCAAAGTCTTAGGACGCTCACGCGATGCAGTTTCGCTTTTATGCAGAGATATGCTTGAGCAATGGATGGAACCTAATAATATATCGTTTAATGGTGCGATGGTTACTGGCAGCGGTAAAGAGATTGTCAGTGAACTGTTAGGTATCTCAACCATTAATGAGATAGTGGCACATGGCTGCTCTGCGTCTATGCTTTCTCAAGGCAAGGCCTCAGTGATTGAGATCGGAGGTCAGGATTCCAAGTTTATCTTAGTAGATGATGTAGGCGCATATGATTATTCAATGAACGAACTTTGTGCTGCTGGCACTGGAGCATTTTTGGATACACAGGCACAAAGACTAGGGCTTTCAATTGAGGAATTATCTGAAAT
Source organism: Candidatus Magnetominusculus dajiuhuensis (assembly GCA_015233465.1). Taxonomy (GTDB): domain Bacteria; phylum Nitrospirota; class Thermodesulfovibrionia; order Thermodesulfovibrionales; family Magnetobacteriaceae; genus JADFXP01. Next base: position 87,978 of record JADFXP010000002.1, read on the forward strand.
GGCTGCTATCGCAGAGACCGTGCCAACTATAGCTGGACGGTGCAGCGTGTTTGCTAAGTCAGATATAATTCATTTACAGCAAAGAGGTGTCCCTGTTGATCAAATAGTGGCAGGACTGTGTTATGCCCTTGTTCGTAATTATATAGCAACGTTGATTAAAGGACGGGAGATCATTAAACCAGTTATCATTCAGGGAGGAGTTGCCCTGAATCAAGGTGTAATTCGAGGGTTTAGAGATATTCTAAAGCTCTCAGGCAGGGATATTATACTTCCAGATATGCCGCATTTGGCTGGCGCATTAGGAGCAGCAATATTGTCAAAAAAATCAGAGACAGATTTAACAGCTGCCTTAATCAAAGAAATTGCTGTTCAACATTCTGTAAGCAGCGAAAGAACTGCCTGTATCCAAGGCTGGAGAATGGACTCTGCTGCTGCCCTTCTTATGAAGGGGTTGGAATCTGTTGAAAAGGTTGGAGATTATACTGTAGGAGAGAAGATATTCATAGGCCTTGACATTGGTTCTATCAGTACAAAGGCTGTGGCATTATCACTTGATAGAGTTTTGATTGTAAAGGTCTATATATTTACAGCAGGAAACCCGCTTGAGGCAGTAAGAATTGCATTTAACTCTTTATCTCAGTACATCTCTGAAGCAGATATAGCTGGCGTTGCAGTTACAGGTTCTGGCAGGAGACTAGTAGGATATGCAGTTAGCGCTGATCTGATAATTGATGAGATAACAACACAGGCGGCAGGCGCAATTGATGGTGATAAGCAAGCAGATACAGTTATAGAGATTGGAGGACAGGATGCCAAATTCATCAGGATAACAGAAAATGGAACTGTAGAGGATTTTGAGATGAACAGGGTATGTTCAGCAGGAACTGGTTCTTTTATACAAGAGCAGGCTATGAGGCTGAATGTGGATCTCAAAGATGATTTTTCATCTCTTGCGTTAAGTTCTACAAAGCCTCTGCCTTTTGCAAGCAGATGTACTGTATTTATGGAATCAGATCTTGTCCATAATATTCAACAAGGAGTGCCTCTGCCAGATATTCTGATGGGTGTAGCTCAGTCAGTGGTGGAAAACTATATTGACCGCGTAGTGCAAGGAAAGCATTTTGGCAGTAGGATTGTGCTTCAAGGCGGGGTTGCATTAAATCTTTCAGTAGTCAAGGCCTTTAAGATAAAACTAAAGGATTCAGAGCTTTTTGTACATCCACACCCTGAAGTATCAGGGGCTATTGGCGCTGCAATGATTATGATTGAGGAGTTTAAGAAAAAAATAGCGGTTCTTTCGTCTTATAAGACATCATTTAAAGGATATGAATTTTCAACAATCTATAAACCCAGTTCCTTTGAATGTAAAAGCTGCGAGAATCATTGTGAGATAAGTGTATTTCATTTTAGTAAAGGGAAGTTTCATTTTGGCGATCTATGCGGTAGATATTCTGATGCAATAACTGGATTCAATTCTGGAGAAATAATTGCGCCTGATACGAGTGATTATTATGAAAATTTGCCCTTGATTGATAATCCCACTACAACTATAGGTATCCCTTGCGCACTATTATTTCATGAGTTCTTTCCATTTTGGAGGCATTATTTTCATGTCCTTGGAATTAAAATAGTACTGTCAGGTCATTCTAATCGTGAGAAGCTGTTTGATGCTTTATCTATGCTGCCTGCTGAAACCTGCCTGCCTGTCAAGTTATTGTTTGGTCATATTGCTGCCCTTAAAAAACAAGGGATTGATACGGTTTTTATATCTTCTATGTCTCGGCTGATGGATGGGGTATGCTGCCCTTATATTCAACATGCTGCTGACATGATACACGCTAATTTTAGTAGTATTAAGGTCTTGCCATGGTCATTAGTGCCTGGACTTACAGACACAGATTTACATCGCCTAACGCTTCATATGACTGAGACCTTTGGAATTGAAAGTGAGAAAGTCATTATAGCCTATGAACACGCGTCTATAGAGTTTAATCGTTATCAAAAAATGAATATGAAAGATATTGATTGTATCGGAAATAGAATTAGACCGCTTGCAGTTATATTTGGAAAGCCTTACAATATTGGCGATTCTTTTATGAATATGTCACTGACATCAAAACTCGCAAGGGCTGGATTTGACGTTATTTCAGATATGCAGTTAGACGTTCCAGAAGATTTCCTCCTTCCGGGACGATATAATAATGTCACATGGGCATTTAGCAGACGTATGCTTAAAAACGGTCTATTTATAAATAATGCAAACGATATTTATCCAATTATTGTGGGTAATTTTGGATGCGGCCCTGATTCCTTTACCTTTCCATTACTACAAGATATATTTGAGGTAAGACCAAGTCTTTTTCTTGAATTTGATGAACACAGGGCAGACGCAGGATTGGACACAAGGGTAGAGGCATTTGCGCGAAGGGTAGCGATTTGGAGAAGTAAAGAAAAAATTGATTACGTTAAATCGAAAAAAGATTTGGATGTTCCTTGGACTAAGAGATTTTCAGATATTTTGTCAACACGAAATAAATCCATTGAGTATATATTGCCTCATATTTCAGACCATGCCTATGCCTTTGCAGGAGCTATATCAGCGCGAGGTTTTAAAGCGAGGGTGCTGCCTTTGCCTGACCGCAGTTCATATGATGCAGGCGTTGAGCTTTCAGGAGGAAAACAATGTCATCCATTTCAACTGATGACTGGCGACCTTGTAAAGTTGATTCGTTCTGGCGACCTGCCGCAGGGATCATGCTACCTCCTGCCAACGGTTGAAAGCAGTTGTATGATTACACAATATGTGCCAGCGCTTCAGCAGTACTTGGATAAATTAGGCAGAGGAGATGTCAAGGTTTTAAATATACGTTTCTTTGAACTTGTTCATAGATTTGGAGCAATGTCTATGTATAGCATGGGCAAGGCAATGCTTGGCATTGAGTACTTAAACAGGATGAGGTTTGAAAAGCGCCCATTTGAGAAGGAATTGGGCTCAGTAGATATTGCATATAATATTGCGCTTAAAATGATATTTAAAAGACAGGTTGAGAATAAGATTAATCAGGGAATAATGGAAGCCGCTGTTTTCCTTGATGCAGTGCTTACAACGAAAAGAGGTATAAAACCTGTGATCGCAATTACTGGAGACATTTATACGAGAATTAATCCAGCAGCAAACGGCGGACTTTTTAAGTTTTTAGAGGAACTTGGCTGTGAGGTCTGGCCATCGCCTACTTTAGTTGACGTTATTATGGCAGGCGATGAGATAAAAACCCTTCAATATTGGGAGGCAGGAAAACCTCTTGATGCTATGTCATCTTGGGCTGCTGTCTTAGTCAATAACTTTGCAGCAAACAATGTTCTCAAAAATTTTAGAGGCAGACTTGCAAACTTGACAGAACCTAGTGGAGAGCAGGTTATCAGAAACGTTGAAGGTATTTTGAGTGAAAATGCAGAACTGCTTGTTACATTAAATGTTGCAAAACAGGTTGATTTTGCTAGTAAAGGTGTGGACGGCATTTTGAATGTTTACTGTCTTAATTGTTTTGTCGGCACAATTACTACATCTGTATTTAAAGGGATTAATGCACGTTCTTACGGTGTGCCAATAATGCCTCTGGTCTTAGAAGGCATTGGTTGGACACATATGAAAAATCGCGTAGAGGCATTTGTGTATAGAGTGAAACGCAGGATGCAAGAAAAATCCTGAGGAATCATTTAGATTTGTATATAAGGCGATGTCTTTCTTTATGATTGAAACAATCTGAAATTAAACTAAAAATTCTAAATTTATAATTATAAGTCTTCAATCTGCATATGAACGATTGTTCACATCTATGAATGTCAGGGCATACCTTCTCTTATCTACTAATTATGCGGGTCATAATTAATATACCAACTCTAATGTGAACTGTTGTTCATAGCTATTGGCTAAAGATTTAATCAAAATCATTGAATCTGCAAGGCATTCTTATTGGCATGTTTTTTGATAGATAGTTTTATAAGTAGTTGTATATTTAGAGGGATAAATTAATAATCTGAATAAGTCATTAAACCTATGGTAGAAAACTCTGGATAAGGAAATAGGCGGGAGTGGCTTATGGTATATTTATTTTTAATACAAATCTGAAAAAAACTCATTCGCAGAGATAATCTTGAATGTTTATAATGTTATAAATTAACTTTATAGGAAATATAATAAATGGAAAAACTAGGACGCAGTGTTAAGCAGCCAGTTATCTTGATCTCTGATGATGAAAAGAATGTAACGGATTTATTATCAGGTATGTTTAAGAATGATTACCAAGTAGTGACCGCTCAAAGCGGAGGAGAAACTCTGGATATATTTCAAAAGATACCTATTGATTTGGTATTGCTTGATGTTCATATGCCTGATATGGATGGTTTTAAGGTATGTCAAAAATTAAGAAACGGTTACAGCCATAATTATAAATATAGACCATTTGTAATGATGATGACAGCTTATTTTGATGATAATATAGATAAGGGATTTGACTCAGGGGCAGATGATTTTATCAGAAAACCAATAAATGTAAAATTATTAAAAAGACGAATTAAAAATATTATTGATAGTAAGTTTATCCATGACAAACTGATAGATTCAGAGTTAAAACTAAGCACTATATTTGAAAATGCACAAGATGGAATAATGATTACTGATGTTCATAACAAAAAAATTATGGCAGCTAACAAGATGAGTTGTGAAATGACTGGTTATAGCAATGGAGAAATGTTGAACATGGGGGTAATGGATCTTATCCCAAAAGATGATGCGCCTTTAATCCTAGCAAGTTTTGATTTGCAGGTAAAAAAAGAGATTATTATTATGATAGATACCCCTGTGAAGAGAAAAGACAGAACGATCTTTTATAGTGATATTAATGCATCTTTTATGTCATTAGATAATAAAGATTATCTTGTAGCTTTTTTAAGGGATGTAACACAGAGGAAAAATCTCTATAAGCAATTAGAGGGACAAAGAAATTCACTTGAAATTAATTTTAATGTTAGGACTCAAGAATTAATAGAATCTCTTACTAAATTAAGGTTCATAATTGATTCTATCATAAAGGCAATGGCATTGACTGTTGAGGCAAGAGACCCTTACACAGCAGGACATCAGAGACGAGTTTCAAACATAGCCCGTAAGATTGCCGAAAAAATGAATTTGTCAAATAAGCAGATTGAGGGGATAAGAGTGGCTGGAACATTGCATGATTTGGGTAAGATTCAGATTCCTTCAGAGATATTAAGCAAGCCAAGCAAATTAAATGAGTTTGAATTTGGTCTGATTAAGTTACATCCTGAGATAGGTTATAACATATTAAAAGGGATAGAGTTTCCTTGGCCGATAGCAGATATTGTCAGGCAGCATCATGAAAAGATTGACGGTTCAGGCTATCCCCTTCATCTTATAGGTGATGATATAATGATAGAGGCAAAGATACTTTGCGTAGCAGATGTGTATGATGCCATTGTTTCTCATAGACCTTACAGACCTGCATTGAGTAAAGTGGTAGCAATAAAGGAGTTTATAAGCAATAAGGGCGTTTTATATGATAGTTTGGTAGTTGAAGCCTTTGAAAAGGTAGTAAGAGATACTGGATTTAATATGTCTGAGAATACTATTGATATGTAGCGCTTCTTTGATTAAAAAGTAGATTATTAATAAATAATGGAGAATATAATGAAAGAACTTTCACAAAAATGCTCTCATCACCTTGATAATGGTACATGTAAATTAATATCTAATCTTTTAAAAAACGCTATACATTATATCTCAGATTCTTATATTAAGAGATACTGTGAGATTGGCGATTATCACAGATGTCCTGTTGAGGTAAAACTTATAGACAATTCTTGTAGTGAACGGCCTATCTCATTTTTAGTAGGTTTGCCCCTACGATTTCATAAAGATGATACACCTAATGCTATAGTCACTTAAGTTGAAGACTTCAATTAAAGGGAGCAGTAAAGGGAAATTTATTAATTAGCATTTATTTTTATCAAAGGAGGTTTATCATGGTATCAAAAGTTATAACTTTGGTAGGTCAATCTCAACAAAGCTGGGAAGATGCAACTACTCGTATTATAAAGGAAGCCCAGTCGTCTCTTAGAGGTATCACACGTATTAGGGCAACTGAATTCGATGTTAAAATGAAGGAAGATGGCAATATTGATTTTTTTAGAGTTAAGGCAGAAGTGGCATTTAGGGTTGAAGCCTGAAAATAAGGCAGCTTTCTAAACTCTATTCCCCTCCTAAAGCTGGAGGGGAGATATTAGTTATTTGGATTTCAGTTAATGAATATTTTTATCTCATAGAGTTTAAACCATATCTGATGCTTTGAGGAGGTTATTATGGAAACTGATATAAAAGGAATAACTCGCAGGGAAGTTTTAGCAGGAGCAGGGGTGGCAGCATTTGCTGCCATGACAAAAGGCATTGCTGAAGCTGTAGAGAAAGGTCATGAGCACATGGCATCAACAAATTCTAACGCAGAAGTAATAAAGACTGCCAATGAATGTGTAACCGCTGGACAGGCATGTATTGCTCATTGTATTGAGATGTTCAAGGCAGGGGATACGTCAATGGGAGAATGTAATGAGTCTACTCAAGTTGCAGGAAAGATGTGTGGAACACTGGCATTTTTAGCCCTTACAAACTCAAAACATCTTAAAGACTTGGCTAAGATTTGTATAGAAACCTGTTCAGAATGTGAGGCAGCCTGTAAAAAACACGAAAAGACTATTGCCCAATGCGCTAGCTGCGCAAAGGCATGTAGAAATTGTATCGAAGCTTGTAAAAAGCTGGCCGCTTAATTATTTTATGAAAACTACGAGCTGTTTTATAGTATAAGTTTATAAATAATAATCTACTATAAGGAGGCAAGTATGGATACAGAACTCACCAATATAAAAGATACAGATGATTTTGAACAAATGTATGCAGGGTTTGTTAAAGAATTCTTAATGTCAGAAAATATTTGCAGGGTGAGTTTTAAACTTCCAAAAGAAGCTGCCCCTAACGCTGAATCTGTTAATTTAGTAGGGGACTTTAATTTATGGGATATATACGCCACACCTATGAAAAAAGACACAGAGGGTAATTTTAGAGTAACAGTTGACCTTGAGAAAGGTCGTGAATATCAATTTAGATATGTTACTGACGAGACAAAGTGGGAAAATGACTGGCATGCAGATAAATATGTGCCAAGCCCTATTGGAGAAGCTATGAATTCAGTTGTTATCGTATAAATAATCTTCTCATAAATATTAATTGACATTAATAGACTTGAAAACTAATAAGGAGATGATATGGATACACTTGAATTAAATCTGGCAAAAAGAGGCAATAGAGAGGCGCAATTTAATCTTGGAATAATGTATTCCATTGGGCATAAAGTATCTCAAGACTTTAGAGAGGCTAAAATATGGTATCAAAAGGCTGCTGAACTAGGGCATGTGGAAGCGCAAAGCAATCTTGGTGAAATGTATTATAGGGGTTTAGGTGTAACACAAGATTATTCTAAAGCTATAAAATGGTTTCAAAAAGCTGCAAAACAGGGATTTACAGATGCTCAATATAATCTTGGTAAGATGTATGAAGCAGGAATAGGAGTCGTTAAAGATTATACTATGGCTATAAGATGGTTTAAAAAGGCATCAGAAAATGGAAATGTCAAGGCTCAATATCATCTTGGGGATTTGTACTATAAGGGTGAGATAGTTGAGCAAGATTTCAGCGAAGCTATTAAATGGTATTGTAAGGCATCAGATCAAGGTTATGCAGAGGCTGATGAAATGATAAAATGGCTTAATATGAAAAAGACTTTTAAATATATTAAAGATGAAAATCCATCAGTAGTTACTGCAAATTGGTAAAAATTGTTTATTCTATAATCTAAGCATCACAATTGGGGTTGTACGATGGCGGCCTGTAAGGCATAAATTGTCTTGTATACTTAAACTTGAGTATACAAGTTATCAAGTAAAACTCTCCATAAAACCAATGGAAATAATGTAAATGAATCGCGTATGATACACCCAAACTTGACACTTCATGATACGCTATGATACTATGAATTCATATTAAAAACTGTTTATCCATGCTGAAAATCAGGCATTGCCGAAGTGGTGGAATTGGTAGACACGCAAGGTTCAGGGTCTTGTGGGGGCAACTCCATGGGGGTTCGAGTCCCCCCTTCGGCATTATAACTCTAAAGAATGAGGGCTCTGCCCTTTTTATCTACTGGCTCCTGTAAAGGAATTTTTAAAACGGGTCTGAGACCCGCCCTTTGAACCCATTATTTTTATAAATCGTTGTTCTCTGTTTTATTAGTAAACACCTTTTTTACATCCTATAATATTTTTTGAAGAAAGATTGAATATGAACCTGACTTTATGATATATTGATGTGAATAATTGAATATGCAGACATCATTGACACAGTTTAGCTTACAGACCCAAATAGAACTCCTTGCCCCAGCAGGTAATCTTGAAAAACTTAAAACTGCTGTTCATTATGGCGCAGATGCTGTTTATCTTGGATTGTCAGACCTAAGTCTTAGGGCTAAGGCTGATAACTTTGATTCTGTTGGAATTAAAAATGCCATAAACTACTGTCATCAATTAAATGTTAAGGTATATATAACCATCAATATCTTTCCTCACAACAGAGACCTGTCTTTGATAAAAGAACACCTTGAATTATTAAATGAACTTCAACCCGATGCAATTATTCTCTCTGATTTGGGCGTATTTGACCTTGCTTGCAATATAGCTCCTAATATCCCTATTCATATCAGCACTCAGGCAAATATCACAAACCTCTCATCTGCAAGGTTTTGGGAGCGGATTGGCGCTAAACGGCTTATCTTATCTCGTGAATTAACCATTCCTGAAATAAAAGAAATCCGTCAGTCTGTCTCTATTGAACTTGAATGTTTTGTGCATGGGTCTATTTGTATTTCCTATTCTGGCAGGTGTTATATGAGCAGTTTTCTTGCTAGTAGGTCTGCTAATCATGGGTCTTGCACCAATTCTTGCAGATGGAATTATACCTTGATGGAGGAAAAACGCCCTGGCGAATACTATCCTGTTTATGAAAATGACAGGGGGACATATGTGCTTAGTTCACGAGATCTTTGCATGATCAATCACCTTGATAAACTCGCAGGAGCAGGAGTTAATAGTTTTAAGATTGAAGGACGAGTTAAGGGGATTAATTATGTAGCAGGGGTTGTAAAGGTCTATAGAGATGCAATTAATTCTATAGAAAATGGCAGATTTATGGTTAAAGATAATTGGATGAATGAATTGCTGATGTCTTCAAACAGGGGCTTTACTACTGGAATGTTTTTAGGCAGACAGCCTGATACTGATTATAATCACGATGAATTGGACTCCTATCGCACGACTCATACTTTTGTCGGCATTATTAAATCCTTAACCAGCGATTATACAGAGATTGCCCTAAGAAATACACTGAGGGTTGGAGATCATCTTACAATCGTTTGTTCTGGTACGGATAATTTGCAGATTGATGTAGATTGGATTAAGAATATTGAAGGAGTTTTAATAGAAATTGGCAAAAATGAAGAGATTGTTTTTATAAAATCTTATAATGGCATAAACGTTGGAGATATTATAAGACGGCAGTCAACTGCAGATTAATTTAATAATGCGTTTAATCGTACCCGCATCCAGTTCCCCATAAATCCCAAATACTGCACCCTTTGCTGTAAGTAAATACCAATCTCCTTCATAAGGGTCTGAGACCTTTTGATATGTAATTGAGCCGTCTTTGATTAAGGTATGTTTTATTCCATTATCATCAAGAAATTTTATGTAATCATTAATAAGGGCATCACTTCCTGTGGTATAAGAAATAGCAGCCTTTTTCCCATCAATCAGGTATTTACGCTCAAAGACATTGTGCACAAAATCCAGACCGCGGTAATTTTCCTTTATAAATTGAGTTCCAACAGCCTTTCCAATATCAGGAAATTTATCAAATTCTTTGCCCTTGCTGGTATCTACTCCAATGGATTTGCAAATTGCTCCCGCAAGTTCATTAATAGGCGCACCTTTATCAAATGCAGAGATTTTGATATAATATTCTTTTAATGCAAATGTAATGCCATTAGGTACTGTAAATCCAATTGACCCGAATTTTGAATTAGTTAGATTTTTGCCAGCCTCGCCCAGTACTACTCCTTTTGCTTGAATGTCTTTGCCCATATCGTAAATGTCTATGGAGATTGAGGGCTCAGTATTTTTATTTTTGAAGTACTCAACAACCGTTAATCCATTAAACCCAGAGCCTATAAAATACTCTGCATGACCATCTACATATTCATATAGATTATCTTTAGTATAATTTCTGGACTGTGAGGTCAAGAGGTATCCATTGATTTCCTTAGGGAAGAAATCTATTTTTGATTTTGTGGTTTGAGATTTAAACTCAAGCAGGGCAGGGTCATAATGCTGCCCTCTTACGTAAATTGTAATTGCTATAATCGGTAAGATACTTAGCAGTATTATGCGGTTGATTATCTTTATAATATTTTTATGTATCTGCATGATTGTAATAATAACATATTTAAATAGTATACTATAAATGAAATGCTTTCAAAGATATTAAAAGAAACAATCTTAAAAAATGGGGCAATCTCATTTAGGGATTTTATGGCTTCTGCGCTTTATCATCCTGAGTATGGGTATTATACCTCTGGGATAGCAGAGATTGGACATAAGGGTGATTTCTATACATCTCCATCGCTTCATCCGATTTTTGGTGTAGTTATTGCGAAGCAGATTGAGCAGATGTGGGAGGTGATGGAAATGCCTAAGATATTTGATATTGTTGAATTTGGTTCAGGAGTTGGGTATCTTGCTAATGACATTTTGAACTCTATTTCTGGTCAGTTTAGAGATTCTCTAAGGTACAATGTAATTGAGGTAAATCCTAAGTCAATTCAAACTTTAAGTCGTAATTTATCTTCAAAGATTAGGATTATTAAGGATATTTCAGAACTTAATAATATTGAGGGTTGTATACTATCAAATGAATTAATAGATGCCCAGCCTGTTCAAATAGTAGAGATGGTGAATGGTTCACTTAGAGAGATTTATCTTGATAGTGAATTAAAAGAGGTTTATAGAGATTGCAGCTCGGAGATAATAGAATATATCAAGGAATTTGCACCAGATTTACCTGATAATTATAGGACAGAGGTAAATCTGGAATTAAGGCGATGGATTAATGATGTTTATAGAGTGTTATCAAAGGGATTTGTCCTTACAATAGATTATGGTTATACAGCAAGGGAGTATTATGATGTAGAGAGGGGCAGGGGGACGCTTGTTTGTTATCATAAACATAGCGTTAATGAAAATCCATATATTAATATTGGGAAGCAGGATATAACCAGTCATGTAAATTTCAGCGCATTAAAAAGATGGGGGGGGATGGATGTTGTAGGATATTGCACACAGGGGATGTTTTTGGCATCAATGGGGATAGACGAGATATTGTCTGAGTTGGATGGTGTTGAATATCCGCAGGCAGTAAATAGGGTAAAGGAGATGATAATGCCTGGGGGGATGGGGCAGAGTCATAAGGTATTGATTCAAAGTAAAGGAATGGGAGAAGTGTTATTAAGGGGTTTCAATTTCAGCAATAAGAAAGGTTTTTTATAAAAGGTTATCCCTTGCGGGAGCGGGAGTTTGAGGGCAGAGCCCTCAAGATAATATTTCCCCTTGCGCAGCAAGGGCAGAGCCCTTAAGAAAGGTACCCTTCAATTAGAAAATCGCTTCCTATTTTTTTTATTTTGTATTCCTTTAGTTGATGGGCTTCGTTGATTTTTTGAAATGTTTCTCCGCCTATTGCTGTGAGGGAGTCTTTGCCTCTGATAATTTTGGGAGCGATGAAAAACATTACCTTATCAACTATGGATTCTTCGAGTGCATGTCCTGCTAAAGTAGATCCGCCTTCAATTAATATTGACATGATTTGTCTTTTGCCGAGTTCTTCCATTAACCAGTTGAGGTCAAGTTTATCTTTATAAGTCAAGATTTCAATCCCATTATTTATTAGAATAGATGAGCGCGGGTTTCCATCCTTACAGACTATGATTGTTGGCGGAGGGGTTTTTAAGACATTAAATCCGTCTGGGGTTTTAAGGTCAGGGTCTATAATAATGCGTATAGGGTCAATGCCGCCTCTGATTCTTGCAGTAAAACTTGGGTTATCTGCTAAAACTGTGCCAATTGCAGAGAGCAGTCCATCACTTGCAGAGCGCAGTCTATGAACGACCTTTCTTGATTCCTCACATGTAATCCACTTTGAATGACCTTCTGGATCTGCAATCTTGCCGTCAAGCGTCATGGCAATCTTTAATGTGACGAAGGGGCGTTTTGTGGTGATATATTTTATATATGCCTCATTGAGTTTTTTAGCCTCATCTTCAAGTATGCCAATTTCAACATTAATCCCAGAAGCCTTTAGAATATCAACCCCCCTGCCAGAGACCATAGGATTAGGGTCTAACATCGCTATAAAAACATCTTTTATTTGAGAGGCAATAATCGCATTTGTACACGGAGGCGTACGCTTATTTGTATGACAACAAGGCTCAAGCGTAACAAAAAGACTCGCGCCTTTGGCTCTATCCCCAGCCTGTTTTAAGACAAGAGCCTCTGCATGAGGAGTGCCGGGTTTACGGTGATAATCATTTGCGATTATCTCGCCATCCTTAATTAATAATGCCCCAACCATCGGATTGGGACTTGTCTTGCCCTCCGCCCGTTTCGCAAGGGAAAGGCATTTTTTCATTAGTGATGCTTTATTCATTAGTAACCCTTTAAGGGCTCTGCCCTTAAAAATCCCGCAAAGGGATTTTTGAAACGGGTCTGAGACCCTCCCTTTGAACCCATTATAAAATAAATTTATGCTAAATGGGAATCGGTGTGATATAATTTAATTGAATATATGATCAGAGGAATGATATGAATCAAGTGCAGAAAGAGTTAATATCACAAGAAAGAATAGAGGGGAAGATCTTTATTATTTTTATGTTTCAATTGACAAAGGATGAATATGATTCTTTAAAGTCACAAATTGTGACCTTAAAACGAGGACAACATTGCAAATATCTACCTTATGCCTTTACAGAACAAGGCGTAGCAATGCTTTCAAGCGTTCTTAACTGCCAAAGAGCCATAACCGTTAATGTCCAAATAATGAGAACCTTTGTCAAATTCCGTGAAATGTCATTAACATATAAAGACTTATCTCAAAAAATAGAGGAAATGGAACAAAAATACGACCAGCAGTTTAAGATAGTATTTGATACCCTTAGAGCCTTAATTGAAACCCCAAAGGTAAACTACAAATAAATTGAAGGATTTAAGGTGAAATAAATCTCCTTAATATTTAGTAAAAGTCTGGACTGAATTTAAAGTTTATATTATAAATGAAAATTTATATGATATAATATAATCAAAGCAATTGATCTTTTATATGAATGAAATATTTGAAAAAATACTTAAACTTATTAGTTTGGGTGAGATTATAATATCAGATCATGGTTATGATGAATTAGCGGAGGATGGTATTTTGGTAATGGATGTTATGAATAATGTCACTAACGGAAAAGTTATTGAACAATACCCTGATTATCATAAAGGTCAGTGTGTGCTTGTCCTACAGAAAGATATAAATGGTAATCCTATACATGTTGTCTGGGGGATTCCAAGGAATAATTCAACTCCTGCTGTTTTAATTACTGCCTATAAGCCTGACTCTTTAATCTGGGATGATAATTTTATGGAAAGAATTAAATGAATAAAAGACGGCATATTAAATTAGTGCATGAAGGGAATTATATTGCTGAGGTTGCGATAGAATTAATTGATGCTGATATTGGGTGGTCACCATATATTTCACTGCAAGATGCAGAGAAACTTGATAATGTGCGAATTGCCTTAAGGAAAGAAGATATTATTTTAGCATCTAAACTTGCTAGAGTTTATTCCCTCACCCCTATTTCTTAATAAATGTGAAAATTTCAATCATAATACCAGTTTTAAACGAAGAAAAAATACTCTCCAAAACCCTTAGCTCAATCAACCTTCAAGGTAATGAATTAATCATTGTAGACGGCGGAAGCACAGATAACACATTAGAAATCGCGAATAAATTTACAGATAAGATTATTTCCTCAAAAAAGGGTAGGGGCGCTCAATTATCCGCTGGGGCTGGGGCTGCATCTCACAATATTCTATTTATCCTCCATGCAGACTGCATCCCGCCTCAAAATACTTTTGATTTAATCAGAAAAACTCTTAATATTAAAGGAGTAAGCGCTGGTTCATTTATGTTTGGAATAGACTTAAAGGGTATCCCATTTAGAATAATAGAACTTGCAGTTTTTGTTAGGTCATTGATTACAAGGATACCATATGGTGATCAAGGTTTATTTATGACGAAGGCTGCTTATCAAGAAATTGGAGGATTTAATGATCTGCCTATTATGGAAGATATTGATATTGCTCAAAGATTAAAAAAACATGGCAGAATTGTATTTTTGAGAGAAAAAATGATTGTTTCAGCAAGGCGATGGCTTAAAGAAGGCATTTTATATACAACACTGAGAGATTGGAGCATTGCACTGATGTATACATTTTTCAATATTAATCCTAAACGGCTTATCAGGCATTATAAAGATGTTAGATGATAATGCGCTCATAATATTTGCAAAATATCCTGACCCATCAACTGTAAAGACTCGTCTAAGTCCAGTGTTAAATGATGATGATAGAGCTGAACTTTATATAAAAATGATGCGGGGAACGTTTGAGAAATTCGGACATTTATTTGGTATAACAACTTATATATTTTATACGCCGATAGAGAGTGATGAATATTTTAGACAATTTGGGCTTGCAATAAGTCCTCAAGAAGGTTTAGACCTTGGAGAGCGTATGTTTAATGCTATTAAACAAATGCTTTCGCTTGGATTTAAAAATGTATCCATAATTGGAACGGATATTCCAGATCTGACGATTGATATTATCAATGAAGGATATGAGCGGTTAATGGATAATGACCTTGTTATAGGTGAAGCCTTGGACGGAGGGTATTATCTTATTGGGATGAAGAAGGCATATCCCGAACTTTTTACCTCTATTGCGTGGTCAACGGATATAGTGGCAGAGCAAACATTGATAAGGGCAGGCGGACTTGGTTTGAATTATTATAAATTGAAGGTATTAAGGGATATTGACCGTCCTGAGGATTTAGTATTTGTTTAAACCTGAATAAAAGACTTTTTACCACAGAGGAAAATATTTATAATTTAAAATATTCAATCTTCTTAATCTTTTCTCTGCGTCTCTGCAGTGAATTCAATTTTTTCATCTTTGACAGTAATATTTAATAAATGTTAGACTGATTTATGGACAAAGAAAAGATAAAAGAAGGCGTGAGGCTTATGCTTGAAGGAATAGGCGAGGATATTAATAGGCCGGGCATATTAGATACGCCTCAAAGAATGGCAGATATGTTTGAGGATATATTTTCTGGGCTGTCAACGCCGACTGAAGAGTTATTAAAACCCATAGAGGGCGAGAATCATGATGAAATGGTAATGCTTAAAAATATACCATTTTATTCAGTATGCGAGCATCATCTGCTTCCATTTTTTGGTAAGGCGCATATAGCATATGTTCCAAACGCTGGAAAGATTGTGGGAATTGGGGAGCTTGCAAAGGCACTTGATATACTAGCAAGGAGACCGCAGGTTCAAGAGAGACTCTCTACGCAGCTAGCTGATATGATAATGAACAGATTAAAACCTAAAGGAGCAATGGTTATTATTGATGCTGAACATTTATGTTTAAGCATGAGGGGTATTAGAAAGCCCGGTTCAAGAACCGTTACATCTGCAGTAAGGGGAATATTTAGGACAAAACAATCTACGCGGGAAGAGATGCTTGAATTGATAAAGCAGTGAATGATTAATTATATTATTAAATAGTTTTAGTCTTCAATTATGTCGAGTATTGTTGAATGTTGGCAGTAGAGATTGACTGATATTATTTAAAAGACCTTTCTGTTATTACAATGCCTTATAAGAATCAGATAGAGAGTATGGTGTTTGATGATCTGCCTTTTGAAAATTAGTAAACATTGTTTTCAAATTTTTTTACATTTCTTGTATTTTATTTAAAAATAGTTAAAAAGTTGCTTGTTTTGTAATCTATTTGTCACATATATTATGCTATGATATATTTATGAATAATGGGTCAAATTCTATTCAATTGTAGCTTAGTATTTGTCCCCACTTATAATAAATTTTAAATGTAGGGAGGTGAAAAACATGTCTGGAGACGCTAATGATACTTTTGAATCTTCACAAGCTAAGGGAATAGCAGAAGCAACAACTAGCGGTATTTTATCACCACAGGGGAGCACGGAAACATCCACATCATTTATTACAAGGCAAAATGCTTTTAACGATGCGAAAAAAGAGTAGATTTTTTGAAGTCTATAATAATCTGTGACAAAAATACCCGACACTTTTAGATGGCGGGTATTTTGTCTGGATTAATAAAAGGGATCTGGCACAATATTGTTTGTAAGGATTGATTAGTGTTTGACTCAATTATACGACCCCATTAAATTAGCAACAGCCCCTATATTTTATAGATAATAAAAAGAGGGAATTGAGAGCTAATTAGCCCTTAATTCCCTCTATATTATATCGTAACAAAAGAACTTACTTTCTATGACATCTTACGCAGCTCTCTTTATCATCCTTTTTAACAGCAAATGATTTTTTGCCATTATGGCATGCGCCGCAATATTTACCTGCATAAATATCAGCCATTGTAATCTTAGTCGGCCCGCCATTAACCAAATTAGACTTCTTAGCATCATTAACACTCATGAAAATACTACCGTGGCAGTCTGAACATTTAACCCCAACAAGTGAATGTACGGTTCCGTCAAAGATAATCTTAGTGCCATCACCAGTATGTGTATATACTAGTGTCTGACCTTTTGGTACGGCAAAAGCGGTTGATGCGAGAGTTATGGAAGAAATAATTACTAATAAAATAACTAATTTCATCTTCATCTTAGACCTCCTCCTTAAAAAGATTTAGATACTAATTAACTATTTTGAATAGCAAATTAGGATAAAACTTTTATTGAGTAAATGTCAAGTTAAAAAAGTATAATTGCTTTATGTTGTGCTAATTTGGGATGATAATTGCGATAGGATGATGGATTAAATAGTGTTTGAC
The DNA here is from genome assembly GCA_015233465.1 of Candidatus Magnetominusculus dajiuhuensis. Classification (GTDB taxonomy): domain Bacteria; phylum Nitrospirota; class Thermodesulfovibrionia; order Thermodesulfovibrionales; family Magnetobacteriaceae; genus JADFXP01. The sequence goes on from JADFXP010000002.1 coordinate 105,309, forward strand.
ACAAATTAGTCGACACATTAGTCTGACCAAAGCAGCCTTGCCGAACGGACACTTTATATCTTATTGAGTTTTTTGCCAAAAATGTAATGTCTCTTTTGAGATTTTATGCGGATTTTGTAATGCTATTTCTTCAAGTTTAAGTAATAGCTTTGAAGAACACTTTTCTAAACTAAGCAGTCTTAAACTCCTTAAAATTCTTGTCAAACGAAGATGGTTATGATTATTAGGGCTTAACCAATTCTCAGCTTTTTTTGTAAAATTCATATCACATGTAATTATAGATTCTATATTTAGAGGCGGACCACATAAGAAGCCGTAAAAATGCAACATACGACTGCAACTTTTACATAAATTATCTTGTAATATGACGTTTTTAGAAAACTCATACCTTATCTCTTTATCAATAAGTGGAGCTAAAAGGTTGTATTGTGATTCTGTCTCTAAAGGAAATAACCATTGTATAAAATCATGGTAAGACTCAAGCTGATCATCTGAATATTTTAGAATATCAGATAGAAAGCGATGTTTATCATCTGTCTCTTTACCCAGATAAAAATTAATTATTATATTGCGTTTATTCATCTATATTCATCTCCATTAATATTTTTGAGCTAAAGAAAGTAATTCACGAACTTGTTCATGAGAAATTATCGACTCAGTATCTTTATCTCTTTGAAATACAATAATTCTAATTAATTTAATATTGTTACCAGAAGGCTTCTTCTTTATTCGCTCTACAAAAGCAATTAACATACAATTTAAAGATACCAAAGGAGGTATACCGCCCTTCCCGGTACCTAATAATGGAATAACAACAGTATTAAGCGGGGTCTTATTTGTCCCTTTAATCTCATCAAGTTTATATAGACCCTCTACTGAGTTACAAATATTAGAAGCTTTACATTGGATATCATTTTTTATTGTAACACTTGTTACTGCCAGCAAAACCATCTTAGCAATCCCCTGTATGTTATGAAAAAAAGGTGTACCTTTTGGTGCCTTTTTAATACCTGTTGTAGTTTCTTTCCAATTTACAGATTTTTCTGAATGCCACTTTTTCAATGCTTCAGAAATATCATTAAATTGATCAAATGACAATGATTGTTTACAAAAGGAACCTAAAGCACTATTTATGTCTTTAAAGCAATTAGAATTAAAATGTTCATTCACAGGAAATACAACACATGAGTTATCCCCCCACTGATACAGATTTTGCAATGTTCCAAAGCAAACCTCAATTGTAGCATGCATTATTTTTATTCGAAAGCTATGTTCAACACTATATACTTCTGGATTTTTTGTTTTACCAGCACCTTTTAAAATCATTATCATGAAGACAACCATTAGGGTTACGAACATAAGACCAATACAGGCCGGTATCAATGCTACGTCCATTTTTTTAGTTTCTAAATCAATATTATGAATATCCTTAACTTCAAATATTCCAAAAAAAAGAAATAGAATACCCGCAATTAAAAAAACAACACAGAATAACATCATAGAATGTTCTTTATTCTTAAAAAACCCAAAAAATTCTTTTATAATCTTTAGATCCATTTCTCACCCAAAAAAATAGTGGTTAATTAGGGATAGAAGCTATTTAGTCCTCTAAAAATATAACCCCAACTTCAAACATTAAACTATCATAACATATCTTATGTGACAAATCAATGACAAAATTGATGTTTTTTGTCGGTTTTTTCACTTTTCTTTAAGATAATACAATTATTATTAAAATTAATTTAACTGAGTGCCATTTTTTAACGTCAACATCTAACTTCATGATGACTACATCTAAGATATAAAGATTGAAATATATATAATCTTTGCTATAAAATAGGACTATGCTGAAAATGTGCAATTCAGTATTATAAAATTTATGATATTTTATCCAAATAAATGGAGGAGTTATAGATGATTATTTCAAAGAAAAAAGATCATGAGGAATTGCTGTCGTTAATTGGTAATTACAACAGTTTCTTCCTTATCGGCTGCTCAGAATGCGCGTCACTTTGCGGTACTGGAAATGATGAGGCAATCGCTGAGTTGACCGAAAAATTAAAGGCTGCTGGAAAGACTGTTGTTAGCGCTACAATTCCTAAAACCGGCTGTCAGACCCTCGGAACAAAAACCGAACTGAAAAAATTTAAGGAATTTACTGATAAGGCTGACGCTATCATCGTTATGTCATGCGGGGCTGGCACTCAGTCTGCTGTAGAGATATTCCCTGATAAACCCGTATTTCCTGCAAATAATACGTTGTTTTTAGGTAATATGACCAGATTTCAGGTCTTTGATGAGAGATGTTCTCTATGCGGAGAATGTATTATTGGACTCACTGGAGGCATTTGTCCAGTTACTAACTGTCCAAAGGGACTTTTGAACGGTCCTTGCGGCGGTATGTCTGACGGTAATTGCGAGGTCTCCCCTGATATAAAATGCGCTTGGGTCAGGATTTATGAAAGACAAAAAAAGATCGGAAATCTTGAACAAATGAAAGAGATTATCCCTGCTAAAAATTGGTCTGCTAATCAAAGACCTGCTAATCTTAGTTTAAAAGAGAAAAAAGATAAGACAAATGAGGTGAAAAAATAATGACATTCGCAGAAAAAATCCGCTCAAATAAATTCGTTGTTACCGCAGAAGTTGGCCCTCCAAAAGGCACTAATATTAAAGATGTTCTTCATCACATAGAACTTCTAAAAGGTAAGGTTGATGCCCTTAATGTCACAGATAATCAATCTGCGGTTATGCGTATCTGCTCTCTTGCTGGGTCAAAGCTGATTGTTGATGCTGGTGCAGAACCTATATTACAGATGACCTGTCGAGATAGAAATAGGATTGGTCTACAATCTGATTTGTTGGGCGCAGCTATTTTAGGAATCAAAAATGTCCTTTGTATGACAGGAGATCATGTATCTGCTGGAGATCATAAAAACGCTAAACCTGTTTATGATGTTGAATCTGTGCAGTTGCTGCAGATAGTGGACTCATTAAATAAGGGGCGCGATATGTCTGGAAATGAATTACAGGGGGCAACAGATTTTTTTCAGGGCGCAGTTGTTACACCAGAAGCAAATCCGCTTGAACCGCAGCTTATGAAGTTTGAAAAAAAGGTCAAGGCTGGGGCTAATTTCTTTCAGACTCAGGCGATTTATGATATGGCAAAATTTAAGGAATTTATGAAATTTGCAAGGAAATATCCAGTAAAGATACTTGCAGGGTTTGTTGTATTAAAGAGTGCTGGAATGGCTAATTTCTTGAATAATTTTGTCCCAGGTATTAAAGTGCCGCAGGAGTTAATTGATGAATTAAAGGCAGCGCCAAAGGGAACTGCGCTTGAGACAGGGATGAATATCACGGCAAGACATATCAGAGAATTAATGGATGAAAAGATATGCGACGGCGTGCATATTATGGCAATAGGTATGGAAGACAAGGTACCTTTGATCTTGCAAAAAGCTGGATTATAATATTTTTTGAGGGCTTTGCCCTCAAGCTCCCAAAAGGGGACTTGTCCCCTTTACCCCATAATAAAAAATTAATGGGTTCAAAGGGACGAGTCCCTTTGCAGGTCTTGGGGCAGAGCCTTTGAAGGTTCCTGATGAGATATAAAACTTTCGGAGATCATTATATAGTTAGTATTGAAAAGGGGGAGGAGATTGTAGCGACATTGCAGGGGTTTTGTACTGAACAAGGTATAAGGCTTGGGGTTATTAGTGGTATTGGGGCGGTAAATAGGTTTAAAATTGGACTTTTTGAGACGGTTTTGAGGCATTATCATGCAAGGGAGATTAGTGGAGACCATGAGATAACTGCTTTAAATGGAACCGTTTCAACTAAGGAGGATATTACCTATATTCATCTTCATATTAATGTATCAGATAAGGAATTCCATACCTTTGGCGGTCATTTGAATTATGCATTTGTCAGTGCGGCTTGCGAGGTTGTAATTCAGAAGATTCATGGGGAAGTAGATAGGGAATTTAATCAAGAAATAGGGCTTAATCTTCTTAAGTTTAATTGATATGTTAGATACAATTGAAGATACTAAGAATTTCTTAGAAATTTTTAATAAGATGTTGACTGAATATGGGTCTGATGTTTATAGTCTTGACGTCTTGATAGGCGATTTGACCATTTTATCAGAAAGAATACTTCGTGAGTTTGATAAATACAGCAAGGGGAAGGGAATTTATTATGAAACCATAGATGATTATACCAAAGCAGTTCAATCTGAAAACAGTTCACTTAAAACAGAGATCAGCAATCTTACCCTAAAACTTAAACAATCTGAGACAGAGTCAGGAATAGTTATAGATAATTCGTCTAAAGGGGCTATCGAAAAAATAAAGGAACTCTTTGATAAATTAGATCAAAGCGAGAAGAAAAGGTCTGCATTAAAGATTAAAAATGTAGTAACAGAAGATAAACTAAGATTAATTACAGGAGAATTTAGAAAATTAAAGATTCAGCATGAGCAAATGAAAGACGCGGTTGTTGAGTCAGTTCCTGTGGCAGAATTACAAAAATATGAGGTTAAAGTTGATGAACTTACAAAGAGTTTAAATGAAAGCGAGCAGCATTATTCAATATTAATCTCAGAATATCAAGACAAACTTAAACTTTTAACTGATGAAAATCGTGTATTTAAACAAAATTTAGTGAGAATCAAGGAATCGGCTGTTCAATTGACGTTTAAAGAGCCTTTCTTAGAGCAGTTACTTGAAGAAGGTATTGATTTTAAACCAAAATACGTCCCTGAAAGTGATGAACTTGATGATGGTATTAAAGATATTAAATTAGAATATGAATTGTTTGAAGGCAGCTTTAGACAAATTAATGATGAAAATAATCTGCTTAAATCAGAGTTGTCTAAGATAAAAGAGGATTATATTAATCAAACTATTATAGAACCAGCAGAAGATAAAACTGAACAGATCAATGAATTAACGCAAAAATTAGAGGTGAGCAAATATGAAACCGCTGCTCTTAAGATTGAATTTGACCAGTTTAAACAGCAATTATTACAAGTTCCTGAAACCATAATACCTGCAGAACAAAGTCAAGAATCAACTGATCAAATTAACGAACTAAGGTTAAGATTAGAAGAGAGCACACTTGAAAACTCTATTTTAAAAACAGAATTTGATCAATTGAAACAGCAATTATTACAAGTTCCTGAAACCATAGTACCTGCAGAACAAAGTCAAGAATCAACTGATCAAATTAACGAACTAAGGTTAAGATTAGAAGAGAGCACACTTAAAAATTCTAATTTAAAAATTGAATATGATCAACTGAAACAGCAAATGTCACAAATTCCTGTAAACATCATCCCAGTAGAACTAAAACATGATAGAGGTGATAATTTAACGGGCAACGTTGAAGACAGAAATGATCTATTGGATAAATATGATAAAATATATGGTGATTTTAAACAATTATTCAATGAAAATAATCTGCTCAAACAAGAATTAGCTAAAATAAAAGGGGTTTCAATTAGTTATATCTCTGAAAAACTTAAGCAGAATATCTCCGATCAAGTAAGCGAACTCAATTATAAAATTAGAGAGAGCATTCAAAAGAGGGGCGTACTTGAGATTGAAGTGAAAAAAATATTATCCTTATATCAAAAACTTGATGAAAATAGGAAATCCCTCACTCAATTAACTGAAAAAATACATCGCCTAAGGCAGGAATTAACGCTTAACCATAAGATTCAACATCATTTGTCCACAAAGAAAGATTCAAATAGTCTTATAGATGAATTTAATAAGGAATTAGAGCTGAGTTTTCAACGTAGAGCTTCATTAGAGGTTGAGGTTAATAATATAATATATATTTATCAAAAACTAATTGAAAATCGTGATGTCATCAATAAACTTAAAGAAGAAAACTCCAGCTTAAAACATAGATTATCAAAAAATAATAAACATGAATCTGCAGCTGATCATATTTTAACAGATAGGTTTGATCAGGTTAAGGATCTAACCTTGAAGTTTGAAGAGAGTGAACAAAAGAGATTTACGCTTGAAGGCGAACTCAATAATATTATATCTATTTATCAAAAACTCTCTGAAAATGAGAAGATACTTGCTAATTTACAAAGTGATTATTCCCTCCAGAGTCAAGCTCTAACTAAAAGCAGGGAAATTCAAAGTGATTTGATCAATGATTCAAATTTTAATTCTAAAGATCAAATTATAAAACTTATAAATAAGTTAGATGAAAGTGAGCAAAAAAGATTTGTACTTGAAGGTGAAGTAAGAAATATTATATCCATTTATCAAAAATTATTGGAAAATAAACATATATTGGCAGAACTAACAGAGGAAAACACTGCTCTTAAACAGGAATTATCGTAACACAAAAAATATTACAAGGTATTTACAACTAATAAAATATGTTAATATAAAGAAATTATTTAAGGGGGCTAAAATCATAAGACAGATAAAGATAGCATGCTTTTATACTATTATCTTATTGAATGTCTTTATTTTGCCACTCATAGATCAAGCCCAAGCCGATGAGCATGGTGAAGTAATTGTATTATTTGATCAATCTGGCTCAATAAAGACTTACGACTCTAAATTTGCAACAAAGGAATGGGTAATTAATTTTGTAAGGGCTAATTATTTAAAATATCAAATAAGCCTAGTTGGATTTGATGAGGATAATCATTTTCACTTTAGGATTGATTCAAATCAGAATAAAGATATTGATACAATAATAAAAAATATTGAAGAAATAAAGACACTTGGTCTTGCAACTGATTTTGAAAAACCATTTAGTTATTTAAATAATCAGAAAAATCCTGAGTTTATTCGTTTAGTATTGATTATTTCAGATGGAAGGCCTGATATTTGGGATAAGAAACTTGATTATTTAAGCAAGATTATCAGGGCAGATGATCGTTATTCGGAATTAAATACACTGTATAATTCTTTAAAGTTATCTGATGATACTCCAATTACAATCTATAATAAGTTATTCCCGCTATATTTCCAAAAGAATTTATCATATATAGATGAAAAGGTCACATTAGTTAAGAAGGTATTTGCCGGGCGGATTATTATTTGGGATATATCAGGGGATTCACTATATCTGAAAGAGTGGTCAAAAAAATTATCTGCCCAATATGTCTCAATACCAATAAATAATACTCGACTTGCTGAAACCATTTCCACAATACAAAAAAAAGCGGATGAAATCTTGGCTGAATCCAATCCTTTTACATTTAATAATATTGTTAAGAATGATATTTCAAAGGATACTCAGCAGCCAGACTCTATAAAAGATTCTACGACATCAGATGTCAATAAAAAGGAGGGTAATTTAAATAATATGCTACAGGATAATTTTATTATATTATTATTGATACTGGTTATAATCATGGCGGTATTATTGATTATTGTTTATAGGAAATTACATCAAAAATCTTTGTCTACTCTTTCAGTAACTGGAATATCTAATGAAGATCAGCTTTTGGAAAAATTAAGGGCGAATAAACCAGTGTCAAGTCTTACAAACTTGATTGAAGTAACTGCCTCTAGTTCAATTCAGGAAAGTCTTAATAGTCATGAGCAAAAAACACTTATAGAAGGTGAAACTATCAAATCTCAAGATGAATTAGATAGTTTAAGAAAGGAATTAGCGCTTGAGCGGGCAATTACAGAACAGTTTAAAGAACGCCTTAAGGCAAGTGATGAACAAAAGATATTTTTTGAAACACAATTACATGATATTCAATCTGAAAGTAAAATACTTAAAGACGATTTAGCAAAGGTAAAGGTTGAATTAGTGGATGCAGTGAATAAAATTAATTTTCTTCAGAGTTCAACCTCAGCAGACCATAGAATATCTGAAGAGCAGGAGATTGAAAGACTGAAAGGTGAGATAGATAAATTTACTGAAGAGAATAAGCGGCTTAAAGAAGAGTTGGTAATGAACACAAAGATTGATCAAGGGGATTTTGTTGGCCAAGATCTTGAAACATTCAAGACAGAGTTTGATTTAATAAACAGCAAGGTTAATGATGTTCAAAATGAGTTAAATAAATATATAGAAGAAAATCAGATATTAAAGCAAAAGATTGCAAAAAAAGATGATTTGGTTATAAATGCAGAGACTAAAGATGCGGCTCAGGAGATAGGTCAACTTAGAAATAGCCTGCAAGAAAGCGTAGAGCAGAGAATAGTCTTTGAGCAAGAGATTGAGAGGTTGAAGTCTGATTTTAAGTTGATTAATCAGAGGGTTGTAGATAATCAAAATGATTTAAACAAGCTCGCAGAAGAGAATCAGATGTTAAAAGATGAGGCAGTTAAGCATGAGAACAATCTTATAAAGGCAGCAGCATTGGAGGTATCCAATAAAGATAAGTTGATAGAAATAGATCAGCTTAAGGTAAGTTTAAAAGAGAGTGAGCAGCAGAGATTAGATTTTGAGAAGAAGATGGTTGAGACGATCTCTGTTTATAAGCAGCTTGAACAGGCGCATTCTAATTATGATAAGAAGTTGATTGAGGAGAAAGAAAGGTTTCAGGCAGAACTTGACAATATAGAACCAGCAAAAACAACTTTAACTTTTAGTAATTCACAGCTTGAGTTAAATGATCGGATTAAGCGGATGGCTGATAGGCTTAGGGATTATAATGATAAGGAATCAAGATATATAGATGAGATTGAAAGTTTAAATGCGCATAATTTCACATTAAGAAAGCAGGTTGAGTCAGCCATAGAAACAGTCAATTTAGCGCTAACAAGAATTGAGCAGTTAAAAACCGAAAAGGCAGTTTAATAATGGGTTCAAAGGGACGAGTCCCTTTGCGGGTCAAGGGCAGAGCCCATGTAGATGCCTTTTTCAAGGAAATGTAAATTTCCCTAAAATAACGCTTTTGTTTGCTCCAGTTGCAGAAGGAACATTGCCAGTCATATGGTTTAAAGTCAAGTAACCTAAGACAGCAAAACTTACGGCCTCTTTTGCCTCAGGAGGAATTCCATATTTTGTTATTTTGTTAATGGATTTAATTCCTTTTTCTCTAAATCCATTTGTCATTAATTCTATTAAATATGAGTTATAAACCCCGCCTCCAGTAACGATTATTTCATCTGGATTATAAGGGGAAATGGCATCAACTATAGTTATAGCCGTAAGATGAGTGAGTGTGCAGATAATATCTTCAATTGGTATATTATTTAGTAAAATTTCCTTTGCATAGTCTAACCCGAACAACTCTCTGCCAGTTGATTTTGGTGGAGACTTTTTAAAATATTGATTTGATAGAAGTGTATCTAATAATTGTTTCTCGGGCTTACCTTTTTGGGCAATTTCACCGTTATTATCAAATAAAATCTCGCCGTTAGAATAGAGTCTAATTACCTCATCAATCAATGAATTTCCAGGGCCCGTGTCAAATGCGATTATCTTATCAATTGTGTCACTTACGATTGTTACATTGGCCATACCTCCGATATTTAAGACTGCGGATGTCTTGTCTTTCTTTCCAAATAAGATATAATCAGCCATTGGCACAAGGGGCGCGCCTTGTCCGCCAACTGCCATGTCCGCTGTTCTGAAATCAGATATTACTGGTATGCCTGTTCTTTGTGCAATTATAGAAGACTCGCCTATTTGAAGGGTGCATCCTGTGGTTGTTTCACTTGGCGGGATATGATATATAGTCTGGCCATGTGATGACACACAATCTATTTCTTTATAGGATACGTTGGATTCTTTTATAATTGAAAGAACGCCTTGAGAAAATACCTCGCCTAATTCAAAGTTTAATCTGCAGATTTGCTCAGTTGTTCCATTAAATGCGTTATGAATCCTATTTCTTAGTGCGGCATCGTAAGGGATATGTATATGATGAATAAGCTTGATTTTAAGGCGGTTATTTTTAAGAGGATTTATATTAACAAGCGCTGCATCCAGCCCATCATGTGATGTCCCTGACATTAGACCTATGATTTTGTATAAATCCTTAGTCTTGTTCAAGTGCCTTTCTTAGTGAACCGTCTGATTTTTCTAACATTTGTAGAGCTTCTGAGGCTGTAAGACCTTTAATTTGCATCAGTATTGCCCTTTTACAGTTTCCGCTTGATTTATCTAATATTTCTGCTGCAACTTCCTTGTTGCATCCAGTGATTTCTTGAATTATGTTAATGGCACGGCGTTTGAGTTTTTGATTGCTTGGCACAACGTCTACCATATATCCCTTATAAAACCTGCCGAGTTTTATCATAGTTGTTGTAGAGATTGTGTTTAAGACCATCTTAGTGGCAGTGCCTGCCTTTAACCTGCTTGAGCCTGCGATGATCTCAGGGCCAACATTAATCTTAATTGTTCCGTCAAGAAAGTCATATTCATTATCTACGCATGTTAAAAGCCAGCATTTTGCCCCTTTGATTTTTCCTTCCTTTAACGCTGATATAACAAAAGAGGCATTGCCGCTAGCTGAAATTCCAAGCAGCATGTCTTTACTTTTTATATCTTTTACCGATGCCTTTCCAGCCTCTCCATCGTCTTCTGCCCCTTCAACAGGTGTGGTGATTGCCTTTTGACCTCCTGCAATTATAGCCCTGATTATACCGTTAGGAAGACTAAAGGTTGGGTACATTTCGGAAGCGTCTAGGACGCCAAGCCTTCCGCTTGTTCCTGCTCCAATATATATAAGGCTTCCACCTTCACGTATAACCTTTTCTGCGTCATTTACCGCCATTGTAATATCAGCGGCAGCCTCAATCACAGCATTTACGGCATTAATGTCTTCTTGATTTATAATATTGATGATTTCTCTTGTGTCAAGGGTATCAAGGTCAATAGACTTAGGGTTTAATGTCTCTGTAAGCGGTGTTTTATCTTTTATCATTTTTTAGCCTAATAAAAAAATATAGAACTCTTTATTTTAAAACTGCTATACTATAATAAAATCATTGGAGGGAAGATGTCTACAAATAAGTTAATTGAATTATCAAGGTTTGGCCAAAGTTTTTGGTATGACAATATAAGCAGGGATTTTATTGATTCAGGCAGACTTAAATCCATGATTGAAACCGATGGATTAAAAGGGATTACATCTAATCCTGCTATCTTTTATAAGTCTATAAAAGATGGAAAGGGTTATGACAAACTCCTTAAATCATTATCTTCAGGCAGCTTAACAGATAAGGATATCTTTTATGAGATTGCTATAAATGATATAAAGGATGCTGCCAAGATATTGCTGCCAGTTTATCAAGCAACGAATGCAAAGGATGGTTATGTAAGCATAGAGGTTGATCCTAATTTTGCTGATAATTATCAAGAGACCATCAAAGAAGCAAGGATGCTTTTTAACAAGATTGGCATGGATAATGTGATGATTAAGGTACCTGCAACTGATCAAGGACTTAAGGCAGTCAAAACACTGATATCAGAAGGTATAAATATAAATGTTACTCTTTTATTTTCTAATGAAAAATATGATCAGACGATTATCGCATATATTGAGGGTCTTGAAGAACGTTTAAAAGAAGGCAAATCTATTGAAAAAATAGCCTCTGTGGCAAGTTTTTTTATAAGCCGAATTGACAGCGCCTTTGATAAGGTATTAACTGAAAAATCACTTGATACAACAAATGCAGATGAAAGACAGTGGTATTTTGATACAATGGGCAAGGTTGCTATATCAAATGCCAAGATGGCTTATCAATCAATGGTATCTGTATTTTCATCGGATAGATTTTTAAAACTCAAGCAAAAGGGAGCTATGGTTCAAAGACTACTCTGGGCAAGCACGAGTACTAAAAATCCAGCATATAGCAATGTCCTGTATGTAAATGAGTTGATTGGACCTAATACAATTAATACTATGCCTCAAGAGACTCTTGATGCCTTTAGAGATCATGGAGTTGTAAAAAGGACTATAGATTTGAATATTGAAGACGCTAATAATATAATTGATTCTCTCTGCGACGGCGGTCTTGATTATAACAGCCTAACCGACAAATTACTCATTGATGGTTTAAGGCTTTTTGTCGAAGCGTTTAATTCATTATTAGCCTTGATTTCTGAAAAGAGGAGCAGTCTTTGATGATTCGCGATCCGCATATCTCATTGTTTGAGGTAGTATTATGCTTGTCAAAATCAATGGATTTGATAAACCCGCATGTAGTGGATCATCATAAGAGAGTTGCCTGCATAGCCCTTGCTATAGCCTCAGAACTTGGGCTGTCAATAGGTGAGCAGAATAATATTGTACTTGCAGCATTACTTCATGATACTGGAGCGCTTTCCTACGAGGAAAGGCTTGATGCGTCGATTTTTGAAGCAGATAACCATTTGAGTATCCATAAACACGCAAAGGTCGGTTATTCAATCTTAAATAATTTTAGTCCATTTGAAGAGGTTGCGCCGTTAATACTTTTTCATCATGTTAATTTTAATAATAGTAATGATTCTGAATTTGAGGGCGAGGCAATTCCGCTTGGGAGTTATATCCTTCATATTGCTGATAGAGTTGAAGTATTGATTGATAAGAAAAAGGATATTTTAAGTCAGGTAGATGGGATAATGAGCAGGATTAGAGATCATTCAGGCAGTGTTTTTATGCCTGAACTAGTTGATACGCTTGAGCGTATTGTAAAACAAGAATCTTTTTGGTTTGATATTAATTATACTGATATGAAATATATAGTTAGCCGAAAATCTGGGCTTTTACTTTGGGAACTAAATGTAAGTGATTTGGTGAGTCTTTCAAATTTATTTTGTCAGTTTATTGATTTTAGAAGCAGGTTTACATTTAATCATTCAAGCGGAGTGTCAGCATGTGCTACAAAGCTGGCAGAACTTGTGGGTTTTTCTGAGATCGAGTGTAATAATATGAAGATTGCTGGATATTTTCATGATATAGGAAAATTGGCAGTGCCTTCAACGATACTAGATAAAAGAGATAAACTAACGCACGATGAAATGAATATTGTAAAAAGACATGTATTTTTTACTTATTCACTGCTTGAACCTATCAGAGATTTTGAGGAGATAAGCAGATGGGCAGCGTTTCATCATGAACGTCTTGACGGCAATGGGTATCCGTTTCATCATGGCGCTTCAACTCTTTCATTGGGTTCAAGGATCATGTCAGTTGCAGATGTATTTACAGCAATCTCTGAGGATCGTCCTTATAGAGAAGGCATGAACAGTGAAAAGGCATTAGGGGTACTAATGAGAATGGCTAATGATAACGGCTTAGACCGCAACATTGTCTTGATGCTTGAGAAAAATTATGATTTAATTAATGCTGCACGAGTTACTGCTCAAAATGTTATGAGAAATACCTTTAAGGCATATACTCGTTATGATGTAAGTTCTGAGATTATAGAAAAAAGTCCTGTTTGAATAAATCGTTCCTGCCTTCTGGTAAGTTTTAATTAACACATTTGTAAACATCATTTACAAGAAAAAACTACAATCCTGATATATAATAAAATTATACTGAATTCGTCCAGATCAAGTTATAGCAAATAATATGAAACTACTGCGGATAAATTTATAAGCGTCTTCTTGATTTTTAAGTAAAACGTTGCAGTGAGCTGCTTGATGAGTATAATTTAACAAGGAGGTGGTTGATAATTTTTTGTAATAGGTGTTACTTAGTTATTATTAACATTATTTCAATAGTTTAGGAGGTATTATGTTGAAAAGAACTTTATTCATCACACTTTTAATGTTTACATTTTTATTTTCAGCTGTTGTTTTTGCTGAAACGAAGAGTAATCTTCCTAAGGAACTATCTGCAGAAAGTAAAGAATGTATAGCATGTCATAGTTCAGAAACAAATGGTATCTATCAACAGTGGGGTAAAAGTAAGCATTATAGGGCAAATGTCGGATGTTATGAATGTCATGAAGCGCAAAAAGGCGATGCAGATGCCTTTGAGCATAATGGTCATTTGATTTCAGTTATTGTATCACCAAAAGACTGCGCTAAATGTCATGCAAGGGAAGTTGATGAATTTGTCAATTCACATCACTCAAAGGCTGGCCGTATTATGGGCTCCCTTGATAATGTCCTTGCAGATTTAGCAGAGGGAAACAGAGGGTTTAAGACAGAGGCTTTCCCTAACGGTGTTTCAGCAGCAGCAGTTAATGGATGCTGGCAGTGTCATGGAACAACGGTTAAGGTCTTAAAAGGCGGCAAACTTGATCCAGTAACATGGCCAAACACAGGTATGGGAAGAGGTAATCCAGATGGTTCAGAGGGCAGTTGTTCTGCTTGTCATTATAGGCATGAGTTTTCAGTAGAGCAGGTTAGACAGCCTGAAACTTGCGGTAAATGTCATATGGGTCCAGATCATCCTCAAATAGAGATTTACAAAGAGTCCAAACATGGAATCTTGTTTGAAGCAAATAGAGATAAGTTGAATCTTAGTTCTTCTAAATGGGTAGTTGGCGAAGATTATACTGCTGCTCCAACTTGTGCTACATGTCATATGTCAGCAACAAAGGATATGCCGGTAACGCATAATGTTGGTCTTAGAATTAAATATAATAATAGACCTCCTCAAGTAACGCTTGCAAATAATACAGATTTAAAATGGGGATTGGCCTCTGGCAAGATAACTGGAGATATGAGAAGACAGAATATGATAAATGTCTGTAAGGCTTGCCATAATATAAACTTTATCAATGGTTTTTACACGCAATATGAAGGCGAACTACAGCTTTATAGCGAGAAATTCGCTATTCCAGGCGAGGCTCTTAATAATAAGGCAACAGAGGTCTTAAAGGCTGTAAATGGGCCTGCATACGCTCAATTTTCTCAGAAAATAGACTATACTTGGTTTGAAATCTGGCATCATGAAGGCAGACGCGCTCGTCATGGGGCATCCATGATGGCCCCTGATTACACTCAATGGCATGGTAATTATGAGGTTGCTAAACATTGGTATGGAGAATATATTCCAGAACTGAGAGAGGTTGTTGAGATTGGTAAAAAGCACGGCGGAGATGCTGCAAAGAAAGCTGCTGAACTTGATAAACTCATAAATGATACCTTGAACAGCCCTAATCATCAATGGTCTTTAGGTAAAGAAGACCCATCTGCACACGCTGATCGTATGAAATTTAAAAAGGAATATGAGGATCGCTATAAGAAATAATTTATAGCTCTTCATTTTTATCACCCCGTCCCCTTCCTAATTTTTAGGAAGGGGTTTTTTATTAGAGCCCTTTAAGGGGCTCTGCCCCTTAAAATTCCCGTAAGGGCTCTGCCCTTAACCCGCAAAGGGATTTTTAAAACGGGTCTAAGACCCTCCCTTTGAACCCATTATAAAAAAATTGTGATTGAAGTATAATCAGAGTTGTATAATTTATAGGCAATTTTATTATATATCTTAAATACTTAACTTTAATAATTCCTTTATTTAAGCCTATCTCCAGACTTCCAATATATAAATTTCATCTGGTACGTTTCTTGTTAATAGAATATTAGTTAAGGTTAAGTCAAAATTCATATTTTATGATTTTGATTTATAGTATTTTAGACTTTATTGGAGGACAAAGTGTTAATGATTATAAATTTTTTGATTATATTAATGATGTATACAATATTCGCCTTTGCAGATGATGTTAAAGCTGTTGCTCCTGTAATATTGATGCAGAAGTTAAATATAGTGAAAAATTGTAGTGGACTTTTAATAAAAGAAAAGAAATATGGTGAAAATTTTTAATTTTTGCCGTTGGTGAAATAATCGTATAAGGCAAGGAGTGAAAGATTATGAAACATTCTAAAGTCAGGAGACGATACATTGCCATTGTGTTGTTATGTTGTTTTCTTCTGTCAGGTATCGCATTAAAGACGGCGTTTGCCGAGGATCAGGCTGCGCCAGCGCTAACAGCGCCTGAGCAGACAGCGCCTCCACAAACAGCGCCCATAAAACCAGACCCCTCTGGTGCTAAAACAGGTGGAGCTGCAGATGTGATCGGCGCATCGGCAGGCGCACCTACCGCAGACGACCTAAAGAACATGGCAGCTTCCGAGCCATTGGCCACGAAACTTGCAGACGTTAGCGGTCATAACAGAATAGCTATTAACTTTATGTGGACTCTGATATGCGGCTTTCTCGTATTCTTTATGCAGGCTGGTTTTGCATTGGTTGAGACAGGCTTTTGCAGGGCAAAAAACGCCAGCCACACGATGGCTATGAACCTGATGGTATTTGCATTGGGCGCGCTTGGTTATTGGATTGCAGGCTTTGCACTGCAGATGGGCGGTGTTGGGGCTGTCGCCTCGCTCTCCGGAGGTACTGGTTTACTGGACGGCGAGTTTACATTAAAATTGTTTGGCAAGGAGTTTGGATTATTAGGCACTAAGGGCTTTTTCTTATCAGGAGATGCGTATGATACCTCTATCTTTACGCTCTTTCTCTTCCAATTGGTCTTTATGGATACTACGGCGACTATTCCAACCGGCGCTATGGCAGAGAGATGGACTTTTAAGTCATTCGTTGTCTATTCGTTTTTTATCTCAATGATAGTGTATCCTATATACGCAAACTGGGTATGGGGCGGCGGGTGGCTCTCGCAGCTTGGCAAGAATTTCGGACTGGGGCATGGCACGGTTGACTTTGCAGGGTCAAGCGTAGTTCATATGTGCGGCGGCGTTGCTGCCTTAGCAGGTGCAATTGTCTTAGGCCCAAGGATTGGAAAATACAGGGCTGACGGTACTCCAAACGCTATTCCAGGCCATCATATCCCTATGGCAGTGCTTGGCACTTTGATACTGGCCTTTGGCTGGTTCGGGTTTAATCCTGGAAGTACGCTTGCAGGCGGAGATCTCCGTATATCGGTTATAGCCGTCAATACCCTGCTTGCTATGTGTGGTGGGGCGTTTTCGGCAATGATTTATATGTGGTTGATGTACAAAAAGCCTGACATCTCAATGTCTGCAAACGGGTTGTTGGCAGGTCTTGTAGCGATTACAGCGCCGTGCGCGTTTGTGAATTCCACCTCTGCGGTGATTATAGGGCTTGTAGCAGGGCTGCTTTGCAGTATGAGCGTATTTATAGTGGAACGTACGCTAAAGGTTGACGATCCTGTTGGTGCGGTATCTGTTCACGGCGTAAACGGCGCTTGGGGACTTATTGCAACTGGGCTTTTTGCTGACGGCACATATGGCGACGGCTTAAACAACGTTACAGGTACGGTTAAAGGGTTGTTCTACGGCGATGCATCGCAGCTTATTGCAGAGTTTATCGGAATATGTACGAATATCATCTTTGTATTTGTTGTGATGTTTGTGTTTTTCAAGGTGCTCAATCTGATAGTGCCACTAAGGGTTTCAAGAGAGGTCGAATTAGAGGGGCTTGACCAAAACGAGGTCGCAGTATCTGCTTATCCTGATTTTGAGGTTCACAGGACACACTTACACTAAACTGAGGCTTTATCAGGTCATCAATAAACTTAATGGAGGGAAAAGTGTTAAAGAGTATTAATTTTTTGATTGTATTAATGATGTTTCCAGTATTCGCCTTTGCAGATGATGTCGCAGCTGTTGCGCCAGTGGTTGTGTCTGTTATTAATCAAGGGGATACTGCTTGGATGTTAATATCAACTGCATTGGTAATGTTGATGACACCAGGGTTAGGATTATTCTATGGCGGTATGGTTAGAAACAAAAATGTGCTTGGTACAATACTGCATAGTTTTATCATGCTTTGTTTGGTCAGTGTAATTTGGGTTTTATGGGGTTATACGCTATCATTTGGAACAGATCACTTTGGTTTTATTGGCGGGTTAGGCTGGTTTGGTTTGAATGGGGTAGGGTTTGAACCTTCAACATATGCTCCAACTATTCCGCATCTGTTATTTATGATGTATCAGGGAATGTTTGCTGCAATCACTCCTGCCCTTATTACTGGGGCATTTGCAGAGCGTATGAAGTTTTCTACAATGTTGATATTTTCCACTATATGGATAACAGTTGTATATGCCCCTATTTGTCATTGGGTATGGGGCGGCGGATGGATTAGTCAGCATTTGTCAACCTTAGATTTTGCTGGCGGTACTGTTGTTCATATTAATTCAGCTATGGCAGCACTTGCAGCGATTATTGTAATGGGTAAACGTCACGGATTTGGTAAAGAGCCTATGATGCCTCATAATCTGCCTATGACTATATTAGGAGCAGCATTATTGTGGTTTGGATGGTTTGGATTTAACTCAGGAAGTGCATTGTCTTCAGGGGGCCTTGCAGCGCTTGCATTTGTGACCACTAATACTGCTTCTGCAGCAGCCGCACTTGGCTGGATGGTTGTTGAGTGGAGTCACAGGGGGAAACCTACAGCTCTTGGCGCAGTTAGCGGAGCGGTTGCTGGATTGGTTGCAATAACGCCTGCTGCTGGATTTGTAAGCCCTATGTCAGCTATTATTATTGGTTTTGCAGCTGGAGGGTTATGTTATACCGCAGTAAGTTTGAAATCCAAGACTGGTTTAGATGATTCTTTGGATGTAATTGGTGTACATGGCGTTGGCGGCACATGGGGCGCGATTGCAACAGGATTATTTGCAACGAAGCTGTTAAATTCTGCAGGACATGATGGGTTCTTTTATGGTAATCCACACCTTGTAATTGATCAGCTTATTGCAATCTTGGCAACTTATTGTTACGTATTCATAGTTTCTTTTATCATATTAAAGGTTCTCGATGGTATTATGGGCCTCAGAATCACTGAAGAAGAGGAATACACAGGTCTTGACTTAGCGATGCATGGTGAAAATGCTTACGAACTTGGTACTTCAAGTCATGGCGGGTCTCATTTTTCTAAGAGATAAGATTAATTATTAATTAAATTGAGCGGGGACATAGACCCCGCTATTAAGTCTATAAAAGGAGAATAAACTTGAAAAGTCTGAGAAAATTAGTCCTGATGCTTGTACTATTACTAAGTATCTCAGCAATAAATGTATATGCTGAAGAAGCTGGCGTTACAGGAAGTATAGGGACGGCTGTATTTTACAACTATGTATGGAGAGGCATGCTGCAGCATTCAGGGACTGCGATACAGCCTGATGTTAATATTGGATATTCAGGGTTATTGCTTGATGTTTGGAGTGACTTTAGGACTGTCAGTAATGTTTGGCATGAAACTGATTTTACTTTAAGTTATTCTATTCAAACTCTGCCAGAGTTTCTTTATATTACATTAGGGGCAATTGCTTATACTGTGACTGGATTAAATGAGGTATATGATGGTTATGTCACTATTGGATTTAAGACATTTGCGGATATTTCTCTAACAGGATACGCTGGGAATAGTGAGGGCAATAACGGTTCAGTGTTTACAATTCTGCATGTCTTGCATTCATTTGAATTAGCTAAGGACTTCACCTTTGACCCATGCCTTGCGTTTGCTACAAATTATGTAAAAATTCCATACAGAAACTATTATGGAGAGATTGCAGTTCCATTAAATTATACATTCTCTAAACATTTAACTGTTGGTGCAACATATGTCTTAGATGTAGGAAATAAAATGGTCAACCGTACTGATGGTGTAATTTCATATGGAGGGGCTTATATTACTGCAAGTTTATGAGATTATGAAGTAGATGCGTAAAGCAATTCATCACTATGTTTACGTAGGGGTAACCCTTGTGGTTACCCATTAGGGCAGGGACAAGCCAGCCCCTACTGGAGGTTATTAAGAATAATATGAAAAAAATAGAGGCAATAATCAAACCATTCAAATTGGATGAGGTAAAAGATGCCCTTCATGAGATTGGGGTCTCTGGCATGACCGTTGTTGAGGTCAAGGGATTTGGAAGGCAGAAGGGACATACAGAACTCTATCGCGGGGCAGAATATGTTATAGAGTTTATCCCAAAGATTAAGATTGAGGTTGTTGTTACAGATGAGTTATTCCAAAATGTGCTTACGACTATTGAGAAATGCGCAAAGACTGGAAAGATTGGCGATGGAAAGATATTTGTTTCAGAGGTAATAGAAGCAGTAAGAATTCGCACAAGTGAAAGAGGGAATATTGTCTTATAGCTGTTGCGTAGGGGCACCATCGTGCCCCTACGCTATAAAATACCTTTGTATTTTATCCTTACAGAATTAGGAATTTCATAGTCAGCTAAAATAATAATCGGCATATCATTATTTTTTATCAGGTTTTTAATCTTAATTCTAACTAAATGATCGCAATATAAAATAATGGGTTCTCTTCTATATCTGTCACTTTTATAGATTGCTTCAATTTGATTGAGAATGTCGGATTTTTGTAATTTTTCAGATTCCTCGTTAAGTTTAATAACTGAGATAGTTCCATCATCTCTTAGATATTGTTTAATAATGTTTCTTGAAAGGGTTTTTCTGATTTTTTCTACTAACTCATCACTTGGGTCAGTGTCTGATACACGTCTTGAAAAAGCTCCAACCCTGATTAAATGATTATTATCTATAATAGTTTCTATTATTTTAGTTATATCAACAATTGGGATGCGTTCTTTTAACAGATGTATTAATAGGCTTTTTAGAAATTTATCGGAACAGTTGAGTTTTCTAAATTCATTATTAAGGGGCTTATGATAATTTTCAAGGTATCGGTTAATATCGTTTAAATGAATAAACCCAAAGAATTCTCCAATATTACACCAAATGACCTCCTCAATATGCCTAGTTATCATATCTAAACTATTTATCCCTTTACCAAGATCATCAGAAAATTGTCCTGAGTCAATCCATCTCCCGCTTCCGCCAAACACTGGGTCTTTTGATGAAATACCCTTAATCTTTTCTTTTAATTGATCATTAAATACAAATAAATGATTTGGAAATACATTAGAGCGGCACTCAATAATATCATTAAGATAAATTTCATACATATTTGGCTCAATCTGGCGATTTTCAATTATGGAAAATTTTGGAAGTTTAAAACCGATCTTATCAGAAAATAATTCAATTGAATTATTTAGATTATAAATAGGCAGTTTTGAAAATATCTCTGAGCCTAATTCTATGCGGTTACGGGTTATAATTTTTTCGGGCTTGAGGGTTTCAAAATACCAATGTTTTTCTAATTCTTCATCAAGTTTTATAACAGTAGTGATCTTAAATTTATTGAACGGGTTTGGGACTATTGACTCAATTTTTTCGCAGCATGCCTTGAATTTTGTTATACCTTCGACCTTTACATTGAGGTTATCTATAGTTGATCTATTTAAAGGTAAAATATCACCCTTTTGTAAATTAAGGATTGAATGTATATTTACACCATTAATATCTAAATCCACTGATACTGCTGCCTCAGTATTATTTATAAAATCAGATACAGGCACAGTCCATTTATTGATTACCTCAAATGAACAAGATTTAAGTTTATTGATGATTGGTTCAACGCTCAACATCGGAACAGCTATGTAAAAATTCCCCTCTATGAAATTAGGAATAGATTCATTAAATTTTAAACTCATCTTTCTTACTAAAAAATATTCATTAGAAATCCCTTCGTCTAAAAATAAAAAAAGCGGATTTCTATAACATATTATAGGCTTAGGGTTTAATCCAATTATATGATTCCATGATATTCCATAATCTGACATCATAAGGGTTACAAATTTATTAAGATTTTCCTGTTCTATATTGTTATAATCTCTGCGATTAGTTAAACATTCGTTTATAAAATCCTTTGAATGATTACTAAGGAACATATATGTAAGTGCATAAACCAGCTTGTCTTCAATAACAAAAATTCCATCCCCATTAAATGGAAACATTGAAAACGTAAAATAAGTGGAAGGCAGAGGCAGTTCTTTGTTTAATGTCATTTTATCAATACAGGTTATATTTGATGTTGTGCAATCGTTGATGTCAATGAATTTGTTTGTCCAATCAATTAGTGTGTTTCTGAATTGATTTACAAATCGGTTGTTAATGTATTCAAACCCAGGATAAAGACTGCGGACAATCCTTCTTACTAGAGATAAATCATATGGTTTGATAGATAAACATTCAGTATTAGACGTTATTGCTTTAGATGTCCCAGTTATAAGTTTATTAATTTGTGAAGATAAGTTTTGAGATGATTTGTTTTGATTAATTTTTTTTATGAAATCACTAATCTCCTCTGTATTTAAATGTTGAGTAATATTATTGTCTTTTCCTTTATTAGAGACGCTTATTACCTCTTTTATCTTTCTGATTAAATCCATTTCAATGGGTTTTTTAATGGTACCATCAATCTCGAAATCTTCTAACTTTGAGTCATCAACAGAGTTAGAATACATCAGTATAATCGGGATATGGCTGATTTTTTTTAGATTTTTTAACTCCTTACAGAGGCTCAATCCATTTGATATAGATTGACTCTCATCTATAAGTATAATATCAAATGTCTCGTCAATAAACATCTCAAGTCCATCTCTTATATCATAACCAGAGGTTATGATATAATGCTCATCCTCAAGTATCAATTTAACGATATTATGAATGTTTTCATTTTCAGCAATGATTAATAATCTCTGCTTTATTTTATTTGTCTTATTTAGCTTTTTTTGATTATTTTCCATAATTATAGTTTACAGGTTATTATTTTAATTGACAATCAAAAAATATTAGTTGTACATTAATGTAAGTAAGTGAACACTAACATTGTAATCTTTATTTTAATGCCTTGCGGGGTATGCCCGTAGAAGAAAACAGCGCCCATTATGAAAAAGACTGATACACATCAAAACATTTTACATGCAGCTATGGAGCTAATATCTCAGAAGGGATATTTGAAGGCTACAACGCGAGAGATAGCAGCGCTTGCTTCAGTGACTGAACTTACGTTGTTTCGTCATTTTGGCTCTAAGGAGAATTTATTTAAGGAAATCCTTGATACTCACTCATTGCTTCCCAAATTAAAGAAGTTGATTCCTGAACTCAATGGACTTCCTTATATAGACGGAATAACAGCTATCGGTATTAGATGTATTGAGATCATGAAGATTAGAAAGCCTATGATTAAGATAATGCTTGCTGAGATGAACAGTTATCCTGAATCAGTAATACAACTGCATCATAATTTTTCAGATGAACTTGTAGCAACGCTTGCGGAATATTTTAAATCAATGAGCGGGAGCGGACAGCTAAGGGAATTTAATCATAAATTTGCAGCAGGGGCTTTTTTGGCAATAGTATTTAGGTATTTTAGAGAAGAAGAGATAATTAGAGGCCATGACCTTCAACCCTCAGAGATAAGTGATACAATCAAGGGATTTGTTGATATATTTGCTTATGGTACTATCAACCAAATAAAGATGTAGAAATGATTAAGCTAAATTCCTTAAAAATCAGGATTATTATTGGTATAATATTTATTATTTATTTAATAATTCCATTTTCAATAGAGGCTGCAGAATATAGTCTAATAGACATATATAAAATCGCGCTTGTTCAGTCTGAGAGGATACAGATGGCACAGCTTGACCTTTATATCTCTCAAAAAGGTCAGGAAAAGGCGGTTGCAGGACTGCTTCCTAAGGTCACTGCCTTTGGGATGTATCAGACAAGCGGAGTAAGCGAAGGTTATCCGGGTTATGGGATAAAGACATATGGACTGGAATTAGACAAAACCATGTCGCTTGGCGGGGCTGAGATAATTGCATATAAGATGTCTAAGATAGCTATTGATAAAAGCGAGCATGATTTAAAGACTGTAAAGGCAGATTATCTGCTTGAAGTCACAACGTCATTTATAAATATCTTGAGGGCTATAAAGGCTGTAGAGATTTGTGAGATAAATGTTGCGCGGTTAAAAAATCATCGAGATGCAGCACTTATAAGATTAAAGGTAGGCGAGACTATCAAGACTGCTGTTCTCAGGGCAGAGGCTGAATTATCTGGGGCAAATGCAGATCTTATTAAGGCTCAAAACGGCCTCAAACTCGCAAAGGCTGTGCTTGCCCGCTTGATTGGTATTACAGAGGATTATTCAATTGTTGAGACACAGGAGTTTGTTGACCTTGATGATTCTCAGACAATTAATCAACTTAAAGATATGGGGATTCAAAACAGAATGGAGGTAAAGTCACTTGAGCTGACTGGCAGGATACTAGATCAAAATATAAATATAGCCAAGAGTTCTTTCTGGCCTGTGCTTTCATTTCAACTTGCTTATTCAAATATGTTTCTTACCCCTGCACCTCAATATATTAATGCTGAGGGATTGTATGTAGGATTAAGTATTTCTTATCCAATCTTTGAGGGAGGGATTAGAAGGATGGAACTTAATGAGGCAGAGGCAAATAGGAGAAAGGCAGCGCTTGCGCTTTCTGAATTGAAAAAATCCCTGCAGATAGAGATAGAAAGTATATATTCTGAATATATCACGCAGAAAGAGGTTTTAACCTCAATAGCCTCGCAGGTTGAATTCGCTAAGGATAATTACAATCTTGTGTCTAAACAATTTCAATATGGGCTTGTAACCAGTCTTGATGTAATGGACGCAAATAATGTCTTATCAAGATCAGAGACTGCACTTGTTGATACGAGGTATAATTACCAACTGCTTTTAGTGAAACTTAAACGCGCAACTGGAACGCTTCTTCCAGATATTGAGACAAAGATGGCAGAAAAACATGAATAAACCGCTATTAATATCAATAATATTATTATTTGTTTGTTCTACTACAGTATTTGCAGACCCTTACGCAATTATACACGGCGCAAAGGCGCAGGCTATGGGCGGGGCATTTGACGCAGTTGCCGATGATCCTGCCTCTATTTATTACAATCCTGCTGGTCTAATATCTTTAAATAAAACCAATGAATTAATCACTGACTTTGAACTTGGTAATGGGGTAACGTTTAATCTTCAAGAAGGTCAATGCGCTGGTAATTATGCAGGACGTACTCCATGCAGTAAAAATTATTTTAAGGCAGATGATATTCAATATTTTTTATCTGCGTCATATCTTTGGGATAAATATGCTCTGTCAATAGCATTTTATAATCTTTATAATATTATTTATCCTGTAACTCTATCGCTTCAAAAACAGTCTTTAAGCACAGGCGCAATTAGTAATGCCAGCAGCACTAGTTATATTGGTCAAAACGTCAATATCCTGCAGAGCGGTTTTGCTATGAAACCTGCTAATTTTTTGAGTATTGGGGTAACAGGGGCAGGGGTATTTTCCACCTTTGAGGCAATGTCGGATGGATATATTGTAAATGAATTCACAATTGGTGTATTTGGCTCAGTAGGGGCGCTGGCACAGGTTATTAATAATGACCAGATAAAGGTCAATATTGGCAGCAGCTATAGGAGTCCAAGCGCGTTTAATTTTCCTATAAAGGCGGTATTTATGGGTGCATCTACTGCTACTTCTTATTTTAGCCCGCAGTCAACGTCCATTAATGATAGGTTTATCTGGAATATTCCCGGAGAGTTTTCTCTGGGGACTGCTATTATTTTAACGCCAGCAGATTTTACCATAACTCTGGCAGGTGATTATAGATATACAGATTATAATAAGACTTATTTAGATATTAATCGGCCTAATACATTTAATATAAAACCTGTTCAAACATATTCTTTAGGCACAGAAGTAGGCATCTTTAACCTTGCTCTGCGAGGCGGGTTTTTCAGCAGCCAAGATAGTATAAAATTATTTGACACAGATGGATTTACTGCTGGTCTTGGATATAAATTTGGAGATCAGCATATTGAAATAAGTTATAAGCATACTAATTATTATACTAATACGTCAGGTTTGAGTTTATCATCTCAAAGCTCAAATACATATGCAGCTTCTATTTACTGGGTATTATGATTAAATTTATATTAATATTTATCACGATATATGGCGGTTTAAATCTATATTTTCTACAAAGATTAAGGGCTGCCTTTGCGATTAGTTCTTTTACTTTAATCATGGTTATTTTATTTTTAATCATGGTAATCTGCTCTCATTTTATAACGCGTCTTACCTCAGGACATCATGATTTTGCAATAGTATCTGCATATATTGGCAATATCTGGATGGGGCTGCTTTTGATGTTTATAGCAGTTGCATTTCCTATGGATATTTACAGGTTTTTTGTAATTCTCATTGGCCATGTTACTTCAAAGGATCTTTTATATATAATACCAACTAAACGGCAATTATTTTTGATACCAATGAGCCTATCTATTATTATTTTTATATATGGATGGTTTGAGGCGAGAAATATTATTCTTGAAGAAGTAGAGATTAAAACAAACAGGCTTCCAGCAAATATTGATAAATTTAGGATAGTTCAGATAACAGATGTGCATCTTGGGCTTATGAGTCACGATGGAAGGCTGAATCGGATATTGGATAAAGTCAAAGAGGCGAATGCTGATATTTTAATCAGCACAGGTGATTTATTAGACGCAGAGGTTAATAATAATGCCGAGTATATTGATTTATTTAGAGAGATAAACCCAAAATACGGAAAGTTTGCAGTAATGGGTAATCATGAATTTTATGTAGGGTATGATCAGTCTGTGGATTTTGCCGAAAAGGCAGGGTTTAGAGTATTAAGGAGTGAGATAGTAAATATAGATGGAATTATAAATTTGGCAGGTGTTGATGATCTTAGGGCAAGGAAGTTTTCATTGGGCAGTGATAATTCAGAATTAGATTTTCTTGCTAAAAAAGATAATGTGGAGTTTACCGTTTTTTTAAAGCATCAACCTGTAGTTAATGATAATTCCAAAGGGTTAATCAATCTTCAAATATCTGGGCATACGCATGACGGACAGTTTTTCCCTTATAGTTTATTAACGCATTTGTTTTATCCAATACCCTGCGGATTAACGCAGTTGGATGATGACCTTTATATATATCTAAGCAGGGGGTCAGGCACTTGGGGGCCTCCAATAAGATTTCTAGCCCCGCCAGAGGTAACGGTGATTGACTTAGTTAAAGGATAAGGCGTTTATAAAAATATTAAAATATTTAAGAGAGGTAAATCTTGAAAATTGATAATTTTATCAACACAGATACAAAAAATATATTACTCCATAGAGATCAATTAAACAATTATCTCACCAAGCAAAATAAAAGCCTTGTAACTATAGAGATTGATCTTACTAATTCCTGCAATCAAAGATGTCCTCAGTGTACATTTGGGGATTATCATACTGGACTATTTTTAAATAGGACGGTCTTAGATAGATTAATAGAAACTATACCAGAAATTGGCGTTAAGGGAATGATAATAACAGGAGGGGGCGAGCCTTGTTTACATAAAGACCTTGGGTATTTTGTTAAGGCTGTATCGCATCTTGGGGTTGATATTACCTTGACAACTAATGGACAGTTTGTGGAGAGGCATTTTGATGATCTGCTCAATGGGTTAAAGAGGATAAGGGTTTCTATTGATGCAATGACTCCAGCTTCTTATAAGTATACACATGGAATGGAGGAGAGGGATTTTCATAAGGTAATAGAAAATCTAAGGAATCTGGCGGATGAGAAAAAGAAACGAGGCGCTTCTATTGATATAGGCGTAAGTTTTATGATATGTGAGCCAAATGCCTCTGAGGTGATGTCAGCTATTGAATTTTATAGAGAGATAGGGGTCAATTTCCTGCATTTTAAGCCTATGCAGCTATGGGACAAGGTCAATAAAAAATATTATCATAAATTTTATCCAATGGTAGAACAGGTTACCTCAGAGTTAAAATCCTTTACCCAAGGAGATTTCAGGGTATCTATATCAAGGGAAAATTATTACAAGCAAAATTTAGATAGAATTAAATATAATATCTGTCATGGGGCATTTTTTGATATGATTATCGGTGCAGACGCATCAGTATATACCTGCTGCCATTTTAAGTATAATCCAGATTTTTGTTATGGAAATATTGCAAGTGATGGTCTAAACGATATACTTAAAAAGATAAAGGCAGATGTGACAAAGGAGTGTTTTAAAGACTGTAAGATGGATGCCTTAAATCAACTTATAGAATATGGAATGTTAAATCCAAGTGAATTACTTGATGCCAGTGTTTCTATAGATAGAGATAAACTGCCGCTTGGAAGTAAATGGCTTTAGATTAGTAGATATGAATATATTATTTATAAATCTAAATATTGGCGCAACAGTTGGCTTAAATAACGGGCTTGCCATATTATCTGCAGTTTTAAAGCAAAGAGGCCATCAGACACATCTACTCTTTCTTTCTGAAGATCTCGGATATGGGGTTGATCTTAAACGGATTAAAGGTGATATCTTGCAGATTAATCCTGATATTATAGGAATCTCTCTTCCTGAACCGCAATTTAGATATGCAGAGCAGATATGTGATGGCATAAGGGATTATTACAGTGGATTTATCATATGCGGCGGGGCATTTCCAACTATGGACCCTTTTACTGTTATCAGAATGCCAGCAGTAGATGCTATCTGTATTGGCGAGGGTGAGGATGCCTTATGTGAACTTGCCTCTGCTCTATCATCAAAGACAGATTATTTCCATATTAAAAATCTCTGGGTTAAGACAAAAGACGGAAATATCATCAAAAATAGTCTAAGGCCTTTTAAGGATTTAGATGAACTTCCACCAGAGGACAAAGAGTTATTTGACCTTAAAAAGATTCTGCCAATGAAAAATTATCAGCTTGAAGAGATGGTTGGCAGGGGTTGTCCATTTAAATGCTCATATTGTATAAATGATTCTTATGTAGATATTTATAAGGAAAATTGCACAGAGCCTGTGAATAAAAAAAGTTATCTGAGAATGAAAAATATTGAGACTGTACTCATTGAGTTAAAAAATACCATTAAATTACATCCTGAGATCAAAAAGATTGCCTTTATAGATGATAGTTTTTTGATGTTTAATAATTTCCTTGAGGGTTTTTCTAAAAGATACGCAAGTGAGATTGGCCTTCCATATATGTGTAATGTAAACCCAGTGTCTTTTAATCTTGCAAAGGGACATATGCTTAAAGACTCTGGATGTGATGATATAAGGTTTGGAATAGAAAGCGGCAGCGAGAGGGTTAAGCGGGAGATAATGAACCGCAATATATCAAATAAAAAGGTGATTGAGGCATTCATTATTACAGCAAGTCTTGGGCTTATGACAAGTTCCTTTAATATGATTGGGCTTCCGACTGAGACCAAAGAAGAAGTAATGGAGACGCTAAGGCTCAATGCCCAGATATTGCCAGATACTATAAAACTTATGACATTTTATCCATTTAAAAATACACCAATATATGAACTCTGTGAAAAGATGGATCTGATTGATCACAAGAAAAAACGAGAGCTTGATAATTATGATACATTTACATGTCTAAAATTTCCCCCTGAACATCAATTATTCCTTCGTAAGGTTCAGACTGCATTTAGCTGGTATTTAAATACATTTTTAAATAATGAGGCATCTGAGGATTATAAAACCAAGGTTATAGAGATTGAGAATATGGATGAGTCAGATTGGCTGAAATTTGATTTCTATCAAGCTGATAAGAATATATCTAATAAATATAGAGAGAAAAACATCCTGCATTATTCATCTTTTATCAATAGAAGCCTTGCTGCAAAATTCCCAAGCAGGCATTTTTCTTAAACATTATGGATAAATCTCCGTTAGTTTCAATAATAATCCCAACCTTTAATAATGCAGATTTAATCACTTTTGCTATAGAATCTGTATTGGCTCAGACATATACCAATTATGAGGCGATAATTATAGACAATTTCTCTAATGATAATACAGATGATGTAGTTGCAAGATACGCTAATGTTAATCCAAGGATAAGATATTTTAAATATAATAATCAAGGATTGGTGGGAAGGGCTAGGAACTATGGTGTAAGTCAGTGTACAGGGTCATTGATAGCGTTTTTGGATTCAGATGATGTATGGATGCCTGATAAATTGCAGTTTGTTGTAAGCCGTTTTAATGAAGATGATGGAATAGACCTTATTTGTCATTGGGAAAAATTAAGGGATATGGGCACTGTTACACGTGATCTTATATATGGTCCAGTAAGTGAGGTTACATTTAAAAAACTGCTTTTTAGTGAAAACAAACTCTCTCCATCTGCTGTAACTATGAAAAAGGCGCTCTTTGAAGAACTCTCAGGATTTGATCCTAATATTGAGGTAAAATATGCTGAAGACTATGACTTTTGGCTTAGGATGACAAGGCATGGCTGCAGGATTGAATTTATACCAGAATTTCTTGGAGAATTCAGGATTACAGGAAAAAATTTTGGAAATAATATAGACCAACAGCTTATTTCAATGCGTAAGATAATTGATAAACATTATAAACAGATGGATAATAAGACTATCTATACTGATATTTTATATAGAAAAAAAATAGCGTCTGTTTATATGTCTCAGGCATGGGCTAATTTTAGGGCTGATAAAAAAAATGATGCATATAGGCTTATTTTTTCTGGACTATCTGTCTGGCCATTTTCAATAAAGTCATATATCTCAATCATACTTTTTTTGTTAAATAAAGACTTTAAACCTAAGTTAAAAAAATGAATTATCTAAAGAAATTCCTCTTTTTATTGGCATATTACAGCGGACTGATAGGTGTTACAGATCTGCTCTACTATAAGATATTTAAAGGAATTCATGTCCCTGTGCTTGTATATCATTCTATATCTGATAATATCTATTCTTATGGAAATGAGATTGGTCTTTCTATTAGAAAAGAAGTATTTGAGGAACAGATTAAATATCTCAAGTCAAGGTTTACTATAGTTCCATTTTCTGAGGTCTCAAATTGTATCCATAATTATACCGAGTTTAAGAAATCGCCTATTTCAATAACCTTTGATGATGGATATTGTGATAATTATACAAATGCCTATCCAATATTAAGGAAATATCAATCTCCAGCAACGGTATTCCTGACTTCTGGCAATATTAATTCAAAACGCCAGATTGATTGGTATAACCAAGATTTTCTCTCAAGGCATAAAGAAGGATATGAGGATTTTAAGGCTAATTCAATGTTAAGCTCTGACGATATTGTCAAGATGAAGGTTGACGGCATTGAATTTGGCGCTCATACCAAGACTCATCCTGTTCTAAGCGGATTATCTTCTGATGAACAAAGTATAGAGATAATGGATTCCATAAAGGAAATTGAAGGATTAATCAAAACTCCTGTAAAGACATTTGCATATCCATTTGGTGGGGCAAAAACTCTTACGGACGAAACTATAAGTATTCTCAAAGGATTAGGTATAGAAATCGCGGCAGTTTCATATGGAGGATTTAATAATCTAAAGACAGATAGATATAAGATAAGAAGGATTATTATAATAGACGAACCGTTATATATATTTAAGGCGCGATTATCTGTATTTAATATATTTATTAAAGGGTTATGGTAGAAATTAAGGTTATAAATTCAATAGAAGGTTTTAAGGAATTAGAGCCAGCGTGGACTGCGCTTATTGGGTCTACTGAGCATATATTTCAGACATGGGAGTGGAATTATATATGGTACAAACATCTTGGGAAGGAATATGATCTAAATATCTTATTATTTATAGATGGTGGAAAAATTGCTGCTATAATTCCGCTAGTCTATTCAAAAAAGGGGCATTTCCCTTGGAAGAGATATGAGTTTATGGCAGATTTTGTAAGTAATTATCATGATATTATCCTTTCAAGTGATGCTAATATCAATAATACAATTCTTGCGCTTAAGGATTATATCTCAGAAAATTTTGGAAAATTTGATTATATTGAGCTGCGATTTATACCACAGGAATCTCTTATGATAAAATCATTGAATACCTCCCCTCTGAATCTCATAGGAGTTGATCATACTCCTGTGCATATGATAAACATTGATAAGGCATTTGATGATTATTTAGTAAAAGATGTCCCGCGAGAATTTAGGCAGGACATCAGGCAGCAGATTAGAAAATTGTTAAAACGGGGCAGCCTTGATTATCATCAATGTAAAGAAGATGTTGAGTTACAGGAAGTTCTCACAGAATTTTTTCGCTTGAAGGTTGAGAGCCTCAAGAAGATTGGTCATAGGAGCAGTTTTTTTGAAGAGACTAAATTTCAGGAATTTGACAGGGAGTTATATTCATCACTTCTAAAGAATAATTGGCTGTATCTGCATGTCTTGAAATTTGATGATAAGATAATTGCAATCAATTGTGATATAATCTTTAATGGCCATGTGTATTGTCATGAGTCAACCTATGATTGTAATTTCCTGAAAAAATTTTCACCCGGGCATATTGTAAGATATATGGAGATAGAAAACGCATTTTCATTAAGATGCAAAGATGTTGACTGGGGGCAGGGCGATCTGTCTTATAAAAGGCAATGGTCTAATAGCAAAAAGATGACCTATAGATTCTATATATTTAAGGATAAACCGTTTATCAGACAATATTATCTAAATAAACTCAGGCCAAGTCTTAGAGCCGCCTATGTTTATTATACTGAACAGATTTTGCCAAAAATAAGAAAGGCATCTTCAAGGGTTTTTATAACGGGGTCTAAGACCCCTGCCCCTTGACCCCGCAAAGGGTCTAAGACCCTTTGAACCCATTATTAGCAATACCAATTATTATTATGGTATAATTATTATAAATGTATATCCCTTTATCACCAACAATTAAAACATTAAATATTTTGAAGATGTGGAGACATAATGACCGTCTTCCCTTTATTAATGATTTTGATAAACGGATACTATTGTCAATGGGTAAAAACGCATTTTGGTATATTGCCAAGATGATACGTCTTCAGATTGACGATGAGGTAATAGTTCCTGCATATATGTGTTATAATGCCTTGCAGCCGCTTATGAAGGCTGGGGCAAGGTTTCGTTTTATTGACATAGGTATAGATTTAAAGATTGATTTTAGATCGCTTGTTGATTTGTTTACAAATAAAACTAAATTATTAATATTGGTTCAATATTTCGGAATGCCAACTGATATTAGGGAGATAGTAGGTTTTGCACAATCGCAAGGTGTTCATACAGTTGAAGACTGCGCGCTTTCTTATGGCAGTATTATTAATGGGAGATTTGCTGGAACAACTGCTGATTTCGGATTATTTAGTCTAAGAAAGTTTTTCCCAATACCTGATGGAGGTATGCTTTTAGATAATCGAAATAATATCTCTGACATCAAAAGAGAAGGGATAAATATGGGCAAGGGTCTTGCTATTGTGCGCTCAATGCTATCAAATGCAGAGTCAAAGACAGGCGTGCCTTTTGTGAAGTATTTAAAGGGTTCAAAGGGGGAGCTATTAAATGATTCTATTGTAAATGGAGAAGGAGATTTTGAGCTTGGAATTTCAAATGTCTCTATGAGGATATTAGAAAAACAAGAGCCTTGGGAAGATATTTGTTTAAAGAGAAGGGAGAATTATAAGTATATGTTGATTGGACTTGAAGAGAATACCTTATTTAAACCGTTAAGGAAGACCCTTGAAGATGGTTTTTGTCCAATGACTCTGCCTCTTATGGTAGATAGCGCAGATAGCGCTGATAGTATAAGAGATAAATTAAATCAAGATAGAGTTCCTGCATATGCTTGGCCGGGAGTTTCTAATCTCCATCCATATGTGCGTGAAAATATTAAAAAATATCCAATAACTCAATATTTGGTCAATAATTTAATTATGCTTCCAGTGCATCAAGATTTAACAAAAAGACATCTTGATTACATGATACAAGTTCTTACAAGGGATTTTTAATGGAAAAAGATAAACGCATACATATTTCAGTAATTATTCCAACTTATAATAGTGAAAAATATATTCATAAATGTCTTGATTCTCTGTTAGAGCAGACCTATCATGATTTTGAGGTTGTGGTTATTGATGATTATTCAAAGGACAGTACTCTTTCAATCTTGGAAAAATATAATAAGACTTATCCAGATAAGATAATTTTTAGCCAAAATTCAGAAAATATGGGGGCATCATTTTCTAAAAATGAAGCTGTAAAACTTGCTCATTATGATTATATTGCATGTATTGACAGTGATGCTATCGCTCCTGCTGATTGGCTTGAAAAGGGCGCAAAATTCTTTGAGCAGTCAGAATTATTTACAGGTCGTTTTGAATCAATTCCTTTAAACAGATTTGAGGAAGCTGTCTATATAATGACCAATTTCCCTGATACAGACAGGGTATATAATAAATACGATGATAATTTTGCAGTAGCAGGGACTAACATCTTTTTCACAAGGGGTGTTTTTTTGGATGCAGGAGGATTTAATCCAGAAATGAGGGCTTGTGAGGATACTTTATTTTTGAGACAAGCAATTAAAAGAGGCAACAATCTGAATTATCATCATGACCTTTATGTCTTTCATTCCTGTAAGCAAAATTTAAGGTCATATACGAGATATTTTAATGTTATTCAAAAATGGTGTAGAAGCACAAATAAAGTATGTCCTTTTAAAAGATATAGACATTTTTCTTTAGTTTCATTATTGTTTTTGTTATATATTGTCTTAGGAATTTCATCTGGGAAATATATAATATTTGGATTATTTTCAATTGCAGTGTTGGTAAGTTTTTATATTTTTCAGGTAAATAAATTTAAAATCAATAAAAAATATGATTTTAATACCACAAATATAGTATTTTTAATAGCAGGATTTTTAAAGTTAATCAATCTTTATTATATATTAAAGATATATCTCTTAAGACAAAAGCCAGAAAAATATTGGAGAAATTATTAATGGGTTCAAAGGGACGAGTCCCTTTGCGGGAGCCCGTAGATGAAAAGGGCAGA
Organism: Candidatus Magnetominusculus dajiuhuensis; assembly: GCA_015233465.1. GTDB lineage: Bacteria > Nitrospirota > Thermodesulfovibrionia > Thermodesulfovibrionales > Magnetobacteriaceae > JADFXP01. Next base: position 140,068 of record JADFXP010000002.1, read on the forward strand.
GCCCTCAAAAAAAATCTATGCAAAAAAAAATATTATACGTAGAACATGGATTAAAGCCTTACGGAGGCGGTCATGAAGGCATGCTGATTATCTTCAAAAACATAGACCGCTCAATGTTTGACCTGCATTTGTATTCGCTAAAGAAGAGTATCTTCGCCGAAAAATCTGAGCAGGCAGGTGTAACATTTCATGAAAATGCCATTAAAAGCAAATATCTTATATCAGAGGTAAAAAGTATTATTAGGTCATGGAGATTGATATTTTTTATAATAGAGGCTGTTCGTTATATAATTGAATTTTACAGGTTTGTAAAAAGGGAGCGATTTCAGGTTTTGCATCCTTGTGATAATCTGAGTGTTATTACATGTTTGATTGTTGGCAGATTGCTTGGAATTCCTGTAGTATTTCATATAAAAGATGATTTTGGGGCAGGGTATCATAGATTTTTGGTTGGATTTTATTCTAAATATGCCTCATTTATCATACCTACTGCTAAGAATATTGCAGTTCCATTTTTAAAAAAAGCCCCTAGTAAGACCATCGTTGTATATGATGGTTTTGATTTAGGGTTTTATAATAGAGATACCTTAAAAAGCACTGTTAGAGATGAATTTTCAATTCCTAAGGATAGATTTTGTATATCAGTGGTAGCAGTGTTAAAGGAACGAAAGGGGCATATTTATTTATTAAAGGCATTAAAGAAGATGGTTGATGCAGGGTTGAGCAATTTTGTATGTTTTATTGTTGGAGAAGGAGACCTTTATGATAAATTAAGGAGATATTGTATAGAGAATGATCTTGCAGACAAGGTTATATTTACAAATTTTAGGACTGATCCTTGGAATTTTATAATAGCAAGTGATTTAGTAGTACTTCCGTCTTTGGCTGAGGGTCTGCCAAAGGTATCAATGGAAGGGCTTGCCCTTAAAACCCTATGCGCAGGCTCAAGGGTATCTGGAATGCCTGAGATATTGATAGATGGTAAGACTGGTTTTCTCTTTTCCTCGCAAGATGTGGAGAGTTTATTTGAGGTTATAAAAAAGGTATATAAAACCCCTCTTTCTGAGTTTAATAATATAAAAGAGGCTGGTTACAGTCATTTAAGGGAAACATTTTCTATTGATAAATGCGTAAGAAGCCTTGAAGAGATATATAATAAGGTGACGTTGGATGCAGCAAATTTACTACGGGCAAACCCGTCAAGGCATTAAGGTGAACGTTGGAGGCTGCGCCCCCAAACCCTGCAAAGCATTAAGGTGAATTTATATGAAATTATTATTGATGCGTCCGCCAAGCGGATTGAAAAAAATACTGCCAATGGGGATTTTATATATCGCAGGGTATCTACAAAATGCAATTCCAGAGCTTGATATTGAGATAATTGATTTAAGGCAAAGGAATGTCACAGATAAAGAAATTTCAGCGATTATTAAAAAGAGCGCTCCTGATGTAGTAGGTATTTCAGCAGTTAATATGGAGGCTAATCTTGTTCATTCAATGTCTTCAGTAATAAAATCTGTTGATAATAATATAAAGATTATAATTGGCGGTCCTTATGCAACGTCACTTTCAACACGCGCAGTGATTGATAAAAATGTATATTGCTGCGTAATAGGCGAGGGCGAGGCTACGGCTGTTGAACTTATAGAAAATATACATAATGGAAATGATGAAAGACTATCAGATATAAAGGGAATCGCATTTTTAAAAGATGGGCAATATTTTAAAACGCCTCAAAGAGATTATATTTCAGATCTTGATTCTATCCCAATGCCTGCATATGATTTGATAACTATAAGCGATTATTTCAGGGACTTTGGGACTCATTCAGGATTTCAGGCTCATAGGGAGTATTCTTCAATATTTTCATCAAGGGGATGTCCTTATAAATGTGTTTATTGCCATGATATATTTGGTAAAAAGATCAGATACCACTCTCCAGAGCGAATACTACAGGAAATTAGACTTTTATATATAAAATATGGGGTTAGAGAGATACATATTGAAGATGACTCATTTAATATTAATAAAGAACGTGTAAAAAAGATATTTAATATGATAATTGATCAAGGGTTAAAGATTAAGATTTCATTTCCCAACGGAATCAGGGTAGATCATGTAAATGTTGAGATACTTGATCTATTTAAGAGGGTAGGGGTTTATAAGCTGGCATATGGAATAGAGAGCGCCTCGCCAAATATTCAAAAGGATATTAATAAAAATCTTGATCTGGAACTTGCGAGAAAAAATATAAAATTAACTGCTGAAAGAGGGATTGTAACACAGGGATTTTTTATGCTTGGATTTTTGGGAGAGACGATGGAGGAACTCAATCGAACCATAGATTATGCAGCGTCTTCAAAGCTTCATATGGCGAGTTTTAGTTTCGTAATACCGCAGCCCGGAACTCCGTTATATTATCAGGCAATTGATGCTGGGTTTAATTTTAAGGACTTAGACACTGATCAATTAAACCCCGGAGACACAGAATTAAATATAAGCGCTGTATCAATTGAAGATCTTCATCTTTTACGCAGAAAGGCATACCGTAAGTTTTATTTAAATCCAGACAGGATGTATAGATTATATAAGGTAACTCCGAAAAAGACAATATTATTTAAGAGTTTTATGGTTTTTATGACAAACGTTTTGCCAATTCCAACGACATTAAGGGAAAAAGCGCAGGCTATTCTTTATAAATGATAGGTATTTTTTAAAGATAAACTGGACTGTGAAAGCCCAGTTTATCTTTAATTTGTTAATTATAATGTAAACATAAGTGTTGCAAGTAATGCAGCGTCGTTATATGCTCCGCCAGTTAAGTATCTAGTGGTTTTATAAGTCAAAGCTGAATTTAAGAATAACCATTGGTTAAAGCGTTGATCGCCGCCCAGCCCAAATTGTGATATAGTTGCGCCAGTACTTACGCTAGTAGGAACGCTATAACAATACGAGGCTGCAAGTACTGTTGTAGGAGTATGATATTCAAATTCTGCATTTATCGTTATGCTTGAAGATGAATTATTGCCTTTGAGAGTATTATTAATCAAGTATGCATTGTCATATTTATCTGTTCCATACAAAACGCTTGGTATGAAATCAAAAACGCCTGGAATTAAGTAAACCTTTCCATACAATGATACCCTGTTTACTGTGTCATTTGACGTAGTAGCGCGATTAACGCCTGTTGTGGTAGTATAACCTAATGGAATATTATTAAGTAAACCATTATACCAAGTTAATGAAAGACTAATATTATCATTGATATATTGACTCAATGCTATACCATAACTTGGACGGTTATTTGTGATTCCATTTGTGGAATTGAAAAATCCAGCGTAAGATCCAAAATTATAATCAGCCGCTATAGTGCTTGCAGTTGGTAATCCGCTATACCATATACCGTTAGTTATCTTAGCAGAAATATTAGTGGTCTTAGACCCGCCATCACCGTAATGGAATAGATTATAGCCTAGTTCAATCCCTGATTCTGTGCCAGTCATACTTGTAAAAGATAACAATGTTGAGCTAGCGTTGTATGTTGCAGCAGAGCCTGTGCCTTTAGAAACAAGAGGTATAGATGGAAAACCTAATGTCATGCCTGATACAGTTCCTGATGTAGAAATTGCAAATGACTCCATTGTTCCTAATTTTACACTAAAAAATTGAGATTCATCTCCAAAAACACCCATAGCCCAAAGGTTTACAATAGTGAGCTGACCATTGTCTTCAGCGCCGTTTAATCTGTCTACTTGTATCTTTACATTAGACCCAAAGTTTTTGCCCCATGCGCCAGTTAAAGGATAAATCGTAACGCTTCCTGCCTCAATACCTGCTCTGGTATAAGGAGTAGATCTATTCGTAGAATCATCATGATTTGAGAATTTTGCAGCAACTGCTCCCTTTCCAGCTAGATAGTCTTCTATTTTGAAATCTCCGGTATCCTTTCCTATTTCATTTGGTACTCTAAATCCTGCGAATCTAAATTCATTGCCATACCTGCCTAATTCAGCATCATTTTTATGACACTTAGAGCAGTCTACTTTGTATTTTGTTGACCACATCGGCATTGCCTGACTGATACTTGGCAATAACGTTACTCCAAAGATGAACAAAATACTTAATAATAAAGATTTACGACACATTTAAACCTCCTAAAATTAAATTACTAACGGCAAAAATCAAAAGATTCTTACCAGCCTTACTCCTTCCTGTACATTAGGTTGATGCCAATAATATAATATAAAACTTTAACATTTTATATTATATAAACGTTTTTATTTTTGTCAATTGTTAAATTATAATTATTATTATTTACATTGATTTAAGAATCTTTATATTTTTTTTATTCGATTTAATGAATGTCTATGTTTGCTTTCGTTTTATAACAGTATAAGCCTTTATTGTTAGGATATTATTAGGATATGGTTAAAATATGATTAGGTTATATTTGTATCTTTTTAAAAAAATGACTTCCAAGCCATAAAAATATCAGCGTAACGCTAAGCAATACGATTGTATCAATACCTAAGCCATAGTGTCCTACATTTATTAGTAAGATACGAAGGGCATCAATACCGTATGACAGCGGATTTATTCTTACTATAATAACGAGGACTTTAGGTAATCCTTGAAGAGGGAAAATAGCCCCAGAGAAGAAAAATATAGGCATTACAAGAAAGTTCATAATAAGATGAAATCCTTGCATGTCCTCAAGCAGTGACGCAATCATTGTGCCTAAAGATGTGAAGAGTAGGGCAATTATAAACATTATACCAATTGCAGGAATCATATTAATCCAGCTTACAGGGCGAAAGCCAAAGAGCAATGATATGAACATTACAATAATGCCTTGCATTGTGGCAACTGTTGCTCCTCCAAGCGTTCTCCCTATCATTATATTAAAGCGGGATATGGGAGCTGCAAGAGTTTCTTTTAAGAATCCAAATTGTCTGTCCCATATAACCTCCATACCTGAGAAAATGGAAGTGAATATTATACTCATAGCTATTATCCCAGGGGAAAGGAAATTGAGATAGCTTCCCTGTCCAGCTTGTTGGAATACTGAGTTTAAACCATAACCTAAGGCAATCAGAAAAAGAAGCGGCTGCCCAAGCGAACCTACTATTCGCGATTTTGAACGAAGGTATTTTTTAATTTGTCTAAGCCAGAGTATATATATTTTTTTCATTTGTGTTATTTCCGCCACATTTTGTGCATCTTTCTCATACGATCATTGGGATTTACAGCTTCTTCACGGATTGTAGAACCAGTAAGAGCTAAAAAGGCATCTTCAAGTGAATTAGTATTAGTTTGTTTTTTTAAATCATTTGAAGTGCCGATTGCGATAATCTTGCCATGATCAATTATAGCAATCCGCTGGGCAATTTTATCTGCCTCTTCCATATAGTGTGTAGTGAAAAATACAGTAGTTCCTGCGTTTTTATTAAGATCTCTGACATATGCCCATATATGGTTTCTGGTCTGAGGGTCAAGACCAAGGGTTGGTTCATCTAAAAAAATTATCTTAGGGAGATGAAGAAGCCCGCGGGCAATCTCAAGCCGACGTTTCATGCCTCCTGAGAACTCTTTTACAAAGTTGTCCTTGCGGCTCCATAGGTCAACAAATTTTAGCAGTTCTTCGCTTTTTTGTTTGAGCGTGCTGCTTGGGACATCATAAAGCACTCCATGTATCTCCATGTTTTCCCATGCCGTTAGATCTTCATCAAGGCTTGGGTCTTGAAATACTATTCCAAAAGAGCGGCGTACTGCATCAGGATGATTTACTGGATCATGGCCATTAACAATGATATTGCCGCTTGATGGACGAAGAAGCGTTGTAAGCATTTTTATAGTAGTTGACTTGCCAGCACCATTTGGACCAAGGAAGGCAAATATCTCACCAGTTTCTACATTGAAAGAAACATTATCTACTGCAGTTAGACCGTCGAATTTTTTTGTTAGGCTTTTAACTTCAATTATTGTATTCATATTGTATGATTATGTTTTATTATAACATAAAAGATTATTTAGTATTCATTTGTTTATATTAAGAACGTAAATTTAAATCTTAATTTGTTTGTCTATATGTTTAAATTATCCATAAAATATAATTTAAGGAGGAAGCGTTGATGTTAAAGATTTTCTTTAATGCAATAGTAACTATGTTTATGTTTATTTTTGTTATAGGCGGTATTGCAATTGCAGCAGATGAACAAAAGAAAGACGCAAGATTGGAAAAACCTCACACGAGTCACGTAGAAGTGAATAAACATTTAGAACATCAAGACAAACATATCAATAAAGAAGTTAGAGAAGATAAAACATCTACAAAAGAGCATCAAAATTTCTTCCAGAAGATAAATACATTCGCTAAAAAGAGCGTGATATGGGTTAAGAACACTGCGGGTAAATTAACAAAGAAGAACAAAAAAGAATTAAATAAGCAAGAAAACAATGGTTCTGCAGCTTCAAAAACAGGGACGAGTTCTCAAACTAAAAAATAAAGGGTTAGAAGTTATTAATTTGTAGTATATAAAGTTTTATATCCCTATTTTATTTATCAATTTAAACATTTAGGAGCAGGTGCCCTTTGGGACACCTGCTCCCGCAATAAGGTAATTCAGCTAATCCTATTTAAAACCGTATTTCGTAGGGGTAACCCTTGTGGTTACCCAAGTTACATGTAGGCTAAACGTAAAACAGGGCAGCCACAGGGTCTAAGACCCGTTACAAAAAAGCTGCCCCTACATTTCAATGAATATATACTTCTATGAGCGCAGCTTGGTATAAATTATCTATAGATAAAAATACAATTTAAGGAGGAAGCGTTGATGTTAAAAATATTTTCTATGTCAGTAGTATTGATGGTTATATATTTATTATTAAGCTATGTTAGTAGGGAGTTCAATAACAAAAACCGCACCATTTGCGTCATTAGAAGCATAAATTTTACCGTTCATATTTTGTTCAATGATTGTCTTAGACATATAAAGTCCAATACCAGTGCCTTCCTCGCCTTTTGTTGAAAAATATTGTTCAAATATTTTATCAATAATTTCAAAAGGTATGCCTCCGCCGCTATCATGTATTTCAAGTTTAGCCATATCGTTTGTTTTATAAAATGCAATGAGTATCTCTCCTTTATATCCTTTTGCAGCAGAATCCTGACTTTTTTTATTAATTGCATCTCTGGCATTTCCGATTAAATTTAATATTACCTGCTTAAATTCATTAGGATAACCAAATACCTCAATTTCAGGCTCACATGTAGTTAATTCTGGATACTTTGCAGAGTTTGATATGTTTGTAACATCGTATTTATATTCAATTGCAATCTTTATATTAGCTTTTATCAATTGGTCATAAATTAAATTTATTACTTCAATAACTGTAGAGTTCAGCTTAAACATGACCTTTTCTTTGCTTGGTTTAAAAAAATTTCTGAAATCATTGATGGTATTTGACATGTGTATGACCTGTATCATAGTGTCATTCACTGTTTGAGTGATATAGTTTTTATCTAATTCGCCAAAATCATAGGCTGATTTTAAGTCCTGAATTATTAAGCCTATAGCATTAAGCGGCTGCCTCCACTGATGAGCTATTGCGCCTATCATTTCTCCCATAGCTGCAAGTTTTGATTGTTGAATCAATAGTTGTTGTTGAAGCATACGATGGTTAGTTTCTTCCTCTACTCTACGTTCCAGTGTCCTATGTAATTTTATAAATTCTTCTTCAGCCTTTATGCGTACAGATATTTCGATTTCCAATTCTTCGTTGATTTTTATTAAGTTTTTTGTTTTTTCTTCAACAAGATCATTCAGGTGGTCGGTATGTTTTTTTAGTTCCTTGATCATCATATTAAAGGTATTTGCTAAGATTCCGATTTCATCATCTGATTGCACTTCTGCCGTTACAGAAAGAGAACCGTTAGATACCTCTTGCGTAACTTGGCATAGCGACTTTATAGGTTCTACAATCCTTAATGATAAGCGGTTGGAGATGTAAAAGGTAATTAAGGCTATTATTAAGATAGATACTATCATAGCTGTCTCTAATAATCTAATCTGATGGAAGGCTTTGTCTATAGGCAGGGCAAATAACATTATTCCAGATATTCTTTTTTCATATCCTACAGGTTTTGCTGCAACATAGTATCTTGACGAACCAAGGGTCATCTCTCTAATAATTTGTTTATTTTGGTTTTTTACATCTGCAAGAAATATCTTTAGGTCATTATCTAATAATATTTTAGGATTTGTAAAAGTAGATGCCTGCGGAAAGTCTCCCCTGTAAAGAGTAACTTCTATTCCGAACTTAACCTTTATTTGATTTAGTAATTCGTAATCTATTATACGTCCAACCTGTAACATGCCGATTGGTTTATCGTTTAGCTTAATAGGCACAAAGGCTTTACACGCAACACCTCTATTTGGTGTTCCCACTATTGTGACTACATCTTCGCCTTTTAGTACTTGATCTAATATTTCAGGATAGTATAGAATTTTTTTATTCAACTGAGGGATTACCATAAATTCGGTTGCTAATATGTAACCATCAGGACTAAAAACCCTGATTAAACTGGCTCCAAATAGAGTTTGAAGCTCTTGCAATAAGGGCAGCAGGGCATTTTGGTCACGACGTTTAGTCATTTGAACTATATCGTTTCGTTTTGCGATCGCTTGGGCATTACGAAGGAGGTCATTTCCTAACTGTTTTAATTCTGTCTCTATTCCGCGTACTCCGCTTACAAGCTGCAGTTCTGATTTTTCATTGATCTGTCCAATCAGCATGATTATGCAGACTACTATTATAATCGTTGATGGAATAATGACCAACGGAAGAAAGTTTGATAGAATTTTATTATGAAGAGTTTTCATTGGCAGAGGCTAATTTTAATAGCCATCGGAACAAATAAAGACCTATTGAATTTTACCTTTCCATAACCGCATATTATCTCTTGTCCGTCTATTGATGTGATAAAATCAAGAAACTTCATTGCCCCATCATAGTTTATTCCTGAGACCTTGATTGGATTAACTGCAATTACTCCGTAAGGGTTAAATAATCTGCTGTCGCCTTCTACGACTATAACAAGATTTAACTCTTCTTTATGATAAAGATAAGTGCCTCTGTCTGCGAGAACATATGCCTTATGATTAGATGCTGCTATAAGGGCTTCCAGAATATTTTTATTTGCTGTAATATACCAATTGCCTGAAGGCTTGATATTTAATAATTTCCAAATAATCATTTCTCTGCTATATGTACCTGATTTATCACCTCGTGAGACAAAAGTAGCATGACTATCGTGGATGGCTTGAAAGGCTTTTAATACGTTATTTTCACCCTTTATATGTATTGGATCATCTGGAGGCCCTAAAATTACAAAGTCATTATACATAACATCCTTTCTATTAATGCCATAACCTTCAGAAACAAATTTATCCTCATCCTCTCTTGAATGAACGAATACAACATCCACCTTGCCTGCTCTTGCAGAGTTAAGGGTCTCGACACTTCCAGCCATAGAAATATCAACTTTAATGCCATACTTCTTTTCAAAAACAGGTATAATTCTATCCATTAAGCCTGACTTCATAGTAGTTGTGCTTGTCCCAAGCCTTAATACTTGTCCATTACTTTTAGGCAGTTTATCGGGTCCTTTACTACAGTCTGCTATCATTAGACACATTGAGATAACTAAAATCATTATTGCTAAATATTTATTAAACATATATTTTTTGTAACTCCTATTTAAACGTTTTCATATAAAATAATCTATATAATATTATAACATGTCTAAATCTGAAATACTAAATTATAACGTAGACACAATTAAACATAATGTTGAGGAATGTCAAAGTGTATTGATAATTCGGCTTAATCATCTTCTAACAATATAAAATATTGTTATCTATCAATTCCTGCAGTTCTTAGATTATTTTTGATAATGAATACTGGTACTTCTTTCCAATCTGGTATAACGACAGGTCTTATAATTCCTTTCTTTGTATATACATAATGATCGCCTTCAATTCTTACACATGTGAACCCTGCCTTTTCAAAAACCTTAGTAAGCTGTTTTGCAGTAATTGGGACTATTCTTTTCACTTTATGCTACGCTTACCAGTTCAGTAGCAACTATTTTTGGAGGTATCCATCTTCCACTTGGAAGTTTTTTATAATTAGCCTCATGTAAGATTTCTTCTAGTGTCCCCATCTTTTCGGATTCTTCTACAAAAAGTCTTACAGCAGTCTTTATCATTTTCTTAGCGTCTTCAATTGTATCTCCACAGCTTGACACATCAAGTGCAGGGCAATATGCTATACATGTATTATCTTCCTGAAAAACAATAATATCAAAATCTATGGCTATCATAATTTATCTATAGTATTTATTATTTCTTATTAATCCCCTCTCTTGCCATAGCAATCTTTCCAGACCTTGTAAACTCCTTAACTCCCATTGGTTTCATTAACTCAATAAATGCTGTTATCTTACTCTCATTACCAGTTACCTCAAGGGTAAAGGTCTTAGGGGATGAATCTACTACCCTGCCTCTAAATATCTCACAAAGCCTCAGTACTTCAACCCTGTCTTCCTTTTTTGGCGCTACCTTTATCAAAATCATTTCGCGCTCAACGTGATCCGTCTCAAATAAATCAGTTACCCTGATGACATCAATTAACTTGTTTAACTGCTTGTTTATCTGCTCAACTATAAAATCATCGCCGCTTGTTACAATAGTCATTACTGAAATTTGTGAGTCAATCGTCTCGCCAACCGATATGCTCTCAATATTATAACCTCTGCCGCTAAACAAGCCCGCTACCCTTGAAAGTACTCCAAATTTATTCTCTACTAATATTGATATTGTATGTTTCATTCATTTACCTCAATTATTATTGTAGCCCATTGGGCAGACACATAGGACTGCCCTTATGATGGATATTCTAATATTAATAATATTCATTTTATGTCATTATAATCTTGTCAGCCTTTAGTTTTTTCTTGTCCTTCTTGTTTGTTTCTTCAAACAACATTTCATCTAAAGATGCCCCTGCAGGTACCATAGGATATACCTTTTCTTTCCAATATACCTTGAAATCCATAAATACCGGAGCCTTTGTCTTTAATGCTTCTCTTATTACATCCCCAACCTCTGAAGGCTTCGTGGCGCGTAGTCCTACAGCCCCATACGCCTCAGCAACCTTTACAAAATCTGGTATCTTATCTGTTTCAAGCAAGGTCTTTGAATACCTCTCATTAAAAAATAACTCCTGCCACTGTCTGACCATACCAAGATACCCATTATTTAGTATCATTACTTTAACTGGCAGTTTATTTATTACAGCAGTTGCAAGCTCCTGAATGTTCATCTGAATACTGCCGTCTCCTGCTATATCTACAACAATCTTATCAGGATTTGCCATTTGAGCCCCTATTGCTGCAGGAAATCCATATCCCATTGTCCCAAGTCCTCCTGATGATAAAAATGTACGAGGATAATCATATTTATAATACTGGGCTGCCCACATCTGATTCTGACCAACTTCTGTTGTTATTATTGCCTTGCCTTCTGTTATCTCATATAACTGCTCTATAACATATTGTGGCTTTATAATATCTTCATCAAATGTATAGGTCATTGGATGCTCTTTCTTCCACTCTTCTATTTGACGCAGCCATGAATGTCTTATTTCTTCCCATTGATGTTTCTCTGATTCCTTTATAATCTGATTCAATACAACTAATACCTTCTTTGAATCCCCTACTATGGGAACGTCTACGTCTACATTTTTCCTTATAGAGGTTGGATCAATATCTATGTGTATAATCTTTGCGTTTGGCGCAAATGCGTCTAATTTGCCTGTAACCCTGTCATCAAATCTCATGCCTATAGCTACAAGCAGGTCTGCATTTTGAATAGATTTATTGGCATAAAAAGTGCCGTGCATACCCGGCATTCCAAGCGATAATTTATGGGTTGATGGGAATCCGCCAATTCCCATAAGGGTTGTCGTTACAGGCACCTGCGTCAACTCTGCAAGCTCTAATAATTCAACACTAGCCCCTGAGGCAATTATTCCGCCGCCAGCGACTATTACTGGTTTTTTAGACTTTAAAATCTCCTCAGCAGCCTTTGCTATCATCCATTTATTGCCTTCTAATGTTGGATTATAGCTCCTAATACTTATCTCATCAGGCCAGACAAAATTTGCCTGTGATGATGTAACGTCCTTTGGTAAATCTATCACAACAGGCCCAGGTCTTCCAGTTGAGGCAATATAAAAAGCCTCTTTAATAGTATATGCAAGGTCTTTTACGTCTTTTACTAGATAATTATACTTTGTGCAAGGCCTCGTAATTCCTACAATATCAGCCTCCTGAAAGGCATCGTTTCCAATTAATCCTGTTGGTACCTGCCCTGTAAATACTACAATCGGTATTGAATCCATTGCAGCTGTGGCAAGTCCTGTTACCGTGTTTGTAGCCCCAGGTCCAGAGGTAACAAGCGCTACCCCAACTTGACCAGTAGATCTGGCATACCCGTCTGCCATGTGTACAGCCCCCTGCTCGTGCCTTGTTAGTATAAGGTCTATATCCTTAGCATCATAAAGGGTGTCAAATATATTTAATACCACGCCCCCAGGATACCCAAATATATGTCTTACACCCTCACGCTTTAGGGCTTCAACTATTATCTGTGCTCCAGTCATCTTCATATTTTATCCTCTTAAAAAATCTTCAAGGGGCTCTGCCCTTGACCCCGCAAAGGGACTCGTCCCTTTGAACCCATTTACTATTGTTTAATTGCTTAATAAAAAACTTATTATCATAAATAATCAAAATAATGGGGTAAAGGGGGTAAGCCCCCTTTTGGGTGTTTGAGGGCAAAGCCCTCATGTAATCTATCTATTTGACTATCGCTCCTGTTCCAGCAGATGTAACCATCCTTGAATATCTTAACAGATAGCCTGATTTTATCTTTGGCTCTATTGGTTTCCAGTCCTTAAATCTTGCCTTGATTTCTTCGTCACTGAGCAAGACATCTATCTGCCTTTTATTTATATCAATCTTTATCCTGTCACCGTCTTTGAGTATGGCAATCACCCCGCCTTCCATAGCCTCTGGTGAAACATGACCTATACAAGGGCCTCTGGTTCCTCCAGAAAACCTGCCGTCAGTAATCAGGGCTACAGATTCGCTTAACCCCATCCCTGCAACAGTTGCAGTTGATGCAAGCATCTCGCGCATTCCGGGTCCGCCTTTAGGGCCTTCATATCTTATGACAATAACATCTCCTGCCTTAATCTTGCCTCCAAGTATTGCCTTCATTGCATCTTCTTCACAATGAAAAACCTTTGCTATTCCCTCAAATTCCATCATTGCTGAAATAACTGCCGACTGCTTGACTACAGCGCCATCTGGCGCAAGATTGCCTCTTAATATAGCAATGCCGCCTTCTTTATGATGTGCTTTTTTAATAGGTCTTATGACCTCTTCATCCATTATCTCAGCCTTAGAAGCTGTCTCTTTTGTTGTAACTCCACTGACTGACATACAGTCATTGATATTTGTAAGCAGCCTATTCATTACAGCAGGAATACCGCCGGCATTATGCAGGTCTTCAAGATAATGAACACCGCCGGGAAGCATATTTGTGATATGAGGAGTGGTCTTGCTGAGTTCATCAAATATATCAAGCGTTAAATCCACGCCTGCGTCATGGGCAATTGCTGGTATATGTAAAACCGTATTCGTAGAGCCTCCAAGTGCCATGTCTACTCTTATTGCATTTTCAAATGCCTTACGGGTCATTATCTTTCTTGGGGTAACGTTTTCTTTTACAAGTTCAACAATCCGTCTGCCGCTCTCAAAGGCTATATGTCTTTTTTCTGAAGATGCAGCAAGGGCAGTTGCGCAATGAGGCAGACTCATTCCAATTGCCTCAGTTACACAGGACATAGTATTAGCAGTATACATTCCTTGACACGAGCCTACTCCGGGACAAGCGCATAATTCAAGATCAAGTAATTCCTCATCTTTTATAAGTCCGTTTTTATATTTGCCAATTGCCTCAAATGTATCATTAACCATAGATAGGCGTTTTCCACGGAGGTTGCCTGAGTGCATAGGCCCTGCAGTAACAACGATTGAAGGAATATCAATCCTGCCGGCTGCCATAAGCATCCCTGGGGTAATCTTATCACAATTAGTCAAAAGCACAAGTCCGTCAAATTGATGGGCATTGGCAATGGTCTCAACCATATCTGCTATCAATTCCCTTGACGGCAGTGAATAGTGCATACCGCTATGTCCCATTGCTATTCCGTCACAAATGCCAGGTACGCCAAATATAAATGGATATCCGCCGCCAGAATGTACGCCTTTTTCAATAAAGCGCTCAAGATCACGCATTCCAATGTGTCCAGGAATTATATCTGTAAAACTAGTAACAAGCCCTATAAATGGGCTGTTCATCTGAGACCTTGGTATACCTGTTGCGTGTAGTAATGCCCTATGCGGCACTCTTTCAAGCCCTTTTTTTATTGCATCGCTTCTCAAAAGAACCTCCTTTTATAGATATTTCAGAGATAATATTTCAACTATGAGTTCTAATCATTTCAGCTATTTGATCTTTTTTTACGAGTTTTGCTTTTTGAAGGGTTTTTCTTTCAAGTTCGACTTCTGTTGACAAGAATTTTATTTTATCAATTTCCTCGATTCTTTCATCGAGTTTTCTGTGTTCCTCTTCCAGTTTTTTGAATTCACTGCTTTCTGCCCTTAGTTTTTTGATGACCTTTTCATTGAATTCTTCCTCAATCACATTGTGCCTCCTTTAAAGATAGAATTGAATAATTCAAATATCTCTATATTATAACAGTTGAGAAATATTTTTGTCTTTTTTTATCTAATAATACAATTTATAATTTAACATTTTCAAAGGGGTACACTTTAATCTTTTTATTAATTAAATATCAAGCTGCAATTTACTCTTTTATTGACAAAAGTTAGAGTCCCTTTGTAACATATTGTTGAAAATTTTCATTAGTTTTTTTAAATCAACATAATAAACAAGGATATTTACATATCTACTAACACACGTTATAGATTAATCAAGTAGGAGAAAACACTGGAAAATATTATAAATAGGAAATCTAAGATAAATAAAATTCTATTGATTGTTCCTCCATATACTATCCAGCGTTTTGAGCCAAAGACAGCTCATATTCCCTTAGGACTTGCATACATTGCTGCAGTTGTAGAAAAAGATTATTCAGTTAAAATACTTGATGCTCAATTAGAAGGATTCTATAACGAAGTTAAAATTGATGAAGATAGTTTCCGTTATGGACTGTCCTTTGAAGATATTGAAAGACAAATTAAATCTATTAACCCTGATGTAGTAGGAGTTTCATGCCTTTTTGACACACTCTCACAAAATGCTCATAAGGTCTGTGATATTACCAAATCAATTGATAAAACAATAATCACTGTAATGGGAGGGGCTCATCCCTCTGTGGCTCCTGAATTTACATTAAAAAATCAAAATGTTGATTATGTCCTAATTGGTGAGGCAGATAAGTCTTTCCCTGAACTATTAAAGGCAGTCACAAATGGAGAGATTGATAAAATAGATGGAATAGCATTTAGAATCCTAAATAATATACAAATAAATCCAAAAACATCATTCATAAAAGACCTTGATTCTCTTCCTTTACCTGCTTGGCATCTTCTGAAAATGCAAGAATATTTTAAGATTAATCAGTCTACTGGTTCATTATCAAAACTTAGTCCTAATATGCCTATTGTAACATCGCGTGGATGTCCTGCAAGATGTATCTTCTGTTCTATTCATACTGTATGGGGCAGGTCATTTCGTTACAGAAGCCCTGAAAATATTTTAAATGAAATTCAATATCTTATAGATACATACGGTATAAAAGAATTACAATTTGAAGATGATAATCTAATTTTTAATAAAAAACGTGCTTTAGAAATATTTGACGGCATGATAAAGCGTAATTTTAATATTATATGGGAAACTCCAAACGGTACTGCAGCATGGGCATTAGATGATGAGTTATTGGAAAAAATGAAAAAAAGCGGATGCTATCGCATTGTACTTGCTATTGAATCAGGCGATCAAGATGTACTTAAAAATATTATTAAAAAACCACTAAATCTTGATACTGTAAAACCACTTGTAAAGAAAGCCAAGAAGATTGGGCTAGAAGTTCATGGATTTTTTGTTGTAGGCTTTCCTGGTGAAACGTTAAAGCAGATTAAGAAGACCTTCACCTATGCTAGAGGCCTGAATCTTGACTTAGTTTATGTATTTTTTGCTACACCAAGGGCTGGCACTGAATTATTTAAAATCTGTCAAGAAAAAGGGTATATAAATAAGGAAATTGATTTCGCTTCAACTAATGTAAGCGCCTCATCTATAGAAACAGATAACTTTACGAAGCAAGAGTTGGAACATATGTTTGCCCTACATATGCTGTTGATAAATATTAACGGATTATTTCACAATCCAATAAAGTATTCAAAATATATAATACGAAAACTTAAAAAAAATCCCGTATATTTTTTTAATATAATACATAAAATGATTATAAAGAAAATCTTCAACTAATGAAAATTTTTTACTTCTCCTTTTTGTAATATCCGTTATAAATCTTTTATTTCATATACATATTAAGACCTCTGCACAATAAAAGCTGCAACTAACTACTAATAATATGAGACTATTTGACTTTAAAGGATACTTAGAGTAAAATAAAACGGTGTTTTATAACTTGGGGCAAGAACATGATGAAAATTAAGAGACATAAAAATGAAGCAAACAAATAAGACTATATTATATCTAATATTCTTATCATTAGTTTGTTGGGGCAGATTGCTATTTCTTGAAGGACTATGGTCAGAAGATTGGGTTTGGTTATCGCTTTATTATAAAACTGATACTATTAATCAGTTCCTTTATCAATTTCTAAGTTTTGGACATACACTTGAAGGTTTAATAGATTATTTCTTTTTTAGTATGTTTGAATATCTCAAAGAAGATACAACATGGGTATGGAATATAATAAAGTTTTTTTTCATCACATTAAATGGTATTTTGCTGTATTTAATTTTTAAAAATCTCTTACGATATAAAACTATATTACCTGAAATTATAGGGGTAATATATATGGTATCTCCAGTTGTTCATGTGCTTTGGGTGCTGCAAATAGCAAGAACTATATTTATGTCATTTTTCTTGCTTTCTGTTTTGTTCACTGTAATAACCTTAAATAAAAAAAGATTTTACTGGTCATATTATTTAGGCTCAATTATATCCATGACTTTAGCAATGTTAGGTTCAGAAACATTTTTTTTCTTTGAGATTTTAAGACCTGTCATAATTTATTATATATTTTCAACAACTAATGGATTGAATTATTATAATAAACTAAAATCAACTTTATTACATTGGTCTCCATATATTTTAATTTGCATCATAATAATGCTTTACACATTAACAGCGCCTGTTTTTGGCTCTAATGCTAATACCTATCGTCCACAATATCTTTCTATCCTTGATATTTTTAATCAGGTGTTTTTTGCCTATGTCAATTCAATTTATGTAATATTTATCGCCGTTTATAAGCAGTTGATAGGCTTATCATTGGTTCAAGGAGATACATTAACTTATTTATTTTCGTTCTTTGCTATGTTCATTACTATTATAAGACTATTAAATATTAAGGAAAAGGGGGAAGTCCAAGAAGAAGAATTAAGGGAAGTTAAGGTTGTTATGATATTTGGACTGCTATTGATAATTGCAGGGATATTTCCTTATGCGGCAATTCGCGGCACTATAAGAACGTTTAATGGAAGCAGGCATGCTCTGCAGGCGAGTGTTGGGGTTGCAGTTTTAGTACCATCAACTCTTTTATATCTATATTATAAAAATATTATCACTAAAAATTTGTTTAAAGTATTTTTCATCATTATTGTTTTGTTAGATGTTTGCGCCTGTAACGCAATCACTGTAGAATATGCCTTAATGTGGCAGAAACAACAGTCCTTTTGGTGGCAATTTGTATGGCGTGTTCCAGATTTGAAAAAAGATGCATCTATTATCTTAGACGTTGATTGTAAGGCATCAGTTATAAACCAAGAGGTGGGAGGTGTTTCACATAATACTCTGAATATATTGTACGCCAATTCAAGAGGTGAAAGAGGCTTTGGAACTCATTATGTAGGATATAATCAATATCAAGACATAAAAGACTATATAGAAAAAGATGCTTCAAGAATTCCAATTTATACAGATACTCTTTTAGAATCTCTTTCTTATAATACTAATAATATGATTGTAGCGTCATTTCGAGATGGTGTGCTTTCATTAAATGGGGATATAGATTATACTGAAACTATAAAATGTGTAAATAATAATCCAATCGTTAAAAAATCAAACTCTAACTGTATTGTTATAAATCAAAATAAAAAGTCTTTTCCTTTTAGATCAATAATCGGACATGAGCCAGTTATTATTCATACATACTCTCCGCTTATGAATAGAATTAGAGGAAAATTATTACCTTCTAATGATTTGAAAAAAGACTGGATATATTATTATCAAAATGCTAAACTCTTATCAGCAAGAAAAGACTTTAGCAGCATAGTGAAGCTATATGATGAGACAAAGAGTCCAAATCAATACATGAATGAAGATCTTACTAAGCTGCCTGCTGAGATATTAGTTCCATTTATTCAGGCACTATATATTAAAAAAGATTATACTCGTGGAAGTTCCCTTTTATGGCAATGGGCGATGTATTATAATGGCAGTCTTAAGAAAGCATTGGAGATAAGAGATAATATATTAATGATCGGCGAAAACATAGATGCCGCTAAAATATTAGATAAGGATATTAAAGAAGTCTGGTAGTATGAAAGACATTTAGATTGAAATATAAGAGAGGATTTTCAAGAGAAAGAGTTAATTATTATAAATGGAAGATTTAACTTTACTTAAAATAGAATTATACAAAAAGATGCTTCTCATACGACGATTTGAGGAGAAAATCAGACAAGTATACTCTGCTCAGGATATGAAAACCCCTGTGCATCTATGTATTGGTCAAGAGGCTATAGCTGCAGGGGTATGTATTAATTTAAGAAAGACCGACTACATGGTTACAAATCATAGAGGACATGGTCATTGTTTGGCAAAGGGAAGTTCTCCTAAATCATTATTATCCGAATATTATGGAAGGATTACAGGATGTGCACACGGTAAGGGCGGATCAATGCACCCTGTTGACCCTGAAAATGGGATTCTTGGCACTTCTGCCATTGTTGGAGGCGGTATTCCGATTGCTGTTGGCACTGCGCTTGCATCAAAGTTAAGAAAAGACGGGAATATTACTGTCGTATTTTTTGGAGATGGGGCATCTGAAGAAGGCACTTTTCATGAGAGTCTAAATTTCGCATCATTAAAAAAATTACCAATTTTATTTGTTTGTGAAAATAATCTTTACGCAACTAATTCTAATATAAAAAGCAGGCAGCCTAATATTGATATTGCAAAAAAGGCGCAAGGTTATGGATTAAATGGAGTGGTTATAGATGGAAATAATGTAATGGATGTGTATAATGCGGCAAAATCTGCAATTGAGATGTTAAGAGATGGGCAGTCTCCATCTTTGATAGAGTATAAGACATACAGGTGGTTTGGACATGTAGGTCCTGATTATGACCATGAAAAGGGACTGCGTGGTGAAGAAGAATTAAAGGTTTGGTTAAGACAGTGTCCTCTAAAATCTTTTGTAGATCAATTATTAAAAGATAATATTCTTACATTACAACAGATTGATGAAATGGATAATGAGATGGATGAGACTCTTAATGATGCAATAAGTTATGCTAAATCTCAGCCTTATCCAGATATTTCTGAACTATATAAAGACTTGTTTTATGAAGGGGCAATATAATGCCATGGACTAGGGTTAATATTGATGAGGTATCTGCGCGGGATTTTTTAAATAAAGAGGGGCTTCGCGGGATTTCTTATAAAGAAGCCATTAGAGAGGCTCAGCATCAACTGCTATCGAATAATAAAGATGTCTTTTTGCTTGGTGAGGGGATTGATGATAAGGGCGGAGTCTTTGGAACTACTAAGGGGCTATGTGATATATTTGGAAGTGAAAGGGTGATGGATCTTCCTATTGCTGAAAACGGCTTAACAGGAATTGCAATAGGATCTGCGATTGCTGGAATGAAGCCTATTTTTATACATATGCGTATGGACTTTCTGCCAATGGCTATGGATCAAATTGTAAATCATGCTGCAAAATGGTTTTATATGACAGGAGGAAGGGTAAATGTTCCGCTTGTTATCAGGAGTATTATTGGCAGAGGATGGGGTTCTGCTGCCCAGCATTCTCAAGCACTGCATTCAATGTTTTTATCAATACCCGGATTAAGGATAGTTGTTCCGAGTACTCCTTATGATGCAAAGGGGCTGTTAATAGAAGCTGTTAATGATGGAAATCCAGTGATATTTGTTGAGCATAGATGGATTTATGATTATATTGGATATGTCCCAGAGGAGATGTATACGGTTAAGTTTGGCAAAGGAATAATCAGAAAGCATGGTAATCATGTTACTTTGGTAGCAATATCAATGATGGTTTATGAGGCAATGAAGGCAGCGAAGATTCTTGAGTCTCAGGGGATAGATGTAGAGGTCATTGATCCTGTAACGATAAAACCTATGGACGAAGAATTGATCTTTGATTCGATTAAAAAGACCGGCAGGCTTGTTATAGCAGATGTGGCATGCAAGACTGGAGGGGTAGGGGCAGAGATTGCTTGCAGGGCAGTTGAAAAGGTATTCAACTTTCTTAAAGCGCCAATCAAACGCATTAATTTTCCTGATTTTCCGACACCTTGCAGTCCAGTTTTAGAATCAGCATATTATCCAAATCACAATGATATTTGTAGTTGTATTAAGGAGTTAATTGATGGCAAATAAAACAATATCTATAAGTATAATTATACCAGCCCTTAATGAGCAGGACGATATCAACGATGTTATTACTAAAACTCTAAAGGCATTTTCTGATTTTAATATTAACGGTGAAATAATTGTAATTAATGATGGAAGTACTGATAAGACTAAGGAAAGAGTCACTGAGGCTATGGCTGATGATGAAAGAGTTAGGCTTATAAATCATGAGCGCCCTCAAGGAATAGGTGCATCTTTTTGGGACGGTGTTGATAATGCAATGGGTGATACTGTTTGTATGCTGCCTGGAGACAATGAAATCAACCCATTAGAAACTCTGCGATATTTCATGCTGCTTGAACACGTTGATATTGTTATACCTTTTGTATATAATAAAGAAGTGCGCTCACTTTTTCGTAATGGGCTTTCATATCTATATCGTTTTATAGTTAATACATCTTTTTTAGTTAATTTTAATTATACAAATGGAACGATTATATACAGAAAATCAATTTTAAATGAATTGGCACATAGAAGTAATGGGTTTTTTTTTCAGACAGACATCTTGATTCGAAGTGTTAAAAAAGGTTATTTATTTGCAGAAGTTCCATATAGATTATATAATAGAGGATCGGGTTCTTCAAAGGCAGTTTCATTTCCCTCATTAGTTCAGGTTATTAAAGGGTATTTAAGACTTCTCAAAGAGATATATTCTGATAGTTCAAGGATTGAGAATAATTTCAGCAAGGATTCACAAACTCAATTACGGCGTTCACAAAAGGATAATGACAATGAGTGAATTAATTTTAGATGGGCATAAACTTTCAGCGCATAAAGAAAGAGTAGAGGCGCTTTTAAATGGAGAAAGGGTTGCTCCGATAACCATAGACTGCGCGCTGACAAGACGATGCAGTTATAACTGCGTATATTGTTATGGCAAGCTGCAGGAAAATGACGAAAAACGTATGACAAAGGATGTTATATTTCGGTTTTTAGATGATGCTGCTGAGATAGGAGTAAAGGCAATTAGTTTTGTAAGCGACGGTGAAAGCACATGTAGTCCTCATCTCTATGACGCAATTTTACGAGGCAGGGAAAACGGTCTTGATATGGCGCTTGGCACAAATGGATATTTGCTTAAAGATGAACGTTTATCAGATATATTGCCAGCTTTAACATACCTAAGATTCAATATATCTGCTGGACAACCTGAAAGATACGCAAAGATTCATGGATGCAGTGATAATTGTTTTGAAAAAATTATTAATACA
This sequence comes from Candidatus Magnetominusculus dajiuhuensis, assembly GCA_015233465.1. Lineage (GTDB taxonomy): Bacteria > Nitrospirota > Thermodesulfovibrionia > Thermodesulfovibrionales > Magnetobacteriaceae > JADFXP01. Next base: position 162,353 of record JADFXP010000002.1, read on the forward strand.
GTCAAACTTTGCGTAAAGATAAAAAAAGAGAAGGCATTAGATGTAACGATAGGTCTTCAAATGGTATTATTGCCAGAGCTCGCTGATCAAATAATCCCTTTGACTAAATTAGGCAGGGATATAGGGGTAGATTATCTGGTTATAAAGCATTGTAGTGACGATGAAAGCGGGTCTCTTGGAGTAGACTATGAAAGATATGTTGATTGTATTGATATTTTAAAAGAGGCTGAGGGATATTCAGATGATAAATATCTAGTCAGGGCTAAATGGTCAAAGATTTTAAGCAAGGGTAAGCGTGACTATGAACAGTGTTATGGCCCGCCTTTGATTATGCAATTTTCAGGTTCAGGGCTTGTTGCGCCATGCGGGATGCTTTTTAATAATAAATATAATAAATATCATATTGGAAATATTGCTGATACGTCATTCAAAGAACTTTGGAAGGGTAAGCGATATTGGGAAGTATTAGATCTGATTGCATCAGATAAATTTAATGCTAAAACTATGTGCGGTTCGCTTTGTCTGCAGCATAAGGTAAATGAATGTCTTTGGAATATAAAGCATAATAATCTGGTATTAAAAGAACATATTGGCGCTCCGCCAATGCATAAAAATTTTATTTAATATTTAAAATGAGTTAAAAAATATGATATTAATAAACTCATCATCAAGAAATGCTTTAAAGATATTTCAACCATTTTTACCTGTTTTTTTACCAATAGGTATAGGTTGTCTTTCTGCTGCACTTGAGCAAGAGGGAATTGACGTAAAGATCATAGACGAACAATTAGAGACAGACGTAATAGAGAAGATTGCATTATATGTAAAAGATATGAGTTCTCCATATATCTTTGGATTTAGCGTATTAACGGCATCTTATAAAAATGCTGTTGATTTATCGCAAAAACTAAAGAATATCTATCCTGATTGTATAATATGTTTTGGAGGCCCGCATCCATCGGCTATCCCTGAAGAGAGCTTGATGAATAAAGATGTAGATGTCGTTATTCGAGGCGAGGGAGAAAAGATTTTGCCTGAATTTTATAGACTAATTAAGGCGCATCAGGATTATAAAGGATTAGATGGTATATCATATAAAAGTGATGGTAAGATTATTCATAATAATCCCTCAAATAAACTAATAGATATTGATCTCCTCCCTGCATTTCCATATCATAAATTTAATAACAAAAAATATGACTTGGGATTTGTATTAAGCTCGCGAGGATGTCCATATAAGTGTATATTTTGCAGTAACCGCGTAACAACTGGTCAAAAATATCGTTATAGGAAGGCAGAGTCAATAGTTAATGATTTAAACCTATTATATAATAAATATGATCGCAGATATATATTATTTATAGATGATAATCTTTTGGTCAATAAAAAAAGGATATATGAATTAATTAGTGAGATAAAGAAAGCTGGTTTAGACAAGAAAATGACCTTTAATTTTCAGGCAAGGGGTGATAATGTTTCATTAGAATTATTAACGGATATGTATGAGGCGGGTTTTAGAAGCGTATTTTTTGGAATGGAAACCGCATCTGAAGAGATCATGAAGTTAATTAATAAAGGTGAAACAGTAGAGCAGTGTGTAAAGGCAGCAGTAATGGCAAAAGATATTGGATTTCATGTAAGCGCTACATTTATCTTTGGGCTTCCGGGCGAGACTCATAAAGACAGAATGGACAGCGCTTTATTAAGCAAAAAATTGAAACTTGACATGGTTAGATTCAATAATGCCACCCCTTATCCGGGCACTGCCTTATACGAACTTGCGGTAAAAGAAAAGCGTTTATATAAACAAGGTGATTATGATAACTTTTTATCGGTCTCAACATTTGTAGAGAATCCCTTTAACCCTATACCATTTTCATATATCCCTGAAGGCAATACAGAGGATGAGATACGCAATGATATATTATTTAGTTATTTAATATTCTATCTTAATTATGACAAATTGAAGAGTATATTTAAAAGCCCTGATAAAGGAGTCGCATGGTTTAACGCAGGGGAAAAAATATTAGAATTACTTAAGAATATTCCATCACTATTTATTCTTTCTATATTAATGTCAATAAAATTTGGTAAATTATTATTTAATATCTTATTCCAAAACAATACATCTATTAGTAGGATTGAATTTTTTAAAATTCTAATAAGTTCAATAAAGACTTAGCGTAGTTTGAATTGTATAATTACTTGACTATTTATTCCTTATTGTTTTCTTGGGGGCTGCACAATATAAAATGAAGGTTTTAGAATATGGGTTAATTATAACTTTTTTATCGTTAATTCTTCATTTTATTATATGGAAGATTCGATTACCTAAAAGGCATACCCTAACTATCCTTTGGATTTTTATGCAAGTTTTAGCCATTGGGTTAATATTTGGTATTATCAAAGGGTTAGGTATGATTGAACTAATACATATTTCATTATTTGTTGTATCCCTTACATTTGCCTATATAATAACCTACTCAGCAATAGAAGCCGACAGTCCGTCTCTTGTAATGATCATTGCTATAGCAGACGCTGGTATTAATGGACTTTCTGTTGAAAGATTTCATGAGATGATGTCAAATGACCTGCTTGTAGTTCCAAGACTTAATGATATTTTAAGGGATAAACTTGCCTATAAAGATGAGAATGATAAATATATACTAACAAAAAAAGGTAAGATATTTGCTCAAATCTTTACAAATTTTAGGGCTCTTTTAAGGATTGAGGTCTCAGGCGGATGAGCATATAATGACAGATAATTTAATTCAATTATTATCGCCTATAATTTTTTTTATATCAAATGTATTGATTCAGTTAATTATATGCAGGTATCAATCCCGTATGGGTCTGCTAAAAACTGAATTAACTGGTTTTTTATCAGGGTTATTGTTTTTTATAACTTTCAGCTATATTTATTTTACGGATATAACTGCTGATACTTTTTATATATTTATTGTTGATCTGATTATTTATACTGCGCTGTCGTATTGTTATTTCCATTTTATAAATCTCTCAGTAACAGCAAGAAGGATTAGAATTGTTAGAGATCTTTATAAAAATGAGGAAGGAATGACTAAATCAGAGATTTTAAAAGTATATAATGCTAGTGTTATGGTTGATAATAGAGTTCAGCGGATGATAAATAGCGGTCAGATTATTATTAAAGATAATATGCTTTATATTGGCAAACCTATTTTGTTGTTGATTGCAAAGATTATAGTCTTATTGAAGTTCATAATATTAGGGAGTAAAAGCTTAGATGAGACAAACAAATAAGACTATAATTAATTTAATTATATTGTCATTTATTTGTTGGGGCAGGCTATTATTTCTTCGCGGGATATGGGGAGATGATTGGGGATGGGTCTGGCAGTATTTTGCCGCAGATTCTTATAGTGAGTTCATCTATGCTTATCAAAGCCTTGGGCATACGTTAGAAGGGTATATAACGTATAAACTTTTTAATCTTTTCACATATTTCAAAGAAGATACAACTCTAATATTTAATATTTTAAGATTTTCAATATTCACTTTAAACGGAATATTGATATATTTCATCTTTAAAAATATTATGCGTCATAAATCTCTGCTCCCAGAGACCATCGGGGCATTATATATGGTCTCGCCGATAGTTAATATCCTCTGGGTTATTCAAATATGTAGAACGATCTTTTTATTATCATTTTTATTGTCATTTTTATTAACCATATTGATGTTTAAAAAAGTTAGATTCAGATATTTTTACTATATAGGGTCAATTATTTTATCTGTTTTCACTATATCTGGTCTTGAGAGTTTTATCTTTGTTGAGTTATTTAGACCAGTCATAATCTATTATATTATTTCAACGGAAGGTGAGATAAATTTTTATATAAAGCTTAAGAAGGTTATATTATATTGGTCTCCTTATATATTAATAGGCTCTGGTTTACTCCTCTATACAATGCTGATGCCAACATTTGGACCTAATGGCGGCAGGTATCATCCACATGGAATTGAAGTCTTTAAGGTTATAAAGATGTACATAGAGTCCATCTATTATTTATTTATAGGCATTTATAAGCATAATATATGGTTGACTATCCTAAAAGGCGACTTTTTAACCTATTTACTATCAATTTCTGGCGCATTATTAACTGGGACAATATTACTTAAACCATTGGAAAGTGATAAAGACCCAGATTCATTAATAGAAATAAAATGGATTATGATATTTGGGTTGTTATTTATACTTGCTGCTATCTTTCCTTATGCAGTAACTCGAGGGGCTATAATCAATTCAACTGGCAGCAGATATGCTTTGGAAGCCAATGTTGGGCTGTATATTTTTATACCTTCTTTGATATTTTTTCTATATTCAAAGGATTGGATAAGCAAAAAACTAGTTCAGATATTTATCTCAATAATAGTATTATTGGGGGTAGGTATTTGCAATACCGTTGTAAAGATGTATGATAATGATTGGCAGCAGCAGAGGTCTATCTGGTGGCAGTTTGTGTGGAGGGTACCGCAGCTTAAAGAAGGGACCTCAGTTATAATAGATATTCCGAGGGATGAGGAATTTGTACGTGGATTTTGGGAGTATTTTAGTCTTTCAGGGATGATAGATATTTTATATGCCAAATCAAATGGAAGTAAGGGGATTGCAAAATATTATGCGTTTGATTCGATTAATTTACTGGAAATAGTTAATCAATTTATAAATAAACAAACCAACAGTGAAATAAATATTCCACCTTCTTTCCTTTCAGATGAGGGATATAAGATTAATCCAAAAAATTTACTTGTAGCCTCTATGAAAGATGGTTATTTGAGTATAAATGGAGAAATGGATTCTAATGATCAACGGTTTAATCTTAAACCATTAATGAATGATTATAAGCAAATTATATATAATAAGAGTGAAACTGCATATCCTTTTAGATGGATAATTGGCCCAGAACCTGATCTCTCTGGCAGTAATATCTATAAAAAATATATTAATGAAATGTTCTTTTCAAAAAATGTTATAGAAAAAGACTGGCGATATTATTATCAAAATGCAGTCGCCTCATTGAATAGAAGTGATTATAATAATGTAGTAAAACTCTATAATGATGCAATAAACTTGGGGAATATACCTAAAATCCCTGAGATATTTGTTCCATTCATTGAAACGTTCTACATAACTGCTGATTATTCAACTGGAAGGCTGCTTTTATGGAAATGGGTTATATATTCTAACGGCACTCATCAAAAGGCTATGGATATGAAAAACAAGTTAAATGGGCTTAGTTCAAACAGCGATTGTGTTAATATGTTAGATAAGGATATAAAGGAAATATGGGGAACCAAAAATTGATAATTTATTCATATTAATGTTAAGATTATTAGGTTTTCAGGCGATAGATTTTATAAAGGCATAAATCAATGGGGGTATAGATATAATAATGAAGCAAACTAATAAGACTATATTATATTTAATTATATTGTCATTAATAAGCTGGGGAAGATTGTTTTATCTTCAAGGGATATGGGGAGACGATTGGGGTTGGGTTTATCATTATTTTGCCACTGATACTTTAAAAGAGTTTATTTATAGTTATCAAAGTCTTGGTCATTCCTTAGAAGGAGTTTTAATCTATAATTTTTTTAGTCTTTTCCCGTACTTTAAAGAAAATACAATCTTGATATTTAATATTATAAGATTTATATTTCTTACATTTAATGGTATTTTGATTTATTTAATATTTAAAAATCTTATGCGTACTAAAACAATACTCCCAGAAATTATTGGTGCAGTATATATGGTTTCGCCATTAGTTAATTTTCTAGGTACAGTTCAAATAGCCAGAACGATCTTCTTATTTGCCATTCTTCTGTCATTTTTATTAACTATAAAAATATTTAATAAAGAAAAGTTTAATTATTTTTATTATATAGTATCAATTATTTTGTCAACATTTGCAATAATGGGGCTTGAAAGCATTATATTTGTTGAGATATTTAGACCTGTTGTCATTTATTATATTCTCTCAAAAAGAAATGACATGAATACTGCTAAAAAACTCAAACTTGCCTTATTATATTGGTCTCCTTACATCTTAGTATGCGGTGGAATCTTGGTTTATACTATGTTAAGACCACCATTTGGGCCTTGTGCAAAGATATATCGTCCTAAAGGAATATTTTCCATTGCTGGTTTAATGTTTATAAAGCAAAAATATCTCCATTCTCTTTATGCTTTATTTATTGGTATTTACAAAGAAAATATTTTGTTTACTTGGTTAAAGGGAGATATATTTACCTATTTATTGTCAATTTTTGGAGCAATATTTACTGTCAAGGTATTTTTCACTTTAAAGGACAAAGTTAAAGAGGAAGATGAAATAATAAAAGAGACGAAGTTGATTATGATATTTGGTCTGTTATTGATATTTTCTACAATAATCCCATATGTAGTTATAAGGGATTCTATTGGAAACGCAGTTGACAGCAGATTTGCCTTAGAGGCAAATATGGGTGTGGCTATTTTTATATCGTCATTGATATTTTTGCTATATTATAAAAATATTATCAGCAAGAGAATTTCTCAAATATTTATTGCTGTCATCATATTATTGGGAGTGGGAATATGTAATACAGTTGTTAAGATTTATGATAATGACTGGCAGAATCAGAGGTCATTTTGGTGGCAATTTATATGGCGTGTGCCAGATTTGAAGAAAGGAACCTTTCTTATAATAGACAGTCAAAGAGAGGAAGTATTTACAGGTGAATTTAGTCCTTGGACTGATACCGAGTTATATGCTCCTTTTAATATGTTATATTCTACTTCAAAAGGAAAAGATGGAATTGCGTCAAATGCTGTAATGCCAGATCTAATCTTAAAAAAAATGTTTAGAAATTATAATAGAAAAGGATATTTTTTTGAAAATAACGACTTAGCTTTAGTTCAAGCAAAGATGAATATATATAATGATATAATGCGTTTTAATCCTAAGGATATTGTTGTAGCGTCATTTCATGACGGTGTTCTTGCGATGAATGGAGAAATAGATTTTTCCTATGTTAAAAAACGGATAAATCTCAATCCATATATTGTTAATTCATCGCCTGACGCTATAATAATAGATACTAAAAGGCTATTTCCTTTAAGATGGATTATGGGGAAGGAACCTCAAGAAGTGGTTAATCATATGCTTTCATACAATATTCAAACAGTCTTACTTGATAGACATCTAATGATAAAGGACTGGCGATATTATTATCAAATTGCAAAGGTGTTATTACTAAAGAAAGATTTTGTCGGCATAGCAAAACTCTGTGATAATGTAAATCCTGATGATTATTTTATCTTTCCCTCTGTTATGCCTGAGACACTGATTCCATTTATAACTGCGTTATATATAACGCAGGATTATACTAAAGGAAGGGCTCTAATACTTCAATGGGCAGTGTATTCTAATGGCAGTCTTCCTTTGGCTTTAGAGATGAAAAAATATATATCTGACCTTGGGGAATACCCTGAAAGCGTAAACAGATTAGATAAAGATATTAAAAGGATTTTTCATAATTAGATATGAGCTTTGATAGGAAAAAACTAAAGATAAAACCTTTAAAAGACCGCATCCATGATATTGATGTAAATATCATAAGTCTCCTTGAGGACAAAGGTGAGGCCTTAATTATCAATGACTCAATAAATGAGGCAGCTAAGAGGATTATATCAGCAAGGAACTCTGGCAGTTCAATCATCTTTATGATGGGAGGGCATGTCATTCGCTCTGGAGTCCAAAGGTATATCATAGATTTGATGGAGAGAGGGTTTATTAGCTGTCTATCCATGAATGGCTCTTGTATAATTCACGACTTTGAATTTGCCCTTATTGGAGCCACAACAGAAAGTGTTGCGCGTTATATTAAAGAAGGACAGTTTGGTCTATGGGAAGAGACAAGCCGAATAAATGATATTATAAATAATGCCTGTTCAGATAAACAAACAGGGATAGGAGAGGCAATTGGCGAGTCTATACTTAATGGTGATTATCCTTATAAAGGTATAAGTATAATGGCGGCTGCGTATAGATTAAAGATTCCAGCAACTGTACATATTGGCATAGGTTATGATATAACTCATATGCACTCAAATTTTGATGGGGCAGTCACAGGGGCAGCATCATATAGAGATTTTTTGAAGTATGTAGAGCAGGTGTCAAATCTTCAAGGCGGAGTAGTGATGAATTTTGGTTCTGCCGTTATGGCTCCAGAGGTATATTTAAAGGCATTGTCAATGGCAAGAAATCTTGCCCATCAAGATGGACAGAGGATTAACAAATTTACGACCTTGGTATGTGATCTTCATGATCTGCCTAATGATTATAATCATGCAGAACCCTCAAAATGCGGGGCAGCATATTATTTTAGACCGCATAAGACGATGTTGATAAGGACTGTCAGTGACGGAGGCGAGAGTTTTTACGTTAAAGGCACGCATGCCAAAACTATACCTGCCCTTTGGAGTGCTTTAAATCTACATGAAAAAAAATAGAGAAAAGATTTATACTATAGATGTTCTTGCAGCAGAGCTTGCCAAATTAAAGTCTGAAGGCAAGATAATAGTATTATGTCATGGATGTTTTGATCTTATGCACCCAGGTCATATTTTATATTTTCAGGCAGCAAAGGAATTAGGTGATATATTGGTGGTTACAGTTACTCCTGATAAATACGTTGATAAAGGAGATGGGAGACCTGTATTTAACCAAGACCTGAGGATGATGTCAATTGCAGCGCTTGAGTGCGTTGATTATGTGGCAGTAAATCAATGGCAGACGGCAGTAGAAACACTAAAGACACTTCTGCCTAATAAATACGTCAAAGGTCAGGAATTTGAGAAACTTGTTGATAAAACAGGCAAGATTCAAAAGGAATATGCAGTGCTAAAGGAAATAGGCGCAGAGATGTGTTTTACTCATGAGATAGTTTTCTCTTCAACTGAACTAATAAACAGGTATTTTTTGAGAGATGATAAAAGATAAAATAATATCCATTGATGAACTAATTGGAAAGGTTTTAACCCTTAAAGAAAACGGTAAGGTAGTTGTGCAGAGTCATGGCGTATTTGATCTAATTCATCCGGGTCTAATAAAACATCTTAATTCTGCTAAACTTAGGGGTGATGTCTTAATTGTTACGGTTATTAAAGATAAAGATGTAAGACGAGGCCCTGGAAGACCGATATTCCCGGCTGAACTGAGGGCTGAAAATGTAGCATCCTTAGAGATGGTAGATTATGCTTGTGTAGTAGATGATGAAATCCCTTTTGATTGTGTCAGAAGGATTAATCCTAATATATTTGCAAAGGGACAGTCTCAAAAGCAGCGAGATAAAAATATCCATGAAGAGATCTTTAGCGAAGAACGTAAATTATATTTTGGAAAGACCACTTTATTTGAAACCGAAGGATTTTCCTTTAGTTCGTCTCAGATTATTAATAATTTATTAGATATTTATCCTGATGAGACGAAGTTCTTTCTCAAGAGATTCAAAGAACGATACAGCTTTGCAGATGTAAGCCAAGCAATTGATAAATTAAGCGCTCTTAATATATTATTAATAGGCGATGGAATCATTGATGAATATCATTATTGCACTCCTATGGGCAAGTCTTTAAAGGCACATCTTGTTGTAAATAAGTATCTGACTCATGAGGTATTTGCAGGCGGAGCCTTCGCCATTGCCAATCATCTTTCAGGCGTTTGTAAAAATGTAAAGATTGTGACTTTAATTTCAGATAATAATTCATATGAAGACTTTATTAAGAACAATCTTAGACCAAATGTTATACCGCAGTTTTTTTATAGGACAGACGGACCGACAATTGTTAAAAAAAGATATATAAATCAATATCTTAATCAGAAATTGTTTGAGATTAATTATCTTAATGATGAATATATTCAGGGCAGTGTTGAGGAGTCGATTTGTAGATATTTAAAGGATGAGATATTAAATTATGATACAGTTTTGGTATCTGATTTTGGTCATGGGTTTATAACAGATAAGATAATTACAGTAATAGAGGATAATGCAAGGCAGTATGCGGTTAATACTCAGATGAATGCTGCTAATGGCGGATATAATATAATTACAAAATACAAACATCCTCATTTTGTATGTCTTGATGAGCCAGAGATAAGGTGGGCAGCTCAAGATAAATATTCTTCTATTGAGTTAGTTGCAGCCAAGATAAAGGATACAATAGATGCAAAAAATCTAATAGTAACACTTGGACGAACTGGCTCAATAGGTCTTGATTATGACAATAACATAAATAGAACTCCGATATTTTCATCGAAGGTTATTGATACTGTAGGCGCTGGGGATGCCTTTTTTTCCTTTACAGCGCCATGTTTTTTTGTAGGGTTGCCGTTTGATTTGGTTTCATTTATTGGAAATGCTGCAGGGGCTCTTGCCGTATCGATTGTTTGTAACAAAAAACCAGTAGAGAAATACGAACTCCTTGAATTTATTTATGCGATAATGAAATGACAGATAAATATAGAATAGACGATCATAAATTGATGTATCATGTTGGCAGGGTTAATGATTGGCTTGGCGGCCATATTGTGTATCCAATATACATGGAATTAAGCCCTTCTGGGGCATGTAATCATCGCTGTACATTCTGCGGGCTTGATTTTATGGAGTATAAAAAGCGGTTTTTAGATACAGAGATACTCAAAACAAGACTTACAGAAATGGGACAGCTTGGCGTTAAAAGCATAATGTACGGAGGCGAGGGTGAGCCGTTTTTACACCCGCAGATGTCTGAGATAATAAATCATACTAAGGCATCGTCTATAGACGTTGCTGTAACAACAAATGGCGTATTATTAACCAAAGAGATAGTTCAAGCCTCATTATTAAATATTGAGTGGATAAAATTCAGTTTCAACGCTGGGACTAAAGAGACATATGCTAAGATTCATCGCACAAAATCTGGAGATTTCGATATTGCGATTAATAATATTGCATATGCCGTTGAATATAAAAAACAGCATAATCTAAAGTGCGCAATAGGAATTCAGATACTATTGCTTCCAGAAAACAGCGGCGAGATATTAACATTAGCCAAAATTGCTAAGGAAATAGGCGCTGATTATATTGTGGTTAAACCTTATTCTCAACATATCTTCAGTAAGACTGTTAAATACAGTAATATTAAATATCAAGACTATCAACACCTTTCATCAGAACTCTCTAAGTTTAATTCCTCGTCATTTAATGCTATATTTAGGACTGAAACCATGAAACTCTGGGACAAGGGAGAGCGTAACTATGAATGCTGCCTTGCTAATACATTTTGGTCATATATTGATTCAGGCGGTAATGTTTGGGGATGCAGCGTATATCTTGGGGATGAGCGCTTTAATTATGGAAATATAAATCAATCTACGTTTAAAGAGATTTGGGAAGGCAGCATTAGAATGTCTGCCGTAGATTTTATAGAAAAAGAACTTGATGTCTCTCATTGCAGGGTAAATTGCAGGATGGATAAAATTAACAGATACCTCTGGGAATTAAAAAATCCCCCTGAACATGTTAATTTTATATAATATGAGATAACCCTTTAAGGGGCAGAGCCCCTTAAAGGGTTACAATCAAAAAAACTTTATCTCTTGCTGTTAATAAGAGACAGCATAAAAAGCATCACATTTACTAAGACGATAGTTGCCCCTGTAGGGAGGTTAATAAAAAATGAAATTGTGATTCCTGTAACCACTGAAATTAAGGAAACGACTCCTCCTATAAACATGGCTTTTTTAAATCCATTTGTCAACTGCAAGGCTGTTACTGCGGGCAGAATTAATAACGCTGAAACAAGCATTATTCCAGCCATTTTTACAGTTAATACTACAGTCAGGGCAGTTAGAAGTGTTAAAAGTATATTAATGGAATTAGTTTTAATGCCTGTAGTCTTTGCGTATTCTTCATCAAAGGTTGCTGAAAATAGATCCCAATAGAAAAAATATATCATCAAAAGCACGATAATGGATAATAATATGGATAATATTACCTCAGTGCTGCTGATGGATAAGATATTTCCAAAGAGATAACTAAATAAATCCACATTAAATCCGCTTGAAAGACTTGAAAGTATAACGCCTGTAGAAATGCCGACAGCAGAGATAATCCCAATTGCAGCATCGCCGTAGACTTTGGCCTTCTCACTAATCTTTAATATTACAATTGATCCAAGCATTACTAATGGAATAGCAGCAATCAAAGGATAAATGCCAAAAAATAACCCTATTGCAATAGCCCCAAATCCAACATGTGAGAGTCCATCACCAATTAAAGACATCTTGCGCAAGACCAAGAATATCCCAAGCGTAGAACACGCTATGGATATAAATGCCCCAGCTATAAATGCCTTTTGTATAAATGAATATTGTAAAAATTCTATCATTTAGTTTCCTAAAGAATGAGGGTTTCACCCTCAAGACAAATAATCAACTATGTTGATGACAGATTAAATGCTGTACAAATTTACCGAAGTAAGTGTTCATATCCTCTGATTTACAAAAATCTGAAAACATTCCAAAGTATATTATGCTTTTATCAATGTATAATAATTTATTTGCATAGCTGCCAATGCTCGCGGTATCATGGGTAATCAGGATTATAGTGATGCCGTCTTTTTTATTTAATCTTTGCATAAGTGCATAAAATGTCTCTCTGGATTCAGGGTCAAGGGCAGTTGAAGGTTCATCAAAGATTAATATACTGGGGTTTGAGACAAGGGTGCGAGCAAGCAGAACCTTTTGCTGTTGACCGCCTGAAAGCTCTGAGAGCATTCTTTTTTTAAGGTCTATAATTCCTAATTGATCAAGGACTTCATTTATTACAGTTTGATCTTGTTTAATAGTTCTTTTCGGCCATTTTTTTTGGGACAGCAATCCGAGCATAACAACTTCATCAACAGTTGCTGGAAAGAGGGGGTTTATTGTGGAGATTTTTTGAGGAAGATAGCCTATTTTTCCCCAATCATCAAATTTTTTCTGTTGAATACCGAATAGTTTAATCTCGCCTGTTGATAGTGGCAGCAAGTTTAAAACTGCCTTTATAAGGGTTGTCTTGCCAGCTCCATTAGGGCCTGCTAGTCCTACGAAATCTCCACTTTCAATAATGAAAGATATTTCCTTTAAAGCCTGAGAATGTCCGTAAAAAACGGAAATATCTTTAGTTTCAATCATTGTGGTCATAGTTATTGGCTGCACTCAAGACCAATCTTTAGATTATCAAGATTGTCTTGCATTATTGATAAAAATGATGTTTTGTTATTTAAGTAATCTTTTTTAGATATATTATGGGCAGGGTTTAAATGAAGCAATGATGTATGTGTCTCTTTAGATAATGTTAAGGCAATCTTTGGAGAAGATAAATTGTCATAAAAAATATACTTTATTTTATTTTTCTTTATCTGTTTAATCAAATGAATAAGGTCTTTGGGAGTTGGTTCTGCGTCAGGGGATACTCCTTGTGCTGCTACGTATTTCAGGTCATATTGATCAGCCATATATCCAAAGGCATAATGCCCTGCGTATATGATTTCATTGGACTTACAACTAGAGAGTGACTTTATATAATTCTTATCAAGGGCTGATAGTTCTGCTTTATAAAGGTCTGCATTTTTCATATAATAACCAGCATTTACTTTATCTTTTTCAACAATAGAATGTGTAATTGTCTGAATAATAGTTTTATCATTATTAAAATCAAGCCAGATATGTGGATCAGTTGAACCAATTGGCTCGTCTTCATCATGATATATTGCAGACATCAATTTTATTCCGATACTTGCATCAACAACTACAAGATTTTTATTTGAAATACTCTTAATAATTTTCTCTGCCCATGGTTCCATAAACCTTCCAGTATAAATAAAAATATCAGCCTGATTTATTTTAACTATATCACTTGGTTTTGGCTCAAAATTATGCGCAGAAACATTTGGAGGCAGAAGCAGCGTGACCTCTGCCTTGTCTTGACCAATTTTTTTAGCAAAGTCATATAATGGATAAAGAGTTGTTATTATTTTAATCTTTTTAGTGCCTATCACTGGGTTACTAGCATGATTAATTACTGCTATTAATACTAGCACTAGCGCAGCAATAAATAATATATTTAAGATAGTTCTTATCATATCTGTCAATCCTCTACACGACAATTACGGCAGTAACCATAAAATTCAAGGGTATGATTAATGACATTAAACTGCCAATTTCTTGCAATCTCTGAGATATTCTCTTCTATTTGACTACAGATTTCAACTTTTTCTATCACATTGCACCTTAAACAAATAAGATGGTGATGATGATCATGTCTAATCTCGTAATAATCCACTCCTAATATTGTAGTTTTTATTATGATATTATTTTTAACAAGAAACAGAAGTTCACGAAAGATGGTAGAACGATCAGGCTTTAGCTGGATTTTATTTAAATATTGCAAAATTTCAGCATGGGAGATCAAACACTCAACGTCAGCTAATTTCTGTAAAATCTCTCTGCGAATCTTAGTGATTCTTCCGCCGCTTGCGCGTATATTATTGTAAAGACTGGTCAGTTGCAACATTGTTGCATTTATTATATATTAAAATAATTGTAAAGTCAACAAGTATCAGAGTTGTTTATTGCAAGGATTTTATTAGTTTTTTTGCAGAGGCTGCGTAAAAACCATTTGGTTCAAGTTCAATGGATTTAATAAAATTATTTCGAGCATTAATATTATCTGAGATATTTAGGTATAGTTGTCCAAGTTTATAATAATTAGTACCTGTTTCTTTTAATTTAACTGCTTGACTAAAGTAAAATATTTGTTCAATAGTAAGTGCTCTTGTATTTGAGTCTTTTTTGTTTTGAAGAAGCTCTTGATCAATGATATCAACAATTTTTATAAGCAGCGGATATTTATATGTTTGCGGGTCTTTAAGCATATTGATATAATCGTTTTTAGCTTTTTCAAGATCGCCATTCATCTGCAGTTCTGTACTGATTTGATTAAATTGAGGGAGAATATAACTTTTACGGCTTATTTTAGCGGCTATTTTAAATTGTTTGATTGCCTCAGCATAATTTTTATTTTGCGATAGCGCTATCCCGTATTCATTTCTTGCATAACCAGAATTAGGAGATTTTTTGACTACATCTTCAAATAAGGCTAAATTGGTCTGCCAAATTATTACTCGATCTACAGTAATAAAACTTGAGGCAATAATCAAGATAAATAATATGGATAGTCTAAGATTGAGTGATATAGAGGATGTAACTCTGTAATATAAATATACAAACAGAACTACCGCTCCAAAACTCGAAATATATAGGTATCGTTCTGCTATAAACGTCCACGTCATATTTCTAAATAATATCATTAGGGCAGGTGCTATAAATGAAATTATTGTCATAACTATAAAACTGTATAGATTTCTTTTATATAAGATATATAAAAGAATGACTATAGATAATACTCCTAACCAAAAATATAATGTTTTATTTATTTCAATTATGATGAAATTAAGAGGTAAGGGGAGAAAGAGTTTCTTTATATAAAATCCGATTGCCTCTATAATATTTATATTTGATGTGGTTAGATCATTTGAGGCTAATTCTGGATGTCTTTGAATTCCAGAAAATATTCTTATTCCTACATCTCTATTGATTGCATAACTTCTCAGCAGTAAATAAAATGATGTTGTTAAGACAAAAGGGATCATAAGAATCAGGCGGTTTTTTAAAGAATGAAATGTCTGATTATTGTCTATTAAAAATATAAATATCAAAATTACTGGCAATAATCCAACTGCTGTCTCCTTGCACAATAAGGCAAGGAGATACGATATTGACATCAACATAATATTTGACTTATCTTTTAATCCATTTTTAAGCAGCAGATATATAACAAGATATATAAAAGTTGCTGCAATTAGATCAGACCTTCCTGATATCCAGCATATTGATTCAGTATTAATAGGATGAAGAACAAATAGAAGTGAAATTATCAATGGGGTTAGGTAAGATGGATCTATCTTAAATCTCTTTTCAAGTTCTTTTGAGCATAAAAATACTAATAGACCATTTATTAGATGGATAATGATATTTTCAAGGTGCATAAAGGACTCAAAACAAAGCCATGCAAAGCGGTCAAACATATAAGTTAGATATAGTAAAGGACGATAGTAATATACTAATTTAAGAAAAAATATTGATTTAAGATCAAAAGTCTCAATTGACATTAGATAATTGAGCATTCTTTGATCATCTACATTGCACACCTGCGCAAAGATTAAAGGATAATATACCCCAAGCGTAACGAAGGATATGAATATAATACAAATCCTGTCTGAGAGGAAACTACTTTTCATTGATTATTTCTGTAAATAGATGCTCCAGCCCCTTTCTTTCCGGCTGAATCAGGTGAAGCGTTATATCTTTGTCCTTAGAGATATTAGATAAGATTTTGGTTAGATCTTGAGGAAGTATTTTCAGATTAAATGTATCAACACGCTTGCTAAATTGTCCTTTAAAGGTATTGAGTATTTCAGGCTCATTATTAGTTGAACTAAATGTGATATCATAAGATATAATATCTTTTTCTAAAATATCTTTAATCTTAACGATTCTCTTTAACTCTCCATTTATAATAATACCAACCCTGTCGCAAATGGTTTCAATATCGTTTAAGATATGTGTACTCATAAATACTGCCTTTCCTTTTGATTTAAGTTCAAGTATAAGGTTTCTGACTAAAATTCTGCCTATAGGATCAAGCCCGCTCATCGGTTCATCAAGCACAAAGATTTCAGGGTCATGGATTAATGCCTGAGCAAGTCCAAGCCTTTGCAGCATACCCTTTGAATAACTCTTTATTGGTCTTTTCCTTGATTCATAAATATCAAGTGTCTTTAACAGATGTTCAGAGTTTTGTTCTATTTCTGTTGTCTCCATAGAAAAAGTGCTGCCTACAAAATGCAGCAATTCCTCTGCCGTGAGATAATCATAATAACTAGGATTTTCAGGGAGATAGCCAATGTGTTTTTTATACTCATCTGATGATACAGTCAGACCTAATACACTGAAACTTCCGCTTGTAGGTCTGATTAAGCCCATAATAAGTTTGATTGTAGTGCTTTTACCAGCTCCGTTTGGACCCAAAAAACCAAATATTTCACCTTTTTGAATCTCAAGGTTAAGCCCTATTAGTGCATTAACTTGTGTGCCTTTTTTCCCTTTAAATGTCTTAGATAATCCTTCAGTTTTGATTGCTGTTTCCACTGACTGCACCTCCTGCTAATTTGCTGGTTGAGCGAATATGACCTTGAGGGTT
>JADFXP010000002.1:179839-183167 GCA_015233465.1 Candidatus Magnetominusculus dajiuhuensis
AGCCCATTCTAAATAAGCAATTGATTTAAGGGCATGAAGACGAATTTTAAGTGGTTCTATCGTCGGGTTTGGGGCTGATGCACCATTTTCCATATTTTTTATCATCATCTCAAGAAAAGCTATTGCAACGCCAGTTTGATTTGATTCATATAAAAGCCTTGATGTTAAGGTTGTAAAAAGCGGGTCTCCTGTAATCCTTGCAGCAATCTCCATGTATTTAGCACCATTTTTGTAGTCTTTTAAGAAATAAAAATTATTAAAACCAATAAAAAATGGAATATAAAAATCCCATGTACGAGACTCAATCCCTCTTTGCAGTATATAATTAGCCTCTTTTATCCTCATTAGCTCCCAAGTAAATACTGCCTCTGTAAAATAATATGCGTCAATATTATATGGATCAAGATAGGTTGCGGCATCAAGAAATCTAAACATATTATAGTAGTCTATAGTTTTGCTAAGCTCAGGGCGGTCTTTATCAATCTTCATTCCAAAATATGTTAAAGTCTTTAAAAATATCCATTCGCTTATTGCCTCCTTTTGGTTAAGGACTGCTGGTTTTAAAGAGTTATTAGATGGCAGAAATCCAAGTTTTTCTTCAAGAGGTCTTGATTGCATAATTTTAGTGACATTTTGTTGAATTGGAATGAGTAGAATTATTGAAAGAATAAACGGTATCGCAATCTTTTTTATCACAACATCTCTCTCTTTCTAAATGCAACGATGGCTATTGATAATAATATTACAAGATATAATAGACTGTAAGCTGTTACATTTAAAATATTATTTATCTCTAAATGGATACCATAAATTGCCTTAAATTTTATATCAAATAGTGTGAAATTAGGGAATATATAGTAGACTGCTTTTGATATTATACCTATAAATTTAGGCAGTTCCACGCCTTTTGGAGATATAATATAATCATATACTGTTTGTGAGATATAACCGATAATATATACTGCTAAGGTTATAAAAAGCGGGGAAAAGATATTTGTGGATATTGTGGATACAAGTATAGATACGGCTACAAGTATCAAAAGACTAAGATAATCAAATAATATCGCAGCATAAAAATTTGTCCATGACATCACTGTATTTTGAGTATACATCGTATCAACTATAGCAATACCAATAGATGAAAATATTGTAAGTGTAATTACCCCAACTCCAATAATGCCAGCTAACCCTATAAATTTTCCTATTAAATAGGACTGCCTAGAGACAGGCAGTGAAAGCACTGTATGTGAAAATTTTCTTTCAATATCTTTATAAACAAGATTGATTCCAAGAAAGATTGAAAGAATTAATAAAACAATAGATATTGTTGACAGCGATAAACTGACAGCAACCTCTCGCACCTGTCTCATAGATAGAGGGCTTATTGCAAAAATAATTAATGGAAAAATTAAGACAGATATTATTATTAAAGTTAAAAAAACCTTATCACGTCTTCCGCCTATAAATGTTATTTTGGCAATTGTTAATATATCTTTCATATAGATTTACCCCATAATATAATATATAAATAAATTATAGACAGTCAAATTATAACTAAGTAGCTGCTTGTTAAGTAATCAGAATTAAATAATTATATATAGATTCAAATAAAATTAAAAAAAAGGAGCGGTATAACCGCTCCGAGAAAATATTGTATGTCAGCAAAAGTAATTATAATGTATTTGTAAATCCAACAGGAGCTGAAGCATCAGCAGAAGATGAAGGAGCTACGAGGGATGATGGAGTTGAAGTGTTTGCTAATTGATAAATTGAAGCGTTTGTAGAAGTAGATCCATAGGTCTTTGAGCCCTTATTATGGTTTGCTCCAGCAGCATAAGTCAAACCAGTAGCTTGACTAGCATAGAAAATTGTAACGTTTGTAGATGGTGTAAATGTTGTGCTATGTTGACCTGCGCCAACAGTTTTGCTCGTGAGTGTTACATTTTGCAGAGCAAAAGCAACTCCTGATAACATTATTGTCATTGAAAGTATTACTATCAATATAATTGTCAATTTTTTCATATTATTTAGTCTCCTTTATTATTAGGCTTAGTATGGATAATATTGTTTGTCAGCAAAAACTGATTCCATAGCTGTTTTAAAGTTCTTGAGGTCGCTTAGAGATGCTGCATCATATGCCCTCACTCTGTACTGTGAAAACTGTGGTATTGCTATTGCTGCTAGAATTCCAATAATTGCTACAACAACTAGTAATTCAACCAGTGTAAAACCTCTCTCGTCCCTTTTCTTAGCCGAGAGGGCTTCAAAAAATGTCTTTAACATCTTACCCTCCTAATTCTTTCTTATAAGAAACGTTTTCCTATAAGATTTTTATAAATTTTTAAATTACGGTTTAGAACCGTTTTCCTGATTATTATTCTTACTATTAATATATAAGCAAGTTATATGCCAGTAAGAAAGCTGAAATAACTTTGATTATATTGTCTTACTACTTTAAAATATGACAATTTATGTCATGGCTGACAATATTTGTTAGTAACAAAGTATGTTAGTGGTTCATTTTATGCTTCAGGAATCTACCTGTAATAGAGTCAATATTTTTAATAATTTCTTGAGGGCTGCCTTGTGCAATCAGGTAACCGCCTTTGTCACCTCCCATAGGTCCAAGGTCAGTGATATAGTCTGATGATTTAATTACCTCAAGGTTATGCTCTATAACAATAACCGTGTTTCCCATATCAACTAATCTATGTATTATATGGAGTAATCTGTCAACGTCTAAAAAATGAAGTCCAGTGGTTGGCTCATCAAGGATATAAAGCGTTTTTTGGGATATTTGTCTTCTTGAAAGTTCTCTTGCTAGCTTTATCCTCTGCGCCTCACCTCCAGAAAGCGTATCTCCGTTTTGTCCAAGTTTTATATAATCAAGCCCAACGTCTAACAAAACGTCAATCTTCATTTTAATCTTAGGAATGGCAGAGAAAAAATCCCTTGCCTCTAATATAGTCATTGAAAGAACGTCATAAATAGATTTGCCTTTATATTTGATATTTAGGGTTTCTGGATTAAATCTTTTTCCATTACAAACATCGCATATTACCCTTGTGTCTGGCAGAAAGTGCATCTCATATTTTCTATATCCTGCGCCTGAACAGGTCTCACATCTTCCTCCAGATACATTGAAGCTAAATCTTGATAATGTAAATCCCCTTGCCTTTGAATCTAAACTTGCTGCAAATAATTCTCTAATATGAGTGTAGATGCCAGTGAATGTTGCTGGATTTGAACGCGGTGTTCTGCCTATAGGGGATTGGTCTACGCACACTATTCTATCTATTTGCTCTATCCCTGAGATTGATGTATGTTT
>JADFXP010000002.1:183232-186310 GCA_015233465.1 Candidatus Magnetominusculus dajiuhuensis
TAAGGGTTGATTTGCCTGAACCAGAGACCCCTGTAACAGTGTTAAAGACTCCTATTGGGATTTTAACTGTGATATTTTTAAGATTATGTTCATAGGCGTTATTTATTATTAATTCCCCTTTTGCATCTCTTTTTTTCATAGGATACGTAATTTTATCTATACCGCTTAGAAATCTTCCTGTAGGCGAATTAATATCCTCTGATATTTCTGTAGGTGTGCCTTTTGCTACAATATGTCCTCCTAACATTCCTGCTCCAGGCCCCATATCTATAATATAATCAGACATCAATATTGTATCTTCGTCATGTTCAACTACTATTACAGTATTCCCGCCGTCTCTTATAGCCTTTAGACTTTTTATTAATCTTTGGCAATCCACTGGATGCAGACCTATACTTGGTTCATCTAATATATATAAAACCCCTGAAAGTGATGACCCAATATGTGTTGCAAGTCTCATTCTTTGCGCCTCACCTCCTGAGAGCGTTGATACTGGGCGATCAAGCGTCAGATAATCTAAGCCAACTTGCTGCAGAAATCCAAGCCTGTCTGTAATTTCCTTACATATTCTTTTAGCTACAATTTGCTGTTTAATATCAATTTCAATATTGCTAAAATAGATAAAAGACTCGCTTATTGACATTTTTGATATTTCACCGATATTTAAACCGTTTATTAAAACATTTAAAGAGTCTTTTTTTAGTCTGTTACCATTACATTCTTTGCAAGGGATTACAGATAAATTTGGGTCTTCAAATCCAATTCCCTTACACTTTGTGCATTGGCCTGATTCGCTGTTAAATGAAAACATCATTGGGTTAAGATCCATAAATCCCCTGCCGCAGTTTGGACATGCAAGGGTCTTGCTTAACACGATGTCTCTTTCTTGATCAATAAGATTTATCAGCACAACGCTTGAAAATCTTAGGGCTGAGTCTATTGCTGTCTGTAGTTTACGTAATATTGCAGTATTTAAAATCAGTCGGTCTATAACAATCTCTATGGTATGGCGTTTGTTTTTATTTAATTCTATGCCTTCTGTTATATCAACCATCTGTCCGTTTATTCTTGCACGAACAAATCCTTCTCTGCGCATAGTTAAAAGTTCTTTTTTATGATCGCCTTTTCTTTCTTTTATAATAGGGGAGAGTATTTGCAGCCGCGTTCCTGAAGGAAGCTCTTTTAAAATCTCTATTACATCCAGAACATCAGTAGAAATAGCAGGAATCTTACAGTCTGGGCAGTTGATAGTTCCAATTCTTGTATAAAGAACTCTTAGGTAGTCATAAACTTCTGTAAGAGTGCCAAGAGTTGAGCGGGGACCTTTATATATTGTCTTTTGTTCTATTGCAATGGAAGGTGAAAGCCCTTCTATATAATCTACGTCGGGTTTGTCAATATCAGTGAAAAATTGTCTTGCATATGCTGACAGGCTTTCTACATATCTCCTCTGCCCTTCTGCAAAGATTGTATCAATTGCAAGAGTTGTCTTGCCAGATCCTGATGGCCCTGTTATGACAATTAATTTGCCTCTTGGAATCTCTATATCTATGTTCTTAAGATTATTGTTCCTTGCCCCTTTTATTTTTATATAGTTTTGCATTTAATCTACATGAGGGCTCTGCCCTTTTTATCTACGGGCCCCCGCAAAGGGACTTGTCCCTTTGAACCCATTAACTATAGTAACCTAAAATTATGGGGTGCAGGGGACGAGTTCCCTGCTGGGAGCTTGAGGGTGAAACCCTCAAAGGGTTAGTACATTTTCGCCTAATATAAGTGAGTCCCAAGTTTGACGTTCTTTTACGATATAATGTTTATTCCCATCAACCATTATTTCTGCAGCCATAGGTCTGCTGTTATAATTAGAACTCATAGAAGCCCCATAAGCCCCTGCGCTCATAACTGCAATCAATTCACCTTGAAAAAGTGCAGGCATCTTTCTTTTTTTACAGAGGAAATCTCCTGATTCACAGATTGGGCCAACAATATCCGCAATTACTAATGGTCTTTTTTTAATGGCTACAGGCAGTATGCTATGATAGGCTTTATATAATGAAGGACGCATTAAATCATTCATCCCTGCATCAACAATAAAAAACTCCTGCGCTCCTTTTTTTGTATATAATACCCTTGATACCAAGATCCCTGCATTTCCAACTAAAGATCTTCCGGGCTCAACAATCAGCGTAATATCAAGGTTATTGCACATTGGCAGTATTTTATTAATAAGTTCCGCTGGAGTTGGAGGTGTTTCTTCATTGTACTGTATCCCTAATCCGCCGCCTATATCAAGATATTTTAGATTTATACCATTTTCTTTTAATTTTTCAATAAGTAAAAGTAATCTTTCTAAGGCATTTACATATGGCGAGAGATCAGTAATCTGTGAGCCAATGTGTTTGTGTATTCCTACTATCTCTATATTTTTTAGTGTTGCTGCGAATTGATAGTGTTCAAGTGCAGATTCTATTGGTATACCGAATTTATTTTCCTTTAGCCCTGTTGAAATATAAGGATGAGTCATGGGATCAACATCTGGATTTACCCTTAACGCTATCCTTGCCTTTAGATTAAGTTTTTGAGCAATCTTATTTATCATCTCAAGTTCTTGATCTGACTCTACATTGAACATGAGGATGTCTTTTTTTAGAGCATATTCTATTTCTTTTGGAGTTTTACCAACTCCTGCATAAACGATTTTTTCATGAGGAATGTGAGCCTTATCAGCCCTAAAAAGTTCACCGCCTGATACTATATCTGCGCCGCCTCCGAGTTGTCTGAAGATATTTAATATTGATAGATTCGGATTAGCCTTGAGAGCAAAACAGATTATATGTGGAAATTTCGCAAAGGCATCTTTATAGGCATTAAAATGTCTGACAAGTGTTCTATGGCTATAAATATATAGAGGAGTGCCGTATGTCTCGGCAAGCTCCTCTACAGAAACCTCTTCAGCGTATAATTTATCGTTTTTATAGTTAAAATAGTGCATCTATATCGTGATTATAATTTAGATCCTGGGCGTGAAATATCTTTCTTAATCTTTTTCTCGCCGATCCATACCTTTCTATGTGTTGC
>JADFXP010000002.1:186401-247215 GCA_015233465.1 Candidatus Magnetominusculus dajiuhuensis
TGGGTAGCTATTTCTATCAATTCTAGGTTGACCTGATAAAACATGACTTCTCTGCCCTCTATTTTATCAAGTATTGTATTTATACCGCCTTGCAATATAAAATCTGCGCCAATTTCTTGTCCTTCTGCCTTTGCAGTTTCTTCAGATGAATATTGTGACTGCTGTTTGCGCTCTTCTCTGATTTCCTTGTCTTCTTTTCTGCTTGCGACAAAATCAACATCTCCTGAATTTATCAACGCGCGTTCAAGGTCTTTTGTAAATGTCTGAACATTAATATGTTCATGGCTCATATTCCTGACCGTTCCAACAATTACAACTGGACGCTTGCCTTTATGTGAAGACTTAAAGTCTCCAAGCCAAGGACGGCTTAGTGAATCATGTATCATTGCCTCTGATACAAAACGTGAATCAGTATCATTCCACTTGCCGCTTAGATCAATCACCTCATCGGTTGATACCCTTTTAACACTAGGTCCTGATGAACAGCCGCCAATTACTAATCCTAAGCAGATTACCAAAATGATCGTAAGTTTATTCATGACTTTTCTCCTTTTATTAATATAATATAGAATCTACCAAGTAATAACCTTATCGCTTCCTGCAACCATATCTATTATTCTGTCATAGTCTTTGTCAGTTCTTAAGTCTATGACTGTTACATTTTCTGTTTTTTTATGCTCATTTATCAGTTGTTGAGCAGTTGCATTTGGGTCTTGTTTTAATATGTATATGATCTTTTGCATTATGCCTCCTATCTTTTATTCTCAATATCTTTAGTAACAAAGAATATTATTATATTCAAGCAGTTTCTTCGCTAAATCTTCGGTAGATATATATTCCATTCCTTTATCTTCATTAGGTTTGAAATTTGTAAGCATTGGAATATCCATCTCCTTAATCATCTCAACATTCATATCATTTTCTTCGTTGGACTCAATTGTCTTATCAAGTACAAAGACATTTACTATATCGTCCATAACAGTGATACCTACGCTCATTCTAAGAGCCTCGCCTTGTCTGTCTCTGACAAGGACAGCTATTTTTTTCGCCATTTCTATTTCTCCGTTGATTTAATTTTAAAGGGTTAAATAAATATTACCCTGTCAGAATCCTGATTTAATACAGCATTCTGATATTGGCTGCCTGCTGTGATTCCCTTTGGGATCATGTTTTCAGTAACGCCTCTTAATTTGGCGCTATGATCGCAAAGACTCATGGTTACGCCTTTTAAATCCTTTAAGGCAACAATCTCTGGGTCTTGACTATGGCGTATGCCGTCGTCCATCATAAAAAATATTACATCGTGACCTTTTGCTGATGCTGACTTTGTCAGGCCAATTAACTCAGCCTTAAAAGTGTCTCTTGTTACAAGAAGACCAATTGTCATCCTGCACCTCCTATTATATATTTATTTGGGGTATATCCCCTTAATTAATAAACAGTTATTTTTATTTTGTCAATTCCAGTATTTCCAGTGGCTTGATCATAGGCATAAACAGTTATTTCATATTGTCCAGCCTTAGTAAATTCAGCTAGCCCTGAGAATTCGCTTGGATTACCGCTAAATTTTATAGGAATCTTTACTGCCTTTGCATCGCTTCCCTTTATAGATGCTTCAATATCGTAATTATCAGAATTCCATATCCCGCCCGGGGTTAAATGGCAGCCACACATCATAAATATTGCAGCAGTTATCGGCACAGATGCCTTTCCACCTGATAGTTTAACCTTAAAATCCTTTGACGGCGATTTTATTGAAACTGAAAATCCGTGAAATTCAAGGATTATTCCATCTCCTACAATATCCTTGCCGGGTAATAGCCAGACCTGAGTAGATAACTTTATCTTTGATTGTTCTATAGAATATGGAGCCTCTGCCTCAATTGTTAGAAGAGTTGGTTCTTCAATGTTAATAGATGTTTCAAATTTGGCGGTATTAGAATCAGAGATGCTTGAACCTCTAACAACTGGGGTCTGCATAATTTTCTTTGTATCACCACTGCCTCCGATTGTATTACCTTTTGCCAGAATATGTCCTGCAGAATCCTTAATAATAACCAATACACCTCCAAAGGATTCACCCATGAACTTTGCGTCATATGCCTTTGCGCGCACAATCAGCTTTGTCTGAACCGCTGAAACAGGATCAATAGATAATGCAAGCGCTGCAATTAAAACAATAGGAAAAATAAACAATTTTATCATAAACCAATCTCCTCCTTATGAACAATATAATCAATATCATTTACCCCGTCACGTGGTATCTTCAATGTATCTAAGGCATCTGGCGGGAAAAGCCTGTATATTAATTCTATAGTAATCTTGCCGTCAGTTTCTGGGATAATTGAATAATTAAAGGTGCGTATCTCTTTTGCCTTTAGTCTTGAATCAAAGGCAACTTCTGTTGCATCCCAAGATGGAACGCCAACTTTATCTTGATTCTTAAATGCCTTAAAAAATACCGCTTGTTTGTCTTCCATTGGAGACTTTGTAAAATTTGTCCATGTAACATGTCCTGATTTATCTATAACCTTGATCTTCAAATACGCAATTCGCAAAGGATTTGTAGAGGGAAAACTATGATTGATAATATTAGTTATGGTTATCTCTAAGATATTTTTTCCATCTTTGGTATTAAGTGTTGAATCCATATTTACAGCGTCTCTCAACATATCAAGATTATGAGCTCCTGACATCAAATGAGATAAATGTGACTTTGTCTTAGAGCCTTTTGCCCTTGCTCCTTCAACCCTTTGCATATGGCATTTTAGACAATTCTCTGTCCCTTCTTCCTTCATAATGCAGATTGGTGTGCCGTTTGAGTTTATATTATGGCTATGGCAGCCTAAACAAAGATCGCCATTACCATAGATTGCTGATGTTACGATTTGATGAGGCGTATTTGCAGGGTTATAACTTACGCCAAAGGCATTATCTTTGTTTATACGATATTGGTTGAACTTTGTCATATGAACTATTGTCTCTACGCGATGACAAAATGTGCATCCAACACCCTCAGATTGTGTCCAGTCTTTAGAGTCAAGCTTTGCATCTCCGCTCATTAATTCCTTTAGATTTGAAGCCATTGGAGTATGGCAGCTTCCACAATGATAATTTCCGTCCTTGCCTGAGTCCTCAAGTGCCTTTGAGAATGCCTGAGAAACCGATAAGTGGGCTTTATCTACAAGGGCTGATGATTTAGAGTGATAGGATTTTTTCCATTCATTATAAATCTCTTCATGACAAGTTGAACATTTCTCTGATTGAATAAATTCTTCAGCATCCTTAGGTATCTGATGCGCAGCTGCTATGGTTGGCATTGATAACATAAAGATTATTATCCATATATATTTCACGTATTTCACGCAGTATCCCTCCTTGATATTAATTTACTAAATTATAAAAGTTTAAAAAGATATTATTGAGTTCTATTATCACATAAATTATAATTAAATTTAAAGGACTCTTTTTTATATAATTAATTATTTATTAGAATGTTTGCAGTAGTTTGATAAATAAGGGGAGTTTTGGGTTAGAAATAATGCTTTAATAATAATCCCCTCATAAGCTTCAGCATATGAGGGGATTAGAGAAAAGATATTAATGAATAATATTATTTCTTTTCGTCTGTTTTCTTTGGAGCTTTAACTGCTTTTTTGACTTCAACTTTCTGATCTGCTGCTTTCGTGGTATCGCCTTTTGCTGGGACAGTAGTTTTTACTGCAGCGCCTTTATCATCGGTCTTATCCGCTGCAAAACTTATGCTTCCACATACTAAAAATGCTGCTAATGCAAAAACTGTTGTTAAAACTGTGAATCTTTTCATTTCACTCCTCCAATTACTTTGACCGTAAAAGGTCCATAATTGTCCGATTAAATCCCCCCAGGATTATGACCGGTACAACTAACACATTTTGTTTATGTGTTCAATTATATAGACGATATAAATGCTATTATTGTCTACAATGGGAAGAAATAAAGTTATTATGGAGGAGGTTTGCGACTTTACTATATTTCAATGTAATCAAGGTCTTTATTGAAGGTCTCTTCAAGCCGATAATACGCATAAATTGCTATAAGCATGCACAATAATCCAACAACAGCTCCTGCATTTAGGATACCTATGTAAATTCTCGCAAATTGAAAGGCATAGGTAATTGGTATAACCATCCCGCGAATGATATTTGGTACAGTGGAGGCAACAGTTGCCCTTATATTTGTTCCAAATTGTTCTGCAGCTATGGTTATGAATATTGCCCAATAGCCAGAAGCAAAACCGATAAAGACGCAATAAGCATAAAATAAAGAGCTTCTTACACCGCTAAGCATGAAATACCCTGCGATAGCAATTGAAGAGAGGATTAGGAATAATAACACTATTTTTTTACGGCTTTGTAGATATTGACTCAAAAAACCGCTGCAAAAATCACCAAAAACTAATCCTGTGTAACAAAACATCACAGCATTACCAGCGCTAACCGTGCCTATAACCTTCATGTCCTTTGCAAACTCAGGTGAAAGTATGATTAATATTCCTACACTAAACCATATTGGAAGCCCTATCATGATGGATTTTACATACTTGAAAAAACGCTGCTTATTTGTAAATAGGATGAATAAGTTTCCCTTACTAGTATTGTTTGATACAATATGCGTATACATCTTGGATTCGTAGACACTCATCCTCATAATAAGAAGGGCGATTCCAATACCTCCTCCAATGAAATAAGACATTCTCCAGCTATATATATTTGCGATATAGTTAGCTAATATTGCGCCCAAAACACCAATCGTTGCGACTATCATAGTTCCGTAGCCTCTAAGATCTTTGGGCAGGTTTTCTAATACAAGTGTGACTCCTGCACCGAGTTCTCCTGCCAGTCCTATGCCGGCAACAAATCTGCATACTGCATACCCTTCTGTAGAATTAATAAACCCATTGGCGATATTAGCTGCAGAGTACAAAAATATTGATCCAAAGAGTATCTTTACCCTTCCTTTTTTGTCTCCAATTATCCCCCATAAAAACCCGCCAATCAGCATGCCTGCCATTTGCATATTAAATAGAAAAATTCCTTGATTCATTATATCTGAATCTTCTACACCGATAGACTTAAGACTTTGAACTCTGACAATTCCAAATAGAATGAGGTCATATATATCTACAAAATATCCAAGAGCTGCTACTATTACAGAGATTGAAAATATTTCTCTGGTAAACTTTATTTTATTAATGTAATTCATCAGATAATTATAAACAAAAAAGGTATAAATAGAGGGATATTTTTATTTGCCAGCAAAATATATTTATATGAGTGATTATCAAGGCAGAAATAATATGGTATCTGGGTTAAAAGAGATTGGGGCGCTTAAACTTTAAAGAAGGCTTTTAATATTAAGGTCATGGTGACAGCGAGCACAAATCCGACCATCCAGCGCAGGAGTTTGATTTCACCTTCACCACGGGTAATACGGTCGCTTAATCTGCTTTCAAGGCTTGCTATATCTGATTTAGTTGCAAGTTCATTTTTGCTTTCAATGTCAACTTTATTGATGACTGTAATTAAAGCATCTGTGGCTTCTTCGCATATAATTACTCTTAATGGTTTTGGTATCGCAATGACGGACATAATATGATTATATATAATTCAATAAAAAAATAAAAGGAGATTAAAAAATGGGTGAATTAGGCGAGGCATGGCATAAATTTGTTGAGACTTTAGAACGACATTTTGTGCTAGAGATAGGCAAGGAATTTATCAAGAATGCTTCAGATATGGAGGATTATAAGAACCAACTGTCTTCGCTTACAGGATAACAGGAAAAAGGCAATGAGGTATTTGAGCAGTTACATAGTATTATTAAAGAAACACCTCTGCAGATAGAGGGCCTTAAATAAATTGTGTCAGAAAACCTAAAAAGAAGCAGCATGCCTGTAAAATATGCAATCTGTTAAAGATCACGCCTGATAATAGTTATAAGGGTATAATCAGAGGTTTGTTGACAAGTTATTAAGATTTGTGCAGTGAATGTGCAGTGATTTTGGATACTTTTTGCTTAAGATTTGTTGAATTTATTGCATATTTAATGGCGTCCCCAACGGGATTTGAACCCGTGTTACCGACGTGAAAGGCCGATGTCCTAGGCCGAGCTAGACGATGGGGACGTACAATTAATTATATGAGCCGCTTGGGACTCGAACCCAAGACACCCGCCTTAAAAGGGCGGTGCTCTACCAACTGAGCTAGCGGCTCAAATTTGGGGGAATTGTCCCAAACCTGATTATTTTACATGCTATCATTATTATTGTCAAGATATATCTTTACTTTCTGTTTTATGTTACCTTTATTTAGTGGACTAAATTAGTAAAATATATTATATTACTGTTATCAAATTATTTGTAAGGGCACGGCGATAGGTGTCCCTACGGAGAGATAATGAAGATTCCTAAGATTGAAATTAAACATTTCATTACTATTTTTTTATGGTTATTGTTCTTTATTGGGTTACAAATATCTAATCATTATAATCATAATTTATTTCATTTGATAGTAGATAGTTTTAGCGTTATCATTGCCTTCTCAATATTTATTCTAGCATGGAATACAAGGGTTTATGTTGAAAATGATTATCTCTTATTTATCGGCATAGCCTTTTTGTTTATTGGATTTCTTGATTCTATTCATGCAATGGCTTATACTGGAATAAATATCTTTCCAAGTTATAAAGCTAACCTTGCTACCCAGCTTTGTATGGTCACAAGGCTTATTGAAAGTCTATCTCTACTGATTGCCGCATATTTTTTAATAATAAAGATTAATCCATATAAAACATTTGCGCTTTATTTTTTTATATTTATATCAATTATATTAATTATTCTAAGGTGGAGGATATTTCCAACTTGTTTAATAGAAGGCGCAGGCTTAACCCCTTTTAAGATGTTCTGCGAATATTGTATACTGCTGGTTTTAATATCTACAGTATATAATGTTCATAAGAAACAGCATTTTTTTCATATTAATACCTATAAATTAATTATTGCTTCATTAGTTTTCACTATAATCTCTGAGTTATCTTTTACTCTTTATACTGAAATAACGGATAGAAGTAATGTAGTTGGACATTATTTTAAGTTGATCTCATTTTATTTTATTTATAGGGCTATAATTGTTACAGGTTTAAAAAATCCATTTGATTTGCTCTTTAAAAATATAAAAGAGAGCGAATTAAGTCTTTCAGAGGCTCAACATATTGCGCATATTGGAAGCTGGAGTTTGAATCTTACTTTAAATTCTATGGATTGGTCTGATGAGATATATAAAATCTTTGGATATATCTCTAATAAACCCCGACCTACTATAGTTTCATTTAAAAATCATATTTATCCAGATGATCTACAGTTATTTGAGGAATCTATTAATAGAGCACTGAATGGGCATGTAAGTATAAATATTGAACATAGGATAATGCTGATTGATAAACAAGTTCATACAGTTCAAAATAGGGCAAAGGTTGTTTTAGATAACGGCAGACCTGTAAAGATTATCGGAACTATGCAGGACATCTCTGACAGGGTTAAGATGATTGATATTTTGAGAGAATCTGAGGAAAGATACAGGATGTTGGTTGATAATATCGGTCTTGGCATAACTGTAATCAGTCCGGAATTTAAGATTCTTTCAGTAAATAAAAAAATGAAGGAATGGTTCCCAGATATTGATGTAAGTTTAAAGCCTCTATGTTATGAAAAATTAAATGATAATATAGCTGAAATCTGTTCCATTTGTCCTACTGTCTCTGCATTTAAAGACGGCAAGATTCATGAAGGTCTTAGTGTTTCGCATAAAAATGACAAGATTATATACTATCGAGTAATCTCATTTCCAATCCTTAATGAAGGCGGTGATATTGTATCTTCAGTTGAGTTGATTGAGGATATTACAGATAGAAAGACTATGGAAGATGCCCTTAATCGTTTGAACGAAGAGCTTGAGGCAAAGGTCGTTGAGAGGACTAAAGAGATTTTAGATGCCTATGATAATCTAAAGGTAGAGACAGAAAAAAGAAAAAATCTTGAAATTGCAAATATGGAAAGAGTATTTCAGCAGATGCGCGCTCAAGAGTCATTGCTTGAACTGACAAAGTCTTTGCGGTCTGCTCAATTTATACATAAAATCACCGAATCAGTTTCAATGACAATCAACATTGATCTCTGCAGCGTCTGGTTTTATAATGATGATAAGACAGAAAGATATTGTGAGGATTTATATATCAAAGCATCAAATACCCATGAAACTGGCAAGTCATTAAAATCTCCAGATTTTTCAAGATATATAAAGGCATTTGAACATAATCGAGTAATTATATTAAATAATGTAAGCGCTATAGATCAAAAAATAAATGATTTTACAAAGTCATTTCTCTCAAGTGATGTAAGCAGTTCAATGTTATATGTCTCTATACGATTAAAAGAGCTGATTATAGGGCTTTTATGTATAGAACATATTGGCAGTAAGCGTGAGTGGAGTATGGAGGAGCAGAATTTTGCAGTCTCTATAGCTGATATGATTGCGTTTTACTTAGAATCCGCTAAAAGAGATGAGGCTGAAGAAAAAAACAAAAAATTATCTTTAGTTGTTGAGCAAAGTTCATCTATGGTTGTGATAACTGACACCTTTGGGATTATTGAATATGTAAATAAGAGTTTCACTAAGATGACAGGTTATACATATGTTGAGGCAGTAGGCAAAAAATCGAATATCTTAAAATCAGGTAAAATGCCAACTGAGGTTTATGAGAGACTTTGGTCAGATATTTCGCATGGAAGACAGTGGAAGGGCGAGTTTTGTAATAAGAAAAAAAATGGACAGTTATACTATGAATATGCAGTAGTGTTCCCGCTTGTAAATAGTGATGGAGAGATAATTAATTATTTAAAGGTAGCTGAAGACCTTACTGAAAGAAGGGGCTTAGAAGAACAGCTTCGTCAGTCTCAAAAGATGGAGGTTATTGGACAATTTGCAGGAGGTATTGCACATGATTTTAATAACATACTATATGCAATCACTAATTACCTTTATTTATTAAGGAAAAAGGCTGGACCTAACAGCGATATGATTAATTATATTGACTCTATTGGGACATCTGCAGAAAGGGCTGCTAATCTGACTAAAAGCCTTCTTGCATTTAGCAGAAAACAGATACTTGAACCGATTAAAGTTGATTTAAACAGTATAATTACTAAGATCAAAAAGATGCTTGAACGACTGATAACTGAAGATATTACCATTCAAACTAATTTGATTGATAAAAAACTGACAATATTAGCAGATACAACTCAAATTGAACAGATATTGATAAATCTTATAACAAATGCAAGAGATGCAATGCCCTCTGGAGGCAGGATTGTTATTGAGACAGGGGTGTTTACTAATAATTTGGAATCTGATTTTAAAGACATAGATATAATAGAATACGGCACATTTGCTCTTTTATCTGTATCTGATCAAGGCATAGGGATGTCGAAAGAGATTATAAGTAATATATTTGATCCGTTTTTTACTACCAAAGATATTGGAAAAGGCACTGGTCTTGGGCTTTCTACTGTATTTGGAATCGTTAAACAGCACAAGGGCAGTATACATGTTTACAGCGAACCCAATATTGGCACTACCTTTAAGATTTTTATTCCATTAATTGATGATGAATCTGATATTAACAAAGAAGAAATATTTGTTACTAACCTTAAAGGTTCTGAGACAATCTTAATTGCCGAAGATAATGCGGATGCAAGGGTTACGTTAAGGAGTATTCTTGAGCAGTTTGGTTATAGAGTTATAGAATCCGTTGACGGAAGTGACGCTATAGCTAAATTTAGAGAGAACAAGGATGAGATTGATCTGTGTCTGTTTGATGTCATTATGCCAAAGAAAAATGGTAAAGAGGTTATGGATGAGATAAGGGAGATTAAAAAAGATATTAAAGTTATATTTATAAGCGGCTATACATATGATATAATAGAAAAAAAGGGAATCATTGAGAGCGATACATTTTTCTTATCAAAACCTATAGAGCCTGAAATGTTTCTTCTGAAGGTAAGAGAGGCATTAGTTGGGAGTCTTAACTAAAGAAGTTTTAAATTAGCGGTTAATATGAAAAAAATATTAATAGTTGATGATGAACAAGATATTTGTACTTCTCTTAGTGAGGTATTAACCACTGAGGGATACTCTTGTGTTGTTGCAGAGAGTGGATTTGATGCCCTTAATATTTATGAGAGTGATTGTCCAGATATTGCTCTTATGGATATGAAGATGCCTAAAATGAGCGGACTAGAGGTGTTGATTGAGTTAAAGAAGAGGGATGAGGATTTTCCTGTAATAATGTTGACTGCTTATAGTGAAGTAAATACCGCAGTTGCAGCCATAAAACACGGTGCATACGATTTTATTATCAAACCAGCAAATATTGAAAATCTGCTTATTACAATAAATAATGCCTTTAGGCTAAAAGAGATACTTAGAGATAATAAAAAACTCCTTGCCCAGCAGTCAAAGATGGCATCTATCGGTGAGATGATAGGAGCTATTGCGCATCAATGGAGACAGCCTCTTAATTCTATCGCTCTAATTGTTCAGGATATGGAGGAGGCATTTGATTATGGACAGTTAAATAAGGATTATATTCATAAAAATGTAAAATCTACAATGGCTCAGATACATTATATGAGTGAAACTATAGATGATTTCAGGAATTTTTTTAGACCTGATAAGGAAAAGGTTAGATTTGCTCTCTCTATTTCTATAAATGAGGTTTTGAGATTGGTACATGACCAACTACTTGGCGCAAATATTTCTATCATCAGTCCAACTTCTCAGGACTTACCTCCTGAGTATAATAGTTATACCATTGGTTATCCTAATGAATTTAAACAAGTGGTCTTAAATATTATTAATAATGCAAAAGATGCAATCGTTGAAAATAGAATAAACGTCAAAAATAATTATAGAGGATTAATAAAGATCAATTTTGAAGGCAGCACAGATGTTATTAAGATTAAAATCAGTGATAACGGCGGAGGAATTTCAGATGAACATATAGGCGAATTATTTAAACCATATTTTACTACTAAATCTGGAGAAATAGGCACTGGTATTGGACTTTATCTTGCTAAGACAATTATAGAAAATAATATGGGCGGGAGTTTGAGCGTTGTTAATGTAAATAAGGAAATCTCAGGGGCTGAGTTTATTATTGAATTAAAATTAGATCTTTCACATTAAAGCGGGAAATACGTCTTTACAAAATTTTTACAATTTACATTTT
Source organism: Candidatus Magnetominusculus dajiuhuensis (assembly GCA_015233465.1). Lineage (GTDB taxonomy): Bacteria > Nitrospirota > Thermodesulfovibrionia > Thermodesulfovibrionales > Magnetobacteriaceae > JADFXP01. Next base: position 197,727 of record JADFXP010000002.1, read on the forward strand.
ACTATTCACTTTATTTTATAATCAAATTAGCAGTAATATAAAAAGTAATGGCTAAAGATAAAAAATTTATTGATTGTGTTCATTCTTTAAATCGTATTAGAGAAGAGATACTTCCTCTTTTTGAGCAGGCAATCTATGATTCAGATGTTTCGTATAAAAACCCTCATCTTGATAAATGCTGGGAGGTATTAGATTGTCATAGCACTGAGTGCAGCATTTATAAAGCCTCAAGTGAAGGGCTGAGATGCTGGCAGGCTGTAGGCACATACTGCGGGAAGGTGATTCAAGGGGATTTTGTTCAAAAATACGAAAACTGCAAGGAATGTCAGGTATTTAAAGACGCTGTACCAACCCTTACTGAGGAACTTGGCGAACATTTTAATAATATGATATTTCTTTTAAATAAACAAAGGCAGATTATTCAAGAAAATTCAAAAAATCTCGCTAAGTTGAACGCTGATCTTGTAAGTTCTTTTGAGCAGCTTGACACAAAAAATCGAGAGATTCAAACCTTGATGATCACTGATAAATTGACTGGTCTTTATAACCGTCATCATCTTTCCAGAGTTATGGATGATGAAATATCGCGTCATCATAGATTGAACAAGGATTTGATAGTATTGATGGCTGATATTGATAAGTTTAAGAGTTATAATGACACATATGGTCATGTTGAAGGCGACAAGATGTTAAGCGGACTTGGGAAGATTATTGCGTCTAATATTAGAAAATATGACAAGGCATTTAGGTATGGAGGCGAAGAGTTTTTAATAATCTTTCCATATACTAATATGGATATGGCTTATATCATTGCTGACAGGATACGTAAGTCCTTTAGTGAAACTACCTTTGAAATTAACAAAAAAGGGAAGAGTATGAATGTGTCAAGAACTATTAGTATGGGAATAAACATTTTAAATAAAGACCATACAATGGAAACATTTATCAAACAAGCTGACGATGCGTTATATCAGGCAAAGGCAATGGGCGGCAATACAGTCCTTAGATATGTGGATGAATAATGTTAAATAATTATACCGCCAAATATTTTAAGATAAGTTCTGGTTATATGGGACAAATAATTGAATGGCCAGAGGTTGTCACAGAGGGAGAAACAATTGAAGATTGTAGAGAGATGTTAAAAGATGCCTTACATGAAATGATATTGGCTTATAAACAACAAGTTAAAAATATACCTTTTGGGGATGGTCTTTTACTGTAGGGGTAACCCTTTTTTAGTGCAGGGACAAGCCCAGCCCTTACTTTTGAAATATGCAAACAAGCTGGATTAAAACCTAATTTTTAATATAAAGTGGATGTACGAGGATTTGTTATAATGTCAAAGATACGAAATGATGTCAAAAGGGCTGAGAATAAAGACGGTCTCCTTAAGTCCTTAAAATATATTATTCCAGTTATATTTATAGGTATGACTATTGGCATCTCCTCTGGATTTGTCCTGTGGACGCTTTCAGATCTACCAAAGATCAAGAGTCTTGAAGAGAGTCCGCCCCTTGAATCTTCTCTTATATTTGCAAGCGAGGGGGATTTGATTGCAGAGCTATATCTTGAAAGACGCACATTTGTGCCATACTATAAAATCCCTGCGCGAGTAAAAAACGCCTTTATTGCTGTTGAAGATGCCAGATTTTATCAACATCATGGAATTGATGTAATTAGAATATTCAGTGCATTAGTAAAAGATGTATTTGAGGCTTCTTTTGTTCAAGGCGGGAGCACTATAACTCAGCAGCTTACTAAACTATTATTTTTAAAACCTGAGCGAAGTATTTCCAGAAAAATAAAAGAGGCTGCACTTTCTTTGCAGATTGAAAAACACTATACTAAAGATGAAATCATAGGTCTGTATCTTAATCAGGCATATTTTGGAACAAGGGCATATGGTATTGAGGCAGCAGCTCAAACATATTTTGGCAAGACCACTCAAGAAATAACTGTGCCAGAGGCAGCCCTTCTAGCTGCGCTTTTAAAAGCACCGACAAACTATTCTCCTTTTATAAATCCTGAAAAATCACTTGTTAGAAGAAACTTTGTATTATCAAGGATGGTAGATGCAGGATTTATCACTAAGGATCAATATAATGTATTTAGTAAAGAGCCGCTGCCTGTAACCAGCAAAAAAAGGGCATTCAAATCCCCATATTTTGTTGAATATGCGCGAAAGAAACTTGAACAAAAATACGGCAATCAACTTTACACTGATGCCTTTAAGATTCATACTACTCTAGACCTAAGGCTTCAGCAGATTGCAGAGACGGCAATTGAAAACGGGATAGCTCAACTTGAAAAAAGAAGGAAACCGGGCATTCAGGCAGCTCTTTTGGCAATTGACGTTAAGACAGGGGCAATAAGGGCAATGGTTGGAGGAACTGATTTTTGGACTACTCAGTTTAACCGATCTGTGCTTGCCTATAGACAGCCGGGCTCTGTATTTAAACCTTTTGTTTATCTCACAGCCTTAAAACAAGGACATACCCCTGATGATATGATAGAAGATTCTCCAATTTCATTTCCAGATGGTAACGGGGGTACATGGAGTCCACAAAATTATGAAGAGATATTTAACGGACCTGTTACATTAAAAGTAGCTATGGCAAAATCGCTTAATGCTGCTACAGTAAGGTTAGCAGATCAGATTGGAATAAAAAATATAATTGAGACAACTCAGGAAATTGGGATAAAAGAAAATATACAGCCATATTTATCTTCAGCTTTGGGTGCTACAGATATGACACTTATTGATATTGTATACGCATATGCAGTACTTGCTACAGGGAATAAACTCACCCCATTTTATATTGACAAGGTTGTAAGCAGAGACGGAATTACGGATGAAGAACCAATTGCTCCGCCTCAAAAGGTTATTGATGATAATGTAATTATAAATATAAGAACCATGCTGAGAGCCGTTATACTTCAAGGCACAGGATCAGCGGCTAAGATTATTGAAAGACCTGTATACGGAAAAACTGGCACTACTAATGACTTTACGGACGCTTGGTTTGTAGGGTTTGACGATGACATAGTAGTTGGTGTCTGGGTTGGCAGAGATAATCATAAGCCAATTGGTAATAAAGAGACAGGCGCAATGGCTGCCCTGCCTATCTGGATTGAATTCATGCAGAAAAAATGATAACCATTAGTTGAGTGCCTTAATACATAATTGAGTATCCAAATCCATAGCTTTTTTCTAATATCTAACGACATAATGCCTCTTTTTGTAATTGCTGACAAATCTATTACATCTTATATCAACAGTGCCTCAATACTTTAAGCCATTGTTTTATCAGTTTTTTTATATAATCATCTAAGAATTATTTATATTTTTTTTCTTATAAAAAACATTATTTCATTAATAATTATTATCTGGCATTGTGCTTGCAATATTTCAAGATAGTAAGGATTTGAGAACTGCATACTCAATAACCTTTCGCATATAATATTGAATAATCAGGAGGGTACAATGAAGGATAGTGTCTGGTGGCAGCATCAGAGAAAAGGGATTTATCAAATAGGCAGGGAAGAAGGGATTTGTGATGGCAGCAAAGGGGAGAATCATTATTTTGGACGAGGCGTAGAATAAAAATTAGTGAATATTTTATGAGGGGGTTTTAATTAAGACCTCCTCAATAATATCTTAGTTCATTTTTCGTAAGATTCGGTATATGATTGCTCCAGCAATTATCATAGATAGACTCAGTATTTGACCCATTGTAATGATTCCAAAGAAAAATCCAACCTGTGGGTCTGGTTCTCTAAAGAATTCGGCAATTATTCTAAAACATCCATAAAGCGTTAAAAATAGAGGCAGTGATGCGCCCTTAGTCTTTAATCGTCCTTTGGCAGTCCAAAGTATAATGAATAACAAAACACCTTCAAGCAGGAATTCATATATCTGAGATGGATGTCTTCCCATTAATCCAGCATCTGGAAATACCATAGCCCACGGCACTTCTGTTGGTCTTCCGTAAAGCTCGCCATTGATAAAATTGCCAACCCTGCCAAATGCAAGGGTTAGCGGTACTGTAGGAATTAAAATGTCAAGCAGTTTGATATAATCAATATGTCTTTTTATGCAATAATAAATCCCAAAGGTAACTCCGCCAACAAGCCCGCCGTGAAATGACATCCCTCCATGCCATGTTTCAAATACCTCAAGCGGATTAGTTAAATAAAATGAGAGGTTATAAAATAAGATATATCCAAGCCTAGCCCCAATAATCATGCCAAGAAAGATATAAAAATAGAGATTTTCTATATCATCACTATCTATTTTTAACTGAAGTCTCTTGACCTCTCGCTGCGCAAGAAAATATGAACTTGCCAAGCCTAACAGATACATAAGCCCATACCATCTTATCTGCAAAGAGCCAATTTTTATTATATATGGTTTTATTGACGGATATGTAAGCATTTGCTATTTTAAACGATTTAATGTATTTTACACAATTAAAGAATGAGGGCTCTGCCCTCAAACTCTCGCAAAGGGACTCGTCCCTTTGAACCCATTTATAAAAGCCTTAAAAAATGAACTCAGCAACTATTGGGGCATGATCAGAAGGGGTAATGTTTTTCTTCCTGCGCGGCCAAAGATCAATATCTATATTTACAAGTTTTGGCAGCATTGATTTTGTTGCTAATAGATAATCAATCCTCATCCCAAGATTGTTCCATATTGCAGCGCCAGAGTAACTCCACCAACTGTACATACCATCATCTTTATTTACATGACGGAAACAGTCTATCAACCCAAATTCAATGATTTTGTTCAAGGCATCGCGTTCCTCTTGCATTGTGGCTGCTATATCAAAGAGTGCAATTGGGTCATAAACGTCTTTGTCTGTAAGGGCAACATTAAAGTCACCAAGAATGATTATATTATCATTTGGGGTATAATTTTCATTGAGAAATGTAAAAAGTCTGTCAAACCATCCAAGTTTATATAAATATTTTTCTTCTCCCCTTAATGCCCCATGAGGGGCATAGATATTTATGATATTAATGTCATTTATTTTTACTGAGATAATCCTCTTTTGCATATCAAAGTACGGGTCTAAAAAACCGTACTTAATATCGGTTACCGAGAGCTTAGAACAAATTGCCACGCCATTATATGCCTTTTGTCCAGAGATTGTGCATTCAAAGCCTAATTCCTTTAATGCCTCAAAAGGAAATGTTTGATCAATGGTCTTGGTTTCCTGAAGACAAAGAATATCAATATCACTGCCCCTATGCTCAAGCCACAAGGATAAAAGCTCCAATCGAGCCTTTATGGAATTTACGTTATATGAGGCAATCTTCATGATAGTTTTAGATTGGCAAATAAATGATATTTTGTCAACTATAATTATAGATGATATTATAAGCAGAACTTGATGTTTAAGCAATATTATAACTTCATGTAAATAAATATTTTTTTATGTAAATATTTTTTTACAATTTCTTGACAAATAAAAATAATTATGATTAAATAAGCAGGCGAGTTAAGTATCACTCCTTTAACAGGGGTGTGGTTGGAAACAAACAAAATCTTAGGCAAGGGGTAAATTTATGAATCACGCATGGAGACCATTAATTTTAATTGTTGGGCTGGCAGCTGTGCTGCTGACAGTTAGGATGTTTTTGGTTCCTTCAGATTTCATGGCTAAAAATGGTGACTACAAATATCAGTGGCATCGTGTAGGCAATGAAAAATTCTGGAGAGATGAATTCACAGTAAAGCACAAAGGCAGGGAATTTTGTAAGCAATGTCATGAGGACAAGATTGAATTAGTTGCTGACTCAGGTCATGCAAGGGTACAATGTGAAAACTGTCATGTAATGTTTAATCCAGAGAAAAAGGGTCATCCTGTTGATTTAAAGGCTGATTTTGGTTATTTGCTTGATATTGGCATTGACCGATCCAGAGAGCTTTGTAAGAGATGTCATTCAAAGCTGCCTTATAGACCAAAGGAGTTTACGTCATTGACAAAGGGAATAAAGCCTTTTAATATGATTGATCCGCAGGAGCACAATCCTGGAGAAGAATGTGTGGATTGTCATGATGTCCACAGGACAGGGTTTAAATAGGAGGGTATGCAGATGGATTTAACCAGAAGAAAATTATTGAAGATGGGAATGCTCTCTGTGTGCGGTACTATGATTCCGCTTGGTGCCCTTGAGATCTTTAAACCAGAGGCTTTGGCATCTTCTTTGGTGCACCCATACAGTCAAAAGAAGAGATGGGCATTTGTAGTTGACACAACAAAATGTGTTGGATGCGGAATGTGCGTAAAGACTTGTAAGTTAGAAAATGAGATACCATTTGACGCTGAAGTTCAAAGGACATGGATTGAGAGATATGTCTTAACCAAGAAAGGTGATGTTTTGATTGATTCACCTCATGGTGATAGGTATGGATTCACTAAAAATGATCCTGAGGGGCATGATTTAAAGGATGAAGATACGCTAAAAGGTTTTTTTGTTCCTAAACTTTGTAATCATTGCGAAAAGCCATCATGTGTTCAAGTATGCCCAGTTGGTGCAACCTATAAGACAGATGACGGTGTAGTGCTTGTAGACAGAAAGTGGTGTATAGGCTGCGGATATTGCATAACAAACTGCCCGTATTTTGCAAGATTCTTTCATCCTGTATTTAATACAGCAGAGAAATGCACATTTTGTTATCACAGGATTTCAAAGGGACTAAAGTCAGCATGCGTAGATGCGTGCGCCTTTGGAGTAAGAAAGATAGGGATGCTTAATGACCCTGACAGCGAGGTATTTAAAATAATAACAACACAGAGGACTGCTGTATTGAAACCTGAATTCGGCAATGAACCTCATGTGTTTTACCTTGGCTTAGACCATATAGTGAGGTGATGTAGATGGATTTGGGACACGTTCACGGAGAGCTATGGACAGTAAAAACTTTATTCACTTACCCCAATGAATATATATATTGGACAATTCATATTGTTATATATCCGTTTATAACAGGTCTTGTCGCAGGGGCATTTGTTTTATCTTCTCTCTATCATGTATTTGGGAAGGATGAGTTGAGGCCAGTTGCAAAGTTTTCACTTGTGTTTTCACTAGCGCTTTTGTTTATAGCGCCTACGCCTCTTTTGTTTCATTTGCTGCAGCCTCAGAGGGCAATAAACACTATGTTAACGCCGCATTTTTATTCGGCAATTGCAGCTTTTAATCTAGTATATTTAGGTTATATGGCTATAGTAATATCAGAGATATGGTTTGCGTATAGAGAATATATTGTGCAGCAATCTCAAAGCAGAACTGGAGTATTTAAATTGATATATTCTGCTTTAACATTAGGCAGTACTGACATAAGTGAGGCGACACTTAAAACAGACCACAAGATAGTAAAGATATTAGCTGCTATCGGAATCCCAGCAGCTTGTATGCTGCATGGTTATGTTGGGTTCATATTTGGTTCAGTCAAGACAGTACCATTATGGAAGACACCATTAATGCCTTTTATCTTTTTGATTTCAGCGGTAATTTCTGGAGTGTCTATCTGTATAGTAACTTATATTATCGGAATGAAACTTTCAAAGATAATAGTAGATAATGAGACAGTACAAAGTATGTGTAAAGCGTTGAAGTGGTTTTTAGTGGTAGCATTTGTTCTTGAGGCGATTGATCTTGTATTTCATGCCTATCTTGCAGAGGAATCATGGGATATCCTTAGTGATGTACTCTTTGAGAGATTTGGATTTAGGATGTTTGTTGTTCAATGGGGGTTTGGTATGATATTGCCGTTGATATTACTTACTATACCTGGCATAAAAACACTGAGGGCATTTATAGCAGGCGCTTTGGTTCTTATGGGAGTATTTATGATGAGATGGGACGTAGTAATCGGCGGACAATCAATGTCAAGGTCTCTTGCTGGATTTCTTGATTATCATATGCCAATATTACCTACTTCATTTGAGGCATTCAAGGAAGGATTAAGCGCTGTAATAATCTTACTTTCTGCGCCTTTTGTATTGCTTTACTTGTTAAATTTACTATTCCCAGTATTCCAAGGACAAAGACTGGTGAAAAGAGAACCTGAAAAGAGTTAATTGATATAATTTTGTAAAATTTAGAGATCCGCTTGAACCAAAAAGCGGGTCTCTTTTTTTTTTGAAGAAAACAAGCTTAAATATATATAAGTGTTGAATATTTTAATATAAATATTGTAAACTAAGGCTATTAGGGGCTATTAATATGTGTATAAAAAAAATAGTTAATGTGATACATTAAAAAATACTTGACAAATAGTCATTTATTATGAGATTATAGATTATAGTGTATGGTATATAAACTTTACATGTGAGCCAGATAAGTTTATAGGGCAAGCAGGGTGTTAATTATTGGGGTTCATTCTGTATGACATGTATAAAGATATATCAACGTTTCACCTCATCATTTGTAGTAAATATGTTATTACATGGGAGGTAGATATATGAATACATTTATCCGTAACTGTTTGATATCGTTAGTTTTTTTGGCATATTTTATATCTCCGTTTGAGGCAAGTGCATTTTTGGGCGAGCTTGATAATTTAACAAAGGCAAGTCTGACAGTTGATGATTCATCTCCCGCAAATGTTAAACAAGAAAAATCTGGTACAATCAATAACTGTATTTCAAGAAAGGTAATAATTCATTTACGTAATCTTTTAAATCCGTTAGCATTTAATAATATTGAATCAAATTTAAATGGGAGTAATGTTATTGGTTTATGGACTGGGGGTTCTTGTGTTGATACGGTTACCTCAAAGTCAGGAGTAATGTTTGGTGATTATATGTCTAATAATGTTGCCAGTGATGCGGTGAATGAGCAGGTTAGGGTTTTTTCAAGGTCAAAAGGCGGGATATTTGTAGATGGGCTAACACGCGCAGCGAGTTTTATGCCGATATTAAAAAAGATGCTTGCAAAAGAGGGGCTTCCAGAGGATCTTGCTATAGTGCCTTTGATAGAGAGCGGATATAATAATAATGCTCAGTCTAATGGAGATGAAATAGCTGGTCCGTGGCAGATTATGAAATGGACGGCAAGGCGTTTTGGGCTTAAAATAGATTATTGGGTTGATGAAAGGCATGATCCTATAAAATCTACAAATGCTGCAACAAAGTATCTTAAGTTGTTATTTGATAAGTTTGGTTCTTGGGAGTTAGCCCTTGCTGCATATAACAGCGGTGAAGGGACAGTTTCAAAGGCTTTGGATAGATCAAGTTCTACGGATTTTTGGTCGCTGTATCAATCAAATTCTTTGAGTCAGCAAGTATATTATTATGTACATAAATTTATAGCTGCAAGGGAGATAGCTGAGAAATTAGATAAATACGGTTATTCAGAGCTTAGGTATCAACCATTGATGAAATTTGATACAGTTGTGATAAATCCTCCAGCGGATTTAAGCTATATTGCAAAGTCGGCAGGCACAACGGTTGGACGAATTAAGGAGTTAAATCCTGAATTAAAGCAATGGTGTATCCCTCCTGATGTAAAGACCTATGAATTACGTATTCCATTTGGGACAACTACAATGTTTTTGGCAGATTTTAATAATCGGGAAGAGCCTGAAATAAGTTCTGATAAAATGGATATGGGTAAGACTTATATTGTCAAAAAAGGTGATACTCTTTATAGTATAGCCAGAAAAAAGCGTGTCCCAATTAAGGAATTATTGGCTGTGAATAAGTTGAAAAATTCAAGTCATATACATAGCGGCACAGTATTGATATTGATCGCTAAAAATGATAGTAAGAAATCATTTAAAAAGTCTCATAGTAAGAAAAGACCAAGCCATGCAGAGGTTTAAGAGTTAGAAGATAGTTTTAGGTTTTATGGATATACCGATAGAAGTCAGAGAATTTATCAAACGAGCTTTGTCTGAAGACATAGGATACGGCGATCTCACCACAAACTTAATAATTGATAATACCTTGAAGGGAGAAGCTGTTCTAATTAGCAAGGAAAGAATGGTAATTGCAGGTGTGCCTTTTTTCTGTGAGGTTTTTAATCAAGTAGATCCGAATATTAATGTATACATTATAAAAAATGATGGTGAGATTAGTGATAATGGTGAGCTAATAGTAAAGTTATTTGGAAATACAGCATCAATTTTAAGGGGTGAAAGGGTTGCGCTTAATATCTTGCAGAGGCTTTGCGGGGTTGCAGGAATGACAAGAGCGCTTATGGAAAAGATTGCAGGGACTGATGCCTTGGTGGTTGATACAAGAAAGACAACGCCGGGAATGCGTTTTATGGAGAAGTATGCTGTAAGGGTTGGAGGAGGGAATAATCATAGATTTGGGCTTTTTGATGGAATTTTGATAAAGGATAATCATATAAAGGCAGCTGGCGGGATAGCAAATGCGGTTAAAAAGGCGCGTCATGGGCATCATTTATTGAAGATAGAGGTAGAGGTTACTAATTTTAATGAGTTGAATGAGGCAATTGCTGCAAGAGCGGATGTTATTATGCTTGATAATATGACAATAGATAATATGAAAGAAGCAGTTGACATTATAAGGGCAAGCGATAAAGGAATTTTAATAGAGGCATCTGGAAATGTAGGGATTGAAAACATCAGAGATATTGCCACAACAGGTGTTGATTTAATTTCAGCCGGCTGTATAACTCATTCAGTAAAGGCTGGAGATATAAGTTTAAAGATGGTATGAATAACAAATTGACAAGACAAATTAAAATTGGCGGGCTTTTAATAGGGGGAGGCGCTCCTATAAGCGTTCAGTCTATGACAAAGACTGATACGGCTGATGTTGTTAAGACAGTTGCTCAGATAAATCAATTAAAAGACGCTGGTTGTGATGCTGTGCGAGTAGCTGTAAGGGATGAGGAAGCAGCAATTGCAGTAAAGGATATTGTTAGACAATCGTCTCTGCCATTGATTGCTGATATTCATTTTGATTATAAGCTAGCATTAATGGTGATTTCTTATGGTATAAATGGATTACGGATAAATCCCGGCAACATTGGTGATGAATGGAAGGTCAGGGAGCTTGTACATGCCTGTAAGAATAAAGGGATTCCAATTAGGATTGGGGTAAATGCTGGGTCACTAGAGAAGGAATTATTAGTGAAATATGGTCATCCAACGGCCCAAGCGATAGTTGAAAGCGCGCAGAGGCATATTGAAATACTTGAAGGAATGGGGTTTCAAGATATAAAGGTATCATTAAAGGCATCAAATGTACCTCTTACTATAGAGGCTTATTCTATGTTTGCTGCTAAATATGATTATCCTCTGCATATTGGTATTTCAGAGGCTGGACCGATGTTTAGCGGGACAATCAAGAGTGCGGTGGGTCTTGGGATATTGCTTGCAAAGGGGATTGGGGATACAATGAGGGTATCATTGACTGCTGATCCAGTTGAAGAGGTAGGTGTCGCGTTTGAGATATTAAAATCACTTGGGCTAAGAAAAAGGGGCGTTGATATTGTCTCATGTCCAACATGCGGGCGTTGTCAGTATGATTTGCTGGATTTGATTAAGGTGGCAGAGCCTCGAATCAGGGCTATTAATAAAGAGATAACGGTTGCTCTGATGGGATGCGCGGTGAATGGGCCTGGAGAGGCTAGAGAGGCTGATTATGGAATAGCAGGGGGAAAGGGGTCTGGAATGATATTTAAAAAGGGCAAGATTGTTAAAAAGGTTTTGGAAGGGGATATGATTGATACGCTGATAAAGATAATTGAAGAGGATAATGCCTTATAAAATAATACCTGAATAGAATCAAACTTTAAAACGCAATTATTTCATCGTACAATATTATAATAGGGTCAATTTTATTGACCTTTCTTTTTTTGGGGTTGTTAGTAAGGCCATATCAAGGATAATCTATGAATAAAATTTTATCAATATTAGTGAGGTTGAAACTTACTATCAAGTTAATTATGGGGTTTGGATTTGTTTTAATGACTGCTTTGATGATAGGGCTTCAAAATCAACGAGATTTCACAGTTTTGAAGGACGAGACACAAGCTCTTTATGAGAAGGAATTGCTTGGTATTTCACATATAAAGGAAGCCAATAATAATCTTATGATAATGGGGCGTAGTTTGCGCCAGATGATGCTGTCGCCTAATTTTAAAGAGCGAGAGTATGCAAGGAGGAGTCTGAAGGACGCTCAGATTCATCTGCAGACTGAACTATCAGAAGGGAGAAAGAGAATTAATCACCCAGAGAATTTAAAACAACTTGCAGAGTTTGATGAATTATTTGCTAAGTATTGCTCATATGTTGAATATGTTGAAACCTTGCTTGAGTCTAATAATTCATATAATAAGAGTCTTGCAGTTCAATTTTTATTCAGTTCTGAGTTCATTTCAATAGGGCAAAAGGCAGACGATACATTAGATGCTATAACAGATTTTGAGGTGAAGAGGGCTAAAGATGCTGCAGCACATGTTGAATTCGTGTATGCTAAAAACAGACGGAGGTCAATTGGACTTCTGCTTATTGGATTGATAGGAGCCTCAATGTTTGGATGGTTGATTGGTATTTCAATACGCAGTCCTTTTAACAAATTAATGGATACTATAAATCAGTTGCTTTCTGGAAATATAAATATTGAGATTCCATTCAAAGATTTTGATAATGAGATTGGCGATATAGCTCGTTCTTTTGAGATATTTCAGGGAGATGCGAAGTCCTTGGAGCGTCAGAATCAATTTAAGGGTATGCAAACTGATATTGGCGCTGAACTTCAGAGATGTAAATCACATTCTGATTTTGGAGATACTTTATTTTCAAGACTCGCTCCAATTATGGGGTTAGTTTATGCTGCTTTTTACGTAAGCAATTACTCACATACTCTCTTGCAAAAGGCAGGAGGCTATGCCTGTATTAATAGTAAAGATACTTTTGTTTGGGGCAAGGGATTGGTCGGGCAGGCAGCTTATGATAAACGAGTGATTTCAACAAAACTTACCTCTGATGACAATATTGGTTTGGAAATAGGGATTGGTACTCTTAATATTAGAGAAGTTTTGATTGTGCCATTACTGCATTTGGGCGAGGTTTCAGCGGTAATGGAGCTATGTTCAATTTATGACTTTACAGATGAACAAAAGGCATTTCTTGATTTAATCCTTCCAATGGTTTCCATGAATTTTGAAATATTGTCAACTAATATTAAGACCTGTCAAAGGTTTGAAAATAATATAGTTCTGACTCAAGATCAAGGCAGTAATTATATTGAAACTTATTCAATATAAATCTAATAAATATAACATTAGGCGCTTTTATGACTGCGTTTTATAAGGTTTTAGGTGGTTAATAATGTCTGAAAATAAGACTATTTATTCAAAAAAGCTAATCACATTAATTTTGGCCTCGACATTGATGTTTTTTACAATTGTGATTTGGCAGAGTTTTAAAACCCTTAATGACATTAAAACTATTCAGTTAAAATATCTTCGTCTGGAAGAGCTTATTGGAATATTCAGCGAAAATGATGTAATCTTGACAATGTCTGCTAAAATGTCTGCTGCTACAGGTGATTTTTCTTGGGAAAAGAGATATATGGAAGCCGATACTGTTCTTTCATCCGCTATAAAAGAGGCGATGAAACTTATGCCGAATGAAGCTCTTACTACAAGTATAACTGAAACAGATGCCTCAAACAATGAACTTGTTAAGATGGAAAAACAGTCTTTTGATCTGGTTCATAAAGGAAAACTTCAAGAGGCAGCGGAAGTCTTGAATAGTCGTAATTATAATGAGCAAAAGACTTTATACCGTAATGCCATGAATAAAGCAGTCACATTGATAAAGGCTGAGATAAATATTGCCTTTGATAGACAGCAAAAAATATTATATTTGACAATATTTGTGATAATTATTACTAGTTTAGTAATGGTTGGGTCATGGATAAGACTATTTAAAATACTTAAAGATTATTATGCTAAAAGATTAGAAGCAGAAAGCGCGTTAAAAGATTCAGAAAAGGATTTAGAGAAAAAATTACAACAAGATAATATAGCCAAACAACTTCAGAGATGTACTACTTTTGAAAAGTTTGCTAATACACTGGCATCAGAACTATCATTGAGCTTGGATTTGGTCTATGCTGCTTTGTATTTAAGTGATAAGGAGCATTTAGTTCTTCAAAGAATTGGTGGATATGCTTGTAATGAGAGTGGAAATGGTGTTTCTTATAATTGGGGACAAGGCTTAGTTGGGCAAGCAGCTCAGGATAAGAGGACTATTTCTTTAGCCCTTTCTACGGATGAAGATATTTGTACAGTTATTGGATTGGGTAGTTTAAAGGCTCGTAATGTTTTACTACTTCCAATCATACATAAAGAAGAGGTTTGGGCAGTAATTGAGATGGGGACCCTTGGGACATTTACAGATGAACATCTTACATTTCTTAATAACTTGATGCCTCTTGTTTCAATGAATTTGGAGATATTGTCTTCTAATGTTGAGACTAGGTCATTACTTGAAAAAACTCAAGCTCAGGCACAAGACCTTGCTGTTTCAGAGATGCAGTTAAAGGCGCGCAGAGATGAGTTAGAAGAAAATAGGGCTATCTTAGCTCAGGCTGAGGAACGCAGCAGATTGATTTTAACGTCTGTCAGTGAAGGCATATTAGGATTGGATATTAATGGTATGATAACCTTTGTAAATCCAGCAGTTTCTACGATGTTAGGTTATAGAGAAGAGGAGTTAATTGGAGTGGATTTGCACTCATTAATGCACTACTCTAATCCAAATGACAAAGAATCTCCAAAGGCGCAATGTTCAATGTTTTTGACTTCTCAGGATGGACAGTATAGAAAGATTGATGATGAAGAACTTTGGCGTAAGGATGGCACATCATTTCCAGTTGAATATGCTGTAACGCCAGTGAACAAAGACGGTATATTGGTCGGCACGGTAATCGTATTTCGAGATATAACAGAGCGCAAAAAAGCAGAGGAACAATTACGTAATGCCAAAGAAATTGCAGAAGACGCCACTAAGATGAAATCAGATTTTCTTGCAAATATGAGCCATGAAATCCGCACGCCAATGAATGCTATTATCGGAATGTCTCATCTTGCGCTTCAAACAAGCCTTGATTCCAAACAGCGCAATTATATTGAAAAAGTAGACAGCGCTGCCAAAAATCTACTTGGGATTATAAATGATATTCTTGATTTTTCAAAGATAGAAGCAGGTAAGATGCAGTTTGAATCAACAGATTTTTATTTGGAAGATGTTATGGAACAACTAGCTGATCTCTCTGTTATAAAGGCGCAGGATAAGGGACTGGAGCTGCTATTTAATATAGGAATAGATGTGCCTACCGGATTAATAGGCGATCCGTTAAGATTGGGACAGGTTTTGATTAATCTTGTCAATAATGCGATTAAATTTACTGATAAAGGCGAAATCACAGTTGGAGTTCATCAAATTGCAAGTGAACCAAACGGAGTACTGCTGCGTTTTGATGTAAGTGATACTGGGGTAGGGCTAACAGAGGAGCAGCGTAAGAAATTGTTTACAGCATTTACACAAGCTGATAGTTCAACCTCACGCAAATATGGCGGCACTGGTCTGGGGCTTACCATCAGTAAGCGTTTGGTTGAGATGATGGATGGAACTATTGGAGTTGAAAGTATTGCTGGAACTGGCAGCATATTTTATTTTACTGCCAGATTTGGTTTGCAGTTAGAGCAGCGAAAACTTACTTCTACAACTCCTGAGTTGAGCGGCATGCGTATTTTAGTTGTTGACGATAATCATAGCGCCCGTGAAATCTTGTTGTCAATGTTAATATCTCTTAAATTTGAAGCATCTGCTGTAACTAATGGAGCAGACGCTATTACTATACTTGAGGATGCTCAAGATGAAAATCGTCCTTATAGTTTGGTACTGATGGATTGGAAGATGCCAGAAATGGATGGAGTTGAAGTTATCAAAACTATTCGATCTAATACGAAATTATCATCTACTCCTTCATTTATTATGGTTACTGCTTATAGTAGAGATGAATTGCTGTCAAGGTTAAACGATACTAAGGTTGAAGGTTTATTAGTAAAGCCTGTAAGCCCTTCAACTTTGCTTGACAGTATACTAAACGTATTTGGTAAAACTGTAGTTCAACATTCGCGTAAACATCAAAGACAAAGCGATTATAAAGATGCTGAAAAACTCGTGAAAGGCGCGTATCTGCTTTTGGTAGAGGATAATGCGGTTAATCAGGAATTAGCTTTGGAGATCCTTCAAGGCGCTGGTATTAGAGTGGATGTAGCAATGAATGGTGTTGAGGCTATAGAAAAGGTAGGACATGCAGAATATGACGGCGTACTTATGGATTGTCAGATGCCTATAATGGACGGCTTTGAGGCAACGCGCAGGATTCGGGAAGATAACCGTAACAGTCAGCTTCCAATTATTGCAATGACAGCAAACGCAATGGCTGGAGATAAGGAAAAATGTATTGACAGCGGGATGAATGATCACGTGGCTAAACCGATTGATGTAAATAATCTCTTTGTAACTCTTGGACGCTGGATTAAGCCTAAATCTACATCAAATATAATTGAAATATCTGCTGTGACACAATCAAGTGATGAGAGCGTGCCTGATATAGAGGGTCTTGAAACAGTAAAGACTTTGGAGCGTGTAGGCGGTAATATTAAGTTGTTACGAAAATTGATCACAAGATTTGTTGAAACTCAAGGCGATGTGATGGAGCGGATTAAATCTGCCTTGGATAAAAATGATATAGAAACAGCAGTTAGAGAGGCTCATACTATAAAGGGACTTGCAGGTAATATTGGCGCTGATAAAATGTTCAAGTTATCTGGCAGTGTTGAGGGTATGATAAAAAATGCTAAACCCGATAATCTTTCAGAAGCTTTGGCAGAGATGGGGCAGGAACTTGATGATTTGTTAAAAAGGATTAATAAGGCAATGCCTAAGCAAGCTGCAGAAATATCAAAAGCTTCAAGTGGAGTTGACAAAGAAATTATGCTTGTTGAACTTAGAAAATTAGCTGGACTTTTGTCTGATGACGATTCCCTTGCAGTTAAGGTAATGGATGTGTTAGAAGGTCAGCTTAAATCAGCTGGATATGGAGATACAGCTTCAAAAATGCGTACAAATATCTCAAGTTTTGATTTTGAAGAAGCCTTAGATAATCTAAAAGAAATTGGACAAGCAATGGGGGTCATAATTTAGTGAGAATGAAGTCATGCTTATATATTATAGCATTATTTTTGCTTATAATAATTATAGATGTTTCAATTCCAAATGTTACGTTATCAGAGAATAATATAGAGTTAACACCAGAGGAGAAGGCATTTGTAACTGGCAAAAAGGTGCGCCTTGGGGTTGATTCAGCTCGTCCGCCGTTTGAGTTTATTGATGAAAAAGGACGATACTGCGGAATAAGCGCAGCATTTATTGAACTATGTTCAAAGAGTCTTGGACTTCATATTGTCTTGGTGCCAGGGCTTAATGTTGGCGCAGCCATGAAGAAATTAGGAGAAGGTGAAATTGATATTATCCCAAAGATTTCACCTGAACCTGAACGTGCTAAGGATATTTTATTTACTAAACCATATGCCACGTTTGCGTCTGTTATTGTAACGCGTCAAGATGTGCGTTTTATTAGCGGTATTGATAATCTTGAAGGACTTAAAGTTGGAGTATTAAAAGGATTGATTGTTGAGAGGCGAATGAAGCGAGATTATCCAGGACTTTTGTTAGTATCTTTACCAGATGTACGAACTGCGCTTGTTGAGCTATCTTCAGGGAAAATAGATGCTTATATAGATAATATGGGAATCGTTTCATATAATATAGATAAACTTGCGCTTACTAATCTTAAGATTGCTGCACAAACTCCTTATGTATATGATATGTCTTTTGGAGTGAGAAAGGATTGGCCCTTAATGGCATCCGCCCTTGATAAGGCATTGGCTGGCATTTCCAAACAAGAAAAATCATCTATAACAAGCAAGTGGCTGACTGTTGAATATCAGTCAAGTATAAATTGGAAGGTGATTGGACCAGCTGCTGCTGCTCTTATTATCGTAATAGCTATTATTCTTATCTGGAACCGCCGCCTTCAAAGAGCAGTTAAGCAAAGGGAGGCAGTGCAGATGGAACTTAAGGAATATGCCCTTGAACTGCAAAAACAATCAGCAGTTAAATCAAAGATTTCTCAGATCTCAACTGCGCTTCAAAAGACAGTGACTTTTGAAGAGTTTGCAGAGCAGCTTTTATCGCTTGCTGTTCCGCTTTTGAACTCAGTCTATGGAATCTTTTATCTCTATGATAATAATATGCAGCTTTTGAAATCAGTTGGCAGTTATGGCTGCATTATTAAAGACAATAGCTTTGCAATAGGACAGGGGCTGGTTGGACAGTGCGCAGCAGAATTAGCACCAATCAATATTAATAACTTGTCTGATTCAAATATTCGAATCAACTTTGGGTCTGGACAGGTCTTGCCAAGAGCGATTAGTTTTCAGCCAATTTTACAAAAAAATGAACTGCTCGGGGTAATAGAGATAGCTTCATTATCAAACTATGGAAGTGATTATCAAAATATTTTTAATGAATTGATGCCAATTATAGCAATGAATATTGAAATACTTAAACGCAATCTGCATACCAAAACTCTGCTGATTGAAACTCAACAGTTAGCTGATAAACTTCAATCACAGCAAGAATTCTTAAAGGAAACAGAGATCTGGTATCAAAATATAATAGAGTCAGCTCCAGATGGTATCATCGTGTTGAATACAGCTGGAGTTATGATACTTGTAAATTCAATGGTTTATAAATTATTTAGATATGAACGTGATGAACTTATTGGAGAAAACGTTGATATTTTAGTGCCTAAGGCTCTGCGCTCTATGCATGGAATTAAGCGTGATTTATTTTTGAATAATAAAGTGATAGCTCACCCTATAGGAGACGAAATTAATAGAATGGGAGAACGCAAGGATGGTACGTTATTTCCCGTAGAGATTGGACTTTCAATGTTGACTGAGGATGGGTTAAGGGAACAATGTATTTGTGCTACAATTAGAGATATTTCTATTTTGAAAAATTCGGAAAATGAATTGCGCAAGACTATGGCATCTGTAGAGTTTGCAAGACAGCAGATGATAGATATGTCAAACTCTCTGCCTCTTGCTATATTCCAGTTAGCAGTCAGTCCAGATGGAACTCGACATTATCCATTTATAAGCAGCAAGGTTTCTGAAGTACTTGGAGTAACGGCTGAGGAAATACAGGAAGATGCCTTTGCCATATGGGAAAATGTATATCTTGATGATCTTGAGTCAACGCAGCAAACTCTTAAGACACTGTTTAACCGTGCAGCAAAAGGAGAATCTGATGTGTCGGGTGAAATGATATATCGCGTTAACATAAATGGAAATATTTGTTGGGCGCAGTTTTATGCGTGCGCAAAACATTTGACTGATGGAAGGGTACTTTGGAATGGTTTTTATCAAGATATTACAGATCGTAAAGCGGTAGAGGAGGAGATCAGGCAGCATACTAAAGATTTGGAGAGATTTAGTCTTTTGACTATAGACCGTGAGGAGAGAATGATTGAATTAAAAGAGGAGGTCAATTCACTTTTAGAGTTGATGAATAAGGAGAAGAAATATATAATAGTTACAGGAGAATAATATGTTTAAAGAAGAAAGAACAGAGTCATTATTTAATTGGGAAATGATTGGAAGAATAGGAGAAGGCCGTCCAAATCTTGGGGCAAGCATGGAAGTTTCAGTTTATCGTCTTATGCAGTTTACCCTTAGGGACGTTATTATTCAAGAGTTTGACGTTAAAACGGCTGAAAGAATTTATTATAAGGCTGGCAAACTTGCTGGTCGTGAACTTTTTAAGGCTGCTATAAAAGAGAGGAGTGATTTCAATTTGTTTGTAAAAGAACTTCAAGAATTGCTGGTCAAACTTAAGATTGGTATATTAAGAATAGAAGAAGCAGATATGAATAAAATGGAATTTACGCTGACTGTTGCTGAAGACCTTGACTGTTCAGGATTGCCTGTCTGTGAGGAGACAATTTGCACATATGATGAGGGTTTTATAAGCGGTCTGCTCTTGGAATTTTCAGGTAAGGATTTTGATGTAAAGGAAATTGATTGCTGGTGTTCAGGCGATAGAGTTTGCAGGTTTAAGATTAAACCGAGCTAAAATGGTTCAGGTTAAAGAAGAAGACATTGATAAGATAACTGCCGTTTTTTATGCGATTATCAAGGGGAAAAAACCTGCGTTAATCGTGCTGCCAGAGGATTATCCAGAAAATGAGATCAGGCAGTTGTCAGATTATATTAATAAATTTATAGAAGAGTATAATGAGACAACTACTTTAGCGTTTCAACTTGCAAGCGGGGAGATTAATTCTGAGCCAATCAAGGGAAAGACCCCTCTTACTCAATCTTTAAAGGGATTGCAGGCAAGTCTAAAACATCTGACATGGACTACAAAACAAATAGCACAGGGGGATTTTGGACAGAAGGTAGACTTCATGGGCGAATTTTCTGAAGCCTTTAATAGTATGACAGCGCAGTTAAATAATGCCTTTATAGAGCGGGATAAAACGACTGAAAAACTTCAAAAACAGGTTGCTGAGCTAGCAAGGGCGCATAGGGCGATGTTAAATATCTTAGAAGACCTTAAGGCTGCAAAAGTAGAAGCAAAATTGGCATTAAATAAATCAAATCATAAGACATAATGTAGGAGATAAGAAATGGATGAAACACAACCTAAACAAATTGCAGTAAAACAGACGATCTTGGTAGTGGATGATATGCCTGACAATATAGAGCTTCTTACAGAGGTGTTAAATCCTTATTATCGTACTAAGATCGCTACTAATGGTGAGAAGGCTTTAAAGATTGCATTTTCCAGTTCTAAGCCTGATCTAATTTTATTAGATATTATGATGCCGGGAATCTCAGGATATGACGTTTGTCAAAAACTAAAAGATAATCCAGATACTCGAAATGTTCCAGTAATCTTTGTAACAGCAATGAACGAGGTAACAGACGAAAAAAAAGGGCTTGAGATGGGAGCTGTTGATTACATAACAAAACCAATCAGTCCTGCAATTGTGCTTGCGAGAGTCAAAACCCATCTTGCCCTTTATGACCAGACGCGAATGCTTGAGCATATGGTTGAGCAGCGCACAGCAGAATTGGAAAAAACAAGAAGGCAGATAATCCGCCGTCTTGGCAGAGCCTCTGAATTTAAGGATAATGAGACAGGCAATCATGTTATACGTATGAGTCATTATGCGCGTTTGATAGCAGCGGCGATGGGAAAGAGTGATGAGTTTGTTGATATTTTGTTTAATGCAGCCCCTATGCACGATGTTGGAAAGATTGGAATTCCTGATAATGTGCTTTTGAAGCCGGGTAAACTTGATGAAGAGCAGTGGAAGATCATGAGGACTCACCCTAAAATGGGCGCAGAGATTATCGGCACTCATAGTGATGAATTATTAAAAACAGCGCAAATTGTCTCATTGACACATCATGAAAAATGGGATGGCAGCGGTTATCCAAATCAACTAAAGGGTGAAGAGATACCGCTCATGGGCAGAATTATAGCCATAGCCGATGTCTTTGATGCTCTTACTTCAGACCGCCCATATAAAAGGGCATGGACAATAGAGGATGCTGTTCGTATTATTGAAGAAGGCGCAGGCACTCATTTTGATCCTGGATTAATTGCACCATTTAAATCTGTTTTACCTGATATGATTAAGATAAGAGATAAATACGCTGAAAGTCATGGTGCATTGACTGATATGGATTTCAATAAAACTGAGGTATAAAGCTGACGATTATTCTTTGCTTTTAACTCCCATGATTTTTGTTGATATAATATTATGAAGCTCTTGGAAATCATCAGGCTGGTCTTTGAGAGGTTTTCTTATGAGGTCTTTTATATTTAATTTTATCATACATTATATAAAGAATATATTACAATTAGGTCATCTACTGTGCATAGCCCTCATCTAGTTAAGCTATAACATTTCAAATTGTTCTACGCTTAATCCTGTCTGCCGTAAAATACTTCTTATTGTACCAATTGTAATTTCTTTATGATTAGGAACGATTGCAATTTGAGTCCCAACTATCGTAGATTTAATAAATTTAACATGACTGCCTTTTTGAGAAATTATAGAAAAGCCCGCAGATTCTAATTTTCGTTTAACCTCTCTGTATGGTAGAGGGCTAAGTGGCACTTAATTCAACCTCTACTGTCTGCATATAAGGCTTAATTGTAGGAGTGGGTTTTTCAAGGTATAGCTCTAATGCCTCGCTTAGATTTATTATGGCATCTTCTTTGGTTTCACCTTGACTAGCAATGTCTATTTCTAAACATTGAGCAACAAACCATTTTCCTTCCTGCCAAATACTTGCATGAAATAATTGTTTCATATTTTTATAAAGGGGTCAAATTGGGGCAATAGCCCCAAATCCGATTAATTCCTTGCGGGATTTTTAAGGGCAGGGGTCTAAGACCCCATTATAAAAAACCTTAAAGGGTTTCATCCACTAGGCCTTCATAATATTCTCACGAATAGTTATATCTTTCATAACATTTCGAGTATCCACAATCAATGAAGCGTGTTTAGCAATGAATTCTGGGCTATACACAGTATGATCTGTTGAGATTAAAACGCAGTCTGCATCGCTCAAAGTCTCAGCCGTAAGTTCTACAGAGGTTTTTTCAATATTATACATCCTCATCTTTGGAACCTTTGGGATATAAGGGTCATTATATAACACTATCGCCCCTTTTTCCATCAATATCTCCATAAGTTTTAATGACGGCGACTCTCTTATATCATCTATATCTTTCTTGTACGCTAGTCCTAGTATTAATACCTTTGACCCTTTTAAAGACTTGCCTTTTTCATTTAATGCCTCCATTAGTTTATGTACAACATAATAAGGCATTCCAGTATTGACCTCTCCTGCAAGCTCTATAAATTTTGTCGTCATATCATACTGCCTAGCCTTCCATGTAAGGTAAAACGGGTCTATAGGTATACAATGCCCGCCAAGACCTGGGCCTGGATAAAACGGCATAAAACCAAATGGTTTAGTCTTTGCAGCGTTAATTACCTCCCATATGTCTATACCCATCTTGTCAAATAACATCTTTAACTCATTAACAAGCGCTATGTTTACACAGCGATAGATATTTTCAAGGAGTTTTGTTGCCTCTGCTATCTTTGTAGATGATACAGGAATTGTCTTTTTAACTATTGTACTATAAAGCGTATTTGCAGCATTTAGGCAATTTGGCGTAAATCCGCCAACTACCTTAGGAATTGTAGCAGTTGAAAAATCATGATTATTCGGGTCTTCACGCTCTGGTGAATATGCCAAGAAATAATCAATCCCAGCCTTTAGACCGCTTTTATCTAAGATCGCAAGCATATCCTCATCTGTTGTGCCGGGATATGTTGTGCTTTCAAGGGATATTAACTGCCCTGTCCTTAGATATTTTGCTATAACCTTCGTTGTATCAAATACAAAACTCAAATCAGGTTCTCTATAACGATTCAAAGGGGTTGGGACGCATATTACTATACAATCCGCCTCTCCCAGCATAGAGAACTCAGTGGTTGCGCGGAATTTTATGTTGTCTTGTCTAAGGCTGCTTACATCAAGGTGCTTGATGTAACTCCTTGACTGCTCTAACATATTGACCTTTTTACTGTCTATATCAAATCCAATTACGTTAAATCCAGCCTTGCAAAATTCTATCACTAAAGGCAGTCCGACATAACCAAGCCCAATTACGCCAACTACCGCACTCCGTTTATTTATCTTATCTATTAATTCTTCAATTAATGCCAATTTTAACTCCTAATCAAAAGATAACCCTTCATAAATCCAACTGGATCGCCGGGTAATGTCTTAATAACAGATAATGGCAGTCCATCTATACAATCCTCAAGTGTCCTTGCAGGGTTTGTAAATCCATAACTTAATACACTGTCTATTGGTTTAGAAATAGCGGATGTAACGGTATTTTTTGACAGTAAATGATCATAAACCAATATCTCAGCACCGGGCTTCATAACTCTGACAATCTCAGTCATTGCTGCCTTAGGGTCAAATACTACAGTTAAAAATAAACTCAATACAGCCTTATCAAAGGTTGCATCTTTATATTCCATTTTTTCTGCATCCATCTTGACGAAATTGATTTTTCTATTTGGAGACAGCGCCTTGAGCTTTACCTTGCCAATTCCAAGCATCACGTCGCTTATATCTATGCCTTCTACCTCAACATCTTCTGGTATAAATGGAAGGTCATGTCCAGTTCCAACCCCTGGAATTAGAACTTTATCTCCTGCTTTGAAATTGAGCATACCAATTGCCTTTTTCCTAAATGTGCGAAGTGGTAACATCAGAGCTGGATAAAATATCGGAATAAACGTGTTAAAAGACATCACTTTAATGAGATTTTTCATAATTAAGTTCTCCTATTCTGATAGTTGTTGATTATTAGCTAGTTTAAAGAAAACTGCTCCCAGCGGAGGCAGGTTGAGATTTAGTGAATGAGGCCTTCCCTGCCACCAAATTGAGTCAGAATGAAATCCGCCCCAATTGCCTACATTGCTTCCCCAGTATACTTCAGAATCACTATTTAATATCTCTTGATAAAATCCCTCATATGGTACTCCAATTCTATAGTTTTGTCTAGGCGTTGGAGTAAAATTGAATACGCATAATATATAATTCATGTGATCTTTTGCCTTTCTTATAAAGGCTATTGTGCCGCTTGAATAGTCAGTAAAATCTATCCATTCAAACCCTTCATAACTAAAATCTACTTCATATAATGCTGGTTCACTACAGTATAATCTATTTAATTCCTTTACCCAGCGCTGCAATTTCTGGTGAGGCTCATATTGAGTTAAATGCCAGTCAAGGCTTTGAGTTGAAACCCATTCACTATATTGAGCAAACTCTCCGCCCATAAACATAAGTTTTTTACCGGGCTGAGCATACATGTATGCGTAAAGAAGTCTAAGATTTGCAAACTTCTGCCAATTATCCCCTGGCATCTTATTAATCATTGAACACTTACCGTAAACCACCTCATCATGTGAAAATACATTTACGAAATTTTCAGTAAATGCGTATAACAGAGCAAATGTCAGATTGTTATGATGAAATTTTCTGTAAATAGGGTCTTTGCTGAAATAATTTAATATGTCATGCATCCATCCCATATTCCATTTCATTGAAAAACCTAGACCGCCAATATAGGTTGGACGTGAGACCATTGCCCATGACGTAGATTCCTCAGCAATGGTTAATACACCAGGATGATAACTGTGCACCACCTCATTAAACCATTTTAAAAATGCCACAGCCTCAAGATTTTCATTCCCGCCGTATTGATTTGGAATCCAGTCGCCGGGTTTTTTTGAATAATCCAAATAAAGCATTGATGCAACCGCATCCACTCTAAGACCGTCTAGATGATACTTATCCAGCCAAAAAAGTGCATTTGATATAAGAAAATTGGCAACCTCTTTTCTTCCGTAATTAAATATCAATGTTCCCCAGTCACGATGCTCGCCGCGTCTTGGGTCTTCATGCTCATAAAGGGCAGTGCCGTCAAAATGCGCCAGTCCATGACCATCTTTTGGAAAATGCGCAGGCACCCAGTCCATAATTATTCCTATCCCTTCCTGATGACAGCGGTCTACAAAGTACATAAAATCATCAGGTGTTCCAAATCTGCTTGTACATGCAAAATAACCCAGTACCTGATACCCCCAAGATTCATCTAAAGGGTGCTCGCTTACTGGCATTAATTGAATATGCGTATACCCAAGATCTTTAATATATGGCAGAAGATCTGAAGCCATCTCTCTATATGTCATAAAACGATTACCTTCTTCAGGAATACGTTTCCACGAACCAAGATGCACTTCATACATTGAGAGTGGTGATGAAAGCCAGTCTTTTTCCTTTCTTGCATTCATCCATTTTTCATCTTGCCAAGCATATTTATTTATGTCATATACAACTGATGCACTCTTAGGTCTTAATTCAGAGAAAAACCCGTATGGGTCAGATTTTTCTACAGTATAATCTTTATATTTTGCCCTTACCTCAAATTTATAAATAGTGCCGTGCTTTAGCCCTGGTACAAACAACTCCCATATCCCAGAATTACCAAGTATCCGCATCATATGAGTGCGGCTGTCCCAGTTATTGAAATCTCCCTTAACGCTGACCCTCATTGCATTTGGAGCCCAGATTGCAAAATGTACTCCATCTATATTATTTATGGTCGTTACATGCGCGCCGAGTTTCTCGTATTTTTTATAATGTGTGCCTTCACCCATTAGATGCAGGTCGAATTCAGTAAGAACAGGGTTAAAACAATATGGATCATAAAATATTTCTTCAGTTCCATCATTCTTATTTATTTTGAGTTTATAAGGAAAGGCTGTGGTTGTATCTTTAAATACTGCTTCAAAGAAACCCTCTTTTCGGGTCATTACCATTGGATATTCATTTTCAGGCGTTTTTTTATCAGTTGTTGACTCTTTCGCAGCTTTTTTTGATATTTCTTTTTTTATAGTCTCATTAATTGGTTTTGTTTCATTTTTTCGTAAATCAATAACAGTTACATCTTTTGCGTTAGGCTGAAATGTGCGTATTGTTATTGCTTCTTTGTCATTTACTGTCACATTATGAGGCCCAAGCACATCAAATGGGTTTGAATGTGATGAGTTTATTATCAAGTTTATCTTTTCGGTTAATTCCATAAAAATCTCTCCTGAGTATTAAAAAAACGTTTTATTTTAAGATACTAGTAACTTTGCCGCACTGCGCACAGAGTTTACACCATCAATCTTTTTCTATTTTAGAATATTAGCTTAAAAAGGTCTAATATGTCAATCCATCTTTTGTTTTGTGTCTTATGATATAATAATAAATTAAAAAAGATTCATAATCAAAGGTATAATTTGAAGATAAAACTAATAGACCGCTATATATATAAAGACCTGTTTATATCATTTATGTTGATCCTTGCTGCATTAAACATGGTGGTGATGATGGAAAGGGTCTTAAAATTAAGCAGGCTGCTTGCGAATATGGGAGCAACGTTGTCTGATTTTTTGAAATTGATAGTTTATATTCAGCCTCAATTGCTGCTTTTAACCTTACCGCTTTCATGTATGATAGCAATAATAATCACATATTCAAGGTTAAGTACAGATAATGAGATAATTATATTTAGGGTAACAGGGATGTCACTTCTGCAGATAGCGACTCCTGCCATTATGTTTGGCTTAATATGTTTTATAATCGGTTTTGCAACGAGTTTTTATTTATCACCGCTTGGCAGCAGGGCATTTAGGGAGAAATTTACACAGATATTTACACAAAAAGCCCCAATTGCGATTAATCAGGGGATGTTTTATACGTTTTTTGAGAATATGGTCATATTTGTTGGTGAAAAACCTTCAAAAAATGATTTGAAAAATATCTTTATCTATGATAACCGCAGGACAAATGACCCATGGATAATCTATGCCTCAAGCGGTGAAGTAGCATTTTATGAAGATTTAAAGGCAGGGTTTATACTTAGAAACGGGCGAGTCTTTTTCTCTAAGGATAATTCTTCAACTACCTTGACCTTTGCGAAATATATTATTTCAATAAATTTGAAACAGCCGATGGATATTAAAAATAATGAATTAATGCCCTTTGAACTTCTAAAAAAATCAGAGAAATTGAGCGGTTTTGAGAAAAATTCAACGTTACTTGAATTCCATAGAAGGCTGACCTTTCCATTTACAATACTTGCCCTTATGCTTATAGCCGTACCGCTTGCAATAATAAGTTCACGTTCAGGGAAGATGGCTGGGGCAGGGATTGGGCTAATAGTTTATATAATATACTACGGGCTGCTGCTTTATCTGGAGGGTCTGTCTGAGTCTGGCAGTGTTTCAAATTATATGAGCGGATGGATGCCGGTTGTTATTTTGATATTGGTATGTTTCTATGTGTTTAATAAAGAGGCGAGGTCATGAATATAATTGTCAAAAATTATGTCAATGAATTTATATATGTATTTATTGTTGCAACTCTAAGTTTATCAGTAATCTTTGGGGCATTTGAGATGATAGGAGGGATAGATCGCCTTTTAAATGGAGGGGCGAGTATAATAGATATTTTTCTTTATTGGTTTTATATTAGTCCAAAAGATACATATTATATTATTCCAATGAGTTCTCTACTATGCGTGATGTTTGTATTTGGACGTGCTGCAAAAGACCTGGAACTTGTGGTAATAAAGAGTATCGGAGGTGGAATTAAAAGGCTTTTTGCTCCGTTTATTTTGATTGGAGTGGTTATTGCGATAATGAATTTTTTGATTGGCGAGTTTATCTCTGCTCCACTTATACAAAAGGCCCATGACCTCAGGCATAAGATTATCTATAAAACCGAAAGGGATATGTTTAAGACTGATGATGTTTGGTTAAAGGGTGAAAAGGGAGCTATAATTCATGCTAAGATTTATCTTCCAAATGAAGGGATTTTAAAAAATATTTCAATTTATAAGGTAAGGGATAACAACTTTTCAGAGATAATAGAGGCAAAGTCTTGTATCTGGTGTGGTTCAAAATGGATTCTGCACGATGTAAAGAGATATAATATGGAGGATTCAACTCAAGTAGAGTTACAGGAACTTGTGTTTGACGGGTTGAGATCTCCTAAGATATATAATGAGCGAGAGCTTGTGCCTGATGAGATGTCTTTTAGCGCTCTTTATAAGTATTTTCAAGTACTTAAAGCTACAGGATATAATAATCAAAAGATTATAGTAGATTTATTTGCAAAGATTTCATATCCGCTTACGAGTTTTTTTACACTGTTACTTGGTATTGCGATTTCCACTGGCAGGCACAGGGGAGGGGGGCTTGTTAATATTGGGATAGCTGTGTTTATTGGTTTGGTATATTGGTTTGCTTATACAATGTCGCTTTCTTTGGGATACTCTGGGATTGCGCATCCTATGATTGCGGCATGGACTGTGCCAGCTTGTTTGGGGGGGTTGAGTATATATGGGTACTATAAGATTCCAGAGTAAATTATTTTTTAAATTATTTTTTGGGGTATTTCAAAAATTATATTAAATCATGTAAAATATAAAACGTCACTTTTATCTTATTTAATGAAGGAAGGTGTTAATAAAAATGGGTTATGTTGAAGGATTAAAGTGCAGGGAATGCGGCAGGCAGTATAAGATAGATCCTATATATGTATGTGAATTTTGTTTTGGACCACTTGAAGTTGTTTATAATTATGATGAGATAAAAAAGGCATTAAATAAAGAAGTAATACTTTCAAGGCCTAAAAATCTATGGAGATATAGAGAGCTTCTTCCAATTGACGGTGCTCCACAGGTAGGACTTCATTCTGGATTTACGCCATTAGTAGAGGCGCGTAATTTAGCCAGTGTACTTAAAGTCAAAAAATTATATATAAAAGACGATACAGTTGTGCATCCAACCCTATCATTTAAAGACAGGGTTGTAGCAGTAGCCCTGACAAAGGCAAAGGAGTTTGGGTTTGATACAGTAGCTTGTGCCTCAACTGGGAATTTAGCGCATTCAGTATCTGCTCATGGAGCTGAGGCTGGGCTGAAGCGTTTTATATTTATACCTGCTTCCCTTGAAGCAAGCAAGATTATAGCCTCCCTTGTTTATGAGCCTAATCTCATTGCTGTAGATGGTAATTATGATGATGTAAACAGGCTTTGCAGCGAGATTGCAAATAAATATAAATGGGCGTTTGTAAATATAAATATCAGGCCATTTTATGCAGAGGGTTCTAAGACCTTGGGGTTTGAGATAATAGAGCAGCTTGGATTTAAGGCACCAGATAATGTAGTAGTGCCATGTGCAAGCGGATCGCTGCTTACAAAGGTATGGAAGTCTTTTAAGGAATTTCATGATATTGGGATAATTGATGACCTGCATACAAAGGTATTTGCAGCGCAGGCAAAGGGTTGTAATCCGATAGTCACTGCTATAAAAAGTGATTCTGATATTATCAAGCCAATAAAACCTGATACAGTTGCAAAATCTCTAGCAATAGGGAATCCTGCGGATGGTTATTATGCCCTTAAGGTAACAAGAGAGACAAAGGGGTATGGTGAGGATGTCACTGATGCTGAGATAATTGACGGCATAAAACTGCTTGCAAGGACTGAGGGTATATTTGCTGAAACAGCAGGCGGCGTTACGGTTGCTGTGACAAAAAAATTGATTGAACAAGGCGTTATTGGAGCAGATGAGACAACTGTCATATGCGTAACAGGAAACGGTTTAAAGACACAAGAGGCTCTTGCCGGGCATACGCAGTTACCGTATCACATAAAACCTAAATTTGATTCATTTGAAGAGGTTCTGGCAAAGATAAATAAAAAATAGTTAATAGATATTTGCATAACAGAAAGGAGAACAATTATGGCAGTGGTAAAAGTAAGAATCCCTACTCCGTTACAGAGTTTGACAAAGGGATTAGAAGAGGTAGAGGCAGAAGGGTCAACCATTATAGATTTGATACATAATCTTGATTCAAAATATCCTGGAATTGCAGAAAGAGTCTCTGAGAAAGACAAGATTAGAAGGTTTGTAAATTTCTATGTAAATGATGAAGACATAAGATTCAAAAAAGGTGAACTAACCGAGCTAAAAGATGGAGATCAGATTTCCATAGTCCCAGCGATTGCTGGGGGGGTGTAAGATGAGCAGACGAGTTAAGCTTACGTTTCCGCAGGATTTAATTCAAGAGCCAGTTATATTTACAATGGCGAGAGAATTCAATGTAGTTCCTAACATTAGACGCGCGAGGATTACAGAGAGTATTGGTGAGATGATACTTGAGATTGAAGGCGCTGATGATGATATTGAGGCAGGCATCAAGTATCTTGTTGATCATAGGGTAGATGTTGAACCAGTTGTTGGAGATGTTCTAGAATAATTTATTTATGCTTACCCTAAGACTAATGGGAAGCTGTTATGAATATGGGGGAATGAAGGTTATTATGAAGAATATTAGAAGGATTATATTAAGTTTGTTTTTGGCAGGAACTTTATTGAACTTAATATCTTGTGAAGCTATTATTAAACAAGATGTTGACGTTGCTATGATAGAGGTTAATAAAAATTTAAATGAAGATGTCACAAAGATTAGAGAAGATTTTAAGAAAGATGTATATAAGATCAAAGATGATTATGAGATAGTTAGAAAGAAGAATGAGGCAGATCTAAAGTCACAGTATGAGAAAGATTTAAAAAAGGTAGAGGTTGATTTAAAGAATAAGTTTGAGAGAGAGAAAAGAAGGATTAAGGCTAATTTAAAGAAAAAGTACGAAAATGAAAAGAAAAAGATAGAGGCAGATTTAAAGAACAAGTATGAGCAAGATATAAAAAAGATTGAGGCTGATCTGAAAAATAAGTATGAGAAAGGTACGATTGAGCCTGATTCAAAAAAGAAATAGATAATCTATTAAATAATGAACGTAGGGGCTGGGCTTGTCCCTGTCCTAATAATAGTATGGAGGCATGATGAATAAGGAAGCGGGTAACGGTGGACGAATGTGGAATGGTTTGATAAATCACTACAGGAGTCTCCTTGATGTTACAGATAAAACCCCTGTAATCACACTAAATGAAGGCAATACCCCTCTTATCCCATCAGTGAATCTATGCAAGAAAATAGGATTTAACGGACGTATTTTATTTAAATTTGAAGGTGCTAATCCAACAGGCTCATTTAAAGACCGCGGTATGACAATGGCTATCTCTAAGGCAGTAGAAGAGGGAGCACGCGCCGTCATATGCGCGTCCACCGGTAACACCTCTGCATCCGCTGCAGCATTTGCAGCAAGGGCAGGTATAAAGGCGATCGTCCTAATCCCAGACGGCAAGATTGCAATTGGCAAACTCGTACAAGCCCTGATTCATGGCGCAGTGATACTACAGGTAGCCGGAAGTTTTGATGATGCCTTGGCAGTTGTAAAGACCGTTGTTGCGAAATATCCAATAACATTAGTTAATTCCATAAACCCATATAGAATAGAAGGCCAAAAGACAGGCGCATTTGAGGTCTGTGACCAGCTTAACGATGTGCCAGATTATCACATCCTCCCAGTTGGAAACGCAGGGAATATCACTGCCTATTGGAAGGGATATAATCAATATAAGGCAATCGGCAAGATAGATAAACTCCCAAAGATGATAGGCTTTCAGGCAGCAGGGGCAGCTCCGATTGTGCTAGGTCATCGTGTGGATAAGCCAGAGACATTAGCTACAGCGATAAGAATTGGAAATCCAGCAAATTGGAAAAATGCCGAGGCAGCTAGCCATGATTCAGGCGGAGTGATTAATATGGTAACAGACGAAGAGATCCTAAACGCCTACAGCATGATTGCTTCCACTGAAGGAATATTCTGCGAACCAGCATCTGCTGCAACACTAGCTGGACTGCTTAAATTACATAAAGATAAATATTTTAAAGATAACAGCACAATAGTCTGCACACTTACAGGTAACGGTCTAAAAGACCCTGACACAGTCTTTAAACTGCCTAATTCACCTATTAAAGTTAAGGCTGAATTCGATGCGGTTAAAAGTCATATTGAGGCGATACTGGCTTAAAAAACCAAAACCTTTAAGGGCTCTGCCCTTAAAAATCCCGCAAGGGAACTCGTTCCCTTGACCCATTAATAAAAGAGAAAAATGTCCAGAGAATATACGGTAATCATAGAACAAGATGAAGATGGATATTTTGTAGCAGATGTGCCAGAACTTAAAGGCTGTCATACTCAGGCTAAATCACTTGACACGTTGCTTGAAAGAATTAAAGAGGTAATCCAACTTTGTCTTGAAACACAAGAAATACAAACTCCATCAACCCATCTAATAGGAATTCAAAGAGTTACAGTATGACCAAACTTCCTGCTCTAACAGGAAAAGAGTTGATATATTTCCTTCAAAAAATGGGATTTTATGTTGTAAGACAACGAGGAAGTCATATAATCTTACAACATAATGACAAACGCTCAACTGTCATCCCCATTCATTCTGGTGAATCAATAGGTCAAGGTTTTCTTTCTAAGATATTAAGAGATATTGAGATGACTAAAGATGAATTTATTGCCTTTGTTAATAAATAACCAAATTTATGCTTGAGGTAAAGATATGGGTTGTACTTTTATTAGTTGTAGTAATCTAGTACACACTAATAATTAATGTATATTAAATTGTGATAAAAATGAAAATTACTGTGCGGGAGCAGGTGTCCCAAAGGGCACCTGCTTCTTAACGTTTAAACATTTTTTAAGCCTAATCTTATCAATATTAAGAAACATTAAACTTTAAATGTTGAAATATTTTGGAGCAAGTCACAGACTTGCTCCCGCATCAGGTTTTTGATTTTCTTTGTGGCCTCTGTGTCTCTGTGGTGCAAAATCTTTTAGGCTTTTTCTTTTATAACGTATCCCTTTTTTTATCTTGGACAGGTGTGGTTACAAACTTGAACCCGCAGAAGAATATAACTAAAGCATGAGGGCTCTGCCCTTTTTATCTACAGGCTCCAGCAAGGAGTCTATGACCCCATGATCCTTTAAATAATATGTTAAATTCTCCTAATAAATTTCTTAGATTTATTTAAAAAGAATCCTTAGTAATTCTGGCATTCCATAATGTTTTATTAGTGCTAATATTGCACGATAACCTGATGTTGGATGTAGTGATAATTCAGGCTTTAATATTTCTTTTGCAAGTTCTCTATATGATAAAAATGTAAATTCAGTAAATTCAAAATCTGTACGATGTATTAATTTATCTCTAAACTGGTTTTCATCTAATTTTATTGGGAATACTGCAGATAATGAACAGTTTAAAATATCGTCAGTCTCTAAAAAAACAGATAATATACGTAAGTTTTTTTCAAAATAGTCATCCTTTGTTAATCCTACTTCTTTTTCAAATAAGAGTTCGCTCCATTTTGATAGTATAGTGTCTAAATGATTTGTTGATACAGCTTTGTAAGAGATTTGGTCTTTAACTGATATTGACCATGTATTTGGATAATAGTCAAGTTTTGGTGAACGTTTTGTTAGAAGAATTTTATTGTCAGAGGTAATAATTACGGCATGCATACATAGAGAATGAGGAAAACTTATAATCGCATTTTTAGTAGTTTCTTCAATATATTTAGTTCGTTTTGAGGGATCCTTAGCTATCCAATCTTTATAAAATTGAACTTCACTATATTTTACTTTTTGAATTTCCAATCTTAGAGCTTCTGTCTTAGAACTTGAAAAAGGATTGTTAGTTAACATAAACTTATCTCTATTATCTTTAAACTTTTTTTCAATATATTTTTCATTAAAATAATTTACATAGTTTGTCTTATGCTCTTTGGGCATCTCAAAAACATTTCCAGCGTAAAGTATCGTAATATCAGAAAAATTCCAACCATTTCTAGGGTCAGGACATAGTTGTAATGGGATGACATCTTTCTATGTTATTTGTCCTTCTACATATCGACATATATCCTTAGATATATGTTTTTCTATTAATTTATTGAATAAATAATAAACGTCATGTTTTTTGCAGTATTTCTCAAGAACAAATAAAACTACATGATAAAGAATAGGAATTATAATTAATAAACCTATTTGTTTGAGAACATCTTTAATGTTTATAGCTTGAGTTGCAGATATTATATCGCTAATCTTATTAATTATAATGCCTCCAAAAAAAGAGTAAATATAATAGAGGTATTTTTTCATATTAAAGCTTAGTTTTTCACTTTTTCAAATAAACCAAGATATTTCCGTTTGCATTGTCTCTCTCCTTTTAAAAAATAATGTGAATTTTATAATTATATATACTAATATAACATATAACCGATTCCAAATTGATTACAGTTTAATGTCATATTAATGATAGATAAAATATTTTAATTAAATCAAAATAATATTATTTTTATGTTAAATTATACATTATGCGATACATAATACTCGGCACAGCAGGCCATATTGATCACGGCAAGAGTTCACTTGTCAAAGCTCTTACTGGCATTGACCCCGACAGACTCAAAGAAGAAAAACTGCGCGGGATTACTATTGACCTTGGCTTTGCTGACCTCAGGTTTGACGACCTTACCGTTGGAATAATTGATGTCCCTGGACATGAACGCCTGATCAAAAATATGCTCGCTGGTACTGGTTCTGTTGATATTGTTCTATTGGTTATTGCAGCAGATGAGGGCGTAATGCCTCAGACTATTGAACACCTTGCCATTTGCAATATGCTTGGATGTAAATCTGGTATTGTAGCCCTGACAAAGTGCGATCTGGTAGATAAGGAATTCCTCCAGTTAGTTCACGATGAGGTCAGCGATTTTATTAAAGGGACATTTTTAGATGATTTTAATACAATCATTCCAGTTTCAGCTAAGACTGGTGAAAATATTGAGCTAATAAAACTCAAGATTCAAGAACTTTCAAAGAAGATTAAACCTAAATCAAGCGGCGGGCTCTTTCGTCTTCCGATTGACAGGGTTTTTACTCTAAAGGGATTTGGAACTATTGTTACTGGCACTGTGCTTTCAGGGGAGATTAAGGTTGATGATATGGTAGAGATACTACCAAAGGGTATCACATGCAAGGTTAGAGGCCTGCAAAGTCACGGCAGTTTTATGCAAAATGCAGGGGCTGGTCAAAGAGTAGCACTTAATCTGCAGGGGGTTGATAAGGATGATATTTTACGCGGAGATGTCGTCTCTGTTGCCAATGTCTTTAAGGTTACGGATAAGATTGATACTCATATAACTCTTTTAAAGAATTCTCCAACTCTGAAAAATCGTGGAACTATTCATCTTCACATTGGGAGCAGTGAGGTAATTGCGCGGGTAATCCTTTATGATAAACCTTTGTTAAACTCCGAAGAATCAGCATTTTGTCAATTAAGACTCTCCTCTCCAATCGTTGCCTTAAGCGGTGAGCGTTTTATTATGAGGCGAATATCTCCTCTTCAAACCATTGGCGGAGGTGTTGTGCTTGATCCTTTCCCAATTAGAAGGAAGAAGTCTAAGGGGCTTGATGACCTTAATATTTATTTGAAAGGTGAATTGCACTCCTTGCTCCATGAAAAGATTAAGACTTATGGTCTCATTGGGATGGATATTGATGAGATAAAGATATTTATAAATCAAGACATCAAGGCGATAGACAATGCAATAGAAAAATTGATAAAAAATGGGCTGATTCTTATGATTGATACCAAGATATTTGACAAAGTTATCCTCTCAACACTTTATAAAGATATAGAATCAAAATTAAAGGAATTTCATAAGAAATACCCATTAAAAGAAGGTATCCCAAAAGAGGCATTAAAGAGTTTATTTCAAAATGTAGAGCGGGAGATATTTTTTAAGATATTATCTCTAAACAAAGAGATTCTCATTGAGAAAGAATCTGTAAGACTCGCAGGGGCACGAGGCATTGTGTCCGTACAAGATCAGGAAAAGACTGCCAAAACACTTGAATTATTAAAGAAAGCAGGCTTTAATCCTCCGACAAAAAAAGAGATTGCAGATTTAATTGCGCTTAAAGAAAATCAGGTTTGGGACATATTAAAATTCCTTGCATCACAGGGGTCTGTAGTTCGGATTAATGATTCCATCTATCTTGATAAAGGGGGATTTGATGAGATGATGGTAAAGATAAAGGAATTTTCAAAGGGAAAAAAGGACATATCTGTAGCAGAATTTCGCGACCTTATCGGGACTACGAGAAAATATGCCCTGCCATTTTTAGAATATCTTGATACAAACAAGATAACTTTGAGGATTGGAGATGGGCGGAAGATTTTGATTTAAATTGGCTAGGATAGGTAAGATAATTCATCTCCAATTGTTACTTCTCAAAGGTCGTTGATTTAAGCGTCAAATTCGGATTGCTGAGAATAACCTTCTTTTAGATCTGCCTCAAGTTTATTATTTGCGATTATATCTGTCATGTTTTATGTTATAAGTATATGATTTATGCTGTCAAGATTTATAGTAAGGTATTTTAAACAATTAGAAAAGCAAATATCTCGTCAGCTACGCATCCACTCCTTTATGAAAGGGGAATTTAAAAAATATAAATAGTTATGCAGTTGTCTCAATAATATTATCTCATCAAATTTCTGGGAGCAGGTGCCCTTTGGGACACCTGCTCCCGCTATAGTGTTATATAATATGAAAAATTGAGTCTTGATTGTATTATTCCACAGGAAGAATCAAAAATAAACAGCATGAATTATCAACTTCAATCTTAATATCCTTAATTTTAACATCAATTATATGTCCTCCGCCTAATTTGTCATTAGTGATAAAATGAAAATGATACCCAGCGACATTTATACCATTTAAATATTCTGGAAACCTAAATCCAACCATTGTTCCTGATATATCTCTAAACTCAAATATTGCTTGATGCTTAATTGCTTCTTCAAGCCGAGGATATGGTTGTTTCTGTTTTGGCACGCT
The DNA here is from genome assembly GCA_015233465.1 of Candidatus Magnetominusculus dajiuhuensis. Classification (GTDB taxonomy): domain Bacteria; phylum Nitrospirota; class Thermodesulfovibrionia; order Thermodesulfovibrionales; family Magnetobacteriaceae; genus JADFXP01. Next base: position 235,362 of record JADFXP010000002.1, read on the forward strand.
GCGGGATTTTATATAGCTAAATGTCCCTGTAATCTTAATTGCATAAGGGAGATTTTTATTAGGTAGTTTTTCATCAATGTAATCCATTAATCCTTCATAGTCCAATGGATTTCCAACAATTTCATAGGTTGAATCTGCCTTAAAACGTTTCACAACTGCAAATGGCGTTGTCCATGAATCCACAGCCTTATGAACACTGCCGTCTGATCTTATTTGAAGAAACTCTCCATCAAGGGCTATCATCTCGCCGTCAAGTTCATTAAACGTTCCAAGTCCGAAATCTCCAAGTTTTCTTAATTGATCAAATGTTGTAGTTCCTTCAAATCCACCTGCGCTAAGGTTTTGTATTGTCGAGGATTGAAATATTGTATCTTCTCGAATATTGGCGTGTCCGCAAGCAGTTAGCGATATTATTAATAATAAAAATAAAATCCTTATTTGAATTTTTCTTTGATTAAGAGTATTATATATCATCTAAAAGTATAGCATGATTGGTACTAAACGTTTTTAAATAGTTATAAAAAGGAGGAGGTTTTTATGACCAAAAAAATATTTCTGCTTTCTATTATATTTATATTTGCAAATACTCTAAATGGATATTCACTCTGCGTTGACAAGCATGAGGCTAATCTTAGAAGCGGGGCTGGAGCTAAATTTGGGGTGACTTGGAAGGTCTTTAAATTTATGCCTTTGCAGAAGGTCTCTGCTAAGAAGGTCAAAAAGAAGACTTGGTTTAGGGTTAAGGATATTGACGGCGATATACAATGGGTGACGGCGTCTTCTATAACTTCAAGCTATAAGTGCGCTGTTGTTAATAAGGATAATGTTAATGTAAAGAAATCCCCAAAGGGTTCAAGTAAAAACGCCTCCATCAGCCCAGCTAAAAAATATTATTCATTTAAGGTAATTACTAAGAAAAAGAACTGGGTTAAGGTAATGGACGAAGAAAGAAACTCAGGTTGGATTTCAAAAAATCACTTGTGGATTCGATAAGATAGGGCTAAGTTTTTTGTGGTTTTGCAAGTATTGTTATATGTAATATTGCATATATCACAAAGACTGCAAACATATAATACTCTGGCACTTTAAAATATGTTCCAGCAATTGCAATTATTGATAATATCGCTGATATAGATATTATTATTAAAACTGCGCCTTTTACTTCATTGTTGCATTTTTTTAGCAGAATATGATGGATATGATCTTTATCTGCTGCAAATGGGTTGCGTTTTTGTTTGATTCTTTTTACCATTAACCTTAGTGTATCTATAATCGGAACTCCTAATATTAATAGAGGCGCAACTGGAGGTGATTTTACTAATCCGCCTTGCGTTGTTATAATTGAAAGAAATGCAAGCATTAATCCCAAAAATAAACTCCCGCTGTCTCCCATAAAGAGTTTAGACGGATTCCAATTATATATCAAAAATCCTATTACCGCTCCTAATAATGCCAAACATAATAATCCTATTACCATCTGACTATTAAAATATGCAAGAATTCCCATTGATATAAATCCAACCATAGAGACCCCGCCTGCAAGACCGTCTAATCCATCTATCATATTTATTGAATTCATCACCCCTACTGCGCAAAATACAGTCAGCGGCGCAGCTATAAAGATATTCATTTCAAAGTTGATCCCTGGTATTAGGTGACCAAAAGATATAAGCATTGCCTTACTTGATACCATCATTAAGATCGCAGCTATAATTTGCGCAAGAAACTTAATCTTATGATCCAGTTCGCTGAAATCATCAAGGAATCCTATGATCATCAGTAATGCTGTACCTATAAATACTCCTCTTAAATCGGTAAGCGGAATAAAAAATAAACTCGACATTAGTATCCCCATACCCATTCCAATACCTCCCACAAGAGGCTTTGGAGATTTATGCACCTTGCGTTTAGAGTCTGGAAAATCCATTAATCCAATCCTTGATGCAACCCTTGAAAGCCTTGGCAGGACAAATACTGTCACTAATAATGACACTAAAAATGTCAAAAATACTACTAACCGTAGATAGTGCGTAATTTTAAATTCTTCTTTAATCATTTTTTCGCGCAATTATAAAGATATTTGCGCCCTCATTTGTGTCTTTTATTGATGTTTTAATCATCTTAATTGCCGAATCCTTGCATTTTTCCCAAATCTTCATCTTTAGTTCATTGCTGATAAGCCCAACTTTATCAATAAATCTGCTCATCCAATAATAAAATGTAAACCAATCAGGTTGATAATGCTTAATTGTTACTATCTTAAAACCATGTTTGTGCAAGGTATTCGTCCACCAATCTGCATCAAAGAGATTCCTATGATATGCCTGACGATTAGCTCTATCGCTTGCTTTTTTGCCAAAGTATTTTGCGAAATCTTCTGTGAATCTCGCAACTGGCACTGTAAATATCAGATTACCGCCTTTGGCTAAGATTCGGTTGATCTCAGACAGCATAGTTTCAAGCTCAACCGTATGTTCTAACACTGAATTAGAAAATACAGAATTAACCACTCCATCTCCAAGCGGAATGATATTATTTTCAGATTTAATTATTTTATCATAAATTCCATATTTAGCTGCAATATTTAGCGCATCAACGTCTATATCAATACCATAATTAATATTCTTTAATAACACAGAGGCAAACGAGCCGTCTCCACAGCCAAAGTCAGCGATTGGCGGTGTTAGCAGTTTAATATGCTGCAAAAATAACGAAAATTCTTGAGAGCGCCAAAATGAATGTGAAATCAAATCATACATGGCAAACACTGTATCTATATCTTGATAGATAATAGGGATATGTTTTAAATCTGATAAGACAACTCCAGTGCCGTCATGTTCATCACTGCCGTCTTTAAGCATTCTCCTTTTTTGCCTGAATGCGGTTTTATAAATCAAATCTATGACATTACTCATTCGCCCAATTGCCTGAAAAGAGTAATCTTTAATAAGCCTAGTTTTTACCATTGCTTGGTCTTAGATCCTTTATATTAAGCTGAACAGTTCTATTTCCGTTCCATTCATTTATGGTCGGAGTAAATACTGCGTCTATTGATTTTACAGAGTTAATCCACGAAATGCTCTCTCCAAGGTCAAACCCTATTGTATCAATAACGCTGCCATTGTGTGCAAGTCTCATTTTAAGATGATTCCTTCCAACTACACGCAGATTGCTTGGCACAAGACCCTTTGCCCCAAGCAGAGGCTCCGGATTGCTGTAGCCAAATGGTTCAAGACGCGAAAATTCAGACATCAATTCATGGTTAATCTCTTTTAGAGTGACGTTATAGTCAATATTCAGAGTCGTTATTAAATCGCTTTCTTTAGAGATATTCACTATATATTCATTTACACAATCTGTAAAGGCTTTGATATGAATAGCCTCAAGTTTTAATCCTGCAGCCTGTTTGTGTCCTCCATATTGAATCAGATGGTTTGAACAATGTTTTAGACATTTAAGTATATCAAAATTTGGAATACTTCGAGCAGATCCTTTTGCTATACCGTCTTTGATATTTAAGACAAATGCAGGCATATCGTAACGGTCTACCATCTTAGAGGCTACGATTCCAAGCACTCCTTCATGCCAATCCTCATCTGCAATTATAATTGCCTTTCCAATGCTTATAGTTTTTAATTGTGATATTGCGGATTCTAAGACCTCACTCTCTATCTTTTGTCTTTCAATATTAAGATCGTTTAACCAGATGGCTAATCTCTTCGCCTCATCATGAGAGTTAGTTGTCAAGAGTTTTACAACAGAGTTAGCATCTCCCATCCTTCCTGCAGCATTAATCCTTGGGATTATTGTAAAGGAAAACATATCTGTCTTAAAATTTGGGCTGTTTAGTGACGATATCTCTATTAATTCAATTATCCCAGGTCGCTGACTTTTGCTAATCCTCTTTAGACCTTCCTTAACAATAATTCTATTGTCAAATGTAAGCGGTACAACGTCTGCAATTGTGCCAAGCATTGCTATCTCTATAAGATCCTCTATTTTTTCAAGGTTTCCTGAGTTTAAGGCAAGCCCAAGCATCAATGCGACACCTGCCCCTGATAAAGGAGAATTATTTGAGCCGTTTAAATTTATCTTAGGATTTATGATGCAGTAGGCATCAGGGAGTTTTGGAGTATATAAATTATTGTTTTCATCGCGATTTGGTTCATGATGGTCAGTGATTATGATGTCAATATTTAATTCTCTTGCTCTATTAACGGCGTCATATGCGGTGATTCCGCAGTCAACTGTGATGATAAGAGTGATTCCTTTTTGATGGGCAATGGTTACTGCAGATTGGTGAAATCCATATCCTGTATCAAACCTTGAAGGGATGAAATATTCAACAATATCTCCTCCTCCAAGATTTTTTATAATCTCATACATTATAACTGTTGCAGTTATGCCATCACAGTCATAGTCGCCGTGTATCAGGATTTTTTCACGATTTCTAATTGCCTTTTGAATTCGTAAAACTGCTTTTTCAATCCCTGCAAGTTCAAATGGGTCTGATAGTGAATTTATGCCTGAATCAAAAAATGCAAAAGCAGCATCTGGTGTCTTAATATCCCTGTTAATTAAAACCTGAGCAGTGATAGAAGAGACATTAGTTTCACGAGACATATAATCAAGAAAGTCTTTATTGGTCTTATTTAAAAGCCATTTTTTTTGCATAATTATTTTTTAGATACAACCCTATATGAATTAAACTTTTAAAAGAACTCCAAAATCAATTATAACATATTAAAATAATTAGATAATCCCTAATTTAAGTTTTTTTTAATTTCTACTAAAAAGAGTGCATGTATTCTTTTTTAAATTCCCCTTTTTTAAAAGGGGTGGCAGACCATAGGTCTGACGGGGTATCTTGTTTTTTTGAGGGGAACTAATTTGTAAAAGTTTTATTTATCAAAGGGGTATCTTGTTATTTTATTTTTTTATTAATGAGGGTTCATGAACTAAGGTCTATATGTCAAATGTCGAGACTCGTTCACTTTATTTTGTTAAACCTTAATTAAGTAATAACCTTATGGATATATCTCATCAAAAGCGCTGTTTGATAGACCAAAAATTCATTTTCAGACTCGGTTATATCTCCATCGTTGTGTTTGCTGTTATCGTTGAAATACTGGTCAAAATGATTAAAGGTATAAAATATAATTTTGAGAATTTGAGGGTCACGTTTATCGGATTTCAGCTTATTTTGTAATTCAACTATATTTGCATTTAAACCCTTTGAATTATTAAGTTTGAAATGTAAAAACTCCTCAAGGGAACGTCTTAAACTTTCAGCAGATTTAATGGCATTTGTTTTTGAATAAAAATCAAGCGCATCAAGAAAATGTTTACTGCTTTCAGGATTTAGAAAACTAAAAGCTTCATCAACTAATACCTCGTCTAATTTTTCTTCACCCCTTGGAGAGAAAATAACCTTACCGTTATTCATTGTCATTCTAAGATTTATTTCAGATAATTCAATTACTTCTAATAACTCATTATAATAATGAATATAGTTAGAATATTCATAGAGAGGTATAAAGATTATTTCCAAAAGGCGATAAAATTCTTTTTCATTATTTTCATTTGATAGTTTATTAATAATGGGGCCTGTAACTCCATAACTCCATTCGTCACTAATACCTACAATCTTACAAAACTGTTTAATCCCCTTATGAGTAACATGAACGTCAATACCACTAAAAATAATTAGAACCCTTGTTTTAAATTTTTTAAATTTTAACTCATAGGAAGTATCGTCAACAATATCAAATCTTTTATTAAATTCTTTTAATTTTTTCTTAATATTCATCATTTATATATACCTCCCCTTGAACCAATCTTAATAACAAGTATAGATTTTATATTATAGAAAAACTTGATTAATATTCGATATTTACCAATTCTAAGCCTATAAATATCTTTTTCACCTTTTACTGGTTTTATATCAACCATTTTCTTGTCAGCCAATCTTTCAATAACGATATCTATTTTGGACTGATAAACATTAGCGATTTTTTGATATGCCTTATAAGCGTCTTTAGAGAATTCTACTTCACAAATGGCCATTTTTTAGTTTTGCCTGTTTTAAATTCTATTTCAGCCTTAGATACAGCCTTTTTTTCAACTGCGGTCATCGCATCCTCAATATTTTCTATAAACACCCTATTAAATATTTCATCCTTAAAATCATTATCTAAACTTTTTAAAAGATTTATAATAGGCTCTATTGGAATATTAACTGTTTTAAGCGGCATATCTTATTCCCCTATGCTGAATTTAATTATAGAATTATAATTTTATATTATTCTACAAAAAATATTGAGATTTAGTCAACTTATCAAGAGTTGTATGTCAAACCATGACAACTAATAAGAGACAGACAATTTTTATCTATTCAACTGTCTATATGACGGATAGAAACAAAGTATATCTTTCATTTTTACCAGCTAATACCTTTTTTAGTTAAAAAATCCTCTATCACAGAAGTAGGTCTGTGACCTGCCTCCTCAAGTTTAATGTTACGTGGGAGGCGTTTTTATAAGCTCAAGCATTTATAAGAAGGCGCCCTTTGGTACCGCAATAGTCGTAGGATTTACCGAGGCGCAAGCAGACGTACAGGCTGAAACTATGCGTGAATTAATTAATGAACAGCTTGTTACGAAAGGCTATCTTGATATGCGTATTAAAGAACTTGAACTAAAATTAACTCAACAAATTAAAGAACTTGAATTAAAAATAGAAAGCACTAAAGCTGAGACCATAAAATGGGTTGCAGCTATGCTTGTTGCTCAAGCTGCGTTGATTGCTTCTATGGTCAAGTTAATTCATTAAATTCAATAACTTAAAGAATAAAAAGAGTATGTCGCTATTTACCCTGTTTTGCTCCTCTACTAAGGTTTGCGCCATTTATCCCTATTCCCACCCACTGTTTTGCGAACACGCTCAACATGAAGTGTACTATCGGGGTTATTGTTCTGAGCCCATTTTATTGCCTCTGCTTGAGTAGGTAAAACGGCGCTAGCCCTCAGAGAATTAGCCTTCCTAACAGCATAATCACCTTGAGGACGCTGTTCTATAAATAAATCATTTTTGCTCATATGGACCTCCTCTTTAACAATTAAGGAAACGATTCTCGGCATTTGAAAAAGAACAAACGGATCAAAATCTAATGTCGAATCAAGTCTCCATATCTCTCTATTTTCCTATATTTGTAAGGGTTTCTATAAACTTAACCATTTAGAAGTACGTGCAATTTGGGACACCTGCTTCCGCTATAAGTTTCACTTAATTCACAACCAAATTATTATAATTATTTATTACCAAAGCTTATTTTCAACTAGACGAGCATTCACCAAATATGATAAAAAATCACGACCATATTCGCTTATCTTCAGTATGTTATCATCTTTTTTCACAAGACTATTATTTATTAAGAATCCCAACCAACCATTAAACCCATAGTTAACATAAATTTGTGGAAATTCTTCTTCGTAAGGTTTAAAAAATGCAAGAGCATTATCAATTGTACACTGTTCAACTAAATTCAGATGTTTAAGTAACATAATCTGACTTCCATAGATTCTATTGTAGGTGAATTCATGCCCTGCCTGTAGTCGAGCTAGGGCTAATGCTTGTATAAGTACGTTATACCTTTTGTTTTCCTCAATTACCCCATATTCATTCTGCAAGTGATCTATTAATAATTTAACAACTGGATTATTCGTTGTATTAAGAATGCTTGGATCATCGGAAGAGCTTTTTGTTGACAGATTTTTAGAAATAGGGTTATTAGCATTTTCTGATGTTTGCTTTGTTAATGATATTTCAGTTCCATCGCGAAGTTTAATAGTTTTTATATTTTTTATAACTTGTTTAATTTCAATATGAAAAACAAGGATAATCATTATTGATATTAACAAAATCACAAATGGCCATGAAATCAAAAGCGTTTTAATTACTTCAATATAGTTCACAATTAACATCTCCTTATTTTAATAAAATAACAAAAGATTTTAATAAATATTTATTCTTCAAAGTTCATCCCATGTCTTTTTAACAAATCTTGTGCGGCTTGATTTCCCAAATTTGCCGAAATCTTATAATCTTTAATAGCTTGTTTTTTATTACCTAAATTGCTATATGAAAGCCCTCGGCAATAATAAGCATCTGCATATTGAGAATAGAGTTTAATTGCCATATTGCAATTTTTAATAGCTTGTTTATAATTGCCTAACTTGCTATATGAAAGCCCTTTATTATAATAAGCATTTGTGAGTTTAGGATCGAGTTCAATTGCTTTATTTACATCTTGAATAGACTGCTTGTAATTGCCTAATTCAATATATAAACTTCCTCGCTCATTATAAGCGCTTGCAAGTTGAGGATTAAGTTCTATTAGCTTATTGTAATCTTGAATTGCATGCTGGTAATTGCCTAAAAGGGCGTAATAAATACCTCGATTATAATAAGCCAGTGCAAATTGAGGATTAAGTGTTATTGCCTTGTTGTAATCTTTAAAAGCCTGCTGATAATTACGTAAAATGACATAACAATACCCTTCATTATTATAAGCCTCTGTAAAGTAAGGATTTAATTCAATTGCTTTGCTGTAATCTTCAATTGCCTCTTTATAGTGCCAAGCCTTCGCAGCTTTATTACCCTTTTCAAACCAATCAACTGCATTTAATCCGCTTATTGTCTCATCGTAAGCCTTTATATTTTGTTCTTTCTGTTCTTTACTTTGATTCTGTGCCTCTTCAAGTTCTTTCCTTAACCTATCATTTTCTTTGGTTAAATCCTCCGCCCTCTTTTTCGTATTTTCAAGTTCTTTCAATTTATACTTATCTTCAACTAATTTCTTCAACGCCACTTCTACTTCTGCTGGATCGGCAGATACCTTTGCCTTTAGCCAATAAGACTTGCCGTCCCATTTTTCATCAATGATTTCTGCTGATACTATACCTGCGCAATAAGCCGTTATCTGGTCAGATGAAAACTGAAAATTCTTTACCTCTGTTTCAGTTATGAGATATGTCCCTAATTCTTCAAGCAATAATCTCTTTACAGTCTCAAGGGCAAGGGTTCTGCTTGAATTTTTGCTGTCATAATCGCTTGCTTGATAGATATATTCCTTTTCAAATGTCTTTATCTCGGCAAAGGCTGTATTGAATGAAAATAGCAGAGTGATTACAGAAAGAATTAAAGATTGAAGTTTCCTCATATCGTCCCCTTTAAATTGAGATAGGTCTGCCTATTATAGAAATTGCTTAATCTATATAAGTCAATAAATATTTTTCAAAGTTCAACAAACTCTTCTAAGGGTACTGTTATCTCTGATTTTGCTTTTTTTCCAGTAAGGTAGATATCATTATAGTCTTTTTCAATTTTCTTTAATACATTGGCTTCAAAATATTGTTCTCCACAGTATTCGCACTGATCACATGGAACATTATTAACAATTAAATAGTTATTGTCATGTTTATAAATATATTGAATCTTCTTTTCAGTAAAATTCATATTACCGCAAAAGTTACAAACTTTATTCATCGATTACCTCGATCATATGGTGTTATAAATTTTGGAGGAAGAGGTATATATATTGTTATCACTGCCAGCCAATCCGACCTTTTCCCACATACAATATGAATAGGAATACCTTTTTCTGTAAAACCTATAACTAAGCAACTATCGCCTCTTCCAGTATCTTGATACTGCTCTATTATTCTTCCAGAAAGTATTGCTTCCTCAACCTCTCTTAATGTCAAATTTTCATTTTGTCTTTCTTGATCCCCATGTTTAGAGTAATAATATTTATTTTCTTTTACCTTGCGCTGTATCCATTCAATATCAAACAATTCATTTTCCAAATAATCTTAATATTTTGAATAGTATTGGGGCAGACCCCATTTTTAACTGCTGCCCCTATTTTGCTAAAATCATTTACGTTTCACTATCTTTTCCCCGCCGCCAAATAATAATACTATTGGCGTGGCTACAAATACAGATGAGTATGTGCCTATGATAACTCCCATCAATATCGCAGTTGCAAAACCGTGTAATATCTCTCCGCCAAATATAAATAGTGAAACGCCAGATAAAAACACCGTTAGAGACGTTACTATTGTCCTTGAAAATACCTCATTTATACTTCTATTTACTATTTCAATGATAGAATATTTATTGATTAATCCAAGGTTTTCCCTGATTCTGTCAAACACTACAACCGTATCTGTCAGCGAATATCCCGCAATAGTCAAAAGTGCACTGAGTAAGATTAGATTGATCTCTGCCCCCATGATATAGAAAATCCCAAGAACTGCAAGTACATCATGGAATGTTGCAATCGTTGCCCCAACGCTGAAACGGAATTTAAATCTCCATGTTACATAAACCAATATCCCAATGGATGCCGCAATTATAGCCCACATAGCGTCAACCCTAAGCCTGCTGCCTACCTTTGGGCCAATCTCTGAGATTGAATCAATATCAATCTTGTAGTCTTTAAATCCTTCTTTTAATGCAGTAACAATTTTATCAGAATATTGTCCGACAGTATCTTCCTTGCCCTTTATTTGTATCAATACCTTATTAACAGTTGGGAGGTCTTGAAGTTCAAAGTCTTTAATCCCTGCATTATCAATAACCTTTCTTACCTGCTGAAGGGTTACTGAATGGTCAAATTTTACTTGTACCTCAGTGCCGCCGGCAAAGTCTATGCCAAGGTTTGCGGATCCTCTTGCAACCTGAATAATGGCAATTACACCCAGTAACATTAATATCCCTGAGAATGTAAAGGCATAATTTCTAAAACCCATAAAATTAATATTAGTTTTCTTAATAATCTCTATCATATGCTTAGGTTTTTGATCTCCTTGTTATGATTTATCAGGTCAAATAAAGACTTGGTGCCTATTAGTGATGTAAATAAATTTATAATAACACCAATGCTTAGCGTTACAGCAAAGCCTTTTATAGGTCCAGTTCCATATTGAAATAATACCGCAGCAGTGATTAATGTTGTCACGTGGGAATCAATTATTGTAAAAAATGCCTTGTCATACCCTGAATCAATGGCTGAACGCGGCGTTTTTCCAGCCCTGATTTCTTCTCTCATTCGCTCAAACATCAAGACATTTGTATCAACTGCCATTCCTATTGCTAGTATTATTCCAGCAATTCCTGGGAGGGTTAACGTTGCCTTAAGCAAAGACATCACTCCAAGCAGCAGGAATATATTTATAATTAGGGCAATATTAGCAATAACCCCTGAGAGTCTGTAATAAAACAGCATAAATCCAATAACCATTATAATAGCGCCTAAGCCTGCCATCTTTCCAGCAGTAATGGAATCAGCGCCTAGTGTAGGGCCGACTGTCAAATTTTGAAGCATCTTTACTGGAGCTGGAAGCGCGCCTGCCCTTAATACTATTGCAAGGTCTTTTGCCTCTTCCATAGAGAATGACCCTGTTATCTGAGCATTGCCGCCATTGATTTTTTCTTGTATCACTGGAGCAGAATAGACATTATTGTCAAGTATAATAGCAAGGCGTTTTTTCACATATTTGCCTGTAACATCTGCAAATAGATTTGCTCCGACAGCATTAAAGGTTATTGATACATATGGTTCATTATATCTTGAGTCAATTGAAACACGAGCCTCTGTAAGAAGGTCTCCTGTTAATAATGCCTCTTTCTTTATTAGAAATGGTCTTTTTACAGTCTCGCCTGATTCTGGTTTTGTGATTCGTTCAAATAAAATCTCTGAATCCTCTGGTACTTTTGATGCAAATGTAGTTGTAAAAGAGTCTTCTTGTCCAACAGGAATACTTGCAGGAAGTTCTGCTGCAACAGGGGA
>JADFXP010000030.1 GCA_015233465.1 Candidatus Magnetominusculus dajiuhuensis
ATAAACCTAAGATGCCAATTGAAGTTGATAAACCACTAAAATTTCAGCATAAAATTACTCGCATAAGGTATGAGTCTGAGGATTTTTTTTGGGTTATGATGGGAAATAAAATTTACCCATTAAAGAAAGATTCAGTAGATGTTCTTAATGAAATTGCTAACAATATATTTTCTATAAGGGAATTGAATATGAAATATGGAATATCTTTAAAATTGTTACAGTCTTTCTTTACTAGGCTGCACTCTGATTTTGTTGTTGTGTCTGTGTAGATACTATTGTAATTGAGGTTTTAGGTGAATAGGTAAATTATTAACTGACTAATTTTTATATCTCTTTTATGAATATTTGCATCTTGAGATGCGGATGGTTATTAATTTTATATGGAGGTGCATTATGAACTTTGGATTCGCATCTATCAGCAGCGGTGACTGTAAATCTCGCAATAGCTTTTTGGATTATGAAGTCGATCTCGATTCTGAGGTCTGTACATGTGATGCTTGTCATGTTGGATGCGAAACTTGTGACGTTTGTCAAGGTTGTCAAAGTGCTCAACCTTGTCAGACTCAATGAGGTATGATACGTTAATGTAGGCACCGGAATACAAAATGGGCATTAATATAGACAGTGACCGTTTATATTTAAAAAGCAAAGAAATAAATAGTCGCTGTCCTATTTAACAATTTTGATTGTAAATTTAATAAGTTTAAGCTAACATATAGCTATGGATACAATACTTGATACATATTCAATAATAAAGCAACTTAAAGAAGCTGGTATGCCTGAACGGCAGGCCGAAGCAATGTCTGATGTCTTAAAACAAGTTGAACTATTAAGGTTAGACTCCCTCGCCACAAAGGCAGACATACAAGCAGTTAAAACAGATCTTCAAACGATTAAAGCAGATATAATTAAATGGGTAGCAGCTATGCTGGTAGCGCAGGGCGCTGTGGTTGCTGCTATGATTAAATTAATGGATATCGTTCGTTAATTATTTCCTCTTTCGCATCCAACCTCTCTCTCTTGACTGTTGACTTAAGCCCCCTTTCGCTCTATAATAGGGTCATTGACTATTTATTTTCTAAGCCTAAGAGAATTCAAACCCTGACCTCCTTTTACTTTTACAACTAACTAATACCATGACTATTCAAATAATCTTGTGCAGGTTTATACCAATAACGAGCAGCTATCTTAATATCATCAATTCCTTGATCTTTATTATTTATCTTGGCATTTGCAATCCCTCGATTAAAATACGCCACTGCATCTTCAGGATTAAGTTCAATTGCTTTTGTATAATCATTTATAGCTTGAGAATTGTTCCCAGATTTTAAATAAGCAACTCCTCTATTACAAAAGGCATTAGAATATTGAGGGTTAAGATCAGTTGCTTTTGTATAATCATTTATTGCTTGAGAATAGTTTTCTAAATAGAAATAAGAAAGACCTCGATTAAAAAATGCCATTAAATATTGAGGGTTATGCTCAATTGCCTTTGTATAATCATCAATAGCCTTCGTATAATTGCCCAAATAGAAATGAGAAAGCCCGCGATTATTATAAACCTTGTAATAATCATATGACTTTATAAAATTTAGTTCTATAGCCTTACTATCATTGTTGATAGCCTGTTGATAATTACCTAGTTTAAAATATGTACTTCCTAAATTATAATAAGTCTTTGGATTATGTGGATTTAATTTAATTGCTTTAGTAAAATCTATAACAGCCTGCTGATAATTGCCTATATTATAATTAGATATACCCATTTGATTATAATCCGAACCAAAAAATAGTTTGAACCATTCTATTGAATTAATCAAAGGAATATATAGCTTTATTTCAAATAATCTTTTGAATTCCAATAGCTTTAATTCTAATTTTCTTGATTCATAATCTAATGCTTCATAAGATAACCCTACATTCATTTTATTAAAATTAGCTGCAATTGAGGTATTATTGGAGAATTCAAATTCGTTCATTAAATAACCTCCTTGTTTCTTTTTAAAATAAGTATATATCAGTTTTATAAAATAAATATTCACAATATGTCAAGTAATAATTTATAGTTTGTTAATAACCTATTGATTATTAACAATTTTAGCTTACACGTATTAATTAGGGGACAGACACTCTTTGAGTTATACGGTTGCTCAAAGTAGAAGGCATGGCATAAATTCTGTTCCTACAATTCGCATTTTGGAGTAGATTAATTCTTGATTTTGTTAAATTAGGTATTGTAGAGTTGTGGTACTAGTTAATCTTGTTCTATAACAGGAGTTGTCGTTTCCATAATGCCTGCCTTGACTGGATACTGGGTAGTTAAGTTCCAGGACTTTCAGAATGCCTCAGTCAGGGAAAGACTAAGGAAGAGGCTATCACTAATATAAAGGAAGCTATAGTAGTATATATCCACTTACTTGAAGAAAATGGTCTGCCAGTCCATGATGAGCGTTTTGATGCCTTGCTTGTCGCAGTATGAGCAGATTGCCAAGAATTTTTGCCTACCCCATCTCATGTACCACATCAATCAATATCTTCAAATTATCCACAGGTGTAGTCGGCAATATCCCATGTCCAAGATTAAATATATGCCCATTTGCCATTTTCCCCTTTTGAATTATATCAGTAGCTGCCTTTTTAATCTGATTTTTATCTGAAAATAATATAATAGGCTCAAGATTTCCCTGAATTACTTTATCTTTTCCTATCCTGTCAATAGCATTAGATAGATCTACTCTCCAATCTATCCCAATAACATCTGACCCGCACTCCCTTGCTATCTCAAGAAGCCCTCCGCAATTGTTTACAAAATATATAATAGGTACTTTTAATGTCTTCAATTCAGAGATTATCTTTAAAACATACGGAAATGCAAAATTACGATAATCATCAGGACTCAATATCCCTGCCCATGAATCAAATAACTGTACAGCGTCTGCCCCAGAGGTTATCTGACCTTTTAAATAAGAGATCGTGTTAGTCGTTAATTTATCCATTAATGATTTAAAGAGCTGCTGGTCAGTATACATCATTTTTTTCGTATTCAGATATGTCTTAGAAGACCCGCCCTCAATCATATATGTAGCAAGTGTAAAAGGCGCACCGCTAAATCCTATTAATGGAACTTTGAGTTCTTTTTTTAAGATCTTTACTGTCTCAAGCACAAATGGAACATGTTCTTTTGGATTAATATCAATCAGTCTTTTAACCGCCTTTATATCTCTTATTGGTTTATCAAATATAGGTCCTTTTTCTTCTTCAAATCGCAGTCCCATACCTATTGCCTCAAGTGGAATAAGTATATCTGAAAATAAAATCGCTGCGTCAACCCCAAGTATCTCAACTGGCTGTATCGTTACCTTTGCAGCAAGTTCTGGTGTCTTACATAGGGTCAGAAAATCAACCTTTGAACGTACCTCTTGATATTGCGGCAGATAACGTCCAGCCTGTCTCATTATCCAAATTGGCGTATAATCTGCTTTTTCGCCCCTGCATACCTTTAAAAATGTATCATTCATTTTTATATTGAACTCCCTTTTGAGGGCTCTGCCCTCAAACTCCTGAAAGGGGACTTGTCCCCTTTACCCCATAATAAATGGGTTATATATGATAATATGTTTTTTAATAAGTAATATCCTATAGTTAAAGGGTTCAAAGGGTCTAAGACCCTTTGCGGGATTTTTAAGGGCAGAGCCCTTAAAGGGTTACTTTATAGGAACATGTTTACAGAATGGTTCCTCTTCCATATAATCACCGCACAAGGCATAAGCCCTTGCCCTGCAGCCTCCGCAGACCTTAATATATTCACATTTGCCGCATTTTCCTTTATAACTTTTGAAATCACGCATATCTTTAAATAGTTTAGAATTTTCCCATATATCCTTAAATGTCTGAGTCTTTAGGTTTCCAGCTGATAAAGGAAAATAACTACATGGAAGGACGTTTTCATCAACATCTATCAAAGATATTAACTGTCCGGCAAGACATCCTTTAGAGCCGCCAGTAGAGAATTTCAGGGAGCGCCTTTTCATTTTTTGCCCGTCATCTTTAGCCCTTTGCAGCACTATTCTATAATAATGAGGGGCACATGTTGGTCTAACAAGCATGGTATCTTCGTCTTTTTCCATATCATAATGCCAGTTTAGAATATCTTCATAATCTTCTTTGGTAATAAGCTCTTCTATAACATCATTGCCTCTGCCTGTTGGAACTATCATAAACATATACCATGCAGTTGCTCCTAATTCCTTTGCAAGTTTATATATCTTTGGAATCTCACCTTGATTTCTCTTTGTAAATGAGGAATTAATTATAAATTCTATTCCATGTGTCTTGAATTTATTAGCGGCATTTATACATCCGTCAAATGCGCCATCTTGTGACCTGAAATTATCATGAATTGCTGAAGACGCGCCATCAAGACTAAGAGAAACGATTTTAATCCCAGATTCTTTGATTTTAACGCAAGTTTCATCTGTAACCAGCGCGCCATTAGTAGCCATACACATGCGAAAGCCTTTGTCTGTGCCGTATTTAGCAATCTCAAACACATCGCTTCTAAGCAGCGGCTCGCCTCCTGAAAGCACCATTACAGGCGCAGCATAGCTGGCAATGTCGTCTATAATCCTTTTCGCTTCGTTCAGTGAAAAGTCAGGATGGTCGTTCATCTCTTTTTTGGAGGATGAGCGGCAGTGAATACAGGATAAATTACAGCGCCGAGTAATTTCCCAAGCAATCCATTTAGGCGTAAATTCCATATTTTTATAATGGGTTCAAAGGGACGAGTCCCTTTGCGGGATTTTTAAGGGCAGAGCCCTTAAAGGGTACTTCTGAGTATAACACCTTCCCGAGCTCCTATAGTAGCGCCATAGATTTTATAATTTTTGACGATATAATCTTCCCCGCTTAAGAGGCAGGTAAGTTTAGTGCCGTCTTTGACGTAGTCGCCGATTGTAATTTCAACAGGAAAGACGCTTTCGCTGTTATTAAGGATAATTATAATTCTTTCTTTATTAATACTTCGCATATAGGCATAGACATTGGTTTTAGGGTCTGCAAATACGCTTTTATAATCTCCGTCTCTAAGACAGGGGTATTTTTTTCTAATAGCTATGATTTTTTTGAAAAACTCAAAGGTTTCGATATCCCAAGTAGATCTATCCCAATTCATCGCACGTCTACAGTCTGGGTCGCGTCTGCCTTCTATTCCTATTTCGCTGCCATAATATATGGCTGGCGCTCCGGGATATGTAAATAAAAACAGATAAGCAAGTCTCAGTATCCGTCTATCATTCCTTGCTATGGTCAAAAAACGTGCAACATCATGACTATCTAAAAGATTATACTGTGAGTAAACGATTTGTTTTGAGTATCTATCAAGTATTGTATTAATCTTTTGTGAAAATTCGGCAGCGTTTATTTCATGTTCTGGTTCATGATTTTGTCCTTTTACTAAAGATCTATCTAATAGATTTCCAACAAAAAATGCTATACAAGCTGAGGTTAATCCATAATTCATTATTCCGTCAAATTGATCACCTTTGAGCCATCTGGAGGCATTTTCCTTTACCTCATCAACCCAAATCTCGCCAACTATATATGCCTGAGGGTTAGCCTTCTTGACAATAATCCTAAATTCCTGCCAAAAACTATCGTCATTTATTTCTGAAGGCACATCAAGCCTCCATCCATCTATTCCAAATTCTATCCAAAATCTCGCTACATCAAATATAAATTGCCTGACTTGAGGATTTTTAGTATTAAATTTAGGTAACTGCGGAATCCCCCACCATGCCTCATAATTAGGCTTGCTCGATCGGCTATAGGCGTTAAGGGGAAAGTTATGAATATGAAACCAATTTTTATAAGGCGAGCCTGATTCAGATTCAAGGATATGATTAAATTGGTAAAAACCACGGCTTGCATGATTAAACACACCGTCCAGTATAACCTTCATCCCATTGTTGTGGGCAGTCTCAAGCAGCTTATGCAGCGCCTTCTTCCCGCCAAGCAATGGGTCTACTTTATAATAATCATGCGTGTGATAACGATGATTTGAGGCTGATTGAAATATAGGGTTTAAATAAATCGCATTTATGCCGAGTTCCTTTAGATATTCAATCTTATCTGAAATACCGTAAAGATCCCCTCCCATAAAGCCATTATTGGTCGGAGCACTCCCCCATTTCTGCAAGTTCTCAAGAGGAGCAGCATCTATGCTCCTTGCAAAACGATCAGGAAATATCTGATAAAAGATTGCATCCTTTACCCATGTCGGTACAACTATGTCTATCATAAATAACCCTTTAAGGGACTCTGCCCCTTAAAAATCCCCGCAAAGGGATTTTTAAAACGGGTCTGAGACCCTCCCTTTGAACCCGTAATTACTTTATTGAAAGTTTTGCCGATTTAACCGTGTTTTTCATTAACATCGTGATTGTCATAGGACCTACACCACCCGGAACAGGGGTTATATAACCAGCAATCTCCTTCGCAGCTTCAAAATCTACGTCACCTTTTAAAATGGCAATTTTCTTGCCTGTCTTTTCACTGATTTTTTCACCAACTCTGTTTACCCCAACGTCAATTACACATGCCCCAGGTTTAATCCATTCTGGTTTTACAAGATCTGGAACTCCTGCAGCTACTATTAAAATGTCAGCCCTCTTACAATGAGCAGCCATGTCCTTTGTGCGGGTATGAACTATCGTTACGGTTGAATCAGCCCCTTGTCCCTTCTGTAACATAATATTTGCTATTGGCTTTCCTACTATATTTGAACGTCCAACTACTACTACCTCTGCTCCTGATGTCTTAACGCCTGAGCGCACTATCAGTTCTTGAATCCCAGCAGGAGTACAAGGCAGAAATTTTGCCTCGCTTCCGCCAATCATCAAGCGTCCTACGTTTACTGGATGAAAGCCGTCAACATCCTTATCTGGATCAATGGCGTTTAAGACCTTCTTTTCATCAATATGTTTTGGAAGGGGGAGTTGGACTAATATTCCGTGAATCTTTGGGTCATGATTATATTTATCAATTAATTTTAAAAGGTCATCTTGAGTAATATCTACTGATTGGTCATCTTGAATTGAATAAAATCCAAGCTCGTGGGCAGTTTTAATCTTTCCAGTTACATAGCTTATTGAAGCGGGATTTGAACCAACTAAAATGGTTACAAGCCCAGGCACAATGCCGTGTTTTTCCTTTAGTTCTGCAACTTCCACCTTTAATTCTGCCCTGATTTGTTCAGCTACCTCAGTACCGCTGATAATTTTGGCTGACATAAAAAACTACCTCCGTTTATATTAATATTATTAGAAATATTCAGATTGAAACTTTTTAATTTTAGAAGGAATTACGGTTTAAAATCAAGTAATAATTTCTTTATCAGTAATAATCATATCAACTTTGATGTCATGAGGTTCAACAGGGACTTCTGGGATGATTTGTTCTTGATAGGCTATGGCAATAGTTTGGGTTATTTTAGTCATTTCAGCTAAGAGTTTATCATAATATCCGCCGCCATATCCAAGCCGATTTCGTTTGTGGTCAAAGGCAGCGCCGGGCATTATTATTAAATTTATTTCATTTATAGGGAAAACATGTGGGGAGATAGGTTCTAAGATGCCCATTTTTGATAATTGCAAGTCTTTTAAACTATTGATTTCAGATATAATTAAGCATTTTTCATCTCGTATAACCTTTGGAAGTATAACTTTTATTCCTGTGTTAAAGGCATTATTTATTAAAGAAAATGTGTCAACCTCACTTCTGAATGATGCAAAAAACAATATTGTTTGAGCTGCTTGATATTGTGGTAATGATAGTATTCTCTTTGCAATCTCAATATCCTTTATATGCCTTAATTCAGGAGATAGATTATCCCTAATTTTTAATATTTCTCTTCTTATTTCAGATTTATTATTCATTGGTATTTATTTTATAATAATGATGAAGATATATTCAATGTTTTGAGTATGGGGGTTAGCATTAATCAAACGGTTTTAATTATAGATGATGAAGTCAAAGTTCTGGATATCGTTTCAGCTTATTTGAAACGAGAAGGGTTTAATATTGTCTCTGCTCAGAACGGTAAGGATGGGTTGTTTCTTTTTAAATCTAATCCAGATATTGTCATTTTAGATCTTATGCTTCCTGATATGGAGGGTGAGGATATTTGCAGGATTATCAGAGAGGATTCAGATGTTCCGATTATTATGCTGACAGCCAAAACTGTTATTGATGACAGGGTTAAGGGATTGCTGCTTGGCGCTGATGATTATATTGTAAAACCTTTTAGTCCAAAAGAACTTGTCGCAAGGGTAATTGCAATCCTTCGCAGGGTTAAGCGCAAGGGTAATGTGTTAAGTTTTAATAGCGGGCGATTGTTGATAGATAAAGATACTAATGAAGTCAAGGTTGACAGGACTTCCATATCTCTGACAAATACAGAATTTAGATTGCTCGCTACTATGGCAGAAAGGCATGGCAATGTATTAACGCGTCTTCAAATCATGAATCTTGTATATGGTTATGACTCAGAAAGTTATGATCGTACTATTGATGTTCATATCAAAAATCTCAGAAAGATTTTATGCGCTGCTCCAAATAGCCCTGAATTTATCAAGACTATTTATGGCGCTGGATATAAGTTTATTGGAGTAATAGACCAAGAATAGCTGAAAATTATTCACTTCATAATTCCTTCACAATTTATTTATATAATCATAGTGTTGTCTTTTATTAAAGCTATAAATCTAAGGGGCTTGTTGATGAAAAATAGATTATTTTTATCATTTATAATAATAATTATTATTGCCTTAATCTCTAACTTTATTTATAAAGAATTATTAACAAGGGATTTTGAAAATTATATAAATGAGCGTCAAAAGGAGAGGGTATTTTGTTTAAAGACCTCTCTTGAAGGCTGCTATAAAAAAGGCGCATGGGATAATGATATGCTTTTTGAAACCATTCATTGGGGGATAATGCTTGGTTTTGATATGCAGGTAACAGATACTTCTGGACACCGTTTACTTGGCGTGGATGATGTTCTATCAAATCTTGATCCTAAGATGCTTAACAGTATGAAAAAAGTAGTTGAAATTGATAAGCCAGAAGGCGATTATGACAAATATCCTATATTGGTGAATGGCAAGGAGTTTGGTTTTATGGAGATTAGGCCATTTCGCAATTATGGATTTAGAAAAGCAAGGGCATGGGTATTCCGTAAGCGGGGTCAAGAATTTATCATTATATCAATAGCCATTGCTGGAGGCGGTTCGCTTGCACTTGCATTTTTATTTAGCAGACTTCTTACCAATCCGCTTCGAAATCTTAGAGAGGCAGCTTCAAAGATTGCCAATAGGGATTTTGATGTAATTCTCCCAATACATGGAGATGAGGAAATTGCATCATTATCCGGGTCATTTAATTATATGGCAGAGGCATTAAGGCGTGAGGATAGTCTGAGAAAAAACATGATGACGGATATTGCCCATGAACTTAGAAACCCTTTGACTATTATGAAGGTGAATATCGAGGCTATGATTGACAAAGTAATTTCTGATCCAAGCATTGGCCTTGAAAATCTGCATATTGAGACTGAAAAATTGATTAATCTTGTAAAAGGAATTGAGGATTTAACTAAGGTTGAGGCTGGTTTTTTCAAGAAATGTAATTATTCAAATGTTCTTCTTATAGATTATTTTATGAGTATTTTTGATGAATTTAGGTTAATTGCCGAACAAAAAGGTCTTGAGCTTAGAATAAATGGCGAAAAGGATGCAGTTGCTGCGGTTGATATAGAAAAATTATCTATTATAACAGGCAATCTGTTGTCTAATGCAATAAAATATACTGTCTCAGGATCTATTTTATTAGATTATATGGTTAATGAGGATTATTTTATATTTAGTGTATCTGATACTGGCATTGGAATAGGAGAGGGGGAGAAAGAGATGGTTTTTAGGAGATTTTATAGGGGAAAGACATCTGGAGGTATGGGGATAGGGCTTGCTATTGTTAAGGAGATGGTTAATATTATGGGTGGAGAGATCACCGTTCAAAGCGTTATAGGTAACGGGTCTATTTTTAGAGTTAGTTTGCCATTAAAAAATGATGGGGCTGACACATAAACCTCATAAAATATTTAGATAAAAAATGGGAACTGCTTTTATTCTATGGGCATACCTCGTAAGGCATTAAGGTAAAAATAAATTATATTTCTTCATAATTTCTTCATAATTATTATGTATACTAATGTATGATGAAATTAGTATTATTAGGTAATAGCTTAGGTCTTGGTATTACATAAGTATAGCTGCTCCTGCATAGCAGGAAATTTTATAGGAGGATGCAAAAAGTGAAAAAATTATTATCTATTTCAGTCGTTTTATTATTAATGATGTTTTTGTCTAGCTGCAATAATAAGCAATCAGCTAAACCTGATAATAAGTCTGGCTCAGAGGTTGCCAAAGAGGATGTTTTGTCAAAGACAGATGGCAGTGGGAATCGTGGTCTTGACGCTGATAAAGATAAAAATGCAAATAAAGCAGGCACTTCTTCGCCATTTACCGACATTTACTTTGACTATAATAAATCTAATATAAAGTCTGATGCAAAGGCAACTTTAAAGTCTGTAGCAGATTATATGACTGCAAATCCTAATGCAACTATCTCTGCAGAGGGACATTGTGATGAAAGAGGTACTGCTGAGTATAATTTAGCTCTTGGCGATAGAAGGGCTAAGGCTGTTAAGGATTCCCTGAAATCATTGGGCGTTTCAAAGGCTAAAATCAGTACATTTAGTTATGGTAAAGAGAACCCTGTTTGTCCAGAGCAAGAAGAGTCATGCTGGTCTAAAAATAGAAGGGTGCATTTTGTTGTAACTAAAAACGCTGGAAAATAACTTTATTTATTAGGTCTTACGCGGGAATTATATCCTGCGTTTGGAAGACTCTTTTCACTCCTCCAATATTTGCGGATGTCAGTTAGTCCCCCCCCCCATACCTGACATCCGCAGACAAAAATATTGGGGCATTTATAAAAACCTATTTTATCCCTAAAATAATATAATCTTTCATTTTTTATTATAATAATCAATCTAAATCAAAAATATGTACAATATTCATGTTTTAGATTGAATTTTTTGATATAAACTTGTAATTTCATTAACTTTTCATCAAAATTCATAATTTCTTCATATTGTATCTATATAATAATGACAAATAATATAATAATATCTGAGGAGTCCATGAAATGTTAAAGCGTGTATTGCATTTTACGTCAATTGTGGTTATTCTATCGGTAATACTGTCGATTAGTGGTTGTTTCGGTACTATGGGTAGTCATGGTAATATGGATGGTATGATGAAAGGTCATGATAATACTACTCATCATTACTCTGGTAATTCAGATGCAAATAAATCTGATAATTCAGAAAAATAGTGTAACTGTATCAGAGTATGGAGGTATCCGATTATGAAAAAGATAATTGTGATATTGCTTTTGATTGTATTAAGTAGTTTGATGTTTTCTACTAATGATTTATATGCAGATAGTGGAAATAATGGGATGGGTGGAAATACTTGGATGTATTTTGGTATCTCAATGGTTGTTGTGATGGCAGTTATGATGATCGTTACGCCGAAGCTGATATTTGGCGAACAATCAAACGATAAAATGACAGCAATTGATACTAATATAAATATTGATTTTACTGCTCTTAAGGATATGGAAGACGGAAAAATCAATGATATTTTGTCGTATCCTCAAATATCTGTGGAGTAGTTACTATACTAATTTAATTGGAGGTGTTTTAAAAAATGAAGAAATTAATTATTTTAATATCGTTTATGTTTCTATTAAGCGGTATTGCAGCAGCTGATAATGATCACGTTTTAGGAAAGGAACTTACAACAAAGGTTGACGGTTATACGGCAGGGCTAAGTTTTAGACATGGAAAACATATTATTATGCCTCATGAAGGAGAAAATAATGTTTCTCTCGTTATTATTGACACAAGCGGTAAAAAGATTCCAGATGCGAAGGTTTCAATTTCTTATTCTATGCCTGATATGCCAAAATTTGTCAGTAAGGCTGACACTACTTATTTAGATGATGCCTATAATACAAAGATTGATCTAAATATGAAAGGCTCATGGGATATTGAGGTTAGTTTTAGATTGTCTGACGGGAAGATTAAAAAGGTTAAATTTTCTATAAAGATATGAAAATTATCTTAATCTCTATTTTGATTTTGTTGATTAGCAGTGTAAGTGTCTTTGGTGAAGGTATCAATAATCCAAGGGTTGTGGAACTTGTATCCTCTGCCTTAGCCAATAACCCTATCCTCAAGGCTGCTTCTGCTTCCATCAATAGCTCTCAAGCAATGGAATCCGTTGAGTCTTCGTTTAATGACCCAAAGATTGAATTTGGGATAGACTCCATGTCTACTAAGATGTTTTCACTTTCACAGGAGTTTCCTTTTTTTGGCAAATTATCTCTAAAAGGTGATATTGCACATGTTGATACAAAATTATCAACCTCTACCTTCATTGATGCGAAAAATTCACTAATAATGGATGTAAAACTTGCATATCTGCAAATCGAATTTATTGACAGATCCATTGAATTAACTGAAAAAAATAGGCAGCTCCTCAAAAAACTTGTAAGTATTGCAGAGACCAAATATGCAGTTGGTAATGGCTTACAGCAAGATGTTCTAAAGGCTCAGCTTGAATTATCTTCTACCCTAAACAGTCAAGGCATACTAAAACATGATCGTATTACCGCAGTAGCTAGATTAAATACCTTGTTATATAAAGAATTGATAAGTGATTCCTTTGAAGTCACTCAACCGCTGACAATGACACCTTTTGATAAAACATTTGAAGAGATTAAGGCGTTAGCAGTGGATAATTCTACAGTCTTAAGTTCTGCTAAACTAGAAAATGAAAAGGCAAAACTCAAACGCGATCTTGCTCAAAAAGACTATTATCCAGATTTTATGTTAAAATTTTCTTACACAACTTCTAACCCTATAATCTCAGATTATTTTACCGCTATTATAGGAGTGTCTATCCCACTATGGTTTTCAAAACAGAAAAATGAAGTCAACAGCGCTGAATTTGAAATTGAAAGCTCGATGCAGCGTTATAATGCTGCTTTAAATAATGTATCTTATAAAATATCAGAATTATTGTCCATTATTGACCGCTCAAAAGAACAAATCGAACTCTATAAAAACGGCATCATCCCTCAAGCAGAACTTTCTCTAAATTCCGCAGTCTCAGGTTATCAGGTTAATAATATTGATTTCTTGACTATGAGCAGCGCCCAATCTGAACTCTATAAGTATCAAATAGATTATAACGAGTTTATTAAAGAACATGAGGCCGCTATCGCGGAACTTTCTGCCATAGTTGGATTGGAATTACCCTTTGAGGGCTCTGCCCCCAAACCCCCGCAAAGGGACTCGTCCCTTTGAACCTTTTATAAAAGAGGATTTTTATGAGAATTATATTTATTATAATTATTATTTGTTTATTTAATAATAACGCCTTTGCTGAAAGAAAAATAAAATACTGGGTCGAGCCCATGGATCCAACTTATATTCGCGATAAACCCGGCAAATCACCTATGGGTATGGATCTTGTCCCTGTCTATGAAGACGAAGCAAAGCAAGATAAAGGCGTTATTACTATTGACGCTAATACATCTCAAAATATCGGTGTAAGGACTGCTAAGATCACTAAAGGCGTTTTGAATACCTCAATCAGGACAGTCGGAAATATCACCTATGATGAAAAACGCGTTAAACATGTTCATACAAAGATCTCAGGCTGGGTCGAAAAACTTTATGTTGATACAACTGGTGAGGCTGTTAAAAAAGGACAGCCTATTCTTACAATTTATTCACCTGAACTCGTAGCTACTCAAAATGAATATTTACAGGCGCTTTTATATAAAGGTAAAATCGGCGATTCATCTTATCCTGATATTGCTAATGGAGCAGACTCGCTCCTTGAGGCTACAAGGAAAAGACTGTTATTAATGGACATTAATGAATCCCAAATCAAAGATATTGAGAAAAATGGCCAAATTACACGTGAAATGACTCTTTTTTCTCCTTTAAGCGGTGTCGTTATAATGAAAAATGTCTTTGAAGGTCTAAAGATTGACCCAAGCGTTGAATTATATACAATTGCAGACCTCTCAAGCGTATGGATTATTGCATCCGTTTATGAATATGAAATCCCATTTTTAAAGATTGGTCAAGAGGCAGTTATTACGCTCTCTTATGAACCGGGTATCAAATATAAAGGTAAGGTAACTTTTATTTATCCATTTCTGGATGCTTTATCACGTACTGTTCAGGTAAGAATAGAATTGAAAAATCCCGGCTTAAAATTAAAACCAGATATGTATACGAATGTTGAGTTAATCACTAAGTCAAAGCAAGGTTCTAAGATACTCGTTCCATCTGAGGCAGTTTTAAGGACAGGGACTCGAAGTATTGTGATTACAGAGTTAAGCAAAGGCAAGTTTCAGCCTAAAGAGGTAAAGTTAGGTTCAGAGGGAAATGGTCTAATAGAGGTTTTGGCAGGTCTTAAAGGCGATGAAACTATAGTAACATCAGGTCAATTTCTTATTGATTCTGAAAGCAATCTGAAAGAGGCAGTTAATAAAATGCTGGAGACTAAAAATGCCCCTCCTAAGACAGATGAGCTTAAATCAAAGGAATCTAATATTAAACCTTTAGATAAGACTACTTTAACCCTTACAAATGATCAACAGCTGCTAGTTTCAAATATCTCTGCCCTTTATCTTGAGATACATCAGGCATTAACTACAGATTCTGCAAATATCGTTTCTCAAAAGGCTTTAAAGATGTCTGATATTATAGTTAAACTTCTAAATACTAAGCCTGATAAACCCTTAATGGATTTTATTAATGGAGTAAAGGGAGCAATCCCTGGTATGGCTTCTGGTGAAATTAAAAAGGAAAGGGATGCATTTATTCTTTTAAGTAAGATAATGGTGCCTTATGCAAGGGGAGCAGGCGATAAAGATTTAAACCTAAAAGGAACCGAAATATACATATGTACTATGACCAAAGAACGGTGGGTTCAACATGCTGGCGTAGGAAAAAACCCATTTCTTGGCAAAGATATGACGACCTGTGCTGTAAAGGATAAATAATATGCTCGGAAGATTAATAGATCTTTCAATAAAAAATCGTTTTTTGATTTTATTTATAACGATATTTATCGTGTTAGGCGGTGTATATTCATTATTAAATACGCCCTTAGATGCAATCCCTGATCTATCGGATGTACAGGTTATTGTGATGACTGAATTCCCTGATCAAGCGCCTCAGGTTGTAGAAGATCAGATTACATATCCGCTTTCTACCGCAATGCTCTCAGTGCCTGGGGCAAAGACAGTACGCGGTTATTCATTATTTGGCACATCATTTGTTTATATAATATTTGAAGATGGAACTGATATATATTGGGCAAGGAGCCGCGTGCTTGAGTATCTAAATTATGTATCAAATCGTCTGCCAGCAGGCGTTAAACCAGCATTAGGGCCAGATGCAACTGGAGTAGGATGGGTATTTGAATATGCAGTTATTGATAAAACTGGTAAAAATGATTTATCGCAGCTTCGTTCTATACAGGATTGGTTCTTGCGTTATGGGCTTACATCAGTTAATGGAGTGTCAGAGGTAGCTTCAATTGGAGGTTTTGTAAAACAATATCAGGTAGATGTAGATCCAAATAAACTTATTGCATATAATATTTCTTTATCAAAAATAGAAAATGCCATAAAGATGTCTAATAATGACGTAGGCGGAGGGCTTATTGAGATGTCAGAGACAGAGTTTATGGTGAGGGGACTTGGTTATATAAAAGGCATAGAGGATATAAATAATATTGCACTTGGTATTGATAAGCGAGGAAGCCCAATTTTAGTGAGAGACATCGCAAATGTTCATCTTGGGCCTGAACTTCGAAGAGGACTCACAGAATTAGACGGGGAGGGTGAGACAGTAGGCGGTATAGTGATAATTCGTCAAGGCGAAAATGCCCTTGCAGTAATCGATAGGGTTAAGGATAAATTAGAGGATTTAAAGAAAGGTCTTCCAGAGGGCGTTGAGATTGTGCCTGTATATGATAGATCAGGCCTGATAAGGAACGCAGTGCATACGCTAGAGGATAAATTAATAGAGGAGTCAATAGTTGTAGCTATAGTATGTATAGTATTTCTTCTTCATTTTAGATCAGCTCTTGTTGCGATATTATCTCTACCAGTAGGAATATTGATGGCGTTTATTGTGTTAAAGACACAGGGTCTAAATGCAAATATTATGTCGCTTGGAGGCATAGCAATTGCAATTGGGGCGATGATTGATGCTGCAATTGTAATGATTGAAATCGCTCATAAACAGATAGAACATGATAATGGGGTTACAGAGCATTGGGAATTAATTGCACGTGCTGCTAAACAAGTAGGACCTGCGCTTTTCTTTTCACTTTTGATAATCACGACCTCATTTTTACCGATATTTACATTACAGGGACAGGAGGGGCGTTTATTTAAACCACTTGCATTTACAAAGACATATTCTATGGCAGCTTCCGCATTGCTTTCAGTAACGCTCGTGCCAGTAATGATGGGGTATTTTATTAGAACCACAATCCTTCCGCAGCTTTGGACTAGGAGAAAACAGAGGTTGATAACAGTGTTGACTTCCATTTCAGTGTTTGTTGTTATATGGATATATTCAAGATATGCAGGACTTTATACGGTTATTAATGAATATGGGTTAATGTTAGCTGTGATATTTGGGCTGCTTGCGGCAGTATTGCTTTGGCCGCAGGAATTGATGGCAGAGGCTGTTAATCCTGTTAATCGAATTCTTGTAAAGATATATAGGCCTGGAATTCGATTTGTGTTGAAATATAAAAAGGCATCACTTGTGGTTTCATTTATAATAGCAGCAACTTTGATTCCGATTAATTCATTATTAATAAATAAGCTGCCAGATGGATTTATTAAAAAGACTGTGGAACTTATATCTCCGATGTTTCCTGTGGAAAGGATAGGAGGAGAATTTATGCCGCCTCTTTATGAAGGGGATTTGCTTTACATGCCTTCAACGCAGTCTGGCATTTCAATTGCAAAGGCTGCAGAAATTTTACAACAGACAGATAAGATAATAAAGAGTTTCCCAGAGGTAGAAAGGGTATTTGGTAAGACAGGAAGGGCAGAAACAGCTACAGATCCAGCCCCGTTATCAATGATAGAGACGATTATAATGTTGAAACCTGTTGAGCAGTGGCGTAGAGTTCCAATAGACAGGTTTTTTTCAAATTGGCCAAAGATATTTAAAATTCCTCTTTCAAAGCTGTTTCCGCTTGAAAGGCGTATAACATATAAGGAACTCTCTGAATTAATGGAAAATTCCCTTAAAATACCCGGTTTAACTGGGGCATGGACTATGCCGATAAAAACGAGGATTGATATGCTGGCAACTGGTATAAAGACTCCTGTAGGTATTAAGGTAATGGGAGATGATCTAAATAAACTTTCAGATATTGGTGATAAGATTGAAACTATCTTAAGAGGGGTTAAGGGGACTTTATCTGTATATTCAGAGAAGGTAGTTGGAGGGTATTATCTTGATTTTGATATTGACAGGAAAGAGGCTGCACGATATGGGCTTACAATAGGAGAGATACAGGATACTATTACGGCAGCTATCGGAGGAATGAATGTAACTCAGACCATTGAAGGGTTAGAGAGATATACTGTAAGCGTCAGATACAGCAGAGAGTTAAGGGATTCCCTAACATCTTTGAAACGTATATTGATTGCAACGCCTGCTGGTTATCCAATTCCTATAATTCAGGTGGCAAACATTGTTTTAAGACAAGGTCCGATGATGATAAAAAGTGAGAATTCAAGACCAAGCGCTTGGATTTATGTTGATATAGATGACTCAGATATTGCCTCATATGTTAACAATGCAAAAAAGATAGTTGATCAAGAGATAAAGCTGCCAACAGGATATACAATGATTTGGTCAGGCCAGTATGAGTATATGGAGAGAGCAAATCAGAGATTAAAGATTGTTGTTCCTGTGACATTATTGATAATATTTTTCTTATTATATCTTAATTTTAGAAACATATCGGAGTCGTTAATCGTAATGTTGTCTCTTCCATTTGCAATGGTAGGCGGTGTGTGGTTTATATATCTTGCTGGCTATAGTATGAGTATAGCGGTATGGGTAGGATTTATAGCCCTTGCTGGTGTTGCTGCTGAGACAGGTGTAATAATGTTAATATATCTTGATCAGGCATTGAAAGATAAGATAAAGGAAAAGGGCGATGATCTGACCAAACAGGACGTAGAAGATGCGGTAATGGTTGGGGCAGTTGACAGGGTGCGCCCAAAGATAATGACAGTTGCTGCGATTATGGCTGGACTACTACCGCTTTTTTGGGGAGAAGGTGCAGGAACTGACACAATGCGCAGGATTGCAGCCCCTATGATTGGCGGAATGGTATCGTCTACAATATTGACTCTAAAGGTTATTCCAACGATCTATACTATATGGAAGGGTTCAAAGTGTAAGGGACGAAGGTAGTCTCCTAAATGACGAAGGTCGTCTTCCAAAAAAAGAAAAAGATAATTGTTTATATTTAACATATTTATATATAATAAACGATGTGATGGTATTAATATCAATAAGGAGCGAGGGGTGAAAAACTATAAGATTATCTTTATTTTGTTACCGCTATTAATATTTGGGTGTTCGTCAAACAGCTTTGACAAGACAACGGATAAGGGGTTATTTAAGGTTCAATTAATATTAAATAGCGGAGGGCTAAAGACAGGTAGAAATAAAGGGTCACTAAAATTAATTGATTCAAAGGGCAAACCTGTGGATGGAGCAGCCATAGAGATAACCCCTTGGATGCCTAAGATGGAGCATGGAGTAATGTTGGTGCCTCAGGTTACGGATAATGGTAAGGGAAGTTATAGTGTTACAGATATATTTATAAGTATGAAGGGCGGATGGGAGCTGCAGGTTTCCATAAAAATTGGGGCAAATACCCCAAATCCGATTATTGATAATGTTAAATTTGAGTTTCCTGATGTTCAGTAGTTAAAAAATCTTTTGGATTTTTTAAAGTGAAAAACTAAAAGTTAAAAGTTAAAAGTGAGAGGTATTTATTAAAAAATCTTTAAGATTTTTTATAGTGGAAAATTATATTTAAATGTTTTTCACTTTTCACTTAATTCCTAAGGAATTATGCCAGGTCATGGTGGTAATATATATGAGGCATCACGTCAATTAAAAATACCTGAGCGCAAGATAATTGATTTCAGCGCATCTATCAATCCTCTTGGGACATCAAAAAAGGTTCGCGCAGAGCTAAGGAGATATTTAAAATACCTTACAAATTATCCTGACCCTGACTGCATAAGGCTAAGATGGAGTTTAAATAAAGAACTTAATGTTCCTATAGAGAATATTTTATGTGGAAATGGCAGTACTGAGATAATATATTTGATCGTTTCAGCATTAAAACCTAAAAAAGTTCTCTTGCTTGCTCCAACATTCTCAGAGTATGAACGTGCAATAAAGCTAAACAGTGGTATAAATTCAATTATTAAATATTATGATCTGAAAAGTGATGATAATTTCGCTATAAATGTTGATGAGTTTATTGCGTCAATGGATGGATGCGATATGGCTTTTTTGTGTAACCCGAATAATCCTACTGGAAAACTCTTAATAAAAGAGGATGTAATCAAAATCTCAAAGGCTGCCCTATTGATAAACTGTACTTTGGTAATAGACGAGGCGTTTATAGATTTTGCACATGAACAGAGCGTTACTGCAAATGTTGTAAATAATCCTAATCTTATAGTTATTAGATCTCTGACAAAGTTTTATGCCCTGAGTGGTTTGAGGATTGGCTATGGAGTGATGTCAAAGGATGTAATTGAGGAGATATATAAGATCCGAGAGCCATGGACAGTAAACACATTAGCACAGCGTGCTGCTGTTGTAGCGCTAAATGACTGGGTCTATAGAAAAAAGACCTTTGATTTATTAGGCGCTGAAAAAAGTTTTTTGGAAGCGCATCTGTTTGCAAATGGAATTAAATACTTCCCCTCTGACTCAAATTTCATTCTTGCAAAGAGTGACCATACTGAGACTCTAATTCAAAGATTTTTATTAAAGGGGATAATAGTTAGAGACTGCTCAAATTTCAGGGGTTTAAATAATAGTTTTTTCAGGATAGCGGTAAGGACTCATAGAGAAAATGCTATGTTGGTAAAGTCTATTTATCATACGATGAAGAGTTTATAGACAAGCTACAATATTATTATTTCACGTCTTGATGGCTGCAGATTTAAAATATCTCTTTCATTATTTATACGTATAATCCTTTCATCGCTAAATGTTAGGTTTTGGCATACATAGATTATCCTTTGCTTTTGGAAAAGACCTGCTTCTGTTAATTCCGTAAGCACCATTTTTGAATTATGATCACTGCCGCAAAGTATTGCTGCCCTCTCTAAGGTTAAAATTTCATCAATCCCTGAGAGCGCTCTTCCGTGAAATGAATATATCTTAACATTAACCCACGACTCCATAATCCTTGCAAATGCAGTCTGAATACTTGAAACCCCTGGTATTATCTCAACTACTGATTCACATCCAAACCGCTCCATAATCTTTCTGCTTAGACTAAATATCCCTGCGTCTCCTGTAACCAAAACGCCAATTTTTTTCCCAGCATTACTATCTATCAAGTCAAGGATGGAGTTTATATCGCTTTGAACAAATACCGTGCTGTCAGCCCTAACATCTATAGCATTAACCTGATAATCCATACCTATAATAACATCACAAATTAAGGCAGTTTTCAGCGCTGTCTGCGTAACATAATCTCTGCTTCCAGGGCCTACGCTTATTATATATATCTGGTGCATACAGACTCTCCAATAGTTCTTTTCTTCATATCAAATAAATATACATTAACATGTTTAAATCCAAATTTATTGATTATTGTCTCTGCAATCTCTTTGGCAAGGTCTGTGAAATTTCTCTCAGCTCCTCCATTATAAAGACTCTCAATAATCTCTTCTACAGTATTAAACTTTTTATTCTTTATTCCTATAAATTCTGTAACATAATTAACTGCTTGAGGGGAGTTTCCAGAATGTGTATCCCAATATCCCATTGTCAGTTTTGCCAGTTTCCCGGGATGACCTCCAATGACTATCTCTTCTATTCCCTTTTCTTTTACATAAGAAAGGGCATGTCCTATATAATTACTCATCTGAACAACCGTTAGACATCCAATTTTTTCTCTTAATGCAGACTCGCCAATCTTACCTGGCGATAGATATAAGATTTTTATATCCTGATTTGCAGCTGCAACATCTATCTCGCATCTAATGGTAGCCTTAATTGCCTCAAGACTCATAGGAGTAACAATCCCTGTTGTGCCGATTATGGAAATTCCGCCTATAATTCCAAGTCTTTCATTAAATGTTTTTTTGGCAATCCGCTCTCCCTCAGGAACGCTTATCTCAACAATCAATCCGCCATGCGGTAATATCTGTCTTACTGCCTGTTTAATCATCTGCGTAGGCACTGGATTAATTGCATGTGATCCAACTGGGACTTGAAGTCCAGCCTTTGTCACAATCCCTATTCCCTTTCCGCCTTTAACAATCACGTTATCCAAAGAATTCGAAGAGCAGCTTGCTCCTACAGCCCTGCAGGCAAATTGAATACTAGCTGTAATCCTTAATCCATTTGTAACATCAGGGTCATCTCCTGCATCCTTTATAGCAGTAGCCTGTCCATTAGCACTTCTTTCTATTAAGACATTTCTATCTTCACCATTTGGCAGTGTTACAGATACGGTATCTGGACAAAGGTTTCCAGTAAGGCTGATGGCAGCAGCCTTTGCAGCCCCAGCTGCGGTTGTGCCTGTGGTGATGCCACATTTATTTGTCATGAGGGCTTTGCCCTTTTCATCTACGGGCTCCCAAAAGTGGACTTGTCCCCTTTACCCCATAATTTTAGGTTATTTATAATAAAGAGTTTTTTCATTAAACATATAAATTAGAGTTAATGGGTTCAAAGGGACGAGTCCCTTTGCGGGTCAAGGGCAGAGCCCTTGGATCTTTTAATTATTGCAACTGATAGATAAGCAGATTCAATAGACGGCTGTGTAGTTAGAAGGTCAAATACTGCTTGATCAGGGAGCCCTATTCTTCGTACCATATGGGCAGATGTTGGATTTGCAATCTTTATTGCTTCAAGTAGATATGGAAGTTTTTTATTGACCTTCATAAACACAGTGCTTTCATGACGATTGATTAATTCAACGGCAACATCTGGATCTATTGGCATTTCATATATACCAAAGCTCCCGCCTTTAATAGAGAGAGGCAGTCCTAAAAGACAAGAAGCTGCTGTAATTGAGCTTATTCCAGAAATGTGTTTGACTTGCACATCTATAGCTTTTAGGCTTTTAGTAATGTAGTTAGAAGTGCTAAATATTGTAGGGTCACCCATTGTTACGTATGAGACCTTTTTCCCATCATTAAGCATTGATTTTATATTTTGGGCAAGATTATTGTATCTTTCTTTGAGTTCCAATTTATTATTATTCATTGGGAAATAATACATATATATTTTTTCAGGTTCAATATAATTACTAACAATATCTCTAGCAATGCTTCTGCCGTTATTATTAGATTGTGGAACAACTATAATGTCAGACAATTCAAGTATTTTCTTAGCTTTGAGTGTAATAAGTTCAGGGTCACCGGGCCCTAGTCCAATTGAATAAACAGTATAATTCATTCTATCCTCTAATTATGGGGTCAAGGGCAGAGCCCTTGGAAAAATTTATTTAATTTGATTGTTTCATCAAATGAGTTGATCCCTGGACGGGCAAATTCAAGTTCATTAACCGATAAGAATTTGCTTTTTAGGGATTTAAATTGGTATCTATCTTGTGGTTTTTGAGGGCTTTTATTCATAGGGCCTATTTGATAGATATATAGATCAGGGTTTAATTCAATAACTTTTTCAATTGATATTGGGACATTCTTTTTTTCGATTTTGATAAGGTTTATTCCACCGGCAGTTTCAATTATAGAATTTTCGATACTATCAATGCCTGCAGTACGGAGGGGATTTTCTGTAACCTCATATATTACAGTAATTTTTTTAGAAATAGGTTTTATAGCGGATAACTGCGCCTTTAATTTCTCGTTTAATTTTGCTGCTTGAGCGGGTGCGTTTAATAGAATGCCAAGTTCTGTTATTTTTTCCAAAATCTCATTGAGAGTTTTAGGATTATAATAAAATACCTCTGAGTTTATGCTTTTTCTCATCTCTTCAGGCCAAGTCATCTTTGAGCCAGCGATTATTAGGTCAGGTTTTAGCGAGGTTATTATTTCAATATTAGGTTTTAGATGTGAGCCGACTTTGACGGTATCCTTGAAGGTTTCATCAGAGCTTGTGGTACCAACTACTTGCTTTGTAACGCCAAGTTCGGAAAGTATTGGGCTTACTGCTGGATATAATACTATAATTTTACCAGCAGCATATAGATTTACAGGCAGTAACAACAAACATATAATAACAATTAATCTAATCTTCATTTTAATCCCTCAGAAAAACGAATTTTTTATTATTGTGATCAAGTAATTCAATATCAATCCCAAAGACATCTCTCATTTTGTTATTAGAAAGGGTATCAGAGGACAGATCGTAAAGTAAAGAGGCATTTTTATTTGAGTTATCTTGCGACTTAAAGAAAATAAATCTGTCAAAATGATTTATTGCAAAGGATAAATCATGTATAACAACTACTATTGCTTGTTTATCTTTCAAGACCTTGAGAATCTTTATTAAGCCAGCTTGATGAAGCATATCCACACCGCTGAAAGGCTCATCAAGGAGTAGAATATCTGTATCCATATTAATAACCCTGCATAATAGGACGCGCTGTTTTTCTCCGCCTGATAATTCATTAAATTGTCTGTCTTTTAGATGATATATATCAAACTCATTCATAAGAGTTATTGTTTTTTCAATATCTAAAGAAGAATAACTCCTGCCGTTAGAATGAGCAAACCTGCCAGTAAGCACAACATAAAACACATCAAAGGGCATATTTAGTGTCGTAGATTGAGGAAGTATTCCAATCTTTTTAGATATTTCATGCCTTTTTAGACTAACAAATTCCTCGTCATTTAATAAATATCGGCCTCTGAATTTATTTAGTCCTGAGAGGACTCCTAAAAATGTAGATTTACCGCTGCCATTATTTCCTGCTACAGCGACAAGTTCGCCAGAGGAAAGTTTAAAGGAATTGACATTAAGTGAAAACCCTCCAAGGATAGATGTTATATTTGATATATTAACTAAAATAATAAAGCTCCTTCTTTCGTTTCATCAGTAGATACATAAAAAATATGCCTCCTACAGTTGAGGTTATAATCCCTACAGGTAATTCCTGTCCATTTCTTAATATTATCCTTGCTATTAAATCAGCAGCCATCATAAATGACGCGCCTATTAATAATGAAGATGGCAGCAGAACTGATGCCTTGACAAGCCCTGAGAGCCTTATTAAATGTGGAATTATAAGACCTACAAAACCGATTATCCCTGCATAGCCTACACTAAACGCTGTAAGGAGCGCAGCTATAAAGAATAACTTTTTTCGCATTTTATTTACATCAATCCCTGCACCACATGCAGTAGCATCATCAAAACATATTATATCTAATTTTAAATAATCTCTCCTAACAATCAAGAAAGAGAGTATTAATGCTATAAATAAACTCAAAACCTTTAAAGGCGCTGCACCCTGAAACCCACCCATTAACCAAAAAATAATTGAACTTACACCATCACTGCTAAAATATTTCATCAAACTTATCAGAGAGGTGGCAAATGTGCTTAGAACAATTCCAGCCAAAAGCATAGTAATTGGTTGAGTATATTCTTTATAAGAGGCAATATTATAAACCAGATACAACCCTCCTATTCCTCCTAAAAGAGCAAATAATGGAATCAGTTCGCTTATCCCTAATAATATCGCTACAACAGCTCCCACAGCAGACGACGCTGATACTCCAGTTGTAAAGGAATCTGCAAGGGGATTTTTCATGACGTATTGAAATAATACCCCGCTTAAGGCAAGCGCAGCCCCAATCAGCCCAGCCATTAAGACCCTTGGCAGCCTTACTCTAAGCATAATAGACTGCTCTAAATCTGTCATATTAAAAGGATTTATCTCAACTGCACCCATTGATATAGATACCAAAAAAACAATCAATAATATAGCTATAAATCCTATCATCTTCATCCCTCAACCCTCTTTACAGCCAAGAGTGAGGTGATAAAAAATACAATAGCAAATCCGCTCATTATTAATAGGTAATTATAATCTACCGCTCCGCCAGTAAGCGTTGCCCTAATAACCTTAGAGGAATAAGTCAGAGGGAGAAAATAGACAAGCCATTTCATTATAACTGGCAGTCTGTCAATAGGGAAAAATGTACCACATAAAAATATCATCGGAGTTATGATAAAATTATTGACAGTCGCCTGATCACCATGATCCCGCACAAGCATTGCCACAGTTATCCCAAGTGTTGTAAATATAAGAGTATGAATGATGATTGCAGGGAAAAACATGGGATTGATTATTAATTTCACCCCAAATATAAATGCGAGTACAAATATAATCCCAGCACTCAAAAAACCTTTAAACATCCCATAAACCGCTTCTCCCATTACTATCTGAACAGGAGGGACTGGGGCTGTTAGATAAATATCAAAGATATGGAAATAAAATCGAGTGA
Source organism: Candidatus Magnetominusculus dajiuhuensis (assembly GCA_015233465.1). GTDB lineage: Bacteria > Nitrospirota > Thermodesulfovibrionia > Thermodesulfovibrionales > Magnetobacteriaceae > JADFXP01. The sequence continues at coordinate 25,939 of JADFXP010000030.1, forward strand.
TATTCAACTCCTGAGCAATGCTAAAACTCTGATTAAGGCTTGCCATTGCAATAAGTCCAGGGACTAAAAATGTGATATAAGACATTCCGCCAATATCTACCTTATTGCCAAATCCATAGCCAAACGCTATAAGATATAATAGCGGAGAGATGGAAGAGGCAAGTATCTGTTTAGCTGCCTTTCTTCTATATACGCTGAATTCTCTATATAATATGCCAAGAAATCCGTTAAGCATTTATCCTCTTTCCTGTTAATTTAATAAATACATCCTCTAAGGAAACCTCTCTAATCTTACAGGAATTTACACAATCCTTTAGATGGTTAAGAGCAGTTTCCTTTGTCTCAAAAAAATCCTCTTTTATCGCATCATCAACAAATTCCTCTAAAACAAAATGTCCAATACCTTTTTTCAGTTCATCTGGAGAGCCTTCAATGATTATCTTTCCGTTATTAATAATCATTACCTTGCCGCAGAGTCTTTCAGCCTCTTCAATATAATGAGTTGTCAGCAGTATTGAGGTTGACTTTTGTTGATTTATCTTAAGGATTAATTCCCACATACTGCGTCTTATCTGAGGGTCAAGCCCTACTGTCGGTTCATCAAGATAAAGAATTTTAGGCTGATGAAGGAGCGCTCTTATTAAGGTCAATCTACGCTTCATACCGCCTGAAAATGTCTTGACTTGTTTATCTTTATATTCTATAAGCCCTGCAAAATCTAATATCTCATTGATCTTTTTTTTACGCTCATTTACTGGTATTGAGTAGAGAATTGCCTGCATATAGAGATTTTCATATGCGGTTAGGTCTCTGTCAACATTACTGTTTTGAGGGACAATCCCTATAAGACGCTTACATTCTATTGGGTCACTTTTAAAATTAATGCCATTATAAAATATCTTCCCAGAATCTTCTTTGGCCAGCCCTGTCAACATCTTTATAGTTGTAGTCTTCCCTGCGCCATTAGGCCCAAGCAAACCAATAAAATCACCGACATTAATGGTAAAACTAACGTCATTAACGGCAGTCTTTTTACCGTAGCTTTTGATTAATTTAGAAGCAGTTAAAATTTCCATTTTATTTTGAGGGCTTTGCCCTCAAGCTCCCAAAAGGGGACTTGTCCCCTTTACCCCATAATTTTAGGTTATTTATAATAACAAAATTAAGCAATAGTTAATGGGTTCAAAGTGTCTAAGACCCTTTGCGGGTCAAGGGCAGAGCCCTTGAAAGTTACTTAAAAATAAAGTCTAGCCCTAATCCCATATATTTCAACAGGACCTCTGGACTGATTGTATCCCGGATTCATAATAAACTGAAAATCAGGGCTTATCTGCATATACTTCCATAGTTGAACTCTATAGTATATCTCAATTATCTGTTCAAGTCCATAGTTAAGATTGCCGTCGCCTATAAGAAATCCATATCCGCCATGAGCAAGGTATTTTTGATGTATAGCGGAGATACCGTTAAGTCCCAAGGCAATGCCAACATGATCAAGTTTACGTCCCCAATGTATGCCGCTGATTTGACCGCCAACGCTTAGATTTCTGTCAACCTCGGTATATGAGAAATCCTCATTATTGCCATCATTCCAGCCGATACGTGCAAAAAGACCAGTTTCTCCGTCATCAGTAATTGGCTGCTCAAGATTTATCCCAAAACCATATTTGGTGCGGCCGGGTTTTTCATCAAGTTTAACGTTTGGAATAGAAGATAAACTAATAGACTCAGCATAATTACCCATTCTTCCTTGATTAAGAAATGTAAGGAGTTTAACAACTGTCCCATAATCATTTGGTTTTAGAGTAAGTTCAAGGTTATCTCCTCTTGCCCTGTTTAATTCTGTATCAAAGATATTGCCGTTAGCTGTAGTGCATACCATCATAGCTGCATATGTTAACTGCCAAGTAGACTTTATAAAGGATAGAGCAATACCCCAGCTATAGCCTCTGGTATCTCCTGCATAGTCATAAGCTGGATTAGTTATGAATGAATAATTCATGAACTGAATCCTTGTATTATTGGCATAACGATTTTGATCAAATACATCGGCAGTGGAATATTTACCGCCCCTGATTTCAATTCTTTCTATAGGCTCATTTCCGGGCAGTTGATCAATACCACGCTCTGCCTTAGATGTCTCATTAGATAATGGTATAAAATAACGCATAAATACCTTTGCAATATAAGGGTCATTCCCAAGGTCTACAGAGCCTGTTCTAATTACGTCTCCATTAATATAACCGCCAAGACCTACGCCTTGACTGACTCCACTGCCCTTAGCCATCTCAATGTCAGCATAAGTCTGTAAATTTGGAATTAATAAACTGGAGAGATCTGAACCAAAGTATACGCCAAATATACGGGTAGTATCTTGACTATAGCCCTTATCAAAACTAAAACTTTTATCTCCCTCATATGGACTTTTAAAAGATGGTATATCTTGATATACGGCATTTATCTGCGCAGAAAGGATTTTCGGAACCCAATTCGGCAGGGCATCATCACTATCTGTTGGAGCCGTTATCGTTGAAACAACCTTAGAGATACCTTCTGATGATTGAACATCTTTAGGAATTGGCGTTTCTTCACTAAAGGCATATGTGTTTAATATCAATAACATCGCAGCCGATGCAATAATACTTCTTAACAAAATTCTTAACATTTCTAATTCTCCTTAAGACAAGATGTAAATGATTTTCATTATCATTTACATACGTTACAAGTTATAAAGGTGTTAAGTCAAGCTGCTTTTGAAATATTAATAGTCAAATCCATCCAAAGTCTTAATAAGCTGCTCAATAAAAATCTTATTTATATTAGGATTATATCCAAGCCCTTTAAATACATCATCAGAGGACTCAACTGTAAAGCCATTTTTTTCAAGATCCATCTTCCAAGAAATATTGCCAGATTTATCAGGTTTATCGCCCATAGCATCAATTAATATGTGATCGCCTGCAACAAATAGAAATGGAATTATCTTGATTTTTTTAATCTTACAGTTTTTTACATTTGCCATGACCTGTTCTCTTGTTAAAATTCCTGAAATAGTGCCGATATAGACATTTTTATACTTATTTGAAATATATCTGTCAAGGCCAAGATAGACATTATTTGAATCGTTAAATGTCTGAGGAGTGCCGTGTGCAACGATGAGATTACATCCTTGTTCAGGTGAAAGGAAATCTGGTTCAAGGGTTTTTAGGACAATTGGTATATCTGCCCAATGAGATAGCAGGGTGCCGCTATAATGGATATTTAATCCAAGTGAAATAAATGCCTTTATGACCAGTTCCATCTCTTCATATTCCTGACCGGGAAATATATGAAGGGAGGCAATAGCGATTTTTTTGTAACCCTGATCCATTAGATTTGCAAGCACTTGGGGAAGGCTGAGCATTTTTTCTGGTTTTCCTTCTTTTTCCATTCTTTCATTTACCCTTTCGCGGACAATGTTTGAAGTAAATGCCCAGTTAATCTTTAAATTCTTATATTTGTCAGGAAGTTCTTTTTTTAATTGTTTGTCAAAGAAATCATAGGTAGAGCTAGCCTTAGTGGTTGTACCAAATGCAACGATAACTATGGCAGGGTCGGTTTTAAGTGTGCGGGTCATGGAGAAGCAGTTACTGGTAAAGATGGTGAGAAATAACAATGAGAGAATTGCTGAACAAACATGTTTCATACTGCCTCCTAATATATTTAAAAAGATTAATATAGAAGGAGAAATGAACGTTAAATGATAAGCCTACAATAAATGATTCAACAATATTGTTTTATTATTTGGGCATCACCGACATTCACCTCCCTCGAGGTTAATAATCAGTATGGAGAGTGTCCCGGCTTATGGCTATGTAGTTATCTATTTATCTACTTGGCCCATCACGGTTACGGGGTAGCGGGGGATTTACACCCCTCTTCCTCAACTCCAACTGTTGTCATTACTAATTAATATTTAAACAGTTTATTAAACGTTTAGTCAATACAAAAAAGTTATTAGGTAAAAATCCTATGTTTTGTTATACAATAGAGTAATAAATATAAGGAAGGTAATTAATGTCAAAACCAATTGTAGCAATTGTAGGCAGACCAAATGTGGGTAAGTCTACTTTATTTAATCGCATCACACACTCTAAGGCAGCAATTACTTTAGATGAACCCGGCGTAACCAGAGACTGTATCTGCTATGATGCTAGATATGAAGATACAACCTTTACTGTCATGGATACAGGCGGACTGCTTATTGACGGCGATGATGAGATGGCTTTATGGATAAAAAAAGGGGTTTTACTGGGAATAGATGAGGCAGCAGTTATCATTCATCTCTTGGATGGAAAAGACGGCTTGATGGCGGATGATTTTGATATTGCAGCCATTATCCAGAAATCAGGAAAGAAACATATTACAGTCGTCAATAAAATAGATTTTGAGACAAACCTTAATAGAATCTATGATTTTTATCCTATTGGCAAGGAATTATTTCCAGTTTCTGCTGAACATGGTTTTGGGTTTGAGGAGTTGATGGAGCAGATCGTTTTATCACTTAGTAATTATCAAACCATAGAAGACGATACTGAAAGAATCAAGATAGCAATCATTGGTAGACAAAACGTTGGAAAATCAACCATAGTTAATGCCTTGCTTGGCAGGGATAAGATGATGGTGAGTTCAATTGGAGGGACAACACGTGATGCAGTAGATAGTGTGTGCAGATATTACGGCAGGGAATATATTATTATTGATACTGCTGGGATGAGGAAAAAGGCTCGCGTTAATGAGGACATTGAGCATATGTCTGTTGTTAGGGCAATACGAGCTATAGATAGGTGTGATATTGCGATATTTGTGGTTGACGCTTCCGTTGGTATGGTGGATCAAGATAAAAAGATTGCAGGATTAATTGAGCGCTCAGGTAAGGGAATGATTGTGTTATTTAATAAATGGGATTTAGTAACTGATCATGAAAAAAGATATAAAGAGCTTTCTTTAGAGCTTCAAAGGGAGTTATGGTTTTTGGAATATGTTCCAAAATTGACAATATCAGGATTAACAAAACTCAGGCTGACTAAGATATTTCCAGTAATAGAGAAAATTATAGCAGAGAGGAAAAAACGTGTTGGAACAGGTGAATTAAACCGCTTGATTCAAGAGACTGCTCGGAATATCGCCTCATATAAAGGCAAAGAAGTAAAACTTAAATATATGACGCAAGTAACAGTAGAGCCGCCGGGGTTTGCAGTATTTTCAAATTTTCCAGAGGCAATTAAGGTTCAGCACCTCAGACATATTGAAAGATTAATTAGGCAGGAATATAGTTTTGAAGGGACACCTATAAGGGTGTTTGTAAAGAAAAATCCAGATAGACCCAAAAGGGTTTCAGCAGAAAAATCATTGAAACCATATAGTTAATGTGTTATATTAAATTATGGAGATACGTAAAACAAAACAAAGGGTTCAATTAGTCAAAGGACAGCCTGTCCCAAAAAATATTTATGATGAGAAAGGCGAACTCCTTATTGCTAAGGGTACTATTTTAGAAAACCTTGATGATCCTGAACTTCAGGATATGGACATAGAGGTAACAGATAAAATAAGGGGAAAGCTTGACGATGATTTTATTAAGTTAAAACTCTCACCATTTGAGATTATAAATAAATTGCAGTTAAGACTTAGAGACCTTTATAATAATTTTTATAATTTTGATGATATAAAACCAAGGATATATGAATTTTGCAAGATAATTCAAAGGATGTGTTATGAGGATACTGACGCAGCACTTGCCACAATAATGATAGATGACTTTAAACAATATTCTATAAAGCAAACAATCAGGGCTGCAATAGTTTGTGAGGTGATATCAAGGCATCTTGGCTGGCCTGATGATGAGCGAACGATTTTAGTATCAGCAGCTTTAACAATGAACCTTTCCATGTCAGACCTTCAGGATAAACTTAATTCATACTCTCAGGCATTAGATGATGCGCAGAAAAAAGAGATTAAAAATCATCCTCAAAAAAGTGTATTAATGCTGAAACAAAAAGGTGTCATGAACAAAGTATGGTTAGACACAATTATACAGCATCATGAAAATCCTAATGGAACAGGGTATCCAATGGGGTTAAAAAGAAATGAAATTATACCTTCAGCGCGGCTGCTAAGTTTATCAGATATATATTGTGCAAGGGTAACTGGAAGGGAATATAGGAAGGGCTTAAAACCAAACAGCGCAATGCGTGAGATATTTCTAAGCGGCAATCAAGGGACTGAAGAAGATTTTGCAATGGTATTTATTAAGGTTCTTGGAATATTTCCGCCGGGAACGTTTGTGAAGCTGGCAAATCATGATACTGCCATAGTGTCGCACAGAGGCGACACTGCAAATGCGCCTATAGCATTCAGTATAGTAACTCCAGATGGAAACCGAATATATAATCCTGTACAAAGGGATTGTTCAGTAAAGGAGTATGCAATAACAAAGATACTCTCAATACAAGAGGCAAACATAGATGTAAACCGCCATCAGATTTGGGGCTATGGTATGTATGATAGACCAAAACTCAGGAGCAAAAAAAAGGTAAAACCATTTAGAGAAAAAAGACGTATTACAATAAATGCCCCTTCAAAATTATTGGATATAGAAACAGCTGCTACTTTTGATGCTTTCCTCATTGACATTAGCGAGACCGGTTGTTTGCTGAAGACTTCAATTAAAGAAGGAAAGGACATAAAGGAAAAAAATAAATATTATATATTTTTCAAGGCAGC
>JADFXP010000031.1 GCA_015233465.1 Candidatus Magnetominusculus dajiuhuensis
ATTCCTGACTATGTGTTGTAAAAAATACCTGCACATTAAATTCATCTGCAAGTTTAAAGATAAACCCAATAAATTTTGCCAATAGATCAACATGGATTCCGTTTTCAAGTTCGTCTATTAAGACAACGCCGTTTTTGGCAGCAGCAAACATCATGGCTGTAAAATAGATTTTTTGTAATCCCTCTCCATATGAAGTTAGGTCTAGTTTTGAAGGAGTTACAAAAAATCGTTCACTTAAAGGTAAATGTGTTATATCTTCAATCTTAGGATCTATGTTTATCTTAATAAATTCTATTATTTCCTCATATAAACCTTCTTTTTTTGCTTGTTCATATAATATTCTTTTATTATTTTCATCAATAATTCTAAATGAATTAGTAATCCAATATTTACATAATGGATCAGATTCTTTTTCTGAGTTGAAAATAGGATCAGGATTTAAAAAAATACGGCTCTTGCCGATTCTTTTCTCACCATTTTTTATTGAAGTTAGCTTAAGAGTAAAAAGATATTCATTTCTATTAATATCTTTAGAATCAACTCCTTCTTCATGATAACCTTCTATTTTAAACTCTGATTCTTTATTGTCGTATATTCCTTTTATTGTAACTTTTTTACTTTCACCATCTAATTCATCTTTTAGTTGTGTGTGAAGATACTGTTTAGAAGATAATCTATGTAAGAATTTCCATCTACTTGTATAAATAACATCTAAATTATTAATAACATTCTGCCCAATCAACAACCCAACTGCTTCTAAAAACGCAGTCTTCCCAGTATTATTCTCACCAACGATCAGGTTTATTTTTGAAAGGTTTTTAAAGGTTAAATCCTTGAAGACTCGATAATCAACGACTGTGATTTCGGAGAAGTGTTTATTTTCTTCCATGTTTATGTTTCTTACCCTTTTTAGGTTTTACTGTCTTATCCTTAGCATAAACCTCTTTCATAAACTGATCAACATTAAACTCTGGGTCAAGGAAAAATACCTCTTTGAAATTCTTCTCTGCCTCATCGTTCTTATTTAGTTTATAAAGGGAATAGCCTTTTAGGTAATATGCTTGAGGTATAGGATCTCTACTAATCACTAAATCAAGTGATTCAATTGCCTTTGCATAATGTTTAGTCTTATAGCTTTGTATGGCATTGTAAAGGTCCTGGTCTTCAACTGCCATTAATAATTGAGCAGTAAATAATATCATAATTATCAATGCCGAAATAATTAATATTTTCACTATCCCTCCAACTCTGCCTTATAAATATGTCTCAAGGGTTTCTGTTATTCCAGTATTTAGATCAAATTTCGGAGTCCAGCCTAATTGAGTCTTTGCAAAGGTATTGTCTATACAGCTTCTTCTAAGGTCTCCGGGTCTTGCATTACCTTTATTAGGAGAATCAAATTTATTGTCTAAAGCGATACCCTTTTTACGGCAGGCGCTAAGTATTGTTCTATAAAGCTCTCCTGTTGAAACCTCTGTTGATGAGCCAATATTTATTACTTTATTATCTCCAGTTGCAGTGGCTTTAATATTAGCGCTGACTACGTCTTTAACATAACAATAATCCCTCGTCATACCGTCAGGTTTATCTGGAAAATGAAAGATTATCGGCAGCTTTCCTTCTTTTAATAGAGACATAAAGATTGCTACAACGCCTGCTTCAGCATGAGGAACTTGTCTTGGTCCAAATATGTTGGAATATCTTAACACCGTGTAGTGTAGTCCAAATTGATGGAGATAATAATTTAAATATAATTCGGATGTGAATTTGGTTATTGCATAGGGGGAAAGCGGAATTGGCATCTGAGTTTCAGGGGTAGGGATGTTAGCTGACTCGCCATAAACAGCTCCGCCTGAAGATATAAATATTGTCTTTTTGACATTTACCTCTACTGCGCAATTAAGGATATTTATTAATCCTCTGATATTTATATCCGCATCATTAGCTGGGTCTGAAACAGAGGCAGGCACAGACATCTGCGCTGCATGATGATTTACAATATCAGGTCTTTCTATCTCAAATATCTTTTCAAGTTCTTTACTCCTAACATCAAGCAGATAGAATTTTGCCTTAGGATTAATGTTCTTAATATTCCCAGTGGACAGATTATCTACAATAACTACATCATATCCATTATTGATATAGCCGTCAACGACATTTGACCCAATGAAACCTGCTCCGCCAGTGACAAGTATCTTCATCTTTATTCTCCTATACAGTTTATAATAAAGATATTATACAAGATTAGATATAAATTATTGAAGTATATAATTAATAAAAATAATTATAGCAGTTAAAAGTTTATTAATAATAACTGATAAATGGTCAGAATGCTTGACAAATATTAAAAGTAGCTGTTAAGTTACACTGCGTTAGGCACGTAGCTCAGGGGTAGAGCGCTACCTTGACACGGTAGAGGTCGGCGGTTCGAGACCGCCCGTGCCTACCATTAATAATCCTTTAAAATCAATGGTTTTCATATCTTTCCAGTTTTTCAATTATTGCCAATACCCTTCAAATTGTATAGTTTTTGTATAGTTGATATTTTATTGATTGTATTGTCTAATATATCTACTGCTTTTACTTTATGCTCTGGCGCAAGATGAGAATATCTAAGGGTCATTGCCAAGGTTTTATGTCCCAATAGTTCCTTAACTGTAGTAAGGTCAATTCCTGCCATGACTAATTGAGATGCGAAAGTATGACGAAGATCGTGAAAGTGGAAGTCATTAATCTTTGCTTTCCTACATGCAGTTGAAAATGACCGTTTAACATCCTTATAATGCTTGCCTGTCTTATCATCAAAAAACACATACGAAACATCAAGACGGCGTGTAATATTATTAAAGGTCTCTCTAAGAGTTGCATTAATAGGAATTTCTCTTCTCTCTCCATTTTTTGTGATTTCAAGTAAGATAAATCCATGCTGCAAGTCAATGTTATTCCATTGGAGATTAAGAATCTCTCCTTTCCTCATGCCTGAATTGAGGGCTGTTATTACAATAGGTCTAAGATGAGGCTCACAGGAATTAACAAGTAACTGACAATCTTCCTTAGAAAGGAATCTTAATCGTTTGCTATTATCTTGCAGAAGTTTTACTTTACTAATGTTTTTAGAGGTTTCTACCTCAACCATCTCCCAATCTACAGCCTTTTTGAACATGTGCTTAATAATAGTTATAATTTTGTTGTTACTTGATGGTTTTAAACCTCTATTAATATTAGCTGTTTGGAATTGCTCAATAAGTGAAGTATTGAATCGTCTTAAAGGTAAATTACCTAACTCTTTTAATATCTGCCCAATAATATACCCTTTTATCTTTGCAGATTTTTGTCTTCCTTCTATCCAAGACAGATATGCAGTAGATAATTCCTTAAAGGTATTATTAGCTATCTTTATGATCTCTGGCTGTTTCCCCTCTTTTATAGATTGTTTACGTTTGATAAGTAATGCTTCTGCTTCTCTAAACTTGGCACTGCCAGAGGATTCATAGGCAGTCTTACCGTCTAGACCTGAATATCTAATCCAATAAATGTTACCACGTTTGTAAATACCCTTAGTCATTTTTCATTCTCCTTTTTCTTTTGTAGATTTTCTGAGACACAATTAAATAATAACTTCAAAGTCTTGCTTGGATTTTTCACCCCCTTTTCTAAAAGATAGATGTAGTTATCTGTTACACCAACTAATTCAGATAATGCTTTTTGTGAAAGCATCCATTTTTCCCTAAACATTTTAATATCTTCTGGTTTCCAAGTATTCATATATGTATTATATCTAACATAGTTAGATAATGTCAAATAATATTTTAGTATACAATTTACTATACAGTGGTTTAAATAGGGCTGATTTTATTATAGTTTAATATAGTATCACTACCCTTATACAGTAGTGGTCTCCCTATCTTTTTATAGCCTTTAAGATATTTACAGGTGTATCAACTGCTGAAACATTATCTAAATCCAGCCATTTATCAATTGCCAATTTCCTGAACATGAGTTTACCGCCTTTTTTTATATATGGAATTTCTTTGAGATGAGTCCGCTCATAAATCCATTTATAAGAAACTTTTAAATAATTACATACTCCCTTTAAGTCAAATATCTCATCATCTGACTTGGACTTACCATTCAATAAAGGTTTCATTAAACGCTCTACCTCTCTGGCTATTGCCTTATAATCTTCAGGATCAAGTTTAATTTTTATATTTTCAATGTTCATTTTATTTGTTTAATAATTCTATATTCATTTTATAAAAAATCGTGTCCTAATCTTTACTTTATAAATATATATTCCAATCTATACATTTGGTCATGTTATCCGAGTTTATTTCTAAAACTGCCTCAGCGGGCATGGTTTTTTGTGTAGAAACACCTTTTAGTGGTCGCTTTCCTAACCTATATGGATAAAGTGAACACCTCTTTACAGTACATGCTTTAACCTCAGCTTTCTGACCATTACAACAGTCTAAACAATACATTCTAATGATCTTTAATTTAGGTCTGCCTGTTCCAAGACGAAAATTATATAAAACACAATCTTCAATTTCACATTTTCTAACACTCTTATATTCTCCCCCAGTACAATTTAGACATTTTGCCCTTATTGCTTTTAGTGGTGTCATCTTATCTCCTTTAAAACCCGCTTCATAAATGACAATTGTATCGCAGTCATTAATGAAGTTATCATGAATATCATAACTGTCAAAAATGAAGTTATAGGGTACTTTTTTAGTAATTCTCTCACTGTCAAAAGTGAAGAGTATTCTATAATATAGCCATATGTATTCATTAAACATATCCCTCACCATTAACGAACCGATTCTTCTTCGCTGTTTTAAAATCAGGCAATGAATAATTTTTCCATCTTAAAGAATTTCTGTATCTACTCGCTGTTTTGCTTTCTCCTCTAATTCCGCCTTTCCAAACTATATCAATAAAACCTTTTGCCAATAATTCTATTAGACATCTTTCGTATGTTTTAGAAGCAAAACCGTACTTCTTTGCTTCACTGTATGTAAAATTAAAATTTGCCCCATAAAATTCAGTTTGTTTTGACATATTAATTTTGGGTTTTCCTAGAAAATATGGTAAAACTTTTGCTGATGACGGCGCTAAATCTTTATACGCAGGTGAATTCAACATATCCCAGAGTAAAGGAACGAATGGGGGCAGCTTGCCAGATTTTCTTTTTCCACCTTTTCCTGACATCAAACTTTACCCTTGTCATTACTTGCCTTGAGATTGAATATCATTCCTCGTGTTGCTTTTATACCCTTAATAACATCTAATGAACCAATAGGAGTATTAGAATATATTTCAGCGATACTTTTATTCACATCTCCAGAGACCTGAAATTCAATACGTTTGTTATTATTAATTTGAGGGATTACTTGATGACCTTTGGCAAGCAAAACTCCTGCTATAATTGCATCTTCAAAAACTGATTGATTTCCTTTATCAGCATCTTGTTTCATTTTCATCTCCAATAAACATGTGATATTATTCTCTAATATCTTTAGTCTATATCAACTTCAATATGATATAAAAGGTGACTTATCTCTAAGAGGTATCTTTCTAAAAAGGTACGTTATAGAAAAATTAATGAATATAGAAAAAGTATTATATAGAAGGAAATGGGGAGTTAAGAGGGCTATGTGTAAGTTGAATATTATGATGATCTAATTCTGAACTTAGTTAAATATACGTCAAAGATGGGAGAGTTTTCCTCAAGTTATTAGCGGTTCAATGATTGAATTATAAGTAGATGTTTTTTGTAGCCATTTTTATTAATTAATTTATCAGCTTCTTTATAGTATTTTTTTATAGTTTTAGATTCTGAACGAACAAAATCAGGATATTTTTCATTAATAACAGTAATAATATTTTCATACGAATATTTGTTATTTGATTTTTTTAGGTCATAAACAATTAGATAGAATTTCCATAAAGGAGGAGCTGCTTGTTTATCAGATTTTATTGGATTACTTGATTTTTTTTTATTGTCATCTTTAGCTATTTTTTTTCCATATTCAATTTCATAATCAGCTTTTCTTGGACTTTTACGTTTTTTTACATCAGCTTTTTCTTTCCAATAGTTAAGTTCTTTTCTTAATAGTTTAGTTAATTCCTCAAATTCATATGGGGCAGAAATATCAATCAGTGCCATAACAATATTTTTTTTGCCGTAATAACTGCTTAAAACATCAAAAGGATAATCAATATTTGGAATAGTTTGAGGGTCATCATAAACACGAACTATAGGGGGATAATACTTGTAAACTTCATAGGTCTCAATACAAGCGTCACTAATTATTGACTTTATGGGAGGATATTCATAAGTTTTATCTTTATATCTATCTTTAGCTATTCCCATGTTTAAAGTAATTAGTTTAGCAGGATACTCATCAGAGTTATCTGTAGTAATTATATTTTTACCAATAATATTTCGCTGTTTTTCTGGAAGTTCAGACCATTTTAAATCAGGATTAATCATTGGAATAGGGTAGAAAAACTGAAAGGCTTCCTCCTTTAATTCAGGTTTTTCATCGTCCTTCCAATAAATCTCAAATTGTTGTTTAGCCCCATCTTTCCGTCTTATTATCTCATAAATGAAGCCCATAAAAGGCATGTTATCCATGTAAGCATAATCTGCAGGGTTAAAAGCTACAACTTCATCTTTTTTCATTTTCTTGTTTCATTCCATTTTCTAATTTTTATGAAAGTTTATACTACAATTATTATAACAAATTTCCTATAGTTTACTTTTTAAAATCTTAAAGAGTAAAATAGTATTAAGAAGGGGGTATGAATGATGGATAAGAACGATTTAAAACAATACTTTGATATACTTGAGATAGAGCCTACCGAATCTTTGGATAAAATCAAGCAAACATATGACGATTTGATTAAAATTTGGAATACTGACCGTTTTTATTCTGACCCTATACTAATACAAAAAGCTATTGAGAAAACAAAATTAATAAATAATGCTTATGATTATCTTAGTAATTATTATATTAATAATGATGACTTAAAGCAATATTTTACAATTCTTGAAATCGCTCCAACTAACTCTTTAAACAAAATATATCAAGCATTTAAAGAATTATCAAAGATTTGGCATCCATCTAATTTTTCTAATGATATTATTTTGCAGAAAAAAGCCGAAGAAAAAATGAAATCAATAAAACAATCTTATGATTTTCTTTATGAGTATTTTTCAGATAAAGAAAAAGATAAGTTAAAAAACCAAGATAAAAAACATCACGCATTGAATATTGATAAAAAATATATTCTGATAATTTTATTATTTTTTTTGATATGTATTATTGCATTTCATGAACCTTTAAAAGAATTTTATACTGATATGAGATTAGCATACAACTCTGATCAGAGAAAAAAAGATATTATTAAAGAACAGGAAATGGTTAATAGGATTAACCAAGAAACTAATAATTTTGGACAAAAAATGGTTAATCAGATTAATCAACATTATAACAAAGAACAGGCAATCATTGATGAAAAAACAAATAAAGTCAAAACGCTTTCTACAGAAGAGATTGTTCAGAGATCCCAAAAAGCAGTTGTCGTTATTATAAATGAAGCATCAAATTGTGCTGGCTCTGGTTTTGTATATTCACAAAATGGTTATATTTTAACAAACGCACATGTAATAAAAGAAAGTAATGAGGTTAAAGTAAAATTTTATAATGGGAAAATTATGACAGCAGCAGTTATTAAAGTTGAAACTCCTCCACTTGATGTTGCAATTCTTAAAATTGAAGGAAACGGTTATGATGTCATTCCAATAGGCGACTCTGATAAATGTAACTCAGGAGAAGATGTTATAGCTATTGGCTCACCGTTAGTTTTAGAGCAAACCGTTACTAAAGGTATTATAAGTAATTGTAATCGTCAATTATCTGGAATTAAATATATACAAATAGATGTACCAACAACACATGGAAATAGTGGTTGTCCTTTAATAAATAATAAAGGGGAAGCAATCGGTATAGTAACATTAGGAGCTAAAACACAAGGATTTAATTTTGCACTAGCAATAAACGAGGCAAGGACAATAATTGAGTTTAATTATAATACTTCTGATTGGTATGAAAAAGGCATAAATGCTGGTAACGCAGGACGGTGGATAGAAGCATTAAATGCTTTTAATAAGGTGATAGAGAAAGACTCTCAAAATGTCTTGGCTTATAATTATCGAGGGATTTCTCAAGTCAAATTACAGGACTATGTGCAAGCTATTAATAATTTTGATAAAGCGGTAGAACTCAATCCACAATTTGCAGAGGCTTATAACAATCGGGGATTTTCTTATATAGAATTAGGCGAATATAATAAGGCTATTGGAGATTTTAACAAGGCGATAGAAATCAATCCACAATTTGCAAGGGCTTATTTTAATCGTGGAAAAACTATTGCTCAATTAATGGGTTATGAGAAGGCTATTCCAGATTATAAGATAGCAGCAAAAATGGGGGATAAAGACGCACAAAATATTTTAAGAGTTCAATGTGCACCCAAACCGAAAGGTTTTGATATATTAGGTAGGTGATTTTTTGTCCCTAATATTTTTTGAGGTTATATAGATAAATCTTGTTATTACTCTGGGTGTGTATGAGAGGGTTATATCTGCCTGAATAGTATGCAATCTATATAACTTTAATCATAGTATTGGATACATGGCAGTTGTAGAAGGGTTATTGACAAAGTTAAGAAGTTTTAAATAAATACATTAACCTAACCGCCTACAATGCGTTGTGATTTTATTTAATCTTGCCTATGGATTAAGGTTAGTATGCAATAGTAATAAGGTATTATAAATCACAATGAATGTATAATCTCAAGTAGTAGTAATTAATACGGATTATATACCCCGTTAGGTTTTGAACTTCTACCCCCATTAATTGATGGGTTATATACTCCGCTTGGATAATTCTTATCGTTATTGGGATTAACAGTGCCTTGCTTCTCAGTATAAGGATTTATATTACCTTGTGTTGAATAATTATTTCTAATGGTGTTATCTGGAGATGTCCGAGAATATCCTTGCACATAAGTACCATCACTCCGTATATAGCCATTGACATATTCATCTGCAAATGCAACAAGCACTAATAGCATTAATAAAATGATACTTAATAGTATTGTTCGCATAAGACACCTCCGATTAATTTCTATTGTTTCTATTATTAATTATCTTAACATTTTATATAAGAAATATATTTGGTTCAGCACAAAATTAATAAAATATTAGCTATATAAATATACCTTTGCGTATAGCTGCAATAGGATTGCTTGACCCTTGAGGTCACGGCTGGTCTTTCTCAACATATAGTTTTTAAATAGCATACATATACAAACACACTACACTTTCAGCCCCATTTTTAACATTCAAATTAAGCTCTAAATTACTTAAACTCCTTTATCCATGCTGGTTTTGATTATGTTATCAAAGTATTTAATGTTGCGAAATTTTTTCTTTTAGCGTTACCAAAATGCAACCAGTTAATCAATAGTCATGCAAGCATTATATTTAAGGGCTTTCATAGTCCTATTTTGATTTTTGTTTGAAGTTACTGAACGTGTAATATCTCTAAATGGGTTAGCAAGACTGAATTTTGATACTGGAGTTTTCTTAACATCTTTATGGATATTTGAAAGCATTTTAATAGCTTTTATACAATCAGCAGGTTTTGTATTGGGATCATCACGAATAGCAATTAATATTTGGTAGTTTTTATATTTTTCAATATCAATATTGGTAGGGCTAAAAAGCATAAGCTGCTTGATATATTGAGAGATATAAGATTTCTTACAGATTTTATAAGATAATATATCGGCGTTTTTTGTTTTATTGAAGGCAGTTATATAGGCTTGCCTTCTATTCCCTGTTTTAACAAATTCATTGCAAAAGGTTATTTCTTCAATGCTTAATTTTAATAATGAATAACTTTTATTATTTGTCATATTAAATTATAGCATATAATAAAAGATTTTATAAACGATATTGATAATTTGATTTTGGTAGGGGACGTAATTTTATAGCCCGCATATTTTTTACTGTTATATAGATATATTTGAATATGACTCTGGGTGGGTATACCCCTCTTTGACTGTATAGTAATTGTATAGTAAGCAGACAGAAATATAGGGAAAAGGGGAGTAATCCCCTAATCCCTGAATAGACAAAAACTAAGGACTGGCAAGGAAAAGGAAAAATATGGTAAAGCCCAAACTTCTAAAGGATTACCTTGACACGGTAGAGGTCGGCGGTTCGAGACCGCCCGTGCCTACCATTAATAATCCATAGTTTTTCATTTTTCACTTTTGATCGGTAATTCAAATATAAATGTTGTTCCATGCCCAATCTTGCTTTCACATTTTACACTGCCTTTTAAGGTTTGAGTTACTATATTATATACAATATTTAATCCAAGCCCTGTCCCTCCAGTGCCTCGTTTTGTTGTGAAAAATGGATCAAATATCTTCTTTAAATGTTCCTCTGGTATGCCGTTTCCATTGTCAGAGTATTGCAGAATTATATAATCTCCTCTTTTTTTGCATGAGAGATTAATCTTTCCCCTTACGCCTTCATTAAAGGCATGAAGCAAGGAATTCATTATTAGATTGGTTATTATCTGCGCAATTGCCCCTGGATTAGAGTCTAATTCAAGGGTTTCAGGACATTCTATCTCTATTTCATGTGTCGTTTGTTTGAGCTTTGGTTTTAAACTCATTACTATATCTGCTAAATAGGCTTTAATATTAAATTTTCTAATCTCTTGACTTGTTTGGTCTGCTGAGACCATTTTAAAGCTCTTTATCAGGTCAGCTGTGCGTTTTAGATTACGAATGATTAGATCATTGCCGATCTCTGTATCAGCTAAATATTTTTCAAATTCTGATTTCTTCATTGTTTTATTAACAATTGCTGCCTTGATGTTTTGTGTAATCGTTACCATGCGCGAGGCAGATGTTAATGCCACCCCTATCGGAGTATTTATCTCGTGCGCCACTCCTGCCACTAATTGTCCAAGTGATGCCATCTTTTCTGATTGAACCAACTGCTCTTGACTTTTTTGTAATTCATCATTGGCCTCTCTTAATTCATTAATCAGCACTACTTGTCTTTGTTCAAGCATCTTTTGTTCAGTAATGTCTCTTATTACCCCTACTAATCCTGAAATTTCCCCTTCACTATCCACCAGAATAGAAAATGAAAGCGCTGATTTAAATTCCGTTCCATCCTTACACAAATTTACAGATTGAGCAGAATAACTGCTCCTTTTAATTGACTCATTAAATATATCTATAGAGCCTTCTATCGGTAAAAATAGATTTGATATACTCTTACCAATAATCTCTTCCATATGATATTGAAATTTCAACTGGGCTGCTGTATTAAATTCAGTGATATTTCCATCTTTATCTGTTGCAACTATCATATCTATTGAACTATTTATCAGGGATTGGGCGTATTTTTGTGAGCGGATTAATTGATCTTCATAAAGCTTGCGGTCTGTTATATCCTGAGCTACGCATATTATATGCTTAGGTGAACCGTCTTCATTTTTTACTATGCTGCTTGAAAATAATACAGGTATTCTATAACCATCGTTTTTTATGTATATTCGCTCTACATTTCTTATTACTTCTTTTTTTAGCAGGTATCTGATCCACGAATTTACAGAAGGCATGTCTTTTAATTCAATGATTTTTTCAATAGATTCTAACTCAAGATCATATCTGTCGTAACCAAGCATTTGGGATGTCATTGGATTACAAATTTGAATCTTTCCGTCAGGCGTTATTATCAGGATGCTTGCAGACATTGAATTTAAAATTGTCTGCAGCATCTTTTCATTATCTTTTATCTTCTTTTCAGTGTAATGACGGTAGAGTATCATTTCAATAGTAATATGAAATTCTCTTTCTCTGATAGGTTTTAGGAGATAACTAAATGTCCCTCCAGCATGTTTAACCGCTTCTACTGTTTTCTGGTCTGAGTATGAAGTAAGAAATATTATTGGAATATTTAAGTGTTTATTTATCTGCTCTGCTGCCTCAATACCATTTAACTCTCCCTTTAAATTTATATCCATCATTATAAGATCAGGCTGGTCTTCTAAAGCCTTTTGTACTGCCTTTTCACCGCTTGACTCTATACCTATAACTGAATAGCCGAAATTTATCAATTTATATTCAATATCATTTGCTATTATTATCTCATCTTCAACGATAAGTATACGCGCCTGTGTCATTTTTGATTCCTCAAAATGTTATCTTAAACATTGTCCCGTTAGTTCTCTCAATCTCTATTTGTCCGTCTAATTGTTTTGTTGAAAGAATATTTATAAGATGAAGTCCAAGTGATTTTGTCTTTGAAAAATCTATATCCTTCGGAAGTCCTATTCCGTTATCCCCAATATATAGGATATATCCCTTAGGGGTTTTATTGAAATCTACGCTTATAATACCCTTTCTGTTATCAGGAAAGGCATATTTAATGGAATTTGATATTATCTCATTTATTATCAGACCGCAGGGAATTGCCTCATTAATATCCAAAAATACATCCTTTATATTTATCTTCATTTTAATATCTGAGGAATCCATATTATATGAAAATAAGAGATTATCAGCTATTTCACTCACATAAGCAGAGAAATCTATGTTTGACAGCGTTTCTGATGAATATAATTTTTCATGTATCAATGCCATAGAACTTATCCTGTGTTGACTGTCCTTAAACATATTAAGGACATCTTTGTCTTTAACAAATCTGGATTGAGAATTAAGCAGGCTTGATACAATTTGCAGATTATTCTTGACCCTATGATGGATTTCCTTAAGTAACACCTCTTTTTCCCTTAGTGAGACATTAACCTTTTCTTCGGCAAGTTTGCGGTCATTAATCTCTGAACGCAGCATCTCATTTACAGCAGCAAGTTCAGCCGTGCGTTTTTCAACAAGTGTTTCAAGGTGAAGATGGTGTTGTTTTAATTGATCTTCAAGCTGCTTTCGCTCAGAGATATCACGCAGTACACCAACAAACCCGCTAATGCTGCCCGTTATATCTCGAAGCACTGAAAGCGACAGAGATGCAGGAAATATAGATTTGTCAGAACATCTGCATATGCACTCCTTAGAGATCTCGCCTTTAATCTTCACCTCTTCATATATTTCAACTCCAACAGTGGTATCGTCAAATAAAATAATGAAATTTTGAAACATTACATGCTCAAGTTCATATCCAAAACGTCCTTGTGCTGCCCTGTTAAATTCCGTAATCATGCCGTTTTTATCAGCAGCTAAGATCATATCCATAGAGCTGTCAATCAAACTTTGAGCGTATTTTTGAGCCTTACTTAACTGTTCTTCATAATACTTACGCTCTGAAATGTCTTGGACTGCGCATAAGAGACTTGGTTCAACGGAAATATTGCCTGAAATAATAGTACTGGAAAATAACACAGGTATCCTTTTATTAGTTTTAGAGATACAGTAACGTTCAATATTTTTAACCATGCCTTTTTTTGTTAGATATTTAATCCATGCCTTTTGAGAAAACATGTCTTTAATGGCTATAATATTTTCAAGGGAGGTTGCATATAGTTCCCCTTCTTCATAGCCAAGCATATTAAAGGTAAAAACATTCGCATAGGTAATATTACCTTCAGGAGATACTATAAAGATGGCAATATTTAAACTTTCAAATATCTTTCCAAGTGTTTGAGGGTCATCGGCTGGAATAATTATTGAGTTTTGTTTCATATTGGATTATTTTATCTACGCCGCTAAGCCATAAAAGAGAGTTTAACTTCTATAAATCTTTCCTCAAACTCATCAAGCATTGATTCAATATCCTCAGTTTTTAGACCTAGCCTTTTGAGCTGTTTATCTCTATCTGTACATAAGTCTGGCATAGGTTCCATTAATCCTGCTCCAAGTATTTGACAAAGACAATCTGCAATATTTACTATTTCGCAAAGCCCTTCTTCAACGTCCTCTCCAGTATTAGGAGGCACACATAAATGGTGATTTTTTACTATATGAATCAATTCAGCAGAGAATTTCCATTCTTTAAATAATTCTGCCCCAACATCACAGTGATTAAAACCAAAAACTTCTGTTTCAAGACGCGTAGCTGGGACAGTACCTTCATAAAATTTTTTGTCTAATAATCTATATTTATCAGGAAAATTCATATTTAACACGACTTTTCCTATATCATGCAGTAATGCCCCAACCACTGCGCTTTCAATATTTATCCTGAATTTATCTTGTTTTTTAGCTACTATACTTGCAGCCACTGATGCGGCTATAGCATGTTCCCAGAGTTTTTCAGCAATTGGATCATTGCCTTTGTATATCTCTTTTGTCGCTATAGCAATAGCAATATTTTTCACTGAATCTAACCCTAACATCATAATAGCGTCAGTAATTGTGGAGATTTCACGTCTGCCTTTAAAAAATACAGAGCTGGACATCTTTAAAATCCTCGAAGTTAATGCCTGATCCGCAGATATTGCATCCTGTATATCTGACATCTTTGAATAAGGATTGCTAACAAGGGACATAATCTTTGCAGCTACATGAGGCATTGCAGGCATCTTACAATTTTTGATCAGTTGATTAATGTCCATCTTTGAATAAATAAACCTCCAAATTATAAAGCGGATAATTCCAGAAATTAATATGATACAGTTTATCACATAATTAGTACATTTATCTACGTGAGAAAATATTTATAGATAATTTATGTTAAAAACAATTTATTTTAATTAGAGAAATATTATATAATTAAATTTATTGAAATTAATATGGAGTGATATTTATATGTCAGGACATTCAAAATGGTCACAGATAAAGAGAAAAAAGGCAGTAGTAGATTCAAAGCGCGGGAAGGTATTTTCAAAATTAGTTAAAGAAATATCCGTAGCAGCAAAGATCGGCGGCGTTGATCCTGATATGAATCCAAGACTCCGCACTGTTATTAATAAGGCTAAAGAGATAAATATGCCTGTTGATAACGTAAAACGCGCTATTGCTAAGGCAACAGATTCAAGCGCATCTTATGAAGAGTTTATTTATGAAGGCTATGGCCCGTCAGGCGCAGCAATATTGATAGAGATCATGACGGACAATAAAAACAGGACTGCCGGAGATATTAGATGTATAATGTCTAAAAATGGCGGGAATCTCGGTGAAACAGGCTGCGTATCATGGATGTTTGAGAAAAAAGGGCTTATTCTTGTAGAGAAAAAAGGCATTGATGAAGATTCTTTAATGAATATCATCTTAGAGGCTGGGGCTCTTGATATGAAAAATGACCCAGATAATGAAAATTATGAGATATTCACTGAATCAAATGAAATACATTCTGTAAAGGCAGCCATTGAAGCAGCTAAGATCAAGGTTGTTTCATCAGAGGTCTCTATGATACCGCAAAATCAAGTAACCCTTGATGAAAAAGCGTCTACTCAGATACTTCGTTTAATGGATGCCCTTGACGATAATGAAGATGTACAGAATGTTTATTCTAATTTTGAAATACCTGATGAGATTATGGAGAGATTGTCATGAGGGTTTCACCCTCAAACTCCCAAAAGGGGACTTGTCCCCTTTATCCCGTAATTTTAGGTTATTTATAATTATAAGTTTTTCATTAAACAATTAAAAAAAATTAATGGGTTAAGGGGACTCGTCCCCTTGCAGGAGCCATCCCTAAAGGGAGCCCTTGGGCAGAGCCCTCAAGAGAATATACTCGTATGAATATAAATGCAGTTATATTAGCAGCAGGGCTTGGCACAAGGATGAAATCAAGCATCCCAAAGGTGTTACATCCTCTGCTTGGCAAGCCTATTATCTCTCATATCATAAAGACAATTGAAGGCATAGATAGGATTTCAAAAAGGATTGTAGTAATATCAAAGCATACTGAGAGTGTAAGAAATGTCTTGAGCGGTAAGGAAATTGTATTTGCTATGCAGACAGATCTGCTTGGAACAGCGGATGCCCTTAAGGATGGGTTAAAATCTTCTGACAGCAATTTTGAACATATCTTAGTGCTTGCAGGCGATGCGCCTTTAGTTACACAAACCACGATAAATACCTTAATTGATACCCATATTAAGGGGAAAAATGATATAACCATACAATCCTTTGTTGCCCCTGATCCAACATCTTATGGAAGGATTGGGAAGGATGAAAGAGGCAAAGTTATTGCAATTATTGAAGAAAAAGATGCTGATGAGAATCAGAGAGAAATTCAAGAGGTAAACAGCGGGATTTATCTCTTTAGTGCTATGGCAATATCTTATTTAAGTGATATAACGGTCAATCAACTTAAAGGCGAATACTATCTGACTGATATTGTTTCAATTTGTCATCAAAAGGGACTGAAGGTTGAGGCGGTTTGTTCAGATACAATGGATGAATTTATTGGTATAAATTCACGATTTGATTTATTAACGGCTCAAAAGGCGCTTCAATGGCGGATAAATCTATATTGGATGGAAAATGGCGTAACTTTGATGGATATTGATTCAATAATGATTGAGCCAGATGTGAAGATTGGTTCTGATACAACGATATTTCCAAATGTTATACTGCAAGCTGGGACAGTTATTGGAAGGCATTGCGTGATATGTCCTAACACAAGGATAATTAATTCTGTGATTAAAGATAAGGCAATAATTAAGGATAGTTCATTTATAGAGGATTCATCAGTTGAAAGTGAGGCAAGCATCGGCCCATTTTCACATATCAGGCCAAATTCTAAGATTGGGCAAAATGCAAGGATTGGAAATTTTGTGGAATTAAAAAATACCATAATTGGAAATAATACAAAGGCAAGTCATCTTAGTTATCTAGGAGATGCTGAACTTGGAAATGATATAAATATTGGAGCTGGAACTATTACATGTAATTACGACGGGGTTAATAAATTTAAGACAACGATTAAAGACGGCGTTTTTATTGGAAGTGATACACAGATAGTTGCTCCAGTTACTATAAATGAAAATTCTTTTGTTGCAGCAGGTTCTACTATAACTAAGGATATACCTTCTGGTAGTCTTGCAATCAGCAGAGTAAAGCAGACTAATTTAGAGGGATGGGCAAAAAAAAGAATACCTCATTTAATAAAAGATAAGCCAAAGGATAAATAATATGTGCGGAATAATAGGATATATCGGAAATAATAATTCTATTGAAATAATATTAGACGGTTTAAAACGCCTTGAATATAGGGGATATGATTCAGCAGGGATTGCCTATATTAATAAAGACGGACATATTGATTTAACGCGTTGTCAGGGAAAGATAATAGAACTTGTAAGAAAGATAGCAGATAAACATATAGATGTCACAATGGGGATAGGTCATACCAGATGGGCAACTCATGGAGGGCCATCAGAGAAAAATGCCCATCCGCATAGATATGGAAAGATTGCAATCGTTCATAATGGGATAATTGAAAATTATATCACACTAAAAAAAGATCTGATGAATATTGGTCATGTATTTTCATCAGATACAGACACAGAGGTTATTTGTCATCTTATAAATGATTTTTATTCTGAGGGTAAGTCCTTTGAAGATTCAGTGAGATTGACTACAAAGATGCTGGTTGGTTCTTATGCTATTGCAGTGATTAATGAATCTGAACAGGGAAAGATAATATGTGCAAAGATGGACAGCCCGCTTGTTATAGGATTGGGGAAGGGTGAATATTATGTAGCGTCAGATGTACCGGCATTTTTGAATTATACGCGTGATGTGATATTTCTTAAAGACAGCGAATTTGCAGTTTTATCGCTTGATGGTGTGATGATATTTGATTCAGACGGCAAATTTGTGACAAGGGCTTCTGAAAAAATAACATGGAATCCTTCTATGGCTGAAAAAGGCGGATACCGTCACTTTATGTTAAAAGAGATATTTGAACAGCCTAGGGCAGTTGCTGATACTATAGGCGGCAGGATTAATGCTGAGACTGGCGAGATAAATATATTGGAGTTTGGTTTTCATGATCAAGACAGCCTTTTACAGTTTCAGAAGATATTTATCGTTGCATGCGGCACGTCATGGCATGCTGCTTTATGCGCTAAATACATGATTGAAGAACTGGCTAGAGTCTCAGTAGAGGTAGATATAGCATCTGAATTTAGATATAGAAATCCATTAATCAATAAATCAACATTGCTTATAGCAATAACACAGTCAGGCGAGACAGCAGATACGCTTGCCGCAATCAGAGAGGCAAAAAAACAAGGCGCTGTTACTCTTACTATCTGTAATGTGCTTGGTTCTACGGCATCTCGTGAGAGCGACCATGTATTCTACACGCATTCTGGGCCTGAAATTGGCGTTGCTTCAACAAAATCATTTACCGCACAATTGGTTGCTTTATATATGCTTGCAATAGCGCTGGCTGGAAATAAGATTGAAAAAAATACAGCGAAGTCTCTTATAAAAGACCTCCTGCATATTCCATTAATACTTGAAGAGGCTCTGTCAAAGGATAAAAATATAGAAGAACTTGCAAAGGCTTACTCAAAGACCTGCGATTTTCTGTACTTAGGCAGAGGTATTCTTTATCCTATAGCACTTGAAGGCGCGTTAAAATTAAAGGAAATATCATATATTCATGCTGAAGGCTACCCTGCTGGAGAGATGAAACATGGGCCGATTGCGTTGATTGATGAAAAAATGCCTGTTGTAATTTTACTGACAAAGGATGCACTTTATAATAAAGTGATTTCAAATATTGAAGAAGTTAAGTCGCGCGGTGGAAATACCTTGGTAATTTCAAACGAAGATGACCCTGAGATAAGAGTTAAGTCCGATTCTTTCCTCTTTATTCCAAAGTCAAATAAATTTCTTAATGCACTTACAATGTCTTTACCTTTACAGTTATTAGCATACCATATTGCGGTAATAAGGGGATGCGATGTGGATCAGCCGAGGAATCTGGCTAAAAGTGTTACTGTTGAATAACTGGTTTAACTTTTAACTGAAATCGTTATAATCTACTTGACAATTTTAGTTTATTATGTAAACATAAGAAATGTTTTTTAAACCTAAGACATTATTTGGTCTTGATATTGGTTCAAGTTATATTAAGGCCGTACAGCTTAAGAAGTTAAAAAAGGCAGGTTATGAGTTGGAGATATTTGATATATTGCCAATTCAACCAGGACTTGTTGACGATGGGGCTGTTATTAATAAAGATAAACTTGCTGATTCAATCAAAGCTCTGATCAAAAAAGCCAATATTAAATCCAGTTATGTAGCAGTTTCAATTTCAGGGCATTCTTCTGTGATAATAAAGATAATCTCAATGCCTGAGATGAATGAAGATGAGATGGCTAAATCTATAAGATTTGAGGCAGAGCAGTATGTGCCTTTTGGAATAGATGATGTAAATCTAGATTTTCAGATATTAGGCAAGAGAAAAGATGATAGTCAGGTTGATGTATTACTTGTGGCAGTAAAAAAGGATTTACTGGAAGATTATTATAAGGTGCTTGAGATGTCAGAGATAACACCTGCAGTCATAGATGTAACTGCGTTTGCTTTAGCGAATATGTATGAGTTTAATTATGGTCATGTAAAGGCAGAAGGTGAAGAAGAGAAGGTTGCAGCGATATTTGACGTTGGTGCTGGAAATATTAATATGACTGTAATAAAGAAAAATAACCCGGCATTTACTCGTGACAGCGCAATTGGCGCAAGGATTATTACAGAGTCATTAGAGAAGAATTTCCAGATAGACTATGACACTGCCGAAGGTATTTTAAAAGACGGCACGCTGCCTGCCGGCATGTCTGCAGATGAGGTTTCTCCTATTATCATGAATGCTTCAGAACAGGTAATGACTGACATAATTGGTTCGCTTGATTATTATATGAGCAGTTATAATGACCATATAGACAAGGTATTAGTGTGCGGAGGAGGGGCATTGCTTGGGCAGTTTGCAGAGATACTTGCTGAGCGTACAGGATTAGAAGTGCTGATGACAGACCCATTTAAAAATATAACGATACCAAATAGTTTTGATAAGGAATTTATTAAAAAAATGGGGCCTATAGGGGCTGCAGCAATGGGGCTTGCGTTAAGAGAGATTGGTGATAAATGATAAGAATAAACCTTTTACCGCCAGAGAAAAGAAAGAAGGCTCAAAAAAAGAAAAAAGTAAAGGAACAAAAAGAAAAAAAAGTTCGAACTGGACCTTCTTTAACAGTCAATGAAAAGGTCCCGATAATTTCAGGGGTTGTATTAATACTCTTAGCATTAGGTGCAGCTGGATATTTGTATTTATCATTGAATAAACATATTGCTTCTCTAAATAAAGAAAAAAAAGACAATATAGCTGCTATAGCAGCGCTAGACAAAAAATTAAAACAGATTAAAAATCTTGATTCATTGATCTCAGACCTCAATCAAAGAGAAAAACTTATTAATAAATTAAGATTAGACCAGAGTCAGCCGATTAGGGTGCTTGATGAATTAAACACTATAATCCCAGAAACTGTATGGTTTGAAGCTCTCTCTGTGATTGGAAATAAGTTAGATATTGAGGGCAGCGGTTTATCTTATTCAGATGTGGTTGGTTTTGTAAATTCTTTAAAACAATCTAAGATATTTAGAAACGTTGAACTTAGAAATGCTAAAAATAAAACTTCTGGTAAAGAAACGGTTTATGTATTTAAAGTAACTATGGATATAATTGGGGATTAATTATAAGATAATAATATGAAAATAGACCTAATAAATATACCTACACCTGCAAAATTTGCAATTACTGCAATCCCTGCCATTTTAATTTGTGTTGCTATATATTTTTTAATATTTGACCCTAATAATAAAGAAATAAATACATTAACTGCTGATATTTTAAAACAAAAGGATGAAATTAGTAAAAAACAAAAGGACGTTAAGGAACTGCCAATAAGGACAAAGCAATATGATGAGGTATTGAAGAGATTTGATGAGATAAAGTATCAGCTTCCAATGGAAAATGAGGTCAGCAATTTGTTAAAACAGGTATCTGATAATGCTACAATCAATAATGTGCCAATACTTTCATGGAACCCTGGTTCAGATAAAAAAAGAAATACCGCAGGAATGGATTATTTAGAGAGACCAGTGGATATAACGTTAAATGGGTCATATCATAATCTAGGGAGATTCTTTGCAAGCCTCACAGCCCTTGACAGGATAGTAAATATTCAAAATATCAGATTAGGTAATCCTACGATAAAGGAAAAAGAGGCAACACTTAATATCAGCTTTAGTGCAGTAACTTTTTCTTCAGTTGCAGCTGAACCTAAGGCTGAAGCAAAGCCAGCTGCTAAAACGCAATGACGATAAATATACTAAAAAATATGATTTATTTTGCAATGTTGATATTAAGTATATTAATATCAGAGGGTAGTAGTTACGCAGTTGATATAAAAAATCCTTTTGTGCAAACTCAAACTGCGCCTCAACCAGTGTCTCAAGCTGCGCCTCAACCAGTGCCTCAAACTGCGCCTCAAACTCCTGCACAAGTTGATACTCAGCCGAAATTAAATACGACTATAAAACCAATCCCATACGTTTATGATTCTAAAAATAAAAAAGATCCTTTTGTTTCAATATTGTTGTTGACACATAAAGAGATTCCTAAGGAAAAAAAATATGTGCGTCAAAAAGGACACCTTACGCCTTTAGAAGATTATGAATTAAAAAATATACAAATATTGGCTATAACTCAGTTAGGTAATGAATTTACAGCTACTGGGTTACTTGCAGACAGCAGAACCTTTCCAATACGAGTAGGCACAAGAATTGGAAAACAAGGCGGGATTGTAACTAAGATTAATCTTGAAAGTGTTATAGTAAGAGAAGTATATTTTGACGAAAAAGGTATAAAAACTAACGTAGAAACAACTATACAACTTGGAAGGTAGGAGGTATTGTGAAAATAAATCTACATATAGAACGGATATGGAAATCCAGAGGATATAAATGGTGGCTGCGTTTCTTCTATGGGCAAACCCCGCAAGATATTAAAGTAAAAAATATATTGACTAAAAGTATCTTTGTCTTATTCTCAATAATGGTAATTTTGGTTACTGGGTGCAGTTCTCAATCAAAACAAAAAATAGCACAGTCTGTAAATGTAAATCCTGATTCAACTGTAAATACTATTAAAAATATAAGTATAGATAAACAATCATTTACTATAACTGCAGATAGGAACTTTAAATATTCATTAAATAAATTATCTGATCCGTTTAAATTTGAGATAGAATTGAAATCCGTTGAATTGGGACGTTTTACAGAGCGGATGCTGCTGCGAGATTCAATAGTCAGTGAGATAGTATTTTCTAAGAAAATGGTTCCAGATGAGGCTGCAATACTTGAAGTAACATTGACAGCGCCGCAAAAATTTGAACATTCAATGTCAGAAAATAATTTAGTGTTGAAGTTTAATATTGAAGCGGAATCTGTTACAGGCGCAAAATCTAATGATGAGATAGGTGATTTATTGTCAAGAGGTGAAAAAGGCGCTGGAATTAATGAACATGTTGAAGAGACTGTATTGGAACCGCAAAAAGAAGCAACTGTGATTTCTGTTATTAATTTTAAGAGGGAGTTAGAATATGTAAAGGTAATACTCAAAGGCAATGGCTCGATGATGCCTGATGTCTTTCAACTTGATAATAGAGTTATTATAGATATACCAAGGGTAAATATTACTGCCAAATTGCCTCAGCAAGTTCCTGTTCCCATAGAAAGCATTAAATGGGGAGACAGCGACGGTAAGATAAGAATGGTTATTGCCCTAAAAGAACAAGCAACCTTTGATGTAATTGCATATGGAGATGAGATTATAATATCACTGTCAAGCCCTGAGATAGTAAAGGCCGGTAAGGATGTTGTCAGTACGTCAAATCTTTCAACCTTTGATACTGGCGGGAGTGAGAATGAAACTGTAAAAGGCGATCTAAAGGTGTATAAAGGCAAGAAAATATCGTTAGATATTCAAAATGCAGATATTGCTCCAATTTTAAGATTATTTGCGGATATTGGCGGGGAAAAAGATAAGCCATTGAATGTAGTAATTGATCCAAAGGTTACAGGCAAGATAAATATGAAATTAGTAAATGTGCCGTGGGATCAAGCCCTTGAATTGATACTCAAGACAAATGGTTTATCTCAAGTTTCTGAAGGAAATATTATTAGAATCGCTAAGGCGGATGATTTAATTAAAGAAAAACAACAGGCAGATAGTATTACAAGCACAAGACCATTATCCACAAAATTATTTCCAGTAAATTATAAACCTATAAAAGATATGCTTGCAGCAATTAAAGACGCTGGTATATTAAGTAAAAACGGAGATGGCAAAGATAGAGGTACAATATCTGTAGATGATAAGGCTCAGGTACTTATTGTAAATGATGTTGATGATACATTTCCTTCAATTCAGAAATTAATAGATTTGCTTGACACTCCAGACCTTCAGATTAAGCAGGTGCTTATTGAGGCAAGATTAGTTGAAGTTGATACAAATTATTCAAAGAACCTTGGAATAAATTGGAATTATCAAGGCATGACCCCTACATGGGGAACTGCTTTAAAAGCTAATCCAATTACTGGGTCTACTACATTAAACTCATTAAGTTGGAATAGTTCAGTAAACATTCCTGGAACGGTTACCCAGCCTACTTTTGGGATTGGTTATATGCCGTCTTCAGGTCTTGAGGTTTTAAATGCAACACTGGATGCCTATGAAATAGATAATAAGAGCCGCACTATATCAGCTCCTAGGGTTCTTACTATGAATAATACAGCTGCATCTATCTCTCAAGGTCAGACTATTTATATGCAAAGTCTAAGTCCTACTGGTTCAGCTACCGTTACACCAATTGATGCTCTTTTGTCTCTTAAGGTAACGCCAAGTATATCCCCTAGCGGGACAGTACACCTTATAATTGAGATAAACAATAATAGTTATCAAGGCGATCAAGCTGGAAAACCTATCTTAAATAAAAGTACCTTAATGACTGAAGCATCAGTAAGAAGCGGAGATACGATTGTTATTGGGGGTATCTACTATAAGCAAAACATTAAAACAAATGAAGGAGTACCTATTCTTAGTCAGATTCCAATTATTGGATGGTTTTTTAAAAATAATTCAGAGGTAAAAAAATCTCAAGAATTAATGGTATTTATCACGCCAAGAGTTGTCTCGCGTATGGCAATGGGAGATATTATTAAATGATTATTTGATTCTAATAATTTTTTTACAGTATTTTTCTTTAAAGAGTTATAATATATAATTGACTATATCTTATTGAGAGGTCATCCGTGATGTTAAAAAAATATATAAAAGAAAAAAATATTTGCAGGGTTACCTTTAAACTTCCTAAAGAAGCTGCTCCTGAGGCGCGATCTGTCAATATAGTCGGAGATTTTAATAATTGGGATATATACGGCACACCTTTGAAAAGAGATACTAATGGTAATTTTACCGTAACCGTTGACCTTGAGGCAGGACGCGAATATCAATTCCGCTACTTAATAGATGAAATGAGATGGGAAAATGACTGGAAGGCAGATAGATATGTGCCTAGTCCATATGGACATGCCGATAATTCTATTGTGACGGTATAACCTTTTAAGGGCTCTGCCCTTAAAAATCCCGCAAAGGGACTCGTTCCTTTGAAAACATAAAATTATGGGGTAAAGGGGACAAGTCCCCTTTTGGGAGTTTGAGGGCAAAGCCCTCATGTAGATGCCTTTGGAATTTCAATAATAAATCTCGCCCCATGATCTATATTATTAACATAAAGTTTGCCGCGCATATTTTTTTCAATTATAACCTTTGACATATAAAGTCCGATACCAGTGCCGACTGATGCGTGTTTAGAGGTAAAATATGGGTCAAATATTTGCTCTATTATTTTTTCTGGTACGCCTGTGCCGTTGTCTTCTATCGTAATCTTGATATGTTTATCTTCAAGCAGGTCTATAGTTATTAAAATCCTGCCGTATTCCATCTTGGAATCAATAA
Source organism: Candidatus Magnetominusculus dajiuhuensis (assembly GCA_015233465.1). Lineage (GTDB taxonomy): Bacteria > Nitrospirota > Thermodesulfovibrionia > Thermodesulfovibrionales > Magnetobacteriaceae > JADFXP01. The sequence goes on from JADFXP010000031.1 coordinate 25,097, forward strand.
TTCTCGCATCGTTAATAGCATCCCTTGCATTAGTTATAATATTTAAAATTACATGTTTGAATTCATTAGCGAAACTATGAATTTTAAAATTATTAAAATCAGAGAATTTAATGGAAAGTTCTATTTTATCTTTTATTAGAGATGCAGTGACAATTGAGAGTACTTCATTAATTGAATCAATAACATTAAAATCAGTTTTTTCCTTTGATGATTTAAAAAAATTGCGAAAGTCATCAATGGTATTAGACATAAACTCTATCTGATTCATTGAATTTGTTACAGCTTTATGGATATACTCTTTATTTAATTCGCCAAAATCATAAGCCTCTTCAATGTCTTGAATATATAGTCCAAGTGCATTTAAGGGCTGCCTCCATTGATGTGCGATAGCTCCTAACATCTCTCCCATTGCAGCCATCTTTGACTGCTGAGCAAGGATTAATTCATTTTCTCTTCTTTTTTCAACCTCTTCAACGACTCTTTTTTCAAGCTGCGTGTTTAATTCCTCAAGTTGAGCAGATTTATGTTTTATCTGGTTTTCAATTATTGTTCGCGCAGCTACTTCTCTCTTGAGGGCAGTCTTGCTTGAATTTACATCATAGATTGTCATTGTCAGGAGTTTTGCCTTTACATGGGCAAGATAGGCATTGCAGCGCATCTCAAGGGCTTTTTCAATCAAATCCCTGTTTATATTTCTAACATCGTTAAAATGCTGGTTTCCAGTGGTTAGAATATCTTTTTTCATAATCAGTCAAGATCAATTCCGCAGGGGAGGTCTTTTAAAAATGTAATCGCTGTTTTGACCTCAGCGCTGCCTTCAATAATTGAACCATGTTGTGGGAGTATGCGTTCTATATCCATATCTTGCAGTTTTTCCATACATTTTTTTAGAATAACATTTGAAGGCATTATAGCCTGGTGCCATAGTTTCATTGCTTTAAAGGTTGAATTTATCTCTTTAAATAATTCCCAATCCTTTGAGACCGTTCCAAATATATCAGATGAAAAGAGAGTCTTTGTCTTTATATCATAGGTCATTATGGCAAAAGGAGAATGCAGGTATGGAGTAGGTATAAATTCAAGAACCCTGCCGCTTTTAAGTATTAATTTGTTATTATTTTTATCAACCTTAAAGTATTTTGAATTTATGCCGTAATGTTGAATGAGTCTAACACATCCAGATTCAGTTATTATCCTAAGTTCTGGATTATTTATCAGGTCTTCCATTACAGGAAGATTACCGCATATATCAGGGTCTTGATGACTTGCAACAATGTGATTAATGCTTTCAGGGTGTATAAGGTCAATTATCTTGCGCATTACTATAGAAAAATGAGGAATTGAACCGGGATCAAATAATATTACATCAAGACCGTCTACCATAAGATATGGATTACAATGCAGATCTGCCTGCTCGTCGTAGAACCCTACCCAATGAATATCTCTGAGAATATTTATTGAATCATTATAATTATATTGTATCATAAAAATCCTCTGTTTATTTTATCCGAAAAATCAATTATTTAGAGACTCAAAGGTCTTAGACCCAAGAAGCATTGAGCCTTTCTCAAGATTAAGCCATCTTGAAATAACATCGCATTTTGATTGAAATAAAAACAATATCTTGGTGTTATCTTGATGAAGTGTCTCAAAATTTCCCTGACCTTTGCTTATAATTAAAGGGGCATTATTATATAGGTGTATAAATTCTGGGCTGCACCATTCTCTTATCGTACCAACAGCGTCTGAACCATTATCAATAACACTGCATATGTCAGTAAGACCAATCTGCATAGCATCTTCCATTGTAACATCGTTTATTATTGGTTTACCCTTGACTATAGCTGTAACATCTTTGCCCATCTCTATAAGCACTTTAATCAGCATCATATCAAAGACAACCTCGCCAGAATTATCTAAAAGATAGAGAATTTTTTTGTTATTATTAATATATTCTTTAAATCTTTGATATTCATCTACAGCGATTTTAGGCTGAAGAGATCGTTTTATAATTGCCCCAATATCAAATTCCTTGAAAAGCCCAAAGTCAATGATATTTCCAGCTATAGCAATCCTGCTTGCAGTCCAAAGCGGGTCGTGGGAGTCATTAATTAATTTTGATAGTTCTGGCATAAGCCCCATGGCTATTTTATTGTATTGAAGCTTGACAATCCTATATGGGTCATTCTTAGCATATTCCATTATCTTTCTGTATATAAATGTAGTGATATGGGCAGGGGTTTTATCAGGGTCTGCAATTCTGACCTGCTCTGCGACTTGAAACATGCAGTCCATTTTAAGTTCTTCAGATATATCAACCCTGTCAAGGGTCATAATGGTCTGACGAAACATACACGGGAAACATTCTATATGGAGTCTCATTTTATTCGGGTTTGGGGCTATTGCCCCAATCAGACAAATAGGCAGAGATTGCCTTGTCATAATGAGATGTGTGCATAAAAACCTTATGCGCAAGATTTAGTCTAGTTTTTTCACTTATTGTGAGATTATTGTCTTTAAGCTCTTGTATAATATTGTTATAATCCGCTGGGTCAACGATTGCAGCGACATATTTATAATTTTTTGCAGCTGCCCTTAGCATAGAAGGGCCCCCAATATCTATATTTTCAATTGCCTCTTCTATGGTCACGCCTGACTTTGCTATAGTCTTTTCAAAGGGATATAGATTGACCACTACAATATCAATGGTTTTAATCTGATGTTTTTTGAGTTCTTCTAAATCTTTGGGATTATTCCTTCTTGAAAGAATACCTCCATAAATCTTTGGGTGCAGGGTCTTAACGCGTCCATCCATCATCTCAGGAAATCCTGTATAATCAGAGACATCAGTCACGTTAATACCGTCTTTACGAAGAAGGCTGGCAGTGCCTCCAGTAGAAAGTATATTAATACCGCACTCAATTAAACGCTTAGCAAACTCTGAAATTCCGCTTTTATCAGATACGCTGATTATTGCATTGTTATATTTATTCATTTTATATCTCCAACTTACGATTATAAACATCAATAGCTCTAATATAACATATGATGATATTAGAGTGATACTTTAATTTATAGTTATTAAAAAGGTAAACAAGGAAATGTTATAATGGACGTATTATATTTAAAATAATTAATTTTACAAGGGAGTTTAATCTAAAATGAAAAAACTGCAATTTATCGTCATTTTGATGTTTCTTATATTATTAGTATTTAATCAGCTTACATCTGCGGAAGAATCTATAAATAATTCAGAAATAGTCCCAGATTTCTTCAGCACTGGAATAATGGCTTGGAATTATAATATTTTAAGCGGACCAACAAGCGGCAGCAGCGTACTTGCAGGCCCTGTGATAAATATCTGCATTGATAGAGTTGTAGGTATTTCATATATAATTGGAAATGGAAAAGAAATGAATATTTTGGCTGCAGCTGGATATATGATTATTCCGGGTTTAGCAATATTAAGCGGTTATTATTATGAATCATATCCCGGATATTCCTTAAATGGCATTCCATTAGGAATTGCAATATTTTATCCTATAAATGACACAAAGTTTGTATTATCATCATTGATTGGTTATATATTTGGGATAAACAAAGAAGGTTTTTTCACCGGTCAGGCAGGTGGTACATATTTATTTTCAAATCATGCCTCTGTCTCACTCAGCGCAACTATTACAGTTGACAGCCAGTATACTACGCTTGGGCCTACTGTTAGCTTTGATTACACCTTTTAAGGGCTCTGCCCTTAAAAATCCCGCAAGGGAACTCGTTCCCTTGACCCATTAAAGACTTAATGACCATTGCTCAGATAGTTCATTAAATGTATCTATCTCAGTGATAAACCTTGAGGGCTCTGAGAATTCTGAATAATTATATCGTTTGTATTGTATCTCTGGAGACAGCAGATATAGATTTTCCTTAGCCCTTGTGCATGCAACGTAAAAAAGTCTGCGTTCTTCATCCAGTTCTTTAGTATTTCCTAAGTTATAGATACTTGGAAAGAAACCCTCTACAAGATGTATCACAAATACAGTATTCCACTCAAGCCCCTTTGCAGAATGTATGGTTGATAAAACTAATCTATCTCTATCCTTTTCTACCGGGACTGCCTTTACACCTTCAGGAGGCTCAAGGGTTAGGTCTGTTAAGAATCGTTCAATATTATCATATCTTGCAGCAATCTTAATAAGTGAATCAAGGTCATTTATCCTTTTTTCAGGGTCATCATAGTTTTTTTCTAAGATTGGTGTATAATATTCCTGCGCGAATTTTACTGCATCAGAGGGGCTGATTTCAGTTGATTGAAAAGTCTCAATTAGTTTATAGAGTCTCTCAAGTTCAATTCGATATTTTTTTGAAGCATTATTTTGTGATAATAACCCCTTATGTCCGAGATTATCTTTGATAATTTCCTTAATAATATTTTCTGCGGATTTTGCGCCTATTCCGTCAAGTAAAAGTAATACTCTATGCCAGCCGATTGCATCCATTGGGTTAAATATTATCCTTAAAAGCGCATTAATGTCCTTGATATGGGCTGCCTCAGTAAATTTCAGACCGCCGTATTTTACAAATGGGATATGACTTTCCGTTAATTCAAATTCCAAGACATTAGAGTGCGACCCAGATCTAAAAAGCACAGCTATATCATTAAGATTTATGCCTTCCTCATGCAGTTCTAAAATTCTCTGAGATATAAATGAAGCCTGCTCATATTCATTTGCTGTCTTAATATAGACAGGTTTTTGAGTGCCAGATATATTAGTGAACAGCACCTTAGAGTATTTTTCAGTGGTATTAGCGATAATCTGATTTGTAAGATTTAAAATTGGAGAGGTGCTTCTATAATTTTGTTCAAGTGTTGTAATCTTACATCCTTGAAATATAGTAGGAAAGTCCATAATATTTCTAAAATTAGCGCCTCTAAAGGAATAAATGCTTTGTGAATCATCACCTACTGCCATGACATTTCCGTGCTCTGATGCAAGGAGTGAGGTAATATCTGCCTGAATTCTATTAGTGTCTTGATATTCATCAATCATGATATATTTATAATGATTTGACAGGCGCTTTCTAACATCATCATGCTCAATTAAGAGTTTTTTGAGATAAATCAATAGATCATCATAATCAAGAATGGATTTTTCAAATTTATATTGTGTATAACGCACTGATATCTCTGAGATGTCTTCGCTTTCTTCATCATATTTTGGATAATCATTATAAATAATATCATCAATAGAAATTTCGGTATTTATGGATTTAGAGATGATCTTAAGTATGGTGTTTTTTTTGGGGAATAGTTTATCTTTTTTCCCAAAGCCAAGTTCAGTTCTGATCAGATTAATGATGTCTTCAGCGTCAGAGCGGTCAATGATTGTGAAATTATTTCGCAGTCCTATAAGGCTTGCATATCTTCGCAGCGTAAGATTTGCAAATGAATGAAATGTTCCGCCAGAGACAGATAGGCATCTGTTATCTAAAACCGATGCAGCACGGCGCATCATCTCAGAGGCAGACTTTCGCGTAAAGGTAAGAAGCAGTATTGATTCAGGGGCAATCCCATTTTCAATAAGATACGAGACCCTATAAACAAGGGCGCGGGTTTTTCCGCTGCCAGCTCCAGCGATAACAAGCAATGGCCCGTTTATATGTGTAACAGCGTCATATTGAGCAGGATTAAGCAGCTCTTTATAATTTATCAGATATTGCTTATTGACAGATGAATTATCTTTTTTTAGGATGTATTGTTTCATTATAATCAAGACTTAAAGCATGAGGGCGCTGCCCTCAAACACCCGCAAAGGGACTCGTCCCTTTGAACCCATAATTATAACATTTATACGTAATTTAAGTTTTTTATAATGGGTCAAGGGAACGAGTTCCCTTGCGGGATTTTTAAGGGCAGAGCCCTTAAAGGTTCTATATTATGAGAAATTTTCTCAAAATACGTTGACTTGCACTGTTATTTTATGGTATATAACATTATATTCAGCAGTTGGAGGTGGCAAAAGTGTTAATAACCTTTACAGTAGGAAATTATCGTTCAATAAAAGATCCTGTTACATTGAGTATGGTGTGTTCAAGGATAAAAGAGCTGCCTGCAAATATAATTGAGACAAAGAGGAAAGGGTTAAAACTATTAAAGACTGCTGTGATATATGGGGCAAATGCAAGCGGGAAGAGTAATGTGTTAAAGGCAATGGAGTTTATGGGGAATTTTATCAAGACTTGTTTAGATGATACCTTGAAGAATAAAGAAATTCCAGTTGATGAATTTATATTTAATACTGAGACAGTAGGAAAACCTTCATATTTTGAGATTATATTTTTGATTGATGAGATGATTTATAGGTATGGGTTTGAAGTAGATCGTAAAAGAATACACTCTGAATGGCTATTTAGTAATCTAAAAGGAAAGGATAGGATGTTATTTTTTAGAGATGAGAATAATATTAAGGTGGGTAATTTTTTTAAGGAAGGAAAGGGGTTAGAAGATAAAACTAGAGATAATGCTCTATTTCTATCAGTATGTGCTCAGTTTAACGGGAAGGTTTCTTTGGATATTTTAAATTGGTTTATGGGTTCTACAGTAATGATGGGTATGGATGATATTGCTATATTGCAACTTACTTTGGAATTATTAAAATATGCTGATTATAAAAATGAAATACTAAAGTTTATTAGTTTAGCAGACTTGCAAATTGTAGATATAAAAACAAATGCCAACCTTATTTTATTGATAAATAAAATATTAAAAGATAAGGATAAAAATATTAATGATACATTAGATAAGATTTTAAAAGAAACAACAACTACTCATTTTCAATATGATAAGGAATTAAATAAAATTGGTAATGTAGATTTGAATCTTTTCAATGAATCTGAAGGTACTAAGAAGTTTTTGGCGTTCATATTTTTTTTAGTAAGTTTAACTGAA
>JADFXP010000032.1 GCA_015233465.1 Candidatus Magnetominusculus dajiuhuensis
GCTGCCTTGCTGATCTATGCTATAGTATCATAGACTTTCATACAGTGTCAATTTAAATGCCTGCTTCTACCCCAGTCTGATAAATAAAATCTGAAATTACTTTTGTACCTGCCTTTACGGTTATCTTTTTCTCCATTACCCCGAATCCCTCATGCCATATCTTTAATGTATAATCCCCTGCTGGTACATCCGATATTGCAAAAGCTCCAGCATTATCTGTAACTACTGCGTATGGATGATCAAATACAAATACATAGCCTCTCATAAAACTATGCGTGTTTGACAATATTGATATATACCCCCTATCATTTGAGATTTTAAAATAAGATGGAATAGTATGTTTTACCTCAGCCGCAGACTTTGGTAATGCTAGATTTAGTACTGTTGCACCATTTTTTAGAGGTCTTGAAGATAATTTCTTGTGAAAATTTAGCCCTGATTTTAACTGAAGTGTGTGAAGAATCTTATCTTCATTACTAAATGTAAACTCCCCTCCTGTATATGCAACTCCCACCAAAGGACTTATCTTACACTTATTTATTACTATTGGATAAGTACCTTTTATAAGCGATTTGCCTTTTTGTACCTGATCTAACCAAACAACAACATTAGCAACCTTTGAACCAGTTATTATATATTTATCCGCCTTTTGCGTATCCCCGCAATCTTCCTTGTTCATATCAATTGCAGTTGCATCATCTGCTGCTACAGTCCCAGCTACCTTTACAACCCCGCTTATTGATCCTCCATTTGTTACACTTATCTGTTCATATGCAAAAGCAATATTTACAACTAATACCAAGCAAATTACTGACATTAATAAAATTAATATCTTTCTCATTCAATAAACCTCCTGTCAAAAACTAAAATAAATTTCACTTTTAACTTTTCACTCATAAAAAACTACGTTTTTATGTCAAATACTTTCTCTTAAAAAGGGAAAAACTTATCGTTAGCGGTACCACTATCCATATCATACAAATGCCCCATAATACAGGCATATTTAGGAACTTAGGAAACTCAATTGATGACAAACCCAAAAACAATGAATACTCTCCTATTGACATAAAATTCATTATCCTATATATATCAATTGGATTGAACATCAATAATATACTTAATATATCTACATTTATCCTGCCCTTAGAGACTACTAATACCCCTATCAATCCAAGATCATATAGAACTGTAAAAAACAGCCATGCAAAAACCGTAAATGCAATAACCTTTGCCCTGTCATAAAATAACACTGAGACCAAAAACGATATACTCAAAAAGATTAACCCTAAAATAATTGAATGTACTATAAATAATATATAACTTAAAATTGACGCATTCGTAATATTAAGAAAAAGCACTATCCCTGAAACCATAAAACCTATTATTGTAGGCAGGGATAAAGATATTGACAAGCCTATAAATTTACCAGCAATAAACTCGCTCACTGATATTGGGCTTGCAAGATATATATCAAGGGTATGTCTGTCTCTTTCATCAGCTATCACCCCTCCCCCTAAAGTCAACGCCAATATTGGGATAAAATATATTACCAATGACGTGAGACTTGCTATTGTCGGAGCCATCTCCCTAAAGCCTGTCACTCCTGAAACCGATGACCCAAAATATGAAATTATTATAGTGAATACCGTAAATGCTATTGAGATTACAACTATCCATCTATTATTTAATTTATCTGTAAATTCCTTTCTCGCTATTGCTTTCACAGCATTAATTGAGACCAAAAAACACCTCCTCAAGGCTCGGCTCTCTCACAATAAAATCAATGATATCTATCTTTCTCTCCATCAAACATGACAATATCTTCATCTTATTATCTCTATGAAATTCACAATGAAGAATCCTTTCATTGACACCTTGCAGGGTTTGAGTTACAGCCCCAGCCTCATTTTTGGTACTCATAACAATTTTAACTCCCTCACTAATTAACATATCCATTATTCCATTATTTTCAGACTTTGAAATAATATATAATTTAAGAGGAAGCTCCGATTTTTTATAAAGTTCATTGAGTGTGCCAAGTGCCTGCAATTGTCCATCTTTCATAATTCCTACAGTTGTTACCCTGTCCTCAATCTCTGCCAAGATATGTGAAGAAAGTATGATTATAGGTCTTTTACGCTCCAATATCCCAGAAATAATCTCATAAAACTCCTTTATTCCAATAGGATCAAGTCCTGAGGTCGGCTCATCAAGGATTAATACATTTGGATCATTTATTATTGCCTGTGCAAAGTTTAACCTCTGACGCATTCCCTTTGAATAACTGCCAACTTTTTTATCTAAAATCTCCTTTGTAAAAAGCCTATCAAGCACATCTTTAATATTATCAATACTACCGCCTTTGATCTGCCCAAAGAATTTCAGAGTTTCAATCCCAGTTAAATTATCATAAAATGAAACCCTCTCTGGCATATACCCTACCCCTCCCTTATACTCCTTCCATTTAATTGGATCTAATACCTGTCCATCAACTTGAATATTTCCAATCGTTGGCTTTAATATTCCAAGTATTAATTTCAGCAAAGTTGTTTTGCCAGAGCCGTTAGGACCTACAAGTCCAAGCATCTGCCCTGAATTAAGGTCTAAATTGACCGAATTTATTGCAGTAAATTCACCATATTTTTTTACAACATCAGTTAAAGTTATCTTCAAAAACCGCCTCCTGACATATTTGCTATCTTTTCCATTTCTCCATAATATTGTTGCGGCTTATATGCTGCATATTGCTTTAAGAGTTTTTTCCAATCTGGATGAAACGGCTTCATAGACGGAGTTTTATCTACAACCCTAGGCGTTTTAATTATAGGAAATTGCTTCTCTAAGGCAATTAATACATGGAGTGCAGGAGATGAAAATAACATCTTTGAAAGAGGATAACGCCAAAATAACTGATCTACTATAGTATTGGTCTCGTAAGGTATGTCACCTTTGCCGTCATTTTCCACATCCCATCCAATATAGTCGCTCCAATAATTATTATCCCAAAACTGATTCTTTGCAGCTACAAACTTTACCTGAAACTCATTTTGTATAAATGAATTATTCCATATCTTATTATCCACTGACCCGCCTAAACAATGCAGCCCTAAATTATTATTCATGATTAAATTTCTTGAAATATTATTATAAATTGAATTATGAAAAAATAATCCCTTTGTATTACTTATCAAGATATTATCAGTTACCTCGCTTCTAACCGTTTGATTTAGTATTAAACCAATCGTCCTGTTACCTACGCATATATTACCCTTTATATCTGAATGCTTTGTATACATAATATTTAGTCCAACAAGATTATCGTATAGAACATTATTATTAAAATGCCCTTCGTCTACCCACATTGTATGTATAGAAAAACGCGATTTTGTCACTTCATTATTAACTACAGTTGAATGATGACAGACCTCCATATATATCCCATCTCTGCAATTATCTAATTTATTCCCAATAACCGCTACAGCTTGCGAACCTGTAAGATTAATACAATTCCCTCTGTCATTTTCGCCAAGATCACCTCTGCCTGAGATCTTATTATTTTCTATCCTTAAATCACTTCCTTCAAAATTTGAGATACCAGTCATTGTCTTTATAAATATATTGTCTTTAATAATCGCTCTTAATGCTGATTTATCAATAAATATGGTAACGCTTGCAGGATTATTATCCCTTCCGTCCGAAATAAAAGTCAGACCTTCTATTATAACGTCAGGGCTTTTTATCTCAATAGTGTAATCTTTACTTATTACAATCTCAGGAGCGCCTACCCCTTTTAGCGTAATTGCCTTTTTAATAACAATCTGCTCATTGTATAGACCTTTTTGCACCTCAATTATATCGCCATTATTTGCGTCATTTATTGCCTGATTAATAGTCTTATAAGTATTGCCGACTGTAAGAGTCTTAGAATATACAATGTTTGAATTAATAAAAAATATGATTAGAATCAGCAATAAAATTATTATTAATTTATTTTTGAGCACTTTTTTTCCTTTTAATTAATTCAGTGCAGCGATTGGAATCTTGATAATTTTTCTGGCATTCTAAACAATAAAGACATTCTGATTCTATTATTTTACCATTCTGAGCAATTGAATTACTCGCGCAGTCTTTTTTACAAATATTGCATTTCCCGCACAAATCATACCTTTTTATCTTTATTAGTGGTATCCATTTTAATAATGAAGGCATTGCAATTGACGCTCCCATTGGGCAGATATACAAACAAAAAAAACGATAAATAAGCACTGACAATATCGTAAGTATCAAAAAATATCCCACAAAATACCATTCCCTATTCAACTTTAAAACAAATGTCTTAAACGGCTCTATTTCAGTAAGGTATTCAGATAACATGAAGCTGTACAAAGATATTCCTATTATGCCTATGAATATTATGTACTTTAGATATATCAATTTTGAATGAATCTTCTCTGGAAGGCTAAATCTTGGTCTATTGGGTATTAAATCATAAATAGAATTAAGTAACTCAAGCATTGCACCATAAGGACAAACCCATCCGCAAAAAACACCCCTGCCCCATAGTATCGTTGTTATTGCCATAAATATAAAGGTTATAAATATAAACGGCTCCATTAAATATAGATCTAATGGAAATTGAAGATCTTTTAAAGAACCTATCATTATAGCTATATTGGTAGAAGTAGGCTGCGCCTTTATAACTAATCCTATAAAAACAAATGCTATTAATAAAAAAACATACCTTATTACCTTAATAAGACTGCCTTTTTTTAATATACTTGCCTTAAATAACAATAATGTGATTAAGGAAATTAGATACAGTCCAAAGAAACTCAATGCAACAGCATGTTGTCCCCACATTATCAGATAAAGCGGCGCTTCTTTAAAATTTTCTTCCATAATTAACTATCCCTTTAAGGGCTCTGCCCTTAAAAATCCCGCAAGGGAACTCGTTCCCTTGACCCATTATTTTAAAAACTTATCAGGTAACATATAATCAGCAAAGAAAGATTCAAACTTCTTTACAGAACCTTGTCTATAAGTTGCAGTTAGCTTAAATTTAAACGGCAGAGTTGGGTCAAAATCCTTACTCCTGATTATAAATACACCTCCCTCTTTTATCTTGCCCGCCCCTACAGCCTTAATATCTGATAAAATCTTATAATCACGATCAGTAAATTGGAAAACCACTCCATTTTGCTCAAGACTTATCCTGTCAAAGATACCGCCTCTAACATATCCTGACCCCTTAAATGTCCCAGATCCATTTGAAGTTATAAATATTGCGCTATACCCGTCATTCTTCTGAGGAGAGGCCTCTATATATCCTTCTTTACCAACAATATTTTCACCTATTCCCCTTGGAGTTAATAGTCCAAAATTCAGATCTACAAAATTACCTTCATCTGTCAACCCTAATTCCTTATTAGTTACCTTAATATTTTTTACAGCGCCAATTGATTTTAATTCATCCCAAGTCAACGCAATAGACTCATCTTTAATGGTACGTTTATTAGCAGCTTTATCTGTCTTTATCAGACCTGTAACATAGGCTAATCTCTTAGAGCTTTCAGATATAATTGCGTTTTGCACAACTGCTGTAACTGTTGCTCCAGTGATTGCATCCATCGTAATCTCTTTACCAATAGACAAATTCTTAGCAACATCTCTTCCAATATATTGATTTATAAAGGCATTGTAACGTTTTTCATCAAGTCCTATTAACATTATAGGTTCACTATGAAATAATATCTTAACCCCTGTTATCTTCCCAGAAGTATCAATACCAATTAAAGTCTCCATATGCTTGCCAGAATATCCAACATGCTTAGAAGCCCAATCCTTAGATAATATGACAAAACCCACGAGCTTGCCATTTTTATATCCTTCTAAATATTTAGTCTTTTCCTTAAAATTATCTGCATTCAATACGTCATTTGGTTTATATTCATATCTATGCTCAAACATACTATACGATCCTGATATTGCAATAGATGGAACTAAGATGGCAATTATTAAAAATAATATTATTATTTTTTTCATTTTTCACTCTCTTTTTAATATTTATTTAAAATATAAGGTTTAAACGTAGGGGCACGTTGCAACGTGCCCCTACAATCTATCCAAGATAAAATACTATGTAATTATAAAACGCATCCTCATCTCAAGATGCAGGGCATGACAGAAATTTGTGCAATATGCCCAATATACGCCTGGTTTATCGGCTTTAAAGGTAACTGACTTTGTCTGAAACGGAGCTACAACAAAGTTAATATTATAGTTTGACAGGGCAAATCCATGTGCTAGATCTGCAATTTCATCATTGTTTGTTACAATGACCGTTACCTCATCTCCCTTCTTTAGATCAACCTTCTGAAGTCCAAACACTGGAGCATTAGCAGTGAGCTTTACAGTGACTTTCTTGCCCTTGCGTACAACTCCACTCTCAGTTACTGCAAGGGGATTTTCAAACATATTAAAACGATCCTTTACCTTTGGCTCTATAATGGATTTTTTAACCATTATACAATCATGAGGTTCAATATATGTTGCAGAATCATGTACAAGCCTGAGTTTTTCACCACTAAGATCAACAAGCTGCTCACACTCATTCTTTAAAGGTCCAACATTTAGGAATCTATCCTTAGAGAACTTATTTAAAGAAACAAGCCATCTTCCGTCAGCCTCTTTTGTCTCAGCCATTGTTGCCTCAATATGACCTACTTGATAATTTACATCAAGCACATCTACGATATGAGGGTTTTTCTTCTTTGCCTCTTCGCCGAGTTTTTCTGCCTCTATTGCCTTTGCAATGTTCCATTTTACGTTTGTGCTGTCTATAAATACAGAGGTTATAGCATTACCTCTGCCGTCAAAGGTTGTGTGAAGCGGGCCAAGACCTATAAATGGATTTGCTACTACACAATCCTTTGGTTTAATCTTCCCGTTAAAGGCATCATCTAACCTCGCAATCTCGACAACTGTACAGGTTGGAGAAACCTTACCAGAACATATTGCATATTTACCATCAGGGGAAACGTTTACACCATGAGGATTTTTTGCAACTGGTATCTCAAGCACTATACCTGATTTTCCTTTTGTTGCATCAATTACCTTTATGCCTTCTATCACCTTATAATGCTTATCATTGAGAGCCTTCTTAATCCTGTCCCAATTAAATACGTATAAAGCATCATAATCTGCTGCAAGCATCTCTGAGATTGTTACGCCTTTTTCTGTATTATAAGAGGTTGCAAAGGAATACTTGCCATTATAATCAGTTGCTGCGAGATCTAGGTTTCCATCCATCATCACTTGACAAACTATCTCCATCTTTTCTGCATCTATGATAGTATGAATCCCATAATAATCCTTTTGATCTGCTGCTGCTCTATTTGGGACTGGGACCTGAAATTCTCCGTTACATACAACCCATTCAGTCTTTGGAAATCTCTGAGTGAAAAGACCATGTATTCCCTGAATATTTGGAACGTCGAGTATCTTATCAGTTTCTAAATAATCAATTCTTATCCTTGCAACCCTGTTATTGAGTTTGTCATTTACAAATAGATATTTGCCGTCATAAGTTCTATCAGTATATGAACCATGAACATGATGGGTATCTCCGCAGAACCTGCCCTTTAACAGTGCCTTGCTCTCATTAGTGATTCCCCAGCCAGAGGCAACATCCATATTGAATACTGGAATGCTTTTAATCTGACGCATAGATGGTATTCCTAAAACCCTTACCTCTCCGCTTTGACCACCGCTCCAAAATCCATAATAATCATCCAATTGTCCAGGCAATACCTCATGAGATTGTTTACCCTCAGATGTGCCTGCCTCAGCTATTCCTTTACTCTTTGATGTCAATATATCTTTTGGCATGACATATCCAGCAGCAACTGCTGCACCGCCAATACCAAGAATTTTTAGAAAATTACGTCTATCAGTTTTATTCTCTGACATTATTCTACCTCCATAATATATATAATATATATGCTGTCCATTTTTATTGATATGTTCTAAATCATAATTATTTATTTAAGCGTCCCATTAACTTTAAGGTATAAGATACAAGATTCCATCTTTCATCTTCAGATAAAGAATCGCCATAAGAAGGCATCCCGCTGCCGTCAAGCCCTGTAGAAAAAGCCTTATAGATATTTTTTGGATCAAAGCCCATCTTTGTAGCTCCAGATGTAAAATCAAATGGGATTACTTGATCTCCCCAATCATCTTTGAGAGTATTTGACTTAGGTCCATCGCCCTTTCCTTCATTTCCGTGACACTCAACACACTTCATTGCTTTCCAAACCTCTTCACCTTTAGCAACCGATGTTGGACTTCCAAGCCAAGAAGGCTGTACTACCTTTATTGGTTCGCATGGCTGCTCTTCTTTCCATCTTGGAGAAAAGGTCTTTATATATTGAACAACTGCTTTACGCTCCTCTAATGTTAAATCTTTTTGTGACGGCATATATGATCTTGGAATCCCAGTAGTGAGCACCCTTAAAATATCATCATCCGTAGGAAGGCACCCTGTTGGAGTAGAACGAAACTTAAATAACGCTGTAGTAAAATCCCTTGGATATACCTTCCAGACCATACCTTTCTTTTCATTTCTGTGTACTACATCCATTAATCCTTTTCCATCGCCTTTTACGCCATGGCAAATTACACAACGACTTTCAAAAACTTTCTTTCCATCAACTGCCATTGCAGTTGCTGCATTGATAATTATTAACATAGTTGTAAAGATAAAAATAATAAGGGTTACCATTACAGCCTTATTAAATACTTTTCTTCTCACTTCTCTCATTATCGCCTCCATTAAACTATATTTCCATATAAGCTACAAACTATATCAGCCTGTATTAAAAAATTAGTTTAATTTAAATAATAATAGCAATATATTAAAAATAAATTAAATTAATTTCAAACTGACTGACCAAAGGACAGACACTCTAAATTAATATAACATCTTTAATCATTGCAGCCATCACCTCTATTAAATACCCTGCATAATATTATAAACCTACCTTATCACCTCCTTATCAGTATTCCTATATCTTTATAATAAAAAATACAATACAATCACCCCGCCTAATTTAAAAAAAATGCCTTTTGACAGTATATATATTATTTATTAAAAAAAATATGATCTAAATCAGGGTAGTTAAATTAAGTTTATTATTTAAAAGAAGTTATTAGTGTCTGTATATATTCGCCATAAACAAAATATAATCTATAAAAAAGTTAATTGCGGGAGCTGATGACTTTTGGGACACCAACTCCCGCAATATAGACAATAACAATATATGCGAGTTTCTTGACCTTCAAAAATTTTATAAAATATTAAGGGAGCGCCTTAGTCAGACACACCCTTTTTTAGTATAATTCAGATTATTTCTTAGAAAAAGTATGATCTAAAGTAGCTGGCTTTCCAGCTGCAACAGTTACGTCTTTAGTGACATCGCCAAAGCCTTCATGAAAGAATGTTACCTTATATGTGCCTGGGAGCAGGTCTTTAATCTCATATTTGCCATCTGCGTCTGTAATCGTTGCATATGGATTCTTTGCTGCATATATCCAAGCCCTCATCCATGGATGAGCATCACATTTTACGCTGTTTAAACCAGTTCTTCTTACTGGTTTAGTGATTACCTGATCTTTACCTGGAAGAGCTAAATTATAAACTGTGCTTCTCTTACCACCTACCATGAGTCCTATAGATGTATTATGAAAAACTGGATCGCTGTTTGTTACAACAAAATTTGAACCTGAATATGCAATACCAACAAGCGGAGTAAACTGACACTTCAAATTGGTTAGTTTATAATCCATCTTAGGCAGAGCCTTGCCCTTTGGAACTTCTTCAATATAAACTAATACATTCTTAACGCCCATTCCAGCAGAAATCTCATACATCCCAGATGGCGCAGTCATACCGCATAACTGATGCTCTTCAGGTTTCGTTGTCTCAATCTTTACTACTGGATCAGCTACCTTTGCTGCTGCCTTTACCACACCTGTAATTGAACCGCCGCCTTTAACATCTACAACCTCATATGGACCAGCAAAAGCAATACCTGATAACACAAAGGTTAATAATACAAACAATAATAGTACCTTCTTCATTATTCCCTCCAAAGTATTAAATTTATTAAAAGCTCAGAATAAATTCTGATTATCTATTATACACAATACTACTTTAAATATTCTGCTTTATTCATAAGTTTAAGAGTAAATGATACAAGATTCCATCTCTCTTCATCTTTCAGAGAATCCTCATATGAAGGCATTCCTGAGCCGTCAAGTCCAGTTGTAAATGTCAAATATACATTATCAGGAGTAGAACCTCTTTTAAGGTTACCGGTTCTAAAATTAAAGGGCAAAATTTTATTCCCCCAATCATCAACTATATCATTTGACTTTGGACCATTTCCAGATCCATCATTACCATGACAATCAGGACACTTCATCTTTTTATATAACGCCTCACCTTTAACAATGGAATCCTTTGAACCAACCCATTTTGGCATCTTGGCAGCTATCTGCTTACAAGGCTCTTCTGCAGTAAATCTTGGAGAAAATGTCTTGACATATGCAACCAATGCCTTTCTCTCATCTAATTTCAAAACCTTTGCGTCAGGCATAAAGGATTTTAAAATTCCATCTGTAATTGTCCTTAATAAATCCTCATCTAATGGCAGACAACCAGTGGAAACTGTTCTAAATTTAAATGTCCCGGATGTTAAATCCCTTGGATGTATCTCAAGCACCCTGCCGCTTTTTTCCATTACCTTAATTACTCCAGCCGGGCCTTTTCCATTACCACTTGCGCCATGACATACCACACAACGCTCACCAAATAACTTCTTCCCTAAGGTTAATTGAGCCTCATTATTTCCAGCATCTTGAACATCCTTCTTTACATCAACGGATACCGCGTTCTTTCCATCATCTTGAGGCGCTTTCAACGCGCCCTCTTCCGCTGCTGCTATAGAAAATATTAATAATGAAAATACCATTATTAATATATAACTTATACACTGTAATGAGGGTTTTTTATTTACTATCATTTCTAACATCCTCCGATTCTAATCTATCGTAGGGGCATCCCTTGTGGCTGCCCTTGTGTTGTCATTATAACTGGGCAGGTAAAAGACCTGCCCCTGCATACGTTTACATTACATAATTCAGAATGCCTTTATATAACTGATGACATTTACAATCTGCTGATCTGTAAGCCCTAACCCAGTGCTTCCAAATGGCGGCATAGGTGTTGTAGCCCTTCCGTCACGAATTGTCTTAAACAGATATTGATCATCAGCCTTTTTGATAATCTGATTTGCCAGATTTAATCCTAATCCGCCTTGTCCTTTTTCGCCATGACATAAAGCGCATCTGACATTAAAGATTTCCTTACCAGCATCTTTATCGCCAGTCTTTAAATTAACGCTTACTGGCTTACTTGACTCATGTCCACGCTGTAGAGCAACATAGCTGACAATCTTTTTAATCTCTTCGTCAGTTAGCCCTGCGGATGATAACTGCCATGATGTCATTGGCGTGCCTTTTCTGCCTTCTTTTACAACCATCTCAATGAATCTATCATCTGCATTCATTAAAAATGCAGGATTTTCTATTGCTGGAATTGTCCCTTTTAAATTCTCATCAAAAGCGCTCAATTTACCGTCCTCATGACATGCCACACAATACATATTATAAAGGGCATGACCATCCTTAGCAACAATTGGTTCCTCATTTATCCGTCTATATATCTTAGGCGGGTCATATGTTCTTATAGACAAAATATATGTCGTCAGCTTATCTGCCTCCTCAGGAGTCAGCTTAACCTTCATTACGCTCTCAGGAACTACCTTGCGAGGATCTTCAAAATGTTGTTTTAACCATGATGGCTGTGTCCTTTCGCCTTCAACATATCTCATTGGGAAATAATGAATAGGTTGTGACCCTACCCCATCAAGGGCTTTTCCAAGAACTCCGCCATTACCGCTTAATTTATGACAACCTTTGCACCCCTTTTCATTAAAGAGTTTCTCGCCTTCAATTATCACATCTGCGCCATGTTTGCTCAGAAAATCCATATTATGACACTGTGTACATGAGCTTTGTATATGTTTTAAAGGCAGAATTGGATAATCCCAATATGTATCATGCCCTTCTGCATGTGCCTCTTTTTTATTTGTAGCATTACCTTGACCTAAATGACATATTGTACAGCCAAATTTGGTCACTGGATGATCCTTTAAATATGTGCCGCTATGCTGCCTATACGGAACCTTCTCTTTAGCCATTAATGGATTTTCTACTCCAACATGACAATTATCACACCTATCTACCCTGTTTAAATCTTTAATATATATCTGTCTTATTCCGACAGTATATTCCGCAGCCTTTTTCTTCATATCAGGGGTAACTGCGTTATTGAAAAAAAGCCGCTTATATTCCTTCTGATATGTTTTCCACTCTGGATTTAATTCTCTTAACCCTGCATAAGATACAAAAGCAAGCAGTATAAGAGCAGAAATCAATAATAATGACGCATAGAATCTACTTTGCATGTCACAACCTCATAGTTTTAGGATCACTTATCAATGAATAGGCCATTGGGCTTTAGACCAGAAAAACTCCCAATTTGGCCCTCTTAATTCTGTGCCTACATAAGTCAATATTAAATAACTGACCAGAAACATTGTAAACAATGCTATTGCCCCCATCCGTGTTGAACCAGTGCTTTTGATAATCCATATTGACCATGCACACACAAATAACAACCACAAATTAGCTGGGTTTATTAATATTATCCAAATCTGCGCAATACTTGGCCACCAGTTCCTAAACCAACCAAAATTAACCACAAAGGCAAGCATTCCAATTAGACATACACTGCCTACAATCAATGTCTTTATCGCAACCTTTTTCCCAGCGCTTCCGCTAAACCAAATCCCTACATCACTTTGATCCCTGTCCAGATACGGTATCAACGCAAGCCCCAGTACCGAAAGCATCGGGATTACAATACTACCCATAAATGCTGAATATGAAACCATCTCCTGAAGTCCCAAGAAATACCATGGTGCCTTTGCAGGATTTTCTGGAATTAAGGCATTAGCTGCCTCTTTAAGCGGTGCATCTACAAATATTGAATATACTATAACCGCTGCAAGACATAACACAAAGACAGCAGCCTCAGCAATCGCCAGATTAGGCCAGCTTAAAACCGTGTTTTCAACGTCTCTATCTACTGCAGGAGTGACTCCCTTTGACATAGTCATCAGTCCATATGTCTTATTTGTTGTAAATATCCCGCCAGTCTTTTTTGGCAGTACTACAAGATTTCCACAATCAACATTACAAGAAGAGTTAAAATTATCAGGAACTGTAAGCCCGCCGTCTTTCCTTATCCTCCAAAAATGAACTCCAATAAATGTTGTTATAATTATCGGCAGAAGCATTATATGCAGAAAATATACCCTGTTTAATGTTGCAGCCCCTGGCACTGTTCCAGCAAGAAAAAACTCTTTTTGAATACCACCAATATCTACAAATTTAGTAAGCCCAAGTATATCAGTTAATTCCTTTGGCGACTGTATAATATTTGATACTATTACCAATGCCCAATAAGAAAGCTGATCCCAAGGAAGCATATATCCTGTTAAATTCAACACAAACGTCAATACTAATAATACTATCCCTATTAACCAGTTAAACTCCCTTCCTCGTTTATAAGAATTTGTATATAAAACCCTTGCCATATGAAGCAGGACAAAGACAATCATACCTTCACCTGACCACTTATGGACATTCCTCATAAGTCTTCCAGCAAAAACCACATAATTAATATCCTTCACAGTAGAATAAGCATGTTCTATAGAAGGATTATAAAAAATCATTACTAAAGCCCCTGAAACGCAGGTAATTATAAATAGATAAAAAGCAATAAGACCCATGCCAAGCGTATAGGCAGGCCTTAGAGTATTGATATGCGTCTTTGCCCCTTGAATATGGAGAAAGAAATTGTTTACCATCAGAGCTGCTCGCGACATATCAGACGTAGGTTTACCAGCCCTTAGGTAGGATTTAGTCAACGAGTCTTTTAACCCGAAGATATTATCCTTAAACTGCTCAATTCCAGATTTTAATGATTCACTCATGTAATTCTCCTAAATTAAAGACATCTTCATTAATGGGTCAAGGGGACAAGTCCCCTTGCAGGAGTTTGAGGGCAGCGCCCTCATATAGATGCCTTTATATTAAAAACATAGTTCCTGATTTAACTTCTTTGCTAGCGTCTACAACCAAATTACCATCTTCATGAAGGCTTATCTCAAGCCAAGGAAGAGCCCTTGGTGCTGGCCCGCCAACTACATTGCCAATGCCGTCATATCGCGAACCATGACAAGGACATAAAAAACCAGAATCTGTCTGGGAAACTATACATCCTAGATGCGTACAAATACTTGATATAGCATAAAGCCCGCTATTTTCTGAGAATATAAAGACCTTTTTTTCATCAAGCTTTACCTTTGTGCCAGCAGGAAAATTTTCAGGCCTGCCAATTTTAAACTTTTGTGACTGTTCATAATAAACATTTGATTTTGTCAACCGTAACGCCCCTGCAACGACTGAAAGCATTGCTATAGCCCCTGCTACTATTGCAGACACCCCAAGAAAATCCCTTCTGCCAATCTCAGTCTTTTCACCTGTACTGCTCATGCCTTTAGAACCTCCTTAAATATGAATCTCTCCATCGTTATAGCATCTACTGGACATCTGTTAGCACAAAGACTACATCTTATACATCTCTCTTCATCTTTAATAATTGCAGCGCCGTCACCTTCTGGTTCTCTACCATATCTATTTCTAAAAAGCGCTGTCATACTCTCACTGCCCCTAATATTTTCCATACTTACAAGCTTCAAACAATACTCTGGACATACATCAATACAACCGCCGCACATGATACATCTATCGCTGTCAAATATAGTATTAACTGCGCAATTTAAACACCTGCTGCCCTGTTCTACAGCCATTTCATGTGTAAAACCAGACTCTACTGGAGCAGAAACCTCTTTAAGCCTTTCTTTTATTGGATAACCTGGCACTGGCAGTCTATGAATCTTTTCGTAATCAACTATATGAGGCACATGATTGTCATCACAATCATCTCCATAACTTTCGCTATGAGACTCCGAGGTATGTAAATTTATATACTTACCAACTATGTGCTGATATATAGCAGCAGCAGCCCTTTTACCGCTTGCAACCGCATCAATAACCAATTTTGGACCATAAGCAAGGTCACCTGCTACAAACAACCCAGGAAGAGATGTAGAAACATTATTCTTTGCCAGTTTGAGAGTCCCTCTTTCTGTCATTTCTACTTCAAGCCCTGAATTCTTCACAAAATCAATATTAAATGTCTGTCCAATTGCAAAATATACTGTATCTGCCTGCAAGGTTAAGAGATCATCTTCATCATATCTTGGGTTAAACCTGCCCTCATTATCAAATACAGCGAGACACTTCTTAAATGTAATAGATTTAACATTACCTTGAGCAGTTTTCTCTATTTTTACAGGGCCATAACCATTAATCCTCTTTATACCCTCTTCATGACCTTCTTCTATCTCAATTACATCTGCAAGCATCTGCTCTACCTGTTCAATACATACTAATGAAACAGACTCTACCCCTTTTTGTCTTATAGCAGTCCGAGCAACATCATAAGCAACATTACCGCCTCCTATTACTACAACATTCTTGCCTATGCTTACCTCATTTAATGTAAATACGTCTCTTAGAAAATCTACGCCTCCAAAAACCCCTTCAGCATCAGAGCCTTCCATAGAAAGCATCCTTGACTTTTTTGCACCTACTGCAATCAACAATGCCTCTGAGTCTTTAAATAATTTATCAAATTTAATATCCTTACCAATCTCAACGCCAAACTTTATCTCTACTCCAAGTGATTTAATCACTTCAATCTCAGCCTTCAATATATTTCTCGGCAGCCTATACGGAGGAATTCCAGTTGAACACATACCGCCTGCAACATTTTCCATCTCATAGATAACAGGCTTAAACCCCATCAAGGCTAAATCATGTGCTGCAGATAACCCTGCAGGTCCTGAACCAATAATAGAAATCCTTGCAGATTTTTTCTCTCCAGCTATACCGATAATACCAACCTCATAACCTGACTCAGATCCCTTAGATACAAGCTTCTTAGTAAAATTATCAGTAAAATTAGCGCTTGAAGAACCATACTTTTCTGTTACAAAACGCTTTAATGCCCTGATAGAAACAGCCTCATCAATACCCCTGCGCCTGCAGGCAAGTTCACATGGGGCAGCACATATCCTTCCACAAATGGATGCAAGAGGATTTGGAATCCTTGAAATCCAATATGCCCGCTCAAAATCTCCTGCTGCTATTGCCCGAACATAACCCCTTGAATCTGTGCTGACTGGACAGCCTGTCATACACTTGATGTTTTGACGCCAATACTTATAATCTGGAATTACTACTTCATAGGTTTGTTTTTGCATTTTAGACATCCCCTAATATTATAGGATACAAAATTAATATATAATAACTATTCTACTTGTAAGTTACATATAAACTTTTGTAAGGATTTTGTTAATTATCTTTACCTATACCTTCTCTTAGCTACACTGTTATATCTTACCAATTATGTCTTGATTATCTTATATCAAATTATGCTTTGTCAAGAAAAATTTTATACCCGCTAAATCTAATATCTGATGTTATCTTATCAACCATTCCAATAGAATCAAATTTTCCGTAAGCCTTTGAATCATCAAACAAATTTAAAACCATTTCCCTATCATCCATCAACCACTTCCCTCCGCCCAAGACCTTCCACCTATTATCATGAATTATATATACATACTGTCCCTTATCATAATACCCGTCAATCTCATGTTGATTACAAAATCTCTCAACAATATCTGCATGATATGGAGACAATAATTTTGGCGAGAATATCAGATATTCGGATTCTGGTGATAATATATGTACAAATTTCCCGCTTCTAACTGGAGGGATAGCAGTTTTTGCTACATTTTTATAGAAATAATCACTGTAATCTAATATTATCATCTTCAATTTAACTTATATCCTCTGCACTTATGAGTTGTTATTGAATCAATAGGTAATATCTTTCTTAATTGTTTAATATAAGTCCTGATTATCTCATCTCCTACAGGATTATCTCCCCAGACATAATTTAATATCATGTCACTTGTAACAATTTGACCCCTATGAGTAATCAACAAATATAATAAATCCCATGTTCGTTTAGAAAGACTTATTTCCTTGCCGTCTTTATATAATACGCCTGACTCCATATCTACCTTGACATCTTGAATCTGGATAATGTTTTCTACATGTCTCCTCTTTGAAAGGGCTTTGATACGAGATATCAGTTCCCTTAACTCAAAGGGTTTTGTCAGATAATCATCCGCCCCAAGACTAAAACATTTCTCTTTATCAGTGATATTATTCTTAGCGGTAAGTATTAAGATTGGAGTCTCAATCCCCTTGCTTCGTATCTTCTTTAAAATATCCTCCCCTGTCAAATATCTAAGCATCAAATCAAGAATAATCAAATCATAAGAATTTGCAATCAACTGCTCTTCATATTCGCGTTCATTCCTCAACCAGTCAGTAGATATCTCAAATGTCTGCAAATATTCCGTAAGACTCTCACCCAATATCACATCGTCTTCAATCAACAATACCCGCATTCAATGTCCTCTTATAATGGAATAATCTCAGCAGCCATCAAATCTAAATCAAGTATCGCAACCGTAGCCTTGCCATATAACCAGCTTCCTGTTTCACCCGGATTTATGACCAGTGTCTTTCCACGTTTTTCATTAACTGCCTTATGCGTATGTCCATAAATCACAATATCAAAATGACCGCTGTCTGCAAGCGCATCAATCAAAAAATGCTCATGCAAGATTACTATTTTCTTGCCATCAATCGTTATCTTATGCGGCTGTTTATTTATCCGACCATTAGATCGATCCCTTAACTGAAGTAAATCCCCATCATTATTACCAAATATAGCTATAAACTCAGCCTTCAAATCATCTATTGGCTTTAAAGAAAACGGAGAGGTAAAATCCCCCGCATGTATTACCTTCTCTACACCCCTCTGATTAAATAAATTGACTGCCTTTGCTATATTATCAATGTTATCATGCGTGTCTGACATTATCCCTATCTTCATATCATAACTCCTTTAAGAGCTCCGCCCTTAAAAATCCCGCAAGGAGGCTCGCCCCCTTGACCCATTAATTTAAATACTCCCTCACTGATATTATATCCTCCGAAGACAATAATCCATACTTTTCCGAAATTGAAAGAATCATATCCATGTCCGTTAAACTATGTAAATTTATCCCATAATTATATAAAGTCTCTTTACCGCCTTGCAGTCTATCAAATAAAACAAGCGCATCTGTGATTATCCCGCCCGCCTCCTTAATAGCATCAATAAACGCAGCCTTCGACCCGCCATCAGTTATCAAATCCTCTACAAGTAAGACACTTGCACCCTGCTCAATATACCCCTCAACCTGCCCGCCTTGCCCATAAGCCTTCTTCGCCTTCCTGACATAAACCATAGGAAGATTGAAACTGGATGCAAGATACGCTGCATACGGAATCCCAGCAGTCTCCCCGCCAGCTATTACATCTGGACGAATACCTTGAGTCTTCAAGATAGATTGAGCATAACTTGAAAAAATCTGCATAAATTGAGGCTCTGATATTGCCCTGCGGCAATTTACATAAATAGGGCTTAATTTCCCAGAGGCAAGTTTAAATGGATTAGCCGTGTTTATCTTTACAGCCTCCATTTGAAGCAGCATTAATGCGGTTAGCTCACGGTATCTTTCAGTGATAAGATGTGTTATTTGATCTTTCATTATACACCCTTAATTTATAAATTTATTATATACAGTATGAGTACCTATCCAAAACCATCAAAGACCTTCTTCCATATCAATGGCTAATGCACGATGTCTCATTCCAATCCTTACTGACCAATATTTATCCACCTTTTTTAGATGCAGAGATGGATGTTGTAAATTTTCCTTAAGTATTGAAAAATTCTTATCTGCCAAAGCCTTAATATTTTTGAGAGTTTCTCATAATTTTCCCAAAATGAAAGGCTTGCAAAATGTTTCATAATTTTGTATACTTGCCTTGTTTAAAATCATCAATGGCTTTTTCTGCAGCAGCATCTAATTTCCCTGCCATAACATCCTGTTCAAACTGATTATCCCATGCTGAGGCGTCAAATTCTTCAAACCACTCTCTAAACTGAGTTAGTTCTTTTGATGACATGCTTGATACTGCTGTTTTGATTTCTTGTATAGTTGACATATGTTACCTCTGTATTTTATTTATATCAGAAACTCCATAATATTTTAGTAATAAAACATTTGATGCATCCTTCAACTTTTAAGTCGAATATTATAAATTTTATAAATCTTCAATAGTTATTCCGCGCCTTTAGGCATCTGGATCGTTTTACCGACGTCGGCAAAATGATCAGAAATTTGATGTCCTGATATTTTACAAGCAATTTAAGCCTTTGAAATAACACTGATAAAATTATCCCATTTCGTATATCCAAGTAATGACTGAAGGCCACGAGCCAGACAAAATTCAATATTAGTTGAAGTCTTTTTGACATAAGACTCAAAATTATTTGTTAATGTTTGAATGATCTCTGTTTTCATTTTAGATCGTCAGCTTTATTTGTATTATCATTATTAACACCCAATAAAGCATGGAATTCATTCTCTATACTTTTCAATAACGGCTCAACCTCAGCATTAAAAAATATGCGTACTTTCGTGAATAATTCTTCTCGTTCCTTTATTTGCCATTGGTTTTCTTTGCAATCGTCATCTGAAAAAGTCGCAACATCAATACCCATATCAAATAATTTTCTATTAACATTATTCACTTTAACCATCAATCCTTGCAGTCAAAGGATATTTCTCAGGATTTTTAATTGAATCTATAGATAAATCAACATCTAAATCTGGCCAATAAAGATGCTTACCATGAAGTAATACTACATTAAGAATTTGCGCAGTCTTCGCTTCTTTAAACCAAGGGAATTCCTCATATGACAAGAATAATTCCTTATCCTCATAAAATAACCATATTCCATGAGATGAAATACTTATAACCCCAACTTTTTTACTATTAAATATCCCTATGCACAACCTCAACTATAACCTTATGTTTAATTATCACCCCATAAAGCCATTCTATAATTGCAGGCGATCTATGTCTGCCCCCTGTGCATCCTATCCCAATTGTTAGATACGCCCTGCCCTCTTTTATATACTCTGGTATCAGAAAATCTACCAGCCCCTCTATCCTGCCTAAAAACTCTGTTGTGGATTTATCTGAAAGCACAAAGTCCTTTACCTTATCATCTTTACCAGTTAATGCCCTTAATTCAGGTATAAAATGCGGGTTTGGTAAAAATCTTGCCTCAAATAACATATCCAAATGCTGAGGGATTCCATATTTAAATCCAAATGATATTAGAGTTATCTTTAATACATCTACTGAGATATCGCCAAATATTGATATTATATGATGCCTTAACTGATGAGGGGTCATTGCTGAGGTATCTATTATCCTATCTGCCTGTTCCCTTAAAGGTTCAAGAAGCTTTGATTCCATTGCTATTGCCTTTGATATGTCTCCATCTGTCAGATGATCAAGCGGATGAGGTCTTCGTGTCTCTTTATATCTTCTGATTAAATCATTAGCCCCTGCCTCAAGAAATATCTTGTGCATGATATATCTCTTTCTTGAGGCATTGACTATACCTTCAAGCTCATTCAAAAACTCCTTTTCTCGTATATCTATACCTATGCCAATCTTATTTGCCTTTGAGTGATTTATTGAAATCTTTACAAAATCATTTATCAACTGAGGAGGAAGATTATCTGCGCAAAAAAAACCGCTGTCCTCAAGCGCCCTTAAGGCAACTGTCTTGCCTGCGCCAGACAAACCAGATATTATTATTATATATGGACGTGTTGTCATTTCGCTGGTTCTATTAATGCAAAATTCCCGTCTTCTCTCTTATAAATTACATTCATGTCCCCTGAACTATCATTTATAAAGAGAAAAAACTCTCTCCCTGTTAGATTAATCTGAAGCGCTGCCTCTTCAGGGTGCATTGGCTTCATATCAAATTTCTTTCTCTCAATTATCTTTCCAGTTATATCCTGTATTGATTCGCTGTAATCACTCTTAGCGGTCTTTTTAGTAGTTTTTCTGCGTGTTGTTATTTTTTCTTTATATTTTTTTATCTGTCTCTCAAGTTTCTCTGCTACCTCATCTATAGACGAATAAATCTCGCTCGTTATTGATTCAGCCTGAATCGAAAGCCCCTTGCCCTTTATCATTACCTCTGCCTTATGCCTGTATTTATCAACGCTTAATGTTACTATTACCTCAATATCCTTAACAAACTTCTCAAACCTTCCAATCTTTTCTGAGGCATATTCCTTTATCGCAGGTGTAATTTCAAGATGTTTGCCATTCAAGATTATATTCATACTCTACCTCCAAATACTTAAATATTTTCAGTCTATAGATTTAATCCATAGCCTTAATCTAACATTCACTAATAATCATCAGCTCCCTTTCTTCTGGTGTGAGGAGGAATTCCAAGCTCTTCACGATATTTTGCCATAGTCCTTCTTGCTATCTTTATATCTTTACTGGCAAGCATATCTACTATCTTCTGGTCATTTAGTGGATTTGACTTGTCTTCTTCATCAATTATCCGCTTAATCATATCCTTTACAGACGTTGATGAGACAGTCCCAGTCTGACTCGGCAGTGAACTGCTAAAAAAATATCTAAATGGAAATATCCCGTGACTACACGATAGATACTTATTTGAAGTAACCCTGCTGATATTACTTTCGTGCATAGAGATGTCCTCTGCTACATCCTTTAGATTCAGCGGTTTAAGATATGTTACCCCCTTTTCAAAAAAATCACGCTGCCATTTTAATATACTCTCTGTTACCCTATAAATAGTCTTTTGTCTCTGCTCAAGACTCTTTAAAAGCCAAACTGCTGCCTTATATTTTTCAGATAAAAAATTCTTGTCTACCTTCTCCAGTGTGCTCTTATCTGCAAATAAATTTTTATACTGCTTATTTAACCTCACCTTTGGAAGATTATCATCATAAAGCAAAATTTTATATTCATCATCAACTTTCTCTACATACACATCAGGTGTAACATATGATGTCACTGCATTTGAATATATCCTGCCAGGTTTTGGCTCAAGACCCTCTATTATTCTAACTGCTGCGAGCACATCCTCAAGCGGCACCTTATATTGATTTGCTATTGCCTGATATTTCTTTTTCTCAAGATCTGTTAGATTATGTCTTATTATATTTTCAACAAGCGTTCCGCCAAGTCCAAGCATATTGACCTGAATCATCAGGCATTCTACTAAATCTCTACTGCAAACCCCTGCTGGATCAAAACCCTGAACAAGGGCTATACCTTTTTTAATCATTGAGGCATCTACATTTAGCAGCCCCACAAGCTCTTCAACTGTAGCCTGAAGATAACCATTTGAATCAATATTCCCAATTATCATCTCTGCAACTTCTTTTATGTCATCTGAGGCATGTGATACTCCAAGCTGCCACCTTAGATGATCTACCAAATCTGGGGTAGAACTTGCAAAGGTCTCAAATGTCGGTCTATCATCTATTCCTTTATTAAAATATCCTAGATCCCTGCCGTCACTGCTCCTTTCAGAGAAATAATCATCTACATCAAACGATACTAATCCCTCTGTCGGCACCTCCAACTCTACATTTTCTAAAGTGCTCTCAGGAATGTCTTCTTTTTCAATGCCCGGAGTATCAGGTTCTGGTTCTGGGACTGTATCATCTAAGAATGGATTTTCTAACATCTCCTCATTAATTGCCTGCGAAAGCTCTAACTGTGTTAGCTGCAAGAGTTTTATCGCCTGCTGAAGTTGAGGCGTCAGCACTAACTTCTGCGAAAGTTTAAGCTCTAATCTCGTCTCAAAGGCCATTATAATCTAAACTCCTTTCCTAGATAGGCATCCCTGACCTTATGATTTCCTGCTATTACCTCAGGCGTTCCCATATCTAAAATGCTGCCGTTATTAATTATATATGCCCTGTCTGTTACAGAAAGCGTCTCTCTAACATTATGATCAGTTATTAAAATCCCTATATTCTTTGACTCCTTCAAATACATCAAGGTCTGCTTTAATTCAGATACTGCGATAGGGTCAATGCCTGCAAAAGGCTCGTCAAACAACAAGAAATTTGGATCTGTTGCCACAGCCCTTGCTATCTCAGCCCTCCTCCTCTGACCGCCTGAAAGTGCGTCGCCTCTTTGAGATGAAAATGACGTAAGATTAAACTCTTCTATCAACGAATATGTCTCTGCCTTAATCTGTCTCTTATCCATACCTCTTATCTCAAAAACTGCTGCAATATTCTCATATACTGTAAGCCTTCTAAATATTGAGGCATCCTGAGGAAGATACCCAATACCCTTGATTGCGCGTTTATATACCGCCAGATGTCCAATGTCCTGCCCATCTAAAAAGATTGCCCCTCTGTCAGGCTTTAATAACCCGACTATCATATAAAAAGTCGTAGTCTTGCCTGCGCCGTTTGGACCAAGAAGTCCAATTATCTCTCCAGTACTAACAATAAGACTTATATTATCTACTACCAATTTCTTTGAATATGATTTACTAAGTTCACGCGCGTCTATAGTATGCATAGTTTAGTTTATAATATGTACGCTGCTATTTTCCACTACAGTTCGTTCAGTACTGACATAAAAAATTATTTTTGTACCTGTTATTTTATTTTTACCAACTAAAGCGCTTAGATTACCAACAAAAACTACCTTATCTTCTGCTGCATCATAATTAGCCTTATCTGATTTTATAATGCTTTGCCCCTTAGTAAGGTTAATATTTCCAGTTGCTTCAATATCCTTTATCTTACCGCTTTCAGGTATATATCTCACCACCATCTTCTCTGCAAGCAATATCATGTCACCCTTAACAGCCTTTACGCTGCCGATAAATGTAACGGTATTCTGCCTCGTATCAGCAACCATTGAGTTTGATGTGATAACTACAGGCTCGTCATTTTTTACCTGTCTGCTATCCTTTGTCTCAACCAATTCATCCTTGCACTCCAAATAATTCGGAGACAAAAAATTGATTATGACAATACATATCCAAACAAATATATATCTATAATACTTTTTATATAAAGAAACTTGCGCGAACATTTCCTACTAGTCTAATTTTATTATCAGGGCTGCTGCATAATGAGTCCCCTGTTATCAAAAATTTCTCACTAAAAATCTTAACGCTTCCGCTTGTGCACAATATGAGACTTTCACTATCCCAATCAACAGTATCTGCTGTTATTGTAAAATCCTTGAAATTTGCCGTAATATCATCTGATAAACGAATTGAACCTTTATTTATGTCATAAAATCCATTCTTTGCATTTAAGATAAGATGTTTATCCTTAAAGTTTAGTTTTATATCAGATAAAATAATATCTCCATAATTATTGTCAGACCTTGCAGACTTGGCGGACTTAGAGGGTTGAATTATCTTTGCAACATGAGCTGACCACATTATTACGGCATCTTTTTTATTAATGATTGTCACATCTTCCATAGTTGCATCTGTCTCTACTTTAATCATCTCAATCTTTTCATCTCTGCTTAAAAAAATATAGAACAGGGATGTAATGACTAACAAGGATATTAAGATAATTGTCTTCATAACTTATTCTATCATTAATATATAATTCATTTCAATCTTAATCTATGTTAAATACTAAGAAGAATGAGTCATGAAATCTTTAATCTTTCCAGCTATGAAAATCTCAGTTGAGTGCATAGAATCAACGGTTGCACCTCCAATATGAGGCGTAATAATAAGATTATTATTTTTCTTGGCATAATCAATCAGCGTGCTTTTAATTTTGTTATCTTTACTTGATAGTTCCCCTAATATAACATCTATAGCTGCTCCAGCAATTAATCTATTGTCAAGGGCATTTAAAAGCGCTTCTTCATCAATAATGTCTCCTCTAGAGGTATTGATCAAATAAGCGTCATGTTTCATTTGTGAAAACTGCTTATTGCCAAACATATTCATTGTCTCTAAATTAAGAGGCACATGTATTGAAATAAAATCAGACTCCCTTAATATCTCTTCAAAAGAACATTTCTGTATATTAACTTCTATCTTTGGATCACATACAATAACCTTCATTCCAAATGCCAATCCATAGTTAGCAACCATTCGCCCCAATCTTCCGTAACCAACAATTCCTAAGGTCTTATCCTTTAACTCTATGCCCTTAAAAGCATCACGTCTCCAGTTTCCATTAAGCACATCATTAAATGCAAAAGGAATTTTTCTGCAAATAGAAAGTATCAACCCAAATGAGTGTTCTGCAGTAGCAGTAATAGTCTGCAAAAATGCAGTCTCTCCTTTTAAACTTATAACCTTTATACCACAATCCAAGGCTGCCTCAATATCAATGTGATCAAGACCAGTTGTGGCAGTTGCAATTGCCTTAAGATTAACTCCTGCACTCATTATATCTCTAGAAATATAATGTCCAAGCCGCGTAATCAACACTTGATAATGTGAAATAATTCGTATCAGCTCCTGTCCTGTTACAGTCTGCTCACTAAGACTGCCGACAGAGCTTAAAATTTCTCTTGCCTCATTAGAATAACCATCTGGTTCAATATTTAAAATCTTAACTTCCATAACAAATTCATTATACCACAACTTTATTATTGATAAAACTTTAGCATTTATTTTCAAAATCTTTTATAATAATTATAAAGAAATGGAGATAAACAAAATGGCTAAATCAAAGATTTTAATAGTTGAAGACGAATACATCATTGCTGAAAATATGCAGACTATAATTGAGGGCTGGGGGTATACAGTAGTTGGGATTGAATCAACTGGACTTAAGGCTATTGAAAAGATTAAAGAAACAGAACCAGACCTTATCTTAATGGATATCAAGATAAAAGGTGAAATGGACGGAATTGAAACAGCAAATACTATTAAAAAATTATTTTCTATACCTTTAATTTATCTCACATCCTACTCAGATACCAAGATATTAGAGAGAGCGCAGCTCACAGAACCTTATGGATATTTAATCAAACCTTACAATGAAAGAGAATTAAAGGCAACGATTAAGATGGCAATCTATAAAAATTCAATTGATAAAAAATTGGCTTCTGTAAAGACAATGCTGCTTACGGTTTTTAATAGTATAGGTGTCGGCATAATTATCACAGATAACGCAGGACTGGTAAAACTCCTTAATCCTACAGCGCTAAAGATATTAGGACTGAAAAAAGAACAATCCATTGGCAAAGAAATAGGAGAGGTATTTCCAATACATTTAAGAGATAAAGGCACAGAGGAAACACCATCATCTAATACTCCTTTTTTCACTGCTGGTTTTGTTCCAAAAAAGATCATCACATTAGGCGTTAATAATGATGCAGTCTTAAATACCACAGATAATAAACAAATAAATATCTATGGCTCTATCTCACCTGTGAAAAGCAATAAAGCAATTATTGGCGCAGTATTTGCATTTCAAAAGTCTAACCTTAATACCCAGCAGATAGAAGCGACCAATATTGCTTCAGGGTTATTGCGTTCAGGGATAACTTCGGGTCAGATTGATTAATGTATGATTTAATTAAACTACTCATAGATCCTCTCTCAATTGTCCTTACTATTATCATCGTACTAACCATTTTTATAAATCGTGAAAAAAGTATTAAGCATAAACGTTTTATACTTTACGCCCTGCTTGGAATTTTCATCATGCTTTATACGCTGTCTACTACCTTTGGAACAAATCTCCTCTTTTATCCGCTTGAGAGAGATTACCTTACATTAGATATTTATGATATCCATCCTCCTGAAATTGTTGTAGTTCTTGCAGGAGGATGCTATCTAAATAAAACCAGAGACAAACTATTTGTCGCTTTTGAAACACCATCAAGGCTTATTCATGGATTACAGATATATAACAAATATAATGCTAAACTAATAGTCTTTAGCGGAGGATATTCAGAAGGCAAGACAATGGCAGAAACAGCTGTGAGATTAGGAATTGACAGGTCAAAAATCTTAGTTGAAGGAAAATCTCTAAATACCTTTCAGCACGCAAAAGAACTCAATTTATTATTAGAAGATAAGTCCCCTGCTATTGGAATCGTTACCTGTGCATATCATATGAAAAGAAGCGTAAGAGAATTCAACAAATACTTTAAAAATGTTATCCCTATACCTTCAGAGTTTATTTATAATGAACTTTATTTTTATAATATTGAGGGATATATTCCTACGTCATATAATCTCAACAAATCATCAATTGCTATAAAAGAACTAATAGGGAATCTTTGGTATATAATAAGATATTAGGAAGCACCCTCAACTTTAGTATTGATAAGAGACTCAATATTGTTTAATAATTTAATTAATTCATTTGAAATTTTATCAATGGCGACAATAGACTCCTGTCTCTGTTTAATTGAAAGATTGGCTTTCTTAATTTCAAAGACCAAATTATGCAGTTCTTCATGAACCTTTTCAATCTTAGGCATGTCCTCAAGATGAGCGAATTGTTTTAGTCCTTCAGAATATAACCATTTACCAAATTCACAATGCCGAGAAGTCAGCATATCTTTTTGAGCAATATCAGTATCAGCCTTAAGAGATTTTTTTATCTTATTTACCCAAACAATGTGCTTAGTCTTAACTAATTCAAAATTAAATGTCTTTGGCAATGCATCAACCTTAAAAAGATAATCGTATAAAACTAAAACATCTTCAGCAGTCATTTCCTTAAACTCAAGCCCCAAGATAGAATGTTGCTCAGATGAATTTAAATTTCTCAACTTGCAAATAAAAGATAGATTATTAGAAACACCAGGAAGCTGTAAATTTAATCTAATGGCATCAGAGAAAGCCGTGCTCTTAGCTGCAAACTCATCCATCTTGACCTTGCCTGTTTCATCATTGATTAACACGGAAAATTTGCATCCAGCCTTGCTGATATCAACAACAATACCATTATACTCTTTATCCCCAAATACAACGCTTGCAGGGAAATTACACTCTACCCTTTGCAGACCTCTGACATTTTTTTCCTCAACACGGTTAGGATATGCAATAAAGATTAATTTATCTGGATTAAAGGTTATATAAGTTATAGAAGATTTAAAACCATATACCACGCCCTTATACATATATCTTGCAGTAATTTGATTGCCCTTAAATATCATATTATGAAGATTGACATTTGCGCTGGTTTCATTAACTATAACTATTAAGTACTTACCAACGTTCATACCAATAAGCTCACACTTAACCCTTGTGACGGTCTTGCCAAAATCAACCAATAACTGCGCCCCAAGTTCAATAGAAATTCTCTGCATCTTTTACCTCATTTTAAAACACTGGCATATAACTAGAAATATCAATATTCCATTGCTCTGGAGGCTCATAACAAATAATATTATTAGGAGCGCCTTTGCTTGCTGATTTTTCAAGGTCAACTTCTTTAGGAATCATAAGCTGCCTCTTGATTGTATTATAAAATACATTAACCGTTGGCTGAAGCGGATTGGCAATACCCGGTCTAACAACAATACCAAGCGTTCCGTCTTCCAGTCTAACAAGGGTTTTGATAGGATAAATGCCAACGCAATCTATATATTTCTCTACTAATGTTTTATTAAAATGCTGCTTACTCCACTCTAATATCTTCTGCAAAGCCTCATAAGCTGTCATTCCTTTGTGATAACATCTATTTGAGGTGATAGCGTCAAATACGTCAACTATTGCAGCCATTTGCCCGTATTTGCTGATAGTATTGCCTTTAAGACCACTAGCATAACCAGTACCGTCAAAACGCTCATGATGCTCACAGGCGATTGATTTAGAAATGTCTGAAACGGTTGATAAATCAGACAAGATTTCCTTGCCAAAGGTAACATGACTCTTCATTATATTGAACTCTTCATCTGTTAATTTCCCCGGTTTATTTAAAACAGTCATCGGTACCTTCATCTTGCCAATATCATGCAAAAGCGCGCCAACTCCAACCTTTTGAGCTGCATCTTTTTCAAAATTCATTGCCTTGCAAAATGTTACCATCAAGATACATACATTAACAGAATGTAAAAATGTATACTCATCAACGTCCTTTAACATGCCAAGACACATCATAGCATCTCTGTTTCTATAGACAGACTCGACCATATTATCAACCATATCATCTACTTTATTGACATTAATCTGTTTTCCTGCCCTAACGTCTAACATCAATTCAGATACAATCTTAACGACCTCTTTTTTGATCTTCTTAGCCTTTGTTATTTCCTCGCCAAAGGCAGCAGGGGCTATTATATTGCGTTCAGTAGTTTTAATAATAGAGGATTCAGGTTTTAGTTCTTTTCCTTGAGTATCTGTTGATACATCAAGTCCCTTTGAAGTATCAATGAAGAGTTCCTTCATCCCTTGTTTTTTTACCTTAACAAGTGTTTCTGTATTTTTAATCAAAAATTTCGATTTAAGAAAATCATGACCAAGCCATCCGCAGTTCAGGTCATGAATAAACATACCAATCTTTAATTGTTGGACATTGACTTTTTTAATCATAGAAAATCCCTCATTACTTACCAATCTTATCTTCTATATCATACTATAGAATAATTCACTTTTTCAAGTTCACGCCCGGAACCTCATAATTTATATTTTCTTTACAAATACATTCATTTATTAACTATAGTATAAAAAGACGAAGATAAAAAATCTAAATATAAATTAATAAAATATAGTAGAAATAAAAATGCAATAAAAGTTAATATATCAATAAATTTAAATTAACTAAATATGGAGGGATTAAGAAAAATGTTTGAATCAATAGCATGGGCAATGGGAGCGCCTCCTGGCGTAGGACACGCTGGAGGGATACAGGATATTGCTTCAAGTTTTATGCCTTTACTTGTAATATTTGCAATTTTTTATTTTCTCCTGATCAAACCTCAGCAAAAAAAGGCAAAAGAACTTAAAGAGATGATCTCAGCTATCAAAAAAGGTGATAAGGTACTGACAAACAGCGGAATTTATGGTCTGGTTGAACAGGTAAATGAAAAAACTGTTGTGCTAAAGATTGCTGAAAATGTAAAGGTCAAATTTGATAAAGGTTTTGGCTCAAGACCCTCTATTATTCTAACTGCTGCGAGCACATCCTCAAGCGGCACCTTATATTGATTTGCTATTGCCTGATATTTCTTTTTCTCAAGATCTGTTAGATTATGTCTTATTATA
>JADFXP010000033.1 GCA_015233465.1 Candidatus Magnetominusculus dajiuhuensis
AGGCGATAAATAACCATTTCCGAGAAAACAGATGCACATGGCGCAATGGGGTCTAAAGGACGAATTATTAAAAGACGCAAATATCTGGCTCTGTCATAATTGTAATGACTGCTCGAAAAATTGCCCGCGCGGTGCAGCTCCTGCAGATGTTTTGGCAACCTTGAGAAAGGCTGTTATAAGGGAAAATGCCTTTCCTCCAATATTAGGCGGACTGGGTGATAGTAAACCTTTAAACATACTCATTGCCCTGCTTATCCCTGTGATTTTGTTGACTGTTGTGTTTTTAACTGGGGGGCATTTTG
This sequence comes from Candidatus Magnetominusculus dajiuhuensis, assembly GCA_015233465.1. GTDB lineage: Bacteria > Nitrospirota > Thermodesulfovibrionia > Thermodesulfovibrionales > Magnetobacteriaceae > JADFXP01. The sequence continues at coordinate 303 of JADFXP010000033.1, forward strand.
GGATTCCAGAGGGAGATATAGTTTATTCAAAATTATTTCCATTAATAAAGATTGATATTCTCTTTACAACAACATTTGTGCTTGCAGCTATATTTTTTGCAATAAGCATAATGAACTTCTGGAAGAATATTAATACTGAGCCTGAGAAATTAAGGGCATCCGACAAAAAATTGATACCTGCCCTTATAGAGACCTTGATAGAGTTTGCAACACATAAGAAATTTAGCAAGTGCGGAGAGAGCAAAAATAGATACCTTGGGCATATGTTAGTAGTAATTGGATTTGTGTTACTGGCTATTGTCACAAATTGGTCTTTAATTACTCAAGATATCTTAGATTGGAAATCCCCATTTGTATTAGATGATCATGCTATGGAGATATTTGGGTCATTTGCAACTGCAAAGATATATTTTACGTTATTTAAATTAACAGCAAATGTCGGCGCTATTTCATTATTGTTGGGCATTGGTTTGTTAATCTTAAATCGTCTCAAGGAAAGAAGCTATACATCTTTAACTTCTTCATTTGATTGGACGCTTTTAGGAATAATATTTACGGTATGCGTAACTGGAATACTCTCTGAATTTACAAGAGTAGCAAACATCCCTAATATTGCATATCCAATATATTTTGTACATTTAGTTACTGTTTTTTATGTAATAGCTTATCTACCATATTCAAAGTTAGCGCATATGGTTTATAGGTTAACCGCAATTACATACGCTAAAATGGCAAATCTTGATTAGATAATTTTTATTATTTTTTCTCGGGCTGTATTAAAATCAGCCCGAGAAGATATATTCTATTGTTTAGACTGCAGCTATCTATTATAAGTATATTCTAACACTAATAAAACAAATGACCATAAAGATAAAACATAATAATTATGCCTTTATTGATAGCCAAAACCTGAATCTTGGTGTTCAAAAACAAGGTTGGAAATTAGATTTTGCTAAGTTTAGAATATTATTACGAGATAAATATGACGTTCAAAGGGCATTTATTTTTATTGGATTTGTACCGGGTAATCAAGTGCTTTACTCTTATTTGCAAAATAATGGATATAACTGTATCTTCAAACCGACAGTTTTAAAAACCAATAATGGAAAGACCGAAGTGAAAGGTAATTGCGACGCTGATTTAGTGCTACATACTATGATTGAATATTCTAATTTTGAAAAGGCAGTCATAGTTGCTGGTGACGGAGATTATTATTGTTTATATGAATATTTATCTAAGCAAAATAAATTATTTAAGATAATAGTACCAAATAAAAAATTTTCATCATTGATCAGAAAATTCAATATGTTTATAGTAAATATTCAATTATTTAAAGATAAATTGATAAAATAAGAAAGAGAGGCATTCCCGCGGGACGAAACCCTTTGGTAGTCCTCTCATGGTGATAGTTAAATTATATAATATTATCAACGTAATGTCAACAGATTTTTTTAAATACAAAATCATGGAGGTTTAAAGATGCTTGAAAATATCAAATGGCTTGGACATGATACCTTTAGAATAGCAGGTAAAAAATTAATCTATCTTGACCCATTTAAGATCAAAAACCATGAAGCTGCAGATATAATATTTTGCTCACATAGCCATCATGACCATTGCTCACCTGAAGACATCGTTAAACTTCTTGGTAAAAATACCATAATTATTGCACCAGCAGACTGCTTAAAGATCTTAAAGATTAATTCTCTAAAGACTGTAAAGGAAATAAAGGCTATTAAACCCGGAGATACCCTTGATATAGACGGTATCAAGATAAAGGCAGTTCCAGCATATAATACAAATAAACAATTTCATCCAAAGTCAAATCAATGGGTTGGATATATAATTACAATTGATGGTAATACAATTTATTTTGCAGGAGATACGGATCATATACCAGAGATGAAGAATATTAAAGGTATAGATATAGCAATGCTTCCTGTAAGCGGCACATATGTGATGACTGCGGAGGAGGCAGCATCAGCAGCCATTGATATCTCTCCAAAGATTGCAATCCCTATGCACTATGGAACAATAGTTGGTTCAAAGACAGATGCAGAAAGATTTGCATCCTTGCTTAAAGGCAAGGTTTCTGTTCAGATATTATGAACTCAACGGATATTGAATTAATACTTGATGGATTGAGTAAGAGATATATCAATCCTAAGACTGAACTAATTCATAAAAATCCATTTGAACTTCTTATTGCAACCATACTGTCTGCTCAATGTACAGATGTCAGAGTGAATAAGGTCACGCCGCAATTATTCAATAAATATAAAGATGTTACTGGTTTCGCAATGGCTGATCAGGGTATTTTAGAGCAGGATATTAAGTCAACGGGTTTTTTTAGGAATAAGGCGCGAATGATAATTGAATGCTCAAGGAAATTGATAAGCGATAATAATGGCGTAGTACCAAATGAGATGGATAAACTTATAACGCTTCCGGGAGTTGGAAGGAAGACTGCAAGTGTGATATTGGCAGCAGGGTTTGGTATACCAGCAATTGCCGTAGATACACATGTTATACGTCTTAGTAACAGGATTGGATTAGTAACAGTTAAAGACCCTGAGAAGATTGAACAAAGGTTGAAAGAACTTATTCCACAAGATAAGTGGATATTTTTTTCCATGTCAATAGTATTACATGGCAGACAGATATGTAAGGCAAGAAAGCCTCTATGCAGTGATTGTATAATCTTTAAATCCTGTAATTATGGGTTCAAAGGGAGGGTCTCAGACCCGTTTAAAAATCCCTTTGCGGGAGTTTGAGGGCAGAGCCCTCATTCTTTATTGTTTATGGCACAAAATAGAACTCTAGTCACAAAGATTGCCAACCTCATTAATCAAGAGCAAGGTGTAGTCAAAAAAGATCACGGCGGGAAGATCAGGGTCTGCCTTGTGTATCCTAATACCTATAGAACAGGCATGTCAAATCTTGGGTTTAGGATTGTGTATTTTCTGCTCAATGATATGTTGGATGTGGTTTGTGAGAGGACGTTTTTACCTGAAGATATCTCTGTTTATAAGAAGACAAACACGGAAATATTTAGTTATGAATCGGCAGCACCGCTCTCTAATTTTGATATAATAGCATTTTCAGTATCCTTTGAAAACGACTTCCCAAATATTGTAAAAATCCTTAATCTGGCAAATATTCCAATATATTCATCCATGAGAAATCACCATCATCCATTATTAATAATGGGGGGGGCGTGCTGTTATCTTAATCCAGAACCAGTTGCTGATTTCTTTGATATTTGTTTTGTTGGCGAGGCAGAAGGAATGATGTCCGATTTTATAGAGGCATATAAACATAGCGAAAGTAAGGACGCACTATTTGACAATATCAAGGATTCAAAAGGCATATATATTCCATCAATGAATACTAAACATGTTGAGGGATGTTTTATAAAGGATATTGACAGTCTCAAATTTTTCCCTCAACTAATAACTCCTAACACTGAGTTTTCAAATATGTATCTTGTCGAGGCGCAAAGGGGATGTCCGTGGAGATGCAGATTTTGCGCAATCAGCGCAATTTATAGCGACAAAAGAAAGAGGGGATTAGAATCTATTAAGACAGAAATTAATGAGGCAGCAAGATATTCTAAAAGGATTGGAATCATAGGACCATCACTAACAGAATATCCACATATTATGGAGATATTAGATATTAAAGGAGTTGAATTTTCAATAACATCTCTAAGGGCAAATAGTCGGGCAGTTGAGATAATCTCAAAGATAAATAAAAACAGTGTGTCCATAGCCATAGAATCCGCCTCAGTCAGATTAAGGGAGGCAATAAACAAACGCCTTAATACTGAAGACATAATGGAAACATGCAGACAGATATTAAAAAGTGACGCAAGCACACTGCGGTTATATTTTATGATTGGACTGCCGATGGAAACAGATGTTGACGTTCAGGCAATTGTAGATATGGTTAAAGAGATAAGAAAGACCTCTAAAAAGGGAAACATTGCCTTAACCGTCAGCGTATTTGTGCCAAAACCGATAACTCCCCTGCAGTGGCACCCAATGGCAGATAGGGCGGTTGTAAAAAATAGACTGAAAATTATTAAGCAAGGGTTTAAGACTATAGATAATATAAAGGTAACGCATGATTCTATAAAGAATTCTTATATGCAGGGTTTTTTTGCTAGGGGTAATAGAAGTCTATCAAGAGTGCTTGAGCTTATGAATAATAATGATGATGATTGGTCTCAGGCTGCTAGTAATGCAGGGATTAATTCAAATGATTACATATTTCGTCAATTTGAATTTGAGGATATTTTACCTTGGGATTTTTTATATACAGATGATTATAAGACTAATCTTATAAAGGAATATAAAAAGATTATTTATTAGTTTCCTTATTTGAGGTATAAGGCTGCTCAGTATTGACGATTATAATGATCTCTTCCAATTTATGCGGGTCTTCATATGGTTTAACAGCAATTTCTTGAAATAATCCTGTATTTGATTTATTGACAGATTTGACCTCGCCAACAGGTATTCCTTCAGGGAAAAGCGTATCAAGTCCAGACGTTATAACCTTATCACCAATTGTTACGGTCTCTTCATCAGGAATATATTTAAGGATACAATTATTTGAGCCTGTACCTGACAATATTGCTGAGAGCCTGCTTGTCTGAAGTCTGACTGCTACAGAAAAATTCTTGTCTGTAATCAGGTTTAATCTTGAAAAATGTTTATTACTTGATAAAACCTTTCCGACAAGTCCATTAATTGATCTAACGGGCATATCCTTTTGAACACCGTCAGATATTCCTTTATCCAAAATCAAGATATCAGACCATTTATCTTCTGACTTAGCAATTATACGAGAAACAATTAAAGGTTTTTCCTCAGTAGATTTGAAATCAAGCAAAGATTGTAAACGAATATTTTCAAGTTGAATTTCTTTGAAAAGCTGTTCTTTAATTTTAAGATCATTTAGCGCCTTTGTATTTTGAAGATATTCTTGTCTTAATGTAAAAAATGAAACAATGCTAGTATTAAAATCATCTACAAAAGAATATACTGCAGAGTTGATGTAATTAATAGGATAACTAAGCGGAATACTAAGATAATAAAAGGGTTTTAAAGGCCCTTTTATGTTTTGATACGTCATTAAAATAATAGTAAAAAGTATATATACGAAATATTGAGTCCACTTTTTAGCGAGCATTATCTATAGCAACTCTCCCAAGCAGTTCAATATTCTCAAGCATAGAACCAACCCCTTTAACTACAGCAAGTATTGGATCGTCTGGGATAATCACTGGAAGCCTAGTCTCGTGTTTAATAAGTAAATCAATACCTCTTAAAAGCGCTCCACCGCCAGCAAGCACTATGCCATTATCAACAATATCAGAAGCCAATTCTGGAGGTGTATTTTCAAGAGCTGCCTTTATAGCATTCATTATAATATTTACAGGTTCTGCCAGAACCTCTCTGATCTCGTCTTCTCTAATTGATACGCGCTTTGGTATACCAGAGATCATATCTCTGCCGTTTACCTCAATTGTCAATTCTGTGCTTCCAGTTTTATATGCTGAACCAATTGCTATTTTTATTTCTTCAGCAGTTTTTTCACCAATCATGAAATTATATTGATTTTTAATATAAGCGCTGATAATAGCGTCCATCTTGTCTCCCCCAACCCTGACTGCCTTGCTAAAGACTACTCCATCTAAAGAAATAACTGCAACATCAGTAGTGCCGCCTCCAATGTCAACGATCATATTGCCTCTTGGCTCGCCAACTGGAAGTCCTACGCCAACTGCAGCAGCCATCGGCTCTTCAATTAAATAAACCTCACGCGCCCCTGCGCTTTCTGCTGCCTCTTTTACTGCGCGCTGCTCTACAAGCGTAATATCTGAAGGCACGCCAATAATTACACGCGGAGAGATAAAACTGCGGCGTTTATGAACCTTACGGATAAAATACTTTAACATCTCGCCAGTTGCCTCAAAATCCGCAATGACTCCATCCTTCATTGGTCTAATGGTTGAGATATTGGCAGGTGTTTTTCCAAGCATTCTCTTGGCTTCTAAACCAACAGCGACAACTTTTTTGGTGTCATTTCTCATAACTACCATTGAGGGCTCATTACAGACAACCCCAGCGCCCTTTACATAAACTAATGTATTGGCTGTGCCAAGATCTATTGCCAAGTCGTTTGAAAAATATCCTAATAATCTGTTAAACATAAAATATATCCTCCTTTAATAATCCCTAGTCCGATTCAATAACCTCTGTATTTGCAAGTTCATCACCAATTCGCATATGTCTTCGATTCCCTAACATTATAATTAATTCTACAAAAATAATTAGCAAGAAAAATATCCAGCCAAATAATGGCAATTTTTTACAAAATATTGCAACGGCAATTGTAAGGTTTCTAAATATGGAATCTCTTACATGTAAGTTATAGTTTTGTTTTCGAGACCTCACCTTTAGCCCAATAAATTTCTTCCCTATACTTCTTTGATCAAAAAGACTGTCGCTTACTAAGATATATAAAATACCAATATAAAATCCACCTGACGGTATAAATTGAGTGAGAACGATTGTAATTATCAGGTCTATAGTCTTGGCGATTATTCGTGAAAATATACCTGCGCTTTTAAATTCTTCATTCATCTTAGATTAATCATAACAAATAAAATACAATATTTACAATAAGGTTACTTATATTCAATTTACATCTGATAATCTTCAATGAATTTTCGATAATCCTTAGCAAGTTCAATTATTTCAGGGTCGCTTATGATTTTATATCCAACAATCCCAGGTGGTAAAACTCCGTGTATAATAAATGGGGGCAGCCATTTTAAACCGCATAGATTAGCTGTCTGTTGAAAAGGTTTTAATAATTCGCTCATACTATAATTGTTAAATCCTCCTGACCTATAGGCTTCTTGAGCCCCGCCAGTTGTGATAACAGATAACCAATGTTTTCCTTTTAAGGCATCTCCAACACCGGGCGGAAATGCAAATCCTTGTTCCAATACCCTGTCCTGCCATTCCTTAAACATTGATGGACAGCTATACCAATAAAACGGATGCTGAAATACTAGTAAATCATGATTTACTAAAATCTCCTGCTCCTTCTTTACATCAATCTTGAAATCAGGATATAACGCATAAATATCCCTTATTGTTATTCCTTTTATATCGGAAATTGAATTAATTAATTTAATATTACCTCGTGATTTTTTTATATCTGGATGAAATAAATTTACTAAAATACGTGGTTTTTTCATTTATAGCCTCCTTGATTTATAATTTTTATTACTGAATCTGCAGTTATCTTTATCTGATTATCTAAAATTGTCCGTGCATCTAAAATTATTCTATCATCTTTTATTCGAGCTATAATTGCTAAATCAGATAATCTGAGGGCAGTTTCAAAGGCATTAACACTTAAATTTGACGGTTTAATTGAAACAACAAAGGTTGGAAATTCTTGTTCTGGCAGTGTCCCTCCGCCTGCCATTGAAGAGTCGCTAATTACCTCTATATCAAGGTTTGGTTGTCCTTTTTTAATTAGTTTTTTTATCTTTACTGCCCTTTCCTTTAGAATCTTTGCGCTTGTAAAAAGCATATTTAATACTGGAATATTCTTTAAGGCATCCTCTATGTCAGAATACTCCATCAGCGTAGATTCAAGGGCTGCTAGCGTAAACTTATCTACCCTTAATGCGCGTGTAAGCGGATGGCTCTGAATGCGCGAGATATATTGTGTCTTACCAGCAATTATCCCGCCTTGAGGACCTCCAGTCAGTTTATCTCCGCTAAAAGTTATGACATCTACATTGTTTGCAATAATCTCCTGCACAGTCGGTTCTGTGTGTATTCCATATGGTTTTAGATCTATAAAACAGCCGCTGCCAAGGTCATACATCACAGGGATGGTATATTTTTTTGATAATTCTACAAGCTCTTCAATTGGTACTTCCTCTGTAAAACCAATGGTTTTAAAATTTGACTTATGAACCTTCAAAAATAATCCAGTGTTATCATTTATAGCAAACTCATAATCACTGATGCGTGTCTTGTTTGTTGTGCCGACTTCTCTTAAAATCGAACCGCTTTGCGCTAGTATATCAGGGATTCTAAATGATCCGCCTATCTCAACAAGCTCCCCTCGTGAAACTATCGTCTGTCTTCCTGCGGCTAGTGTTGATAAACATAATAAAACTGCTGCTGCATTATTATTGACTACAATTGCATCCTCTGCCCCAGTTATATCTTTGATGATATTTTTTATGTGACTATAACGTTTGCCGCGCATTCCGCCCGCTAAATCATATTCAAGATTGGAGTAGCCTTGTGCAATAGTCATGATATGTTCTACTGACCTTTGACTTAATGGGGCTCTGCCAAGATTTGTATGTATTACAGTGCCTGTTGCGTTGATTACTGGTCTAAGATTATAAGTTGTTGATTTGATTAATAATTTATATGCAGTTTCTGTAATATTTCCTATAGAAAGATTTGAGTGTTGAGATTTAATTATCTCTGATCTTATATTGTCAAGACCATCTCTAACAGCCTTGACAATGAGAGTTCTTGGATATTGCGCCTGCCATTTTTGGACAGTTTCGGTCTTCAATAACTCATCAACCGATGGAAGGTTTCTAAGTCTTTGATTTAGTGTATCCATCTTGGATAAGATAAGTAATCAGTTATTTTCCCAAACTTTTAACGTCAATAAATGGCATTGCACCAGATGTAACAGTTGGCAAAATTCCATTCCATTTATTTATAGCAGTAATTGTAGCCTCTACCTGACGAAGTTTTATCAGGTCTTCAGATAGATTTTGTTTTTGCAAACGTAGAGCCTCTGCCTCTGCCCTTGCTGTAGTTAATTTTTGTTCAGCCTCTATCTTTATTCTATCAAGATCCCTGCTTGCCTTTAATGCGAGCTGTTCAGCAGTCTGTTTAGACTCAATTGCCTCCATAAATATCTTTGAAAAACTGAAATTCACAATTGATAGGTCGTCAATCAAGATATTATGTTTAGTCAGTCTTTCCTTTAGACCTAGTTTCATTGCTTCACTAACCTCTGGTCTTTTGGTTATCAGTTCTTCTGCTGTATATCTTGCGGTTACAGCCTTTAAAATCTCTTGTATTGCAGGGTCTATTACTCTTTCTTTAAAATATACCCCTATATCTTGATATATTAAATGAGCCTTGTCAGGCTGAATATGATAGTTTAAGGCTACTGTAGCGCTCACCTCTTGGAGGTCTTTTGAGGATGCGGCTCCCTCTGTTAAATCCTTTTGAATCTGAACGTTCATCTTTATAACCCTTTCCATAAATGGAATTATAAAATGCAGTCCTTCATCAAGCACCAAATTTTCAACTGCTCCAAATTTCAATACAACACCGCGCTCTCCTGCTCCGACCTGTACAAATGGATTAAATGAAATTATCAGTACTACTACAACAAGGACTATTATCGCAACAAGCGCACCCTTTTGACCCTTTAACGGCACCTTCTTAAATTCATCAAAAAAATCTTTATCCATGATTATTCTCCTTAAATTAATATTCGATTATTAAAAAATGATTAGTTGTTTCCAAGGGATTCAAATATAATCTTACCATCTGTATTGCCAAGCAGTTCTTCAGCGCATCGCTCTGGATGCGGCATCATTCCCAATACATTTCCATCTCTATTTGTTATGCCTGCAATATTTCCTATTGAACCATTTGGATTAAATTGATCTGTTATTTCACCATCTGGGCTGCAGTATCTAAATACTATCTGATTATACTTTTCAAGTTCTGCTATAGTTTCTTTTTCTGCATAATAATTGCCGTCTGCATGGGCTATTGGCAAGGTTATTACTTGATTTTCTTTATAACCCTTAGTAAATGGAAGTTTATTATTAACAACCTTGAGAGGCAGGTTTTTACAGATAAATTTTAGGCTTTTGTTTCTCATTAATACCCCGGGCAGCATATGCGCCTCACATAAAATCTGAAATCCATTGCATATCCCTATAACAAGACCCCCAGATTGCGCAAATTTCTTTACCGCCTTTATTATTGGAGAAAACTGCGCTAATGCGCCAGATCTTAAATAATCACCATAAGAAAATCCACCTGGCAAGATTATAGTCTTTATGTTTTTATCAATACTGTCTTGCTTGTGCCAGATAAATTGCGCGGGCTTCTTTGTCACATGCTTTATTACATGATAACAATCATGATCACAGTTGCTTCCAGGAAAGACTACTACTCCATACATTTATATTTACCCTCTCTTGAGGGTTTCACCCTCAAACTCCCAGAAGGAGGCTCGCCCCCTTCACCCATTTAAAAAGAATAGGACTTTCCCTCTATCTCAAATGTGAAATTGTAATCCTCTATTACCGTGTTCGCTAAAAGCTGTTCGCACATCTTCTTGATCTGTGATTGAGCTTCTAAGGCGGACATATCATCTAATACTATATCAATGACCTTTCCAATCCTTACGCTCTTGATAGTATTAAATCCAAGGTTCTTTAGTCCGCCTGTTACTGCCTGCCCTTGCGGGTCTAACACGCTTTCTTTTAGCTTTGTATATATTTTGACTTTCATTTAGTTTTTATCCAGTATTCGCTCAAGTTCTTCAGTATTAGTGGTTATTTTAACATTTTCTTCTTTTAACTTAAATAGATCATCTGAAATGCTCAATGCTGCAAGTATTACTGCCTTAATCGGAGCTACCCTAGGGGAAGCGTTTAACACCTCGCTGATTTTAATGTTTAAAAATTCAGCTAATTTTTTAATATGTTCCTTGTCAGCCTCACCCTTTAGGGTGTATTTTTGTCCAAGTATTTCTATCTCTATTGCATCCATAGTTTTATAATAGGAATCGTCCTACGACTTAATGGGAGTAGTCCCACGACCTATATGCCCAGCGATTCAATTTGACTGATCAAATTTTCAACGTATTTAGCAGCCTTTGTCTTTTCTTTGACCAAATCATCTATCTCCTTATTTTTAGTTTCAATTTGTTCTTCTAAAAAATTCACATTAGCAACTAAACGATCTCTTTCTGCTTTTAACGCCTTTGCTTTGACTACTAATAACTCAATTTTATCGTTAATATTATTCAACTAATCCTCTTTAATCCCTTTTTCAGCATCATCATATTTTATTAGATTATCAGAATATCTTCTGTAAAGTCTATATAAATTAACTTCTTAACTACTTTTAGTTAAATTATATTTTATATTTGATAAGTTTATTTTGTCAATAATTCATCGTTAAATCTTAAATGAACCAAGGCCTTTTAATCCAAATTCAAACATTATCGTATATTTATCTGAAACAGTACGGACAAGCATACTTATACTCATACAATTTGTTGAAAACTTGGTATCCACTTCAATATAATCAAGATTATTATTCTTAATATCATACCAAGCCTTAGTTTCAATCCTTAAGCTCTTGATTAGATTAAACCCAATCCCAGATGATAAAAATATTATATCATTGACCCTATTAAACCTCTCTCCTACGTATAAATCAAAGATATTTAGTGGAATCTTCACCTGTGAATTTGCGCTCATTAAATCCCCTGTATAGTAATCCAAAGACATATCCGCCTTAAAATTTATTGTCCTGTCAATAAACGCAGATAGTTTAAATGGACTAAATGGAGTGGTATTATTATTCAAATCATAAGGAGTTGATAAGGCAAACAGCATAAATAATCCTTTACTGTCAATGAATTGGTTGATAAGCGAAAATTCTACAGTAGACATTTTTTTTAAAAGTTCAAATGAATCAAATACTGCTGCCTTATTATCATTCATAGTGTAGTTATAACTTAGTGTCGGCTCTACTATATGAATTATATCGCCATAGCTTTTCATTAATGAAAAATTAGCCCTTGCAGAGTACCATGGAGAATAAAAAAGATTATTATTATCATTTTTGTTTAAGGTATTAGAATATAGGGCGCTTATCATTCCAATATTTTGCGTGAACTTTATGCTGTCCCCAAATGAATTGCTGAAACTTGGCGACATAGTCATTCTATTAACGCTTGAACTGCTAAAGGATACAAAATTTGTAACAGTAGTTGACATTGAAAATAATGCTGGACCAACTGTTACTGGATTAACAACAAATCCCAACTCTGGAATCTTCTGGTATACATTTGCGTCATATTGCTTGAGATCTATCCAGTATTCAGAAGATAAATATGTCCTTGTCTTGCCGTAATCATAAGAAAAATCCCCGCTTGAAAACGCATATCTCTTTGTAAATAGATCAAATCCTTCATTGTATTCTTTATAATAGGAACTGTCATTTACATAATCTATATTTAAAACCGAAGACAAACCGCTCTTTCCAAAGAATTGCTGCTGCGCAATTACAGTATAAAAATCACGGTCGTAGACCTTGTCAAATATGTGATGCAGTTTCCAATTTCCTTCAATCCCGCCTTGTTCAATATAACGATATTCAAGCGCCTCTCCTATGCCTCTGGCTGAATAATCTTCAACTGAAATGGTGGCATCGCGATTATCGCTGATAGCAAAAAAATATGGAAGGCTGCCATAAAATCCCTTAGATGTGTCATAGCCAAGTTTAGGCATCAATAAACCGCTCTCGCTATTTTTTAGTGATACAGTATATTTAGGGAAAGACATATCCGTAAGTCCGCTTAATCTAAATGTGACATCTGTCATTTTTAAGCTGTCATTAAGTATTACATCTGCTTTTTTTGCATAAAAACACCAATCAGGGGAATTTTTGTTACAGGATGTAAACGCTGCATTTTCAATAATGTATTTTTTTTCTGAATCACGGGTTACTTTATCGCCTGATAAGTAAAATTCACCTTTTTTTATCATAATATCTGCATCTTCAATAACGCCAAGCTTAGTCTTGACATTAATCTCAGCAAATTTTCCATGTATATTGACATCTTTGTCAAAATAATCAATATTTCCAAATGCCAATATCTTAGAATTATCAATAAAATATATTACCTTGTCAGCCTTAATTGTAGTATTATCCTTTATAATTACTACATTCCCTTCAAAAGAGTAAGAGTTATCTGAAGGATTTTGTTCCATAGAATCAGCAGTTACAATTGCTTTAAAATCTTCTTCAAGACAATCTGCACATTTCGCAGAGAGAAAGAAAATAGCTAATATAATAATAAATAAAGGTTTAATCTTAAACATAGAGGTATTTTATCATAATTCAATTTTTTGGCGGGCTTAATTTTGGAAAGAGATAATTAAATAACACCGTTGGGAACTGCGCACTCACAGGGTCACAGACCTCCCTGACCCGCAAGGCATTATGATAAGCAAAATTGCTGCTGTCGTCTTTTAAGACTTAAAAGCATATTATCAAGTTTTTTCAGTTTAGTATTTTCTTTACAATTGACTTCAGTTGATTGATTTGTTTCAGATATTTTATAACTGCTTTGCAAATTTTGCGTTGTCAATTCTTCGTTAATATCTTGAAAATTTGTCAAAAAACCATCATCAGTGAATCTTTCGTTATCAAAAGGCTGTCCAAGAGATTCTAATATAAACTTAAAAAGGTCTTCATTTTCAGAAGGTTTTTCAAAATCGCATGGTTTAATCTCTTTCTTTAACATTTCAGATTTCGGCAGAAATACCCTTGATCTCTTGCTAACCTTTGATTTCTCTGTACCAGAGGACAGAGCCTTTAGATATAAATCAATTGCCTTATCCTTCTGCCCTAAAGAGGCATAGATTTCTGTCAATTTTTTGTAGGCATATAGGTTTGAGGGCATTAGTTTTATAACTGCTTCAAATGCCTTAATAGCTTCTTTGTACTCCCTTTTAGCCATATATATCTTGCCTAATAATATATGGGCGCATATGTAGTCTGGATGACGCTCTATCCCTTGTTTACAGAGGATTTCAGCTTCATCAAACATACCAAGTCTCAAATATTCCTCAGACAATAGATAAAATAATCCAGTGCTTGGGGTTTGTGAGATCTTTGTTTGTAATGTCTCTACCTTTTTAGCTGCCATATCATTATCTTTCATACAAGTTATAAAGCAATTTTTATGCCAGATTTACTTGATGTAATCATACGTATAACGAATCATAAGCACAGGTTCTTGAATTCTATTATAGACTATTTCTTCAAGGATATTTCCTTTATCGTCATATTTAAATACTCGCTTTATAATATCAGCCGTTGTATCATTTAGCACATATTCTGATAATTGTCCGCTGCTGTTATGCAGATAGAGTTCTTTTCCAAAGATACTCCCATAGGCGCTAAACCATAATCGTTCCAAAGTGGTGTTGCCGTATTGCTGGAAATACGTTCCGCTGCTTGATATACATGTGGTAGACATATCTTTTTGATTATCAGAGCATTCAATCTGAAAAAGCCTTCGGCCGTCTCCTCTATAGCCGATTCTTTTATTGCTGTTTTTTGTGTCATCATAACTATAAACAACCTTATATGAAACTTGTCCGTTTATATTATACCATATTTCTTCAGACCTTCTGCCGTCTTTTCCAAAGCGGTATATATCGCGGTAAACCAGTTTACTTGCGGCATCAAACCATTCTTCGCCGATTTTTTTGCCGTCTTTATCATATGTAGGAACTGATTTACTTGAAATCTTTCCTGAAAAATCAAACCAATCCTCTTCAGAGAGATCACCTGCAGCGTTAAATTTTTTGCCATATGAGAGGATTCCACTTTTATCAGGCTGCCCGAATTTATAGATATAAATTGTGCCTGTCTGGGATTTAACCTTTTGAGAACTTATTCTAATGCGGTCTTTTTGTCTTAAAGTTTCTTCGTCAAATACAGGTGGTTTAGCGGTTTCATCAGGATTTTTTTCAATAGTAGAAGTTGTTTTAGGTAAAGCCGTATCCTCAGCTCTTAGAATATTTGCTGAAAATAAAATAATCACTGTGAGTATAATTATATATTTTAGATTCATATTAATATAGATTAAAAAAAATACAAATAAAAAAGATAGATTATATAAAATTATGAAAAAATATATCTTTACTATGCTATACTATTTACTAAATTAAGGATGAATTTATTGAACATAAAATGAATATAAAATGGTTTAAAATATTAATTGTAATAACAGCGCTTTGTTTCATGAGCGCAGCTATAGTATCTTGTTCAAATAAAAAGGTTAAAGCGCCATATAATACAGAGGAGTATTATAAAGAGGCTTTAGAGCTTGTTGCAAAGAAAGATTATAAGGAGGCGCGCGAGTTATTGACTGAGGTAAAAAACAGAGATATAACCAAAGAATACGCCCCTTTAGCTCAAATAAAAATTGCTGAAACATATGCCTTAGATGAAGAGCCAGAACTAGCGATTGAGGAATATCGTGAGTTCCTTCGTTTATTTCCAAGTCATAAAAACGCAGTATATTGCCAATTTCAGATTGCATGCACTTATTTTGATCAGATAGAGGGACAGGACAGAGAATACTTTGCTGCAGGCAAGGCCATTGATGAATTTAAAAAACTTGAACAATTGTATCCAAGAAATCCATATTCAGATATAATAAGAATAAGGGTTAGTCAGTGTAGAAACGTTTTAGCAAGTCATGAAGAATATGTTGGATTTTTTTATTATAAAAAAGGCTCATATGATTCCGCGATTAATCGGTTTAAATATATTATAAATAAATATCCTGATTATGAGAGGATTCAACATGTTTATTATTATACTGGGCTGAGTTATCTTGAAAAAGAGAGTCCAGCAGAGGCAAAGGAATATTTAAAGAAGGCAGCAGAGTTATCAACTGATACAAAGATTACTGATAAAGCAAGAAATGAGCTTAAATCTTTAAAAAATTGATCTATTATCCAGTTTATCTTGATTTAAGAAATAGACGATGTGTACTCGTTGGCGGAGGGACTGTTGGTTATAGAAAGGCGCTTAAATTAATAGAGGCAGGGGCAGACCTTACAATTATTAGTCCAGAACTTACTCCAGAACTCACATCTTTGGCACAAGATAATAAATTTACCTATATTAATAGACCATATCAGAGCGGGGACCTTGACGGCGCATTTATAGCCATTACTGCAACTTCTGACATAGAATTAAATTCAAAGGTCTTTAGGGATGCCAGATGCCCGATCAATGTTGTAGATATGCCTGAGTATTGTTCATTTATAGTTCCTTCAACCATACAAAGAGGATATTTAAATATAGCAGTTTCGACATCTGGGGTAAGTCCAGCGCTTGCGCGGACGATAAGGATTCAGATTGAAGAGTTTATTAATAGGACTTATTCTGATAATCTTGGAAGTTATCTTCTGTATTTAAAGGATTTTAGAGAAAAGATTCTTTCATTAAAGTTGATAAAAGAAAAAAGAGAGTTTATCTTGAAATTTGCCGGCAGCCTTGATGCGCTTATTCTCCTTCAAAAGCATGGTGTTTCATCTATAAGGCAACGGCTTGAAAAATTTATAGCTGAGTTAGTTGATTAAGTTTAAAAATAATTTTCAGTTGTGCTTGACGAGATAAAATAATCAATATATAATATATAAAAAAGATGGCATTAATAATATATGTATCATAAAGGTTGGTAAAGACTATGCAATTTTCTGGATTAGAGTTAATCTTGCATGCTGGAATAATCGTAAAATGCGTACTGTCGGTTTTGTTATTATTTTCAGTAATATCTTGGGCAATAATGTTTTATAAATGGAGATTTTTCTCAGTAGTAAGAGCTGAAAATGATAAATTTATACGTTTTTTTAGATTAGAAAAATCCCTTTCAGGGCTTTTTAAGATGACTAAGTCTCTTGAAATAAGCACACATGCTAAGGTATTTAGGTCTGTTTATTCAGATAAATACCTCACAGATTCAGATGATGTAAGGCGCGCATTAAAGAGATATGTAGATGTTGAAAACAGCAGGCTTGAAAATTATTTGAGTTTTTTAGCAACAACAGGATCAACAACGCCTTTTATTGGATTATTTGGTACTGTATGGGGAATAATGGATGCCTTTAGGGGAATTGGGACTGCTGGAAGCGCTGCCCTTAGTGTAGTAGCCCCTGGTATAGCTGAAGCGTTGATAACAACTGCTGTAGGATTATTAGCTGCGATACCAGCTGTTATTGGATACAATTATTTTTTGAGTAGATGCAGGCAATTGATAATGGAAACAGAAGATTTTTCTGAAGACCTTTATGGCTTTTTCGTAAAAAAACCTTCAGGAGGCGGTTCTAATTCATGAAGATAAATAGAGAAAGGGGATCGCTGTCTGATATAAATATTACGCCTTTTGTAGATGTAATGCTTGTTCTTTTAATTATATTTATGGTTACTGCGCCAATGATGAAGCAGGGTCTTGATATAAATCTTCCAAAGACTAAAGGCGCTGCCATAAAATCAGATGAAGACCGCTTTACTGTAACTATTAAGAAAAATCATGAAATATATCTAAATAAAGAAGGTGTAACTCTTCCTCAACTCTTTGATAAATTAAAGGCATCAAGCACAGTAAATACTAGTGTATTTTTGGAAGCAGACGGGGATGTGTCGTATGGATTGGTTGCAGAGGTTATGGGTGAGATTAAAGCAGCAGGTATAGATAAAATTGGAATGGTGACCTTAGCTAAAGAATTAACAAAATGAAAGAATTTGGTTTACACATAGCGACAATTGTCTCGCTTTTGTTTCATTCGTTTATAATAATTATATTTACCCTTGTAATTAAACGTAATATTCAGTATTTTGAACCTAAGGAGTATATAGTTAGTATAGTTACTCCAGCTGAAGTTAATTCAACCCCGGCAGCCCCAATAAATAAAACGCCAGAACCCTTGCCTGCAGCAAAAAACGAACCTGTGATCCCTCCTAAACCAGAGCAAAAGAAAATTGAGGAGAAAGCCCCAATTGAAGAAAAAAAACTCTTTAAAGAGATTGTTAAGGAAAAAACTCCAGCAAAGGAAGTCGTTAAGGAAAAAGAGATAACCCCTGAAGAAAGAATTGCACAGCTTAAGGAATCATTGAAAAAGAAGAAACAGGCCTCTGATGATTCAATAGAGACAAAGAAAAGTGAACAATTACAAAAATTTCGTTCTTTAGCAAGTATTAGAAAGGGATTGTCAGATACTGCGGTAAATACAAAAACTCAGTCTGATACAAAAACTCAGTCTGCTTATTCAGATATAAATTCTCCTCAGATGAAAGCTCAAGGCGAACAATATTATGATAATGTTAGAAAATATATTATGGAGTTTTGGTCTTATCCTGATATGGGCAAGAAGTCAATGCTTGCGATAATATCCTTTAGTGTTGACGTAAATGGCAGTATTTCAAACATACGAATTGAAAAGTCATCTGGAGATTCTCTCTATGATTCACAAGCAAGATATGCTGTAATAAAATCCAATCCACTCCCTAAGCCTCCTTTTGAAATGGAGCTTGGCATAAGGTTTAGTCAATGATGAAAAAAATAATAATTTTGATGGTTTTATTAATTTGTTTTTCCAGCGTAACAGTACAGGCAAAGGTATATATAGATATAACATCTCCAGGGGCAAGGCAGATTCCTATAGCTGTAGTTGATTTTGAAGGAGAAGATATAGGCAGACAGGTAGCGGATATAATAAGGTCTGATTTAGATTATTCAGGGTTTTTCAGGCAGTTTGATAAATCTGTATTTGTTGAAAAACCAAATCAGTCCTTTGACGCTCAAAATTGGAAGCCATTAGGCGTGGAATTAGTAGTAAAGGGGACGGTTGAAACAATTACTACAGCAATGGGCAAGGTACTAAAGGTTAATATATCGGTATTTGATGTATTTTCTTCTACACGAATCTTGACTAAGAGTTTTCAAGCAAGGGAAAGCATATTAAGACTTGTATCTCATAAGGCAGCAAATTCAGTATATGAAAGTATCACTGGATTAAGCGGTGTGTTTGATACTAAGATTGCATTTGTGGCAGATGATTTAAGTAATAGATATACAAATAAAAAGTATATATATATAATGGATTGGGATGGAGAGAGGGTGAGGAAGGTAACGGATGGGGATAATATTGTAATGAGGCCTCACTGGTCACCTGATGGGTTAAGTTTAGCATATACCTTTGAAAAGTCAAAGAGATGGGGGATAAATTTAATTGATCTAAAAACTCTTCAATCTGAAATATTATTGATATCACAGGCTGCAAATATTACAGGCGATTTTGCGCCTGACGGAGAAAATCTGCTTATTTCTTCTTCTATAAAAGGCATATCAAACATATATAGATTAAATACTAAATCGAAAACCTTATCACCATTATCTTCAACATATAATATTGAGACATCTCCGTCAACATCATCAAGCGGTTCAGAGATTGTATATGTCTCAGATCAGGACTCTACGCCTCAAATATTTATAATGGATAAAGAAGGAAATAATAAAAGAAGGGTAACTTTTAGCGGTTCATATAATACGTCTCCAAATTTTTCTTATAGTGGAGAAAAAATAGTATATTCTGCTATAATAGGTGGAAAGTTTCAGGTAATGATGATTAATAAAGATGGGACAAATATGGTACAATTAACCTCAGAGGGGAATAATGAGGAGCCATATTTCTCGCCTGATGGAAGATATGTAGTATTCACATCAGATAGATTTGGAAATAAGTCAGTATTTATAACAAGAAATGACGGCACAGGACAAAAAGTTCTTTCACCAAATAAAATAAGGGCCTTTGGTCCTTCTTGGTCATTGAAATAATAATAATTCATAGGAGGGGTTAGTAATGAAAAAAATATTTACTATTTCAGTAATTTTACTAATGATGTTTATGTTAGGCTGCGCAAAGAAGCAAGCGACTGCACCTGATAAACCGGCAACTGAGGTTGCTAAAGAGGAAATTTTGCCGCAAACCAATGATAGTGGAAATCGTGGTCTTGATGTAGACAAGGATAAAAATAAAAATGTTAAGACAGATGAAGCTGTTAAAGGAGAGACCAGCACGCCATTTACTGATGTTTATTTTGACTATGATAAGTCAGATATAAAGTCTGATGCAAAGGCTACATTAAAGGCTGCTTCAGATTATATGATAGCTAATACTGCTGCTACTATTTCAGCAGAGGGACATTGTGATGAAAGAGGCACTTCAGAGTATAATATGGCTTTGGGTGATAAGAGGGCAAAGTCTGTAAAGGATTATTTAGTTTCATTAGGAGTTCCAACGGATAAAATCAGCACATTTAGTTATGGTAAAGAGGCTCAAGTATGTACAGAACATGCAGAGTCTTGCTGGTCTAAAAATAGAAGGGTGCATTTTGTAGTAACTAAAGGCGGATCAAAATAGGAGTAAGATAAAATATGAGATTAATGACAGTAGCCCTGACAATCTTTTTTTTAAGTTCGTGCGCCAGTTTAACTGGAAACATGGATGCCTTAGAGTATGATGTGAAAAACCTTAAGGCACAAGTTGCAACTATCAATGCGAAGTTACAAGACGCAACCACTAAACTTTCAAAGTTAGAAAGTCAGGAGTCTACTGTTACAACAGTTAATGCCCTGCGGGAAAGTCAAGCGGACATTAATTCTAAGTTCTCTAAGTTAAGTCAAGAATTTAAGCATATAAGCAGTCGTATAGATGAAAATAAGTATAATACAGGGTTATCTATAAAAGAGACTTCTGCAGACAGGGAAGTAATGAAGGCGCAGTTAGGGACGCTTGAAACAATGGTAAAAGAGCTGCAATTAACCGTTGGAAATCTTGATGCAAGCGTTAAAGCTAAGGCAGCTACACAGCCGCAAGCCTCAACTCAAACTCAAGCAGTAGTTCCTCAGCCTCAAGTTGTCACACAATCCAAGACTCCTGTTAATAAATCTCAGAAAAAAGACACAACTGTTGCAGCGGTAACAACTCCTCCTGATCAAAAAGATAATAATAACGAAGAAGGAGTCGTTGCAGATAATAATAAGAAATCTTCTGCAAAGTCTATATATGAAAGCGCCTCTAAGGATTGTGACGCAGGTTTTTATAAGGCTGCGAGGGATAAATTATATAAATTATTAAAAGATGAACCAAAAGGCGCTTATGCTGAGCTTTCAAATTTTATGATAGCAGATACTTATTATAAAGAAGGAAGTTATGAAGATGCTATTATTCAATATGAAGAGGTGCTGAAAAAGTTCCCTAAATCAAAGATAATACCTGATGCGCTTTTAAAGCAAGGTTTATCGTTTATACAATTAGGCGGGGAGCAGAATATTGGCACTGCTAAATTAATATTTAAGCAGTTAATAACTAAATTTCCAAAGTCCAATGAGGCTGTTACAGCTAAAGATAAACTTGATTCTCTAACCCCTAAACCAAAGGTAAAGAAGAAAGCTGGAGCTACCACTGAGCAATAGTTTTATTTATCAATGAGTTCACATGAAGTTGCTTTCTTAGAGGTAATTTCGTTAATTCTATTTAGAATCGTATTTCGTAGGGGTAATCCTTGTGGTTACCCTTATTACAAAGATCTCTGCACAACCTGTCCTTTAAGGGGCTCTGCCCCTTAAAAATCCCTGCAAAGGGACTCGTCCCTTTGAACCCATTATAAAAACCTCTAAATAACTATATGGTTTCTTGTAATTCTCATTTTTTAAAAGACAAATTTGCAAAATCATTATTTATTATTGTTCTTCTTAAGTTATGCAGAGGTCTGTTACATATAGATTAAACACAAAAAGGGCAGCCACAAGGGCTGCCCCTACATTCCAATATGAAATCAAGGGGACTTACCTCTATGTGACTTTTTTTAGTGGTTATTCGTAAATAGAAGGGCAGAGCCCACATTCTTTAGAAAGTTTCAACATATAAAACATTCCCAGTGATTTTTTTATCTGGGTATAATTCTTTGAGAATGTTTATATATCTATCAATTTGAGATTGATATTTATCAAAACTTCCGCCAGTTTTATAATCTAATATAGTTACAGTATTGTTGTCAATTATCACCCTGTCCATTCTATTGATAATCCCAGAGCTGTCAAGGAATTCCTTTTCATTAAAGACTATTCTATTTGGCTGAGGTGTAAAATATGGCGCAACGGTGTTATTATTAAGAAAGTTTTTAAGTATATTAGCTATTTCAGATGGATTATAGTTTGAATTAGTTTCAGTATTAACATCATTTATAATTTTATCAAGTAAGTCATCAAAGAAATCATCGGTTACATAATCAATATAAGAGAGAACCTTATGAATAAATTCACCTCTTAGTGCATGGGTTCTATTTAGATTGATCTGACTGCTGTTTCCAGTTTTTAATGGGACATATTGATGAAGAATCTTTGCGGTTTGGGTTTGTTCTTTGATTATAGGGGTACGATGTATCGTGTCTATATCTGTATCACAATATTCCTTAATTGGCAGGAGATCAATGGGGAAATATTTTTTATCACTAGTTGTGCCGATTAAGTATAGTTCTTCCTTTGGACGCGTGAGTCCAACGTATAGAGTATTTAAGCTGTTTACACGCTCTTTTAAAAGCGCTTCTTCGTATAAATTTTGAAGTTCTGGGTCGCATGCGGCGATTTTTTTATTTATCTTTAAGATTGGAGAGCGCTTATTATCGGAGTTTTGAATTAAATAATTAATTGTCCTTGCCTTTTTTTCTTCACGTAATATAATTATACATACCTCAAATCCAAGCCCTTTTGATTTGTGAATAGTCATGACCTTTACTGCGTCTTTGTCTTCAGGGAGATCAATATTCCAATTAGTATCATTGGCATCAGTATCTAGGGCGCTTGTTAGGAATTCTCTTAAACTATTTGTGCCAGTTTGTTCAAGGGTTTTAATGACCTCAAGTATCTTTATAAGAGTCGCCTCTTCAGTGATAAATCGGTCAAATAACTCAAATATCCTATAAATCTCTGTTACAAGGTCGTAAAGAGGCAGATACCCTGATTTTGTAAATAATTCAGAGAAATATTGATCCCATATTACTGGATATTCCTTTTGAAATGCCTTATATAGTGGGGCATTCCTTCTATTTTTAAATATAAACGTGAGAATATCATCATTTTTTAATGATTGAGACATAATACTTCCAATACATACAGTTGTAAATGAAAGATCATCAAGCGGAGAGTCCAGAAAATTAAGGAGTGAGATTATTTCACCAGTGATTTTACGTTTTCTTATATCAAGATTGCTGTATGAGACAAAGGGAATTCGAGCCTTATTGAGCCAAGTTGTAATTTGAACAACGTCTTCATTTCTGGATGCCAAAACTGCAATATCAGAGTAATTATATCCTCTGTCCTTGAGACTATTAATAAGATCAATGGTTTTGAGGAATTGTTGAGAATTTTCCTCATCATCTTCGTCAAATTCATCGCTATTTAATAATATAATCTCAATATGTCCGATATCCTCATTTTCTGTCTTAGGCCGCTGAATATAATCAGTCAACCCGCTTTGTGTCGCAGCGTTTGCGTATTTATCATTATTAAGGCAGCCTTTAAACAATAATTGGCTAAAATCAACAATCCTGCCCTTGCTTCTATAGTTAATATCAAGCTCATTTACCATATGAGTTGATGAAGGAAATGGATTTTGTTCCTCAGCAGACTTCATGATTGTGTAGTCTGCGTCTCTAAATCCATATATAGCCTGTTTTGTATCGCCAACGCAAAACAGACTTCCACCAACAGAAAGGGAATTTTCAATAAGGGGAAATAGATTTTGCCATTGAAGAGGGGAGGTGTCCTGAAATTCATCAATAAGATAGTGATAGATTGTCTCTCCTATCCTGAAATATACATCTGGAACCCTGTCGCTGTTTATATAATCAGATAATTCCCTGTTAATATCTTCAATGAATACCTTTTCCTGCTGCTTTTTTACTTTATTTATTTCATGATTAAATTCCCTTAAAACCTTTAAATATGGGAGATACCAAGTCTCTGAAAATAGCACAGTGTAAGCGCGGATATGTTGATTAAAACTGTTCCAGTCTGAGATAATCTCATCATAAATGGCGATATCCAGTTTGTTTTTTGGCTTGTTAATTGGGGGAGTTTTACCTTCCTCTCCAGCAAAATCTGCAAAGGTATTATTTTTTATAAACTCTAAAAACTTATTATATTTAGACTTTTGATTTCTAACCGAATTAGACCTTTCGATTTTTAGATCAATCTCATTGATGAGTTTAGTCATTTTCCTTTGGATATCAATCATATCTGGCAGACGGTCAGTAAACTCTAATGTGTTTGGGCTAAGTTTTTTATAGAGCTGTTTGATTTCATCTAAGATAACACCTGTAGGCTCCCATAGAAATGCACTATTTGTATTTTTGGTTTGTCCGATTGAATAAATAATCTCTTCCATCAGACTTGCCTCTCCACTTCCATGTTTAACCCTTCTGAGGAAGATATTAAAGGCATATTCAATGATTGAATCATTATTCATCAATATCTCAAAATCAGGGGGAAAATCAAGATCAATAGCAGAAGCCTTAAATACAGATGTCATAAAACTGTCAATGGTCATAACTCCAAAGTCTGAATAATTGTTGATAATTTCATCAATAAGGTCATTAGCATTTTGGCAGAGTTCACTTTCAGGGATAGAGAGAACAGAGGCAAGTTCAGAGGTCATCTCGATATTATTAAGGCTGACCTCTTTGAGCCATTTAAGGATTCGTGACTTCATTTCCTTCGCTGCGTTATTTGAAAATGTAATGGCGAGGATGGAGGGGAGTTTGTTGAATTTTATCTTATTTGAAAGGAGAAACTGAACATACCGTTTAGTTAAGGTGTAGGTCTTACCAGAACCTGCGGAAGCCTTTAGAAGCGTGAAATGCGGGAATGTCATTTCAGAATCTTTGATGATTACTGGGTCGTTCATTGCGGTTTCTCCGAGATTTATTTTATTATTTAGTTTTATAATATAGCAAGGTTCAAGGAATTCTCAAGTTAATCCTTTTCCATATACTCATTATATTCCTTTATCAAATGAGCCTTATATTCATCAGTATACAAAAAATCCCACGGTAATTTTTCATCAAACTCAAATTGGCGATACATATACTCATCCACATTAATTCCAACTTCATCGGCTGCCTGCATCCAATCATCTTTATTAACCATTCGCTCAAGCGCCCTTGAAACCCTCCTATCACCCCTTGCAAAAAATCCCTGCATATAAGAATTTTTTATTGAATCATGTGTAACCTTTACATTATCTCCAGCCTTAAATCCCTGTTTTATCATCTTTAGTCTATTTTTTATAATATTTAATCTCTCCATTGAATGCCACTGGAGCGGTGTTATCGGCTTTGGGACAAATACGCTGACCGTTAAGGCAATGCTTCCTTTTTTAGAGGTCTTTCTTATCTCTTTAACCATTTCAACAATTCCCATAACATCATCATCCGTTTCCATCGGAAGCCCAATCATAAAATATAACTTTAATGTACTTCTATCACTCCTTAATATCTGTCTGCAAGTCTCCATTATATCCTCAGTTTTTAGGCGTTTATTTATTGCCATCCTCAATTTTTCTGAGGCAGATTCTATCGCTATTGAAACGCTGTTTTTGTTAATCTTTGAGATTATCTCAATTGCGCGACTATTTGCCCTTAGAGATGTAATTGAAAATTCAACTCCTTCAATCCCCAATATCTCCATAATATGAGGATATTCCGTAAGAGATGGTCCTATTATTCCAATCCTCTTAGAATATTTTGATGCCTTTTCAATCTCTGTTTGAATAGACGTGAGTCCCCGCTTTCTTTTATCGCTATATATCGCGCTTATAGCACAAAATCTGCACCTCCACGGACATCCCCTTTGCGCCTCTACCAGATACATATTTGAAAACTCAGTATTAGGGGTTATTAGCTGCGGGAAAAATTTCAGCTTATCAATATCTTCTATAAAACATCCCTCTACTTTTTTCTCATTTATTGACGGAATATATATGCCCTTTGTATCTTTAATATAATTAAATAACTCATCCTTACTGTTACTTTTTTTAAAGATCTCTATAAAATTGGACATCATCCCCTCTGCCTCTCCTACAAAACAAATATCAAAAAAATCTGCCACAGGCTCTGGATTAAGATAACAGCACGCACCACCCATTATTATCAATGGATGATGGTGATTTCTATTTGCAGAATATAGAGGAATATTTGCAAGATCAAGGATTTTTACAATATTCGGAAAGTCATTTTCAAAGGATACTGAAAACGCTATTATATCAAAATTAGAGAGCGCAGTTGCCGATTCATAACTAAAGATTTCAGTGTTTGTCCTTTTATAATCAGATATATTTTCAGGTAAAAACGTCCTCTCACATACCACATCTATCATATCATTAAGCAGAAAATATACAATCCTAAAACCAAGATTAGACATGCCAATTCCATAGGTATTTGGATATACAAGGCAGACCCTAATATGCCCTCCATGGTCTTTCTTGATTACACCCTGCTCTTGATTTATGAGGCTGGCTATATTTGTGATTAGAGTTCTATTCTGCGCCATTTAAAAGCATGAGGGTTTGTATAACGGGTCTACGACCCTGTCCTCAAGCACCCGCAAAGGGATTTTTGAACGGGTCCGGGACCCTCCCTTTGAACCCATAATTGCATAGCTTAACGATTATACAATCTGCACATAAGGGCTTTCTTGCCTTACATATTTGTCTGCCATGCAGTACTATTGACATCGAAAAAAATATCCATTTATCCTGTGGAATCAGTTCTTTCAACCTTTGCTCTATCTTCTCTGGGTCTTTGACTTTAACTAAACCAATCCTATTACTTAGCCTTATTACATGTGTATCTACAGCAATTGCTGGAATTCCAAATCCCGCTGCTAATATTACGCTTGCAGTCTTTCTTCCAACTCCGGGAAGCGTAACTAATTTATCCATATCATCTGGAACTGTTCCGTTATAATCGCTGATTAATTTTTTAGAGCATGCAATTATCATTCGCGCCTTATTTCTAAAAAATCCCGTTGATTTAATGTCTCGCTCTAAAATCCCTTGATCAGCATTTGCAAACCCTGAAACATCTATATATTTACTAAATAATTCAGGCGTAACCTTATTAACCCTGACATCAGTACACTGCGCTGACAGAATAGTTGCTATAAGAAGTTCATAGGGATTTCTATGAATCAACTCAGTCTTGGGGTCTATATATCTCTTGCCCAGTCCTTCAAGTATTAACTCTATATCAGCTGCATTCATAGGATTTTAACTGGAATCTTGCCTTTTAGTAATGTTGCAAACCTCTCTGCATCTGCCTTAGTACCAACTAAACTTCCATAGTGCATTGGGATTGCAATCTTTGGAGAGATATCAATGGCTGCATTTGCAGCCTCTTCTGCTGTCATTACATATGTGCCGCTTACTGGAAGCATTGCTATATCAATCCCTTTAAATCCCTTCATCTCAGGGATATAATCAGTGTCTCCTGCAAAATAAATCGTATTATCATCAATAGTTATTATGTATCCAACCCATTGATTTGTTTTAGGATGAAATTGTTTATTTGTATTATATGCTGGAACTGCCCTTACAATAATCCCGTCAATCTCAATGGTATCTCCAGGTTTAATAGTCTTTATTTCCTTTACAGTCTTTAGAGAATTAATCTTTAAGGTCTTTAAGCAGTCTTCAGGGGCTACAATAATGGTATTTTTGCCTATAAGTTTAGCAATGTCTTCTGGCGAGCAATGGTCATGATGACTATGTGAACAAAATATTATATCTGCAGCTTCAGGGTTTTTTATCTTAAATGGGTCAAGATAGATTAATTTTTTTCCTGCGATTCTAAAGGTATCATGTTCAAGCCATTTAATATTTTCAAGCATCTTTATACCTCCATGATTTTAAGAATATAATAATTCATAAGTTATTTTATATTATGATATAACATAAATATTATGTTATATATATTAGAGTATATACTTAATCATGATGAGAGGACTACCAAAGGGTTTTGTCCCGCGGGAATGCCTCTCTTTCTTATTTTACCGATTTAGATTTAAATTACCCTTTAAGTGGCTCTGCCCCTTAAAAATCCCCGCAAAGGGACTCGTCCCTTTGAAACCCATTATAAAAACCTCGTATAACCAAGATTTAAGTTCTGACTGTCAATAAACGCATAATTATTTCGTCTTGTTTTATTGGGCATTTGTTTTTATCAAGATTAGATTAATATAAATCGCAGAAGGTTATTAAACAAAATAAATTTTCTCGGGCTAATTTATTCAGCCCGAGAAAATATAACATATTAATTAATCAATATTTGCCATCTTAGCATATGTAATTGCTGTTAATCTATAAACCATATGCGCAAGTTTTGAATATGGTAAATATGCTATAACATAAAATACTGTAACCAGATGTATAAAATATATTGGATAAGCAATATTAGGAATGTTTGCTATCCTTGTAAATTCAGCGAGTATTCCAGTTACACATACTGTTAATACAATCCCTAAAAGTGTCCAATCAAATGATGAAGTTAATGATGTATAACTTCTTTCTTTGAGACGATTTAGGATTAACAATCCAACCCCTAATAATAATGAAATTGCGCCAATATTAGCTGTTAATTTAAACAAGATGAAATATATCTTTGCAATTGCAAATGATCCGAATATCTCCATAGCATGATCATCTAATACAAAAGGAGATTTCCAATCCAAGATATCCTGTGTAACTAACGACCAGTTTGTGACAATAGCTAGTAATACAAATCCTATAACTACTAACAGATGGCCAAGGAATCTATTTTTACTTTCCCCGCATTTGTTAAATTTCTTATGTGTTGCAAACTCTATCAAGGTCTCAATAAGGGCTGGTATCAATTTTTTGTCAGATGCCCTTAATTTCTCAGGCTCTTTATTGATGTTTTTCCAGAAGTTTATTATGCTTATTGCAAAAAATATAGCTGCAAGCACAAAAGTTGTTGTAAAGAGAATATCAATCTTTAGAAGTGGAAATAATTTTGAATAAACTATATCCCCTTCTGGTATCCCAAAATGCCCCCTTAAAAACACTACGGTCAATAAAATCACAGGGATAAGCAGGGCAATAAGTATGTTCAAAGGTTTGCTGTCACCTAGCCCGCCTAATATTGGAGGAAAGGCATTTTCCCTTATAACAGCCTTTCTCAAGGTTGCTAAAACATCCGCAGGCGCTGCCCCTCGCGGACAATTTTTCGAGCAGTCATTACAATTATGACAGAGCCAGATATTTGCGTCCTTTAATAATTCGTCCTTTAAACCCCATTGCGCCATGTGCATCTGTTTTCTCGGAAATGGTTCTTTATCGCCTGAGATATCACATACAACAGAGCATGTCGCACATTGATAACACTTCTTCAGGGTCTCTGCCCCTGAATTCTTTAACTCTCGAATAAAATTTAAATCCGGAGTTAAAACCATATCTTCTGCCATCTCATACCTCCATTTATAATATTATTCTATATCTTAAAATATCTTATTCATTTACATTATCTATAGAGGCAGACACATAGGTCTGCCCCTACAATAACTGTTATTTAAAATCCCTTATAAGGATTTGGCCCCATATCCTTGAGTTTATTTGAAAACGTATTTAACAGATCTGGCAGCTTATCCCAATCGCTGATTGATAACTGAATCTGCTCAACCCTTGTTGATTCAAGGCTTAATCTGCTCAAGGTCTCCTGAATCTTTCCAAGTCTTTCACTTGCTACCTGAGAGCCCTTTACAAAGTGACACTGATAGTCATCTCCATGCTTACAGCCAATCAGATATACGCCGTCAATGCCTCTTGCGAGCGCATCAGCTATCCAAACTAAGTTTGTGCCTCCGAGACAGCGTAGTGATATAAATCTAAAATTAGGATTTAGGGTAAGACGATTTAATCCCGCCATATCCATTGCTGGATAAGCATCATTTTCACAAATTAGCCCCAAGA
>JADFXP010000034.1 GCA_015233465.1 Candidatus Magnetominusculus dajiuhuensis
ATATATTGGAAGATTCAATTTTATATTCCTTTATATACATAATTTGTATATCTTTAAGGGGCAGCAGTATAAGATTATCATTAAAGGTGAGGTAGTAACTAATTATGTTTACAGTTGAAGATTTATTCAAATAAATAAGTCAAAGTTTTGGATATTTGGTTTTAATCTGTTTAGCTCAGATGTATTTTTTGACTGAATTGTGTTCTTTTTATTCTCATTTATTAAAAAATTACATCAAACACATTAATAAATTTTATCCGATTTTTCTCATAACGAATGAAAATGTTTTTAGCACATCAATAAAAACAATCACTTAATTGGAAAGGGTTTATGAAACTATCCGCAAAGGGTATGCCAAATCAAGAACAAGAACAAGAACAAGAGCATAAACAAGAACATATATTGAATATTACAAAAACCTCGTCACATTAATTCCAATAAAAGCCATTTGAGCACAATATTCTACGAATGATACCTTTTTAACCTCTCCGCCAACATTAATGTTTTTTTTCCCGCTTGCATGAATCAGGAATGCTTGTCCCCCTTCTTTTTTTATTATCCCTAAGTGTCCAATTATCTCACCAACTACCCTTTTTTCTACTGACTTTACAAAATATATTATATCCCCGCTTCTTAGATTATCTATTATCTTGGGTATCTTTTCACGCTCAATTATTTCAACGTTGTCTATTCCTCTATCACCTTTAATTTTAATGGTTGAAACAGACAATTGTCCTGTAATATTAACCCCCCATTTACAACTATAAATCATATCCTCAGCGTATTGAAATCTCTCATCGTAATTAACCACTCTTCCAAGATTATCTAAAATCCCATGTGTTAAAAATCGCTTTTCAAGGGCAAGTTCTACTGGACTATTATAACTATCGGCCATAGCAAGTTCTACAGATCTAAATACATGATACATGCAGTCAATTGCGCTGTCATAGATTATGACCTTATTTGTAACATAAGCTCCGAGAGAGTTTGTATCATATGGCGTGCCGATAAAACTCTCCGCATAATAAGCAATTCTTTCGCCAATTTCACTTGAGTCCATTGATTTCAAGAGGGGAGGGTATAGGGGATAGTAAAACTAAAGATACAACCTGTGCCATATTGCGATTCACACCAAATATGACCGCCATGACGAGCAATTATTGTCTTTACAAATGCTAAACCAACGCCCTCGCCTGGGACATCAGAAGAACCTGCGCGTTTAAACATCTTAAACACCTTATCCATAGAATCTACTGCAATACCCCTGCCATTATCTTTGACATTAAATAGATACACATCTTTATATGGAGATGCAGATATTTCTATGATTCCTGAACGGTTTGGGTCAAGATATTTTATGGCATTATCAATGAGGTTTTCCATGGTCAACTCTATTGATGTCTTATCAGCAGTTATAACTGGAAGGTCAGAGACTATTATCTTTGTATTATTTTTATTTAACTGCCATCTTTGTGAGTTTATTAAATTTTGAACAAGGATATTCATATCTATTTGTTCAAAAATCAACTCCTGCCGTCCTAAACGGCAGAGTTTAAGCACTGAGTTTGCAAGGTTATTTATTCTATTAGTAGAGGATTCAATAAATTTAATAGCCTCATCTACATCTTGTTTTAAAGTATTAATGACTTTAAGATTATCTTCAGAGAAACATTTTTTATTATTATCAAAGATAGTATAAGTTTCGGCCAGGGCATTTTTTAATTCAGAGGAAAATCCGCTGAGATTTACCATTGGTCCGCGCAGGTCATGAGAGATTATATGCGTAAGTGATTTTATCTCATCATTGCTTTGCGTAAGCGATGCTGCTGCGTCTTCAAGTTTTTTTGTATATTCCTGCAGTTTATCATCCGCAAGTTTTTTTATGGTGATACTTGCAATAACCTTTGCAGCAGCAGAAAGAAAATTAATCTCAACCTCATCTTTGACATGACCTTCCTTAACATATAGATTAATCACCCCTACTACCTTATCCCCAATCAAGATTGGGATACAGTAATGACCATGTTCGTGCATCTCTGGATAACCTATATTGTGAAGGTCTGTAATGTAATTAGTAAAGACAATTGTCTTTGTAAGCGCAGCCTGTCCGCAAAGACACATGCCAAATGGAAGCCTTGCGCATTTTGTAAGCAGGGGGACTGCTAGTCCAAGTTGAGCCTTCATGATAAGTACATCAGGTTCATCTTCTACAAGAAATATTGAGCCTTTTTGTTCAAGTGCCAGCCAATGTACGGAGAGGATTAAACTGAGGATTCGCTCTAATTGTTCTTTAAGAGATAATGGTTCAAGTGATATATGCAGGATTGAGTTCAGGAGTTTTTGGGTATCATAATTTTTTATGAGCGTTGCCTTAGTCTCTGACATTGATTTCCCTGTGCTATTTTATTGACTTTATTATGAAAATATTATATCATAAAAACTCTGAAAATGTTTCAATTAAATAAACAATCTAAAGGATGATATAAATGAAAAAATTAGGGTATAAATTTGTAATATTAGTTTCTATTTTTGTTACTGTTTTTGTTTTGGGCGGATTGAGCGGATGTAAGGATAAAAAAGAACCTAAATCAGAGATACCTATAGAGACCTCTAAATTAATAGAAAAAGCAGCAGAACCTGCACATATAACTCCAGAACCAACGCAGAATCAGCAGGCAGCAGAAGTTCATCCACAACCTGCCCCCACAGAATCTTCAGATGCAAAGAAACATCAATACACTATTGTAGTCCCTGATGAGGTCAAAAAAAGCTGGAGCGGTGTTAAACTTCAAGTAATTGATAAAAAAGACAAGAAAATGAGTGATGTTGAGATAGCAGTAGGAAATCAATATAAAATACCCCAAACAAATCTAAATATTACTGTAAATCAATTTCTTCCAGATTTTCGCATAGATTCCATTACCATAACATCAGCCTCTAATAAACCAAATAATCCTGCAGTAAAGGTTACTATTACTGACGGAGGCACACAATTATTTGATGGATGGATTTTTGCGAGGTTTCCAAACGCGCATCCATTTAATCATGATAGATACGCCTTATCGCTTGTCAACGGCATCGGAATTAAGAAAAAATAGCTTCAGTTAAATGAGACTTAAAGATAACGAGATAACTGCAATTAAAGAAAGTATAAAAAGATTTGATGCAGATGCCTTGGTTTATCTATTTGGTTCAAGGGCTTATGATGAAAAAAAAGGTGGAGATATTGATCTTCTCATACTTTCAAGCAAGATCGGAAATGTTGAAAAGAGAAAGTTATTGACTTTGCTTTATGATAGCATTGGGGAACAGAAGATTGATATAATCGTTGCAAATGATGTTAATATTCCTTTTGTTAAGATAGCTCTTGAGGAAGGAGTAAAACTGTGAATGCTTATCTGCAAAATCTCAAAGAAATCTTAGATTTGATGACAGATGCGGTTTATTGGTTTAACCGTTCCTTTAATATTTGTAAGGATATTGGCATAAAACAAGGATATTCAGAGCAAGAACTTGATAATCTTGAGGCTTTGGCATCAAGATTTGCGCGAGTTGTAGATATAATTATATCAAAGGTCTTTAGGGCTATAGATAAGGTTGAATTTGAAGAAAAAGGAACGATGATTGACGTAGTTAATAGGGCAGAAAAAAGGGGTTTAATAACATCTACGGATAGATTTAGAGAGATAAAGGAATTAAGAAACAATATTGTCCATGAATACGAAAAGGGCGAGATTGTTGAAAAATTCAAAGAAATATTTGCTGCATCCCCAGAGGTTTTAGATATTGTTGATAGGATTGATAATTATTGCAAAGGGTTGATTGCTAAATAAATAATGTTAATAAGAAATCATTATAAAATCACTGAACAATCATATATTTGTCCTGTCTGTAAATCTAATACACAAGATGTTGAGTATGTATATACACTTAATAATAATAAAACAGAGATATTTAGATGTCAGCACTGCGGATTTCTATTTTCAAGACCAGTATTCATAGAAAAACTACAAGACAGAAAGATGACAAGTGTTGATGATGCTAATTTCTTTAATAATACCCTTCTTCAAAACCTATATATTAACCTGATAATCAAAAAAGAAATATCAAAGGTAAGAAGGATTTTAGGCTCTGGTCGTCACTCTCTTATAGATATTGGGTGTGCAACAGGATGGATTACGAATCTTTGGAAAGAAAAAGGCTTTGAAGTAATGGGGCTTGAACCATCAGTAGAGCGCGGGGAGATTGCCAAGGACAAATATGGAATAAATATCAGCAATTCATTTATTGAAGATTTTGAAACCGATAAAAAATTTGACGTAGTTTTACTTAGACATATATTAGAACATATTGAAAATCCATATAATACATTAGAGAAGATCAGTCGTTTAATGAGCGCTGATGGGGTTTTGATTGTAGTAGTTCCAAATATAAACTGCATTGGAAGGTATATCTTTGATACCAGATGGTCTTGGATACTGCCGTATCATTGCAATTTTTTCTCTCCTGACACTGTGAAAACGCTGCTAATGCGCAGCGGGTTTGAGGTGATGGTGTCTTATCAAACTATATCTCCATTATGGTATTTAGAGAGTTTTTTGAGGTTATTTAAACAGGGTTCTAACTTGAAAAATAAATTTTACAAAAGATTAAGTTCATTATCACTAGTTCCTTTTGTTCCAATAGTAACGGCAGGTTATTTATTAGGAAGAAGCGACAATATAACTATTATTGCACGAATTAATGGGTTCAAAGGGAGGGTCTCAGACCCGTTTTAAAATCCCTTTGCGGGAGTTTGAGGGCAGAGCCCTCATTCTTTATATTTTTTTAGTATTTTAGTTATAATACATCATGAAGAGATTAAGACTAACGCTTGCGCAGATAAATCCCACAGTTGGTGATATCAGGGGTAATACTAATAAGATCATTGATTATATCAATAAGGCAATGGAGTTGGATGTTGATATAATCGCCTTTCCAGAGATGTGCATAAGCGGTTATCCACCTGAAGACTTGCTGATGAAGTCAAGATTTATTGATGAAAATATAGAAGCCCTTAATGAGATAAGGAAATATGCAGGTGATATTGTTGTAATAGTAGGATTTGTGGATAGGAAGGATGATATTTATAATGCCCTTGCCGTGATTTATAAAAATGAGATTATAGATATTTATCATAAGATATTTCTGCCGAATTATGGTGTATTTGATGAAATGAGATATTTTCAGACAGGCAGAGTTATACCTGTTTATAGTATAGGCGGGGTAACGGTTGGGGTAAATATATGTGAAGATATTTGGTTTCCGTCAGGTCCTGCGTATAAGCAGTCTCTGCTTGGGGCTGAACTAATAATCAATATAAATGCCTCTCCATATGCTATAAATAAGGCTCAATTTAAAGAAACTATGTTAAGCACAAGGGCATCTGATAATTCTGCGGTATTAGCTTATGTTAATACAGTTGGAGGTCAGGATGAACTTGTATTTGACGGCAGGAGTCTTATAATAGATCAAAGTGGAGAGATATTATACAGGGGCAAGGCATTTAAAGAAGAATTGTTGACTGTTGATCTAAAAATTGACAGGCTGTCAAGGCTTCATGACCCAAGACGCAGGGCAGAGATAAGAGGCGGACATAAAAAATGGGATTTTGAGGCAAAAAATATATTTATACACGATAAATCCTATAAATCAAGGCAGTCAATTACATATTCAGAGCCTAAAAAAATATCGGTAGAAGAAGAGGTCTTTGAGGCTTTAGTGCTTGGAACAAGAGATTATATAAAAAAGAATGGTTTTAGTTCTGTGATAATAGGACTAAGCGGAGGGATTGATTCTTCAGTAGTAGCAGCAATAGCAGTGGAAGCCATTGGCAGAGACTGTGTAAAGGGGCTTTTTATGCCTTCAAAATACACATCAAAGGAATCTATTGCAGATGTGAAAAGTCTTGCAAAAAATCTTGGCATAGAGGTATTTACAATAGGGATTAATGAGATATTTGAGGATTATATTTACAGTTTGCGTTATATATTTGCTAATAAACTTACAGATACTACAGAGGAAAACCTACAGGCTCGAATCAGGGGTAATCTGATGATGGCTTATTCAAATAAATTTGGGTCATTAGTGCTTACAACAGGCAATAAATCAGAGATGTCTGTCGGATATGCAACACTTTACGGCGATATGGCAGGAGGATTTGCAGTGATAAAGGACGTACCAAAGACGTTTATTTATCGTTTATGCAGATGGTTAAATGAGAGAGATGGAGTTGAGATTATCCCACAAAATGTGCTGGTTAAAGAGCCGACTGCTGAACTTAAATTAAATCAAAAAGACTCTGATTCACTCCCTCCATATGATGAACTTGATTTAGTGCTTGAGGCATTTATAGAGAAGGATTGTAGTTTGGAAGAGCTTGTATCAAATGGTATGGATAATGAAACAGTAAAAAAGGTAATTGGAATGGTCAATAAATCAGAATATAAGAGGAGACAATCGCCTCCTGGGATAAAGATAACTCGCAAGGCATTTGGCAGAGACCGCAGGATGCCGATTACAAATCGTTATAAGGATTAGGATATGCGTAATATAATAGCTGTGTTAATAATAATGTCATTTGTAATATTAATACCTTGCAATAGATGCGGGAGCAGCAAGCAATGTGATGCAGAACAGGAAAAACAGACTAAATTTGTTTATAATAAGGATAAAAATATTATAAAAACGCACCCATTAAAACCTGTTAAGATAAAATTAAAGAGGGACTACGATGGGGATTACAGTTGGGAGATAGTTGGTGAAGATGCAGGAGATGTATTAAGAAATAATAGGATGCTTGAGGAAAAATTAAAAAAGGAATAGGAGGCATATAATAATGGAAGGTTTTAACGCATTAGAGGTAGTAGAGATGGCGATTCGCACAGAGAGATTAGGGGCAGAGTATTATAATGAATTAGCAGATAAATTTAAGGATA
This sequence comes from Candidatus Magnetominusculus dajiuhuensis, assembly GCA_015233465.1. Taxonomy (GTDB): domain Bacteria; phylum Nitrospirota; class Thermodesulfovibrionia; order Thermodesulfovibrionales; family Magnetobacteriaceae; genus JADFXP01. Next base: position 6,978 of record JADFXP010000034.1, read on the forward strand.
ATAAGGAATTTTCTGAGCTTTTTTTTAAATTAGGCGAGCGTGAGTTAGTACATGAGAAGATGTTTACTAAGCTAAAGGAATCAATTGGGGAGGAGGAGTATGAGGGATGGGCGGATGTGTCAGAGTATATGAGGGCGTATGTGCAGTCGGCATTTTTTATAGGACGGGAAAAGGCGCTGCCTCATATGAATAATATTCAAAATGTAAATGCAGCAGTACGTCTAGCGTTGAGTTTTGAGCGTGAGACGCTTTTATATTTTTATGGAGTGCGTGAAGGGGTAGAGAATAAAGTGATAGTTGATGATATTATTAAAGAGGAAATGGGACATATATTTTGGTTGAGCAGGTACATAACTACTCTTGGTGTTTAGCATAGGATGAGAGTATTAAAATATATATTGATATTATTAGGTATTTTTTGGATATATCCTCAAAATACCTTTGGAATAAGTATTCAAGGGAATCGAGATACAGCGCCAAATTCGATCAAGACAACTTCAAATTCAAATGATTTAGAGCGTCAGATGCTTATAGATAAGGTTAAGGCAATGATGCACAAGAAAAATGAAGAGAAGAAAGATCGAATTGAGGAATCTAAGAAACAAAAGGCTCAAGACTCTCAAGAACAGATTAAGCAAGACCAAGCAGAGCGCAGGCAAAGGATTAACCAAGATTTAAGCAAAATGGAACAGAGACAAGATAAGGTAAAAGAACAATTGAAGGTTTTAGAGGAACAAAGAGAGAGATTGAAGGAGAAAAATACGATTGACCCTAAGATGGAATCTGTAAAGGAAACGGGTAAAAAATAATTGTATAATTACTACACTGGATAGAAATCTAAATTTACTCAATAAAGGAGGAAATATGGATAATGATGATTATAGTACCCAACAAATACATGGCGACATCCTTGATGCCAAAACCAAAGGTGAAGAAGTTAAGCCTGCTGAACACTGTTCGACATTCTGCCATATGGTTAGAATCGGCACTGCACTTTCAGCAGAGAAAAATTTAGATAAACTGCTGGAGATGATAATAGTTGAGGGCATGAATTTCACAAATGCTGATGGCGGCACGCTCTATATTATGAGTGAGGATGAGAAGAGTCTTCAGTTTAAAATCATCCAAAACCGCTCAATGAAGTTAAAGATGGGTGGTACATCAGGTGTCAAAATAGCCTTTGCGCCAATAAAACTTTATAACGATAACGGCTTAAAAAATGAAAGCAACGTATCTGCCAAAGTCGCACATAGTGGAATAGCGGTAAACATCCCTGATGTTTACCACGTTAGTGATCTTGACTTTGCTGGAACAAAAAAATTTGATGCTGGCACTGGTTACCGTTCTAAATCAATGCTTGTAACAGCAATGCGTAACCATGAAGACAATATAATTGGTGTACTTCAACTCATAAATGCGACTGACGAATCAGGGAATACAATAGATTTTTCAGCCGAGCACAATGAGATTATAACCTCATTGGCTTCCCTTGCTGCTACTGCAATCACTAACGCCACACTAATCAAGGAACAAAAAGAACTATTTGACGGCATAATACTTGTTATAGCAAAGGCGATTGACAGAAAATCAAAATACACTGGCGGGCACATTCGCCGCGTTGCCGAACTTACCATGACCATTGCAAGGGCGCTTGGAGAAAGCGAAGACGAAAATTGGAAGGATTTTACGCTCTCACCAGACGAAGAAACAGAACTTCGGATAGCTGCATGGCTGCACGATATTGGGAAAATAACTACGCCTGAATACGTCGTAGATAAAGGCAAAAAACTGGAAACCATCTACAACCGTCTCAATACAGTTCTTGCCCGCATAGAGATTTTCAAGCGCGATTTAGAACTTGACTACCTCCGCAGGCGCAGTATATTAGAAAGATCAGAGGATTCTAACGCCAAAATTCAGCTTAAAGACTTAGATACTGAATTTGCACAGAGAATATTACAGCTAAAAGACGATGCGGAATTTTTAAAGGTCTCTGACATTGGCGGTGAGTTTATGGCTGATGACAAGATTGAACGCGTAAAGGAAATCGCAAAGAATATTGTGCGAATAAACGACGAGGAGGTTCCGCTTCTTAGTGCCAACGAGGTAGAAAACCTAAGCATTCGACGAGGCACACTCACGGACGCTGAACGCTTGATTATTCAAAATCACGTTGTTGTTTCCATCCAAATGCTCTATCAACTTCCTTGGCCTAAGAAACTGCAGCACGTGTGTGAGTATGCTGGAGAGCATCACGAAAAACTTAATGGCACAGGCTACCCTCACGGGCTCTCCGCAGAAGACCTCTCTACAAAATCGCGTATCATCGTCCTTTCAGATATATTTGAAGCTCTCACTGCAGCCGATAGACCCTATAAAGATGGGAAAAAGCTATCAGAGTCAATGAAAATTATAAACTTTATGGTCAAAGACGGACATCTGGACAAAAACCTCGTAGAATTCTTTGTAAAGACAGGCTTGGTAATACAGTACGCAAAGAAAGAACTCGTACCACATCAAATTGACAACTTTATATATGACGGAGTGGAATATAAGGTATAAGCTCTCTGCGTGACTGCCCAATTAAAGTTCTACATCTTTAGTCGTAATTAGTGACTACCTCATTTTGAATTACGTCTAATACCAAGTTGCGCTCATAAAAGTATATATTCATTGAAATGTAGGGGCAGCCCTTGTGGCTGCCCTGTTAAGACCTCTGCATAACTACAATTTTTTTAAATTCCCCTTTTAAAAAAGGGGAATTTTAGAAACTTTACTTATTTTTAATATAACTTTCTGCTTAAGTTATGCAGAGGTCTTCTGTTTTACGTTTAACCTTCGTGCGGGAGCAGCCTGCTCTCTAACATTTAAATATTTGAACATTTTGTGTATTTATTAACTATTAAGCCTAATCTTATAAATATTAAGACACATCAAACTTAAAACGTTGAAACATTTAGGAGCAGGTGCCCTTTGGGACACCTGCTCCCGCACGGTAATCTGTCCAAGATAAAAAAAGTTGTACTTAATTTTGTGGGTTTACGTAGGTGCAGGTCTTGTGCCTGCCCAAATGGCAGGGTCTCAAATCCGTTTGGCATAATTGCAATCTAATTAAAATATCTTTCTAATAAATTGATAGATATAATCAATTGAAACAAATAATATTATAGCCCCAAGCATAGTTTTGATGAATCTTTCAGAGAAGTATTTTTGACACTTAGCTCCGAGGTACATCCCACCCAGTCCGCCTATCCCAAATAATATACCAAGTCCCCAGTCAGGCGGATAAACCATTCCTTGCATAGGGATGAAGGTATAAAAAAGTATCCCTAATATACTTGTAATAAATGTCCCCATAAGCGCTGCCCCAGATACAGTATAAACAGGAAGCCTAAATACAGTCACACAAAATGGCGCAATTATTGCCCCTCCGCCAATTCCATAGATTCCGCCTATTATCCCTACTATAGCTGCCAGTAAAAACATCCCTTTAGTTGAAAACGTCACCCTTTGATTATTAAAATCATATCCAACGGTATTTAAACTGAAAGAAACATTTGTTATTTTAAATGAGGCATCATTTTTATTTGGTTTTTTCCCTTCTTCACCTTTATTGAAAAAACTCTTAAAGAGTTTTAATCCAATATAAAAAAGTACCATTCCCACAAAAAACTTAAATGCCGAAGGGTTTGGAAGGTATTTTATCCTTATAAGATAACCGAAAAATACACCCGGTAAAGTTCCAGCAATAATAACCCAAGTCAGGGGCCATGAAATCCTGCCTTCCTTAAAATACCGATACACCCCGCCCGGTATGCCGATTATATTATATAAAAAATTGGTAGAACTAACCGATGGAGCAGTAAATCCAAGTACGCTCATCTGAAACGGCACAATTAAAAATGCACCTGATACCCCGCCCATTGAGGTGAAAAAAGATATGACAAATGCAACCAATGGCGGTATTAATATATTTACATCAATTCCAGATACATTAAAATGAAAGGTTAAAAAATCCATAAATCCTAAGCCTCCTTAGTCAGCGTAAAATACACGGTCGTTCCAACATTAATAGTAGATTCAACCCAGATGCGTCCGCCGTGAAGTTCTATGATTTTTTGAGCAAGTGAAAGCCCGACTCCGATGGATTCAAGCTCATCTTTGTTTTTAAGGGTTTGAAAGATCTGAAATATCTTTTTGAAATATTTTTCTTCAATTCCTTTTCCATTATCTCTGACTCCAAACTTCCAGAAAAATCCGTCATCTTCATATGTTATATTTATTAGTGGAATGGGTTTATCATTATATTTCACAGCATTGCTTAATAAACTTAAAAAAACCTCTTCAATACGGCTCTTTTCACAAACTACAGTAGGCATATTTTCTGCTACAGTTATCTTAACAGCACCTGTTGGGTTAATGATTGTAATGACCTCACTAATAAGTTGGTTTATGTCAACAGGGGTTTTTTCTTCTCTTTTTTGTCCTACGCTTGAGTATTTTAGTATTCCTTCAATCAAATCATGAATACGTCTGACTCTGCCGACAAGCATGGCGAGTTTTTCTTTGCCCTCTTCGGTTTTTTCAAAATAATCTGTCTCAATCCAGTCTGCAAGTGTAACAATTGCTCGCAATGGGGTTTTAAGGTCATGAGACATAACATATGAAAAATCGCTAAGGTCTTTTTGAGCGCTTTTAATCTCTATATGTAGTTTAGAAAGCCGCTTTTCAGTGTCAACTCTGTCTGTAACGTCTCTTACAAAACTAAGGGTGCAGACCTTATCGTCTATTGTAGTCCTTGTAGAGTTGAAATCTGCGTATATAATCTTCCCGTCTTTTCTGATACAAGGGATATTATGTGCGGCAGTTTTTTGTCCAAGCACTTGGGCGTAGTAATTTGAAAGCGAATATTGAACGTCTTCTTTTTTATGAAGCTGATCTATATACATTGTCAATAATTCTTCTGATGTATAGCCAAGCATTGCGCAAATAACCTGATTGCCATATCGAATTAAACCTGTCTCAATATCTGCAATCAAGATGCCGTCAGAAGCGGATTCTAAGAGAGCCTTATATCTGAGTTCAGATGTCATTAGTTCATTGGTGCGTTCCACGACTTTTTTCTCAAGGGTCTCGTTAAATGCCTTTAATTCAAGATGGGCGGTTGTTAGATCGCTGTTTCTTTTGACTGCGCTCTCGTATGTGGAGAGCAGAAGGTTTAAAATCTGTCTTCTATCAGAATGAATGGAATAGTTTTTACCTTCTATGGTTACTGCAATCCCAGAGTTAGGGTCAACGGATGATTTTATAGATCGTTCAGCAAGGAGTTTTCTGACTATTCCAAGAAGGTGTGTGTTGCTGTAAGGCTTTACTACAAAATTATCAGCACCGCTGACAAGTCCTTTTATAATATCTTCAGGGTCTGAAAATTGAGTAAATAAGATAACAGGGATATTTTTAATGGTTTCAGAGTGTTTAATCTCATAACACATGTGATACCCATCCATTTCAGGCATGGAGATGTCGCTAATGATGATGTCTGGCAGGGATTTTAGAGTTTCAGAAAGACCCTCTTTGCCATTGATTGCGCGAAGGACATCAAACCCCTCACTGACTAAAGTCCGCCTGAGCATTTCCATCTGTATAGGACTGTCTTCTACTATTAATATTGTGAAAGGTTTCATATTAGTCATTTTAACTTATGAGATTTTTGACATTATAACTTGTTTGAGGCACTAATATCTATTTCATTTTATAAAATAGTAATAAAGATTTCTGTAGTGATGGTCAATCTCTAAAAATTTTCAAAGGGAGATCGCTGATACAATAGGGTTTAAAAGGATTTGTTAGTTATGATTATAGAGTTATCTAAATTTAGCTAACTAAACATTCTGAAGTTTCTTTTCCATAGGTTTAAGGACATTTTTAAACATTTGAGACGCTTTAAATACTTCCACTCCAATTAGATTGCCTTTGTCATCGAGTTCCATATTCACTCCAGTGGATAATTCAATGACTTCGGATTCCTCACCTTCTTTTGCAAGATAGAGGATGTCTGCTGCCTCATCGTAATAAATCTTAAAGTCTTCCATTATATTTTCCTCCATTTACTTTATTATATACGATTTTCTTTTTGCTCTTACTTTAAGGGGTGTATTATTAATAGCAAAGCATCCATATATTTATACTTAGATTATATTAAAAGTATTTGTTTAAAATAAAAAACCCTGTGATTTATTTCACAGGGTTTTAGAGATCTTCAGTTACTATTATTAATAATTATTCAAAATTAACATTTTGAATTTACAGCTTCACAACTTAAAGTAATTGCTAGTTTCTTGAGTCGTTTCTCAATACTATGCAACTCAGGATAATTACTATTTTCACTTTTTTCTTCAATAAAAAAATAAGTTACTGGGATATTTAATACCTCTGAAATCTTTTTCAATTGAGTAATACTTGGTTCTTCATTATTATTTTCTATGAAACTCAATTGCTTTGGCAATACCCCGATCTTATAAGCTAAATCTTTTTGGCTTATATGTAGTTTATTTCTGTAGAATTTTATATTTTTACCTATATTCATCGGGTTCTTATATTTTATCAAATACTATGGTTATAAATTTTATAGCTTAATTTTTTTTATTTATATCCTTAGTTTTTTCAATTTTATAATTATAGCTATTAATAAGTGAATTTAATGCTTCATCTATTGCTGATTTTGATTTTTCAGAGTTTTCAATTAATTCTATTAATAATGCTCCTGCATCATTAAATAAATCACATCCCAGCTTTACTGACTCTTGATTAACATTTTTACATAAAATTTTAATATTTGTTTTTAATTCTATAACTAGCTTTTTGGCATCTTTTAATTTTGCCTCTTGTTGCTTAATTACCAAAATTACCCCTCATTTTAACTGAATGATCTCATTTTGAACCTCCAAATATTATATTCAATATTTTAATATATTATGTAGCAATTTATATAATTAATTATATCATATACTAAAAAAAATTCAAGCGTAATAAAAACCTAATTGATTTTAGAAGCGATAAATAGTCAACATACTATTCTTTACACAATTCAACCACCCCAATCATTACAGATATAATCTCTTCCTCTTTTATCCCATCAGTCAACACCTCAAACCCATCAGGCAAAAACCTCATCTTGTGTTTTACCTTATCCTTTAACCCAAGCACATTATCAAAGATTACGCCGTCTTTTACCAAAAACTTCACAATCACCTTCTTTTTAAACTGCTCAATCTTGGCTATTTGTAATGTAGTTGCAATGGTTTTAAGCAGCATTATCCCAAATAGATTCTCTACGCTGATTGGAAGCCTTCCAAATCTATCCTTCATCTCGTCCTTTAAATTATATAAATCTTCTAAAGAGCCCGCTGAGGCAATGCGTCTGTAAAAACTCAGCCTTAATGACACATCCTCAATATAGTCATCCGGAAGTATTGCATTTACCCTTAGATCAATCACTGTCTCAATCTTGGTCTTTTGAGGCGTGCCCCTTTGAATCGCTATCTCTTCCTCAAGCATCTCCATATATGTATCAAATCCAACTGCATCTATGTGACCTGACTGCTCTGCCCCTATGAGATTCCCTGCTCCTCGTATCTCCATATCCTTCATAGCAAGCCGCAATCCTGCTCCTAAATAACTCAATTCCTGAATTGCAGCAAGACGTTTTTTCGCCTTTTCCGTCATCATATCCTCTGACGGTACTAAAAAATAAGCGTATGCCCTTAGATCGCTCCTGCCGACTCTGCCCCTTAATTGATATAAATCAGCAAGGCCTATCATATCTGCTCTGTTAATGATAATCGTATTTGACCTCGGTATATCAAGACCAGAACTAATAATGGTAGTTGAGACTAAGACATCTGTATTCCCCCTCATAAAATTAAGCATTATATCTTCTAATTCCTTCTCATTCATCTGCCCATGGGCTATTGCTACAGTTGCATCTGGCACAAGCCTCTTTACAATTACTGCTATGCGATCAATATCCTTTATCCTATTATGTATAAAAAATACCTGTCCAGAGCGCTGTTTTTCACGTTTGATTGCCTCTTTGATTAAATCCTCATTAAATACAGATATGAATGTCCTTATAGAAAGCCTGTCCTCTGGAGGCGTTTCAATGGTTGACATATTCCAGATTCCAGATAATGCCATTTGAAGGGTTCGTGGAATCGGGGTTGCGCTCAGAGACAGGCAGTCAACTCCCTTTTTAATCTCTTTAATCCTTGTCTTTTGAGCTACTCCAAATTTATGCTCCTCATCTACTATCAATATACCAAGATTTTTTATATCTAAGTCCTTCTTTAATAACCCATGTGTTCCAATAACTATGTCTACCTCTCCGTCAGAAAGTCTCTTTAATATATCGTTTATCTCTTTTCTGGTTCTAAATCTGCTTATAAAATCAATCTTAGTGGGGAATGCTGAAAACCTCTCCTTAAATGTCATATAATGCTGTTCGCATAAAAGGGTAGTAGGCGTCAATACAACTGCCTGTTTCCCGTCATATATCGCCTTAAACACTGCCCTCATCGCTACTTCTGTCTTTCCGTAACCTACGTCTCCGCATAATAACCTGTCCATAGGTCTAACGGATTCCATGTCATCTTTTATCTCAGATATTGACTTTATCTGATCTGGGGTTGGCTCATAGGGGAAGAAATCATCAAATTCTCTATGTACTTCTGTATCAGTTGAGAATGCAAATCCCTCAGAGATCTCGCGTTCAGCATATAATTTTATCAGTTTATAGGCAATATCCTTTACCTTTGCCTTGACCTTGTTCTTTACCTTTAACCAAGAACTCCCGCCCATTTTATCAATTACTGGGGAAACGCCCTCTTGTGAGCGGTATTTCTTGATGGCTGATATTCCATACACTGGGACATATAAAATCGCATCAAAGGCATATCTGATTACAAGCATGTCTGTAACAAATCCCTCTGCCTGCTCCTTCCTTAATCCCTCAAATACTCCTATGCCGTGAATATCATGAACTATATAATCTCCAGGGTTTAACTCATCCATTGATTTTAAGACATTTGCTGTCTTAGACCTTTCAATTGAGCGGTAACGATGAGTCTCGCCAAATATCTCTCTATCTGTAAGGATCATCAAGCCTGGAATATATATTCCCTCAGTTAATCCCCCAATTGTGATAAAAATCCTTGTAACAGTATTTGAGATTTCTTCAGGAGGAATAATTGGAATATCAATAGATTTTTCAGAAAAAACAGCCCTTATTCTTTCAGCCTGTGCAGTTGAAGGACAGACTATCATGACAAAATTATTCTCAGATATTGTCTTAATTTTCTCAGGTAGTTCATAAATAGAAGGTCTATCTGTATGGATTATCCCGCATCCGCTTAACGGAATAGAACCTGCATCCAAGGCAAATCCTGATGCAATTGGCAGTGTTGAGAGTCTTTTTATCTTTATATTTTCTATAGAATCATCCGGGTCTGAAAGGGCATTATCAAGTGTAAAGATATGTTGAAAGTCAAATATCTCATGCAAATACATGCTGCCTTTATCTTGCTTTAAAGGGAAAAGCACAGCATCATCTAACTGCTTTACAGTCATCTGACTGTCTACAGAAAATATTCTGATTGAATCAATCTCATCGCCAAAAAATTCTATCCTTAAAGGGTCTTCATAATTTGAAGGGAATAGATCAATTATGTAATTGCGAGCGCTAAATTCACCTTTTTCTACAACTAAAGAAACAGATCTATATCCTGCATTTACTAGCCAATCAATTATTGTTTGTCTTTGAATTTCTTTATATTTTTTAACGGTTAAGGTATCAGAACAAAGGTCTTCCGCGCTTTTAAACGGTTTTTTTATGGCTTTAGCAGAGCAAATAATTGAGGCGGCTCTGTCAGAATCAATGAGGATTTCTATCTGTCTTCCTGCATCTTTTAAGTCTTGAGCCTCAGGAAATAAGATAAGTTTTTTATTATTAGTCAAAAATAAATAAAAATTGTAGTTATTTTGTATATTAAGAGAGCTGTCTTCACTTGGAGTAATCAGCAAAAAACTCTCTTTTATACTTGCCAAAACCAGTGAGGCAAGGGATCCTTTCAGATTATACAGCCCCTCTGGTATTGGATGGAGAATTGAGTCTAAATACGACTTTATAGTTTCATAAATGGTCAATCTTATCTAGCTTATTCAGGTTTTCTGGCTTTTTTCCTCTTGCCTTTAGTATTGCTCTCCTTAATCGGATCTGGGGCTATTGCCTCAACAGGGGTAATTTCATCTGCCTTCATTTCCTTTGGCGTTTCTTCAACTGATTCAATTGATTCTACTGGGATTTCAATAGATTCTTGTTTTGGAGTATCTATAGGAGTTTCTTCTTTAGGGCTCAAAAAATATACAGATTTTGCTGACTCTAAGACATTCCCAATATATGAAGTTGTCCTTTCAGTCAGGTCTATGCCTTTTTTAGAAAGCTCAGATAAAAATGCCTCCCATGCAGTATGATCCCATTTTCCCTTTGTATCTTTTATAAAATTGGCAACTGTCTCTGATACGTCCTTTAACGGATGTCCTTCCTTGCCTGTACCAGTTACATAGCCAAGATAATCCTTCATAGACTCAAGCATTGTGCCAATATTATTTTGAAGGTCATAATTAATCTCAGTTCCTTTTTTCTTGACCTCTGTCATAAATGCTATCCAGTCATAATGCTTCCATGTACCTTTATTTTGCTCTACAAAATTCGTTGCAGATTTTAATAAATCATCAAACTTTCCCATCTTTAATCCTCCGTTTGTGAGTCTAAGACTCAAACTTTCCTAAATACTTATTAATAATAACATCTATGATATTTGTAGTAGAAAGTCCGTCATAATACGGCAGACTATATACCTCTTTTGCTATATCTCCGCCAACAATATCCTCTCTATGCCAGTCCCCGCCTTTAGCTATTACATCTGGACGTATCTTTTTAATTAATTCTGCAGGTGTGCTTTGATCAAAAACAGTAATATAATCAACCATCTCAAACGCTGTCAATACCTCTACTCGATATTCCTGATTTATTATTGGACGTCCCTTTTTTATTGCACTTACTGAACTATCTGAATTAACTCCGATGATCAAAATATCGCCATGTGACCTTGCCTCTTTTAAACATCTTACATGACCGGCATGTATTATATCAAAGCAGCCATTTGTAAAGACTATCTTTTTACCCAGCCCCTTTAAACGATTTATTGTGATTATTAATTCATCAATTGGCAAGCATTTATTATTCATTAAATGTTATCTGTCATCTCCCATACACCGCAAGGACATACCCCTGCACAAAAACCGCATCCTATACATCTTTCACTATCAACTATATATTCAAAAGACCCATCTGCTCCCTCGCGTCTTGAAATTGCCCCATAATAACACGTCTGCTCACACATATGACAGTCTCTGCAAGACCCGCATGACATGCAGCGGTTCGCCTCAGTTGTCAGCTCAAATTGATCAAATACCCCTGTTTCATAATATGCGCCCTTTATTGCTTCAATTGGTATAAGCTGTCTTTTTTCAGGCATGTAATCATACTGCATAACCATTGCATGTATGGCATTTGCAGCAGTTCTGCCCTGTCCTATTGCATCAGTTACAAGCCCGGGTTTTACAACGTCTCCAATTGCAAAGACCTTCAAATCAGTAGTTTGATTCCTATCATTTACCATTATCCAGCCTCTTTCTGTATGTATGTCTTTTGGCAGAAAGTCTAATACAGGAATCTCTCCAATAGAAAAAATCACTTCATCTGCCTCTAACTGCGTTCCATCTGTAAAATATAAGATTTTCTCAGCCTTGTCATATTTTTTTGCAGTCTTTGGGAATAATATCTTAGCGCCCTTTGACCTTGCTAATTCTTGTTCTTTACCAAAACTTGCAGGCTTTTGAATATCAATATTTGTTACCTCAGAAGCCCCGCAGTCAAATGCCTGACAAGCTATATCCATACCTGCGTTACCAGCACCAATTACCACAATTTTTTTGCCATTAAGAACTGGAGGCCTGCCATAATTAATATTTTTGAGAAATTCAATTCCCTCTATGACATCCTCTGAACCCTCAAATGCAATCTTTCTTGCCTGATGAGTTCCAATTGCTATAATTACTATATCATTATCTTTATAAATTGTCTGAAAATCCTCTGTAGTAATCTTTTTCCCAAGATTGAGAATAACTCCAATTTCATTAAATCTTGAAATCTCTTTCTTCAATACATCTTCAGGCAGTCTGGATTTTGGAACACATAACTCTATCTTTCCGCCAATCTTTTCTTCTGCCTCATAAAGACTAACAGTATGTCCCTTAATAGATAATTGCCAAGAGGCTGAAAGTCCTGCTGGACCTCCTCCAATAACTGCTATCTTATGACCAGTAGAGGCTTCGCGTTTTGGCGCTGGAATGGTTAAACTCTTCCTTCCAAGCTCTTTTATATTAATAGGATTATCTATAATCCCGCGTGTACAGTGTGACATACATAAATTTGGACAAATCTCTCCGCAGACTGATGCAGGAAATGGACTATACTCAAGCACAAGTTCCAGTGCCTCACTCATTCTCTCTTGTCTAATTAGCATATTTCTCTTATGTGAGGGAATCCCTGATGGACAGCTATATGCACATGGCGGCAGGTATTTATCATTATTCCATAGCGGTTTATTCCGCCTGTTTACGCCAGTGGTTATATAAGGCAGAGAGGTTTGATCATGTTCAAGAAACTCTCCAAATATGCCGCCAATGCCGACTTCTTTATCCCATGTATCTTTTTTGAATTTAGATATTGGAAGCGAAGACTTCTTTAGCGCAGCCTTTTCAGCAGGCGTATATGCTATGAGTTTTTGCCACTCGTTTTTATCTTTGGTTAATTGCTCAAAATAATCAATCCTATTAATTGCATTAAGATATGGCTTCATATTAAGCACAAGCCATTCCCAATCCTTTTCTGTAAGATCAACGCACCTTACATCTCCCTTGCTGTATCCTTGAATAGGTCCTCTAAAATAAACAACTCCGCCGACCATTCCTACACATGGACGATACCCTAAGATATTCTCAGGGTCTCTTGGATTAACTCCGCATACAACAGATATCCCTCCAGCCTTAAACTCAGCAAACGAATCGCCGACATTTCTAAAATACCATGACTGTAGAGGTTCAAAACGCGGGTTGTGTTTTGTCATTGTATCACAGCGAGCGCCGCCGCTTCCTGCAACATACAACTTTCCCTGAGCCCCAGCATTATGAGCCCCATTTGTCACATCGCCTAACACGGTTATATTAGCCCCGCAATTTATCCAGCCCACATCATCAGAGGCATTGCCTTTAGCGAGAATTTCAGTGCCAAACATCCCCATGCTGCCAAGACGCTGGCCAATTGCCCCTTCTACCTCAAAGGACACCTTCTCATTTAGAGGCCAGACCCTTCCGCCAATTCCATGTTGTCCGTCTGCAATGACAATTACGTGTCTTGCGCCGTCTTTAACGGCTTGCTGTATTTGATCTTCAAAAAGCCTTGAAGAAACTCTGCCGTTTTCATTACTTCCTTTTATTATAACCTTTTTCATATTCATCTTTATAAATTTTAGATTTTAAACCATAAATCTTAATTTTAACTAGTACTCCACTTTTATATTTGCAAGGCCTATAGGAGCCTTAATAATTTCATCAAGCATAGTTATCTTTGAGGCATCTAATAACTCAATCTCTAATGGCAGGCCTTTGCTGTCAAGATGCAGTATAACGCCTGCTGTTAAATCTATAGAGTCCTTAGGAGCCCCATCCCTTAATCCAATTAATAAAATATCAGCTTCTTTTGAATATTTGATCTTCAAATTGACCGCCTCCTTTATAAAATCTCCCAATTTTGGGGACATATACTGTTATTAATACTGGAAACCCGCCAATATATTCATATACTGCCCTTATCAAACGATTATAATATATCTTATGTGCAATGTATCTTTCCCTATGTCCAATTATAACCTCATCTGGATAGAGTAATGTCTCAACAACCATCTCTTCTTTTATATTCCATTTCTTTATTCTTCCATATACATAATTAACAAAGAGTATCTTTATATGGCTATTATTTATGCTTATATTTAATATAACACCTTTTTCAATAGTCTGTCTTCCAATAATTTCAAAATTCATATAACTTTGCCCTTATTCTAAAGACTCATATGTCTTTATTGAAGGTGTTAAATTCATAGACTATTATAAAGAATGTTTTAAGGAAAAGTAAATAAATGGAGTATCAGAAAATAAAAAAGAAACTATTGCGTTATATTTAATAAAATAGCCAATCTTCTTGAATGATGATTAAATTGGTTACTTCAATATATTGATTGACTATTATTAATTAATGTAATATAAAATAATATTAAGGAGATTGAATATGAAGAAGTTGTTTTCTGTACTTGTATTAATTTATCTTGTGAGTTCAACGGCATTTGCTATAGACACCTATAAAGCTAAGGAAATAGAACCATATAAGCCGCATGATATAAAACCTTACAGGGCGCATGAGGCAGGAGCAGATAATAAAGTTGAATTGAACCCTCAGAAAACGCAGGAAACCAATACAACATCACTTGATTATGCCTTTCATTCATTCAGGCTGCGGTTACCCGGTGGTACTTATGTCACGCCGTCATCTCAGCCCGGTTATGATATACTACATGTTTCACCTGGAGCAATAACAGATAGTGTCATACAAATAAACCCAAACGGACAATACGTATGGAACAGCAAATGGGATAAAAAGATAATACGCGGAAATTGGAAACAGGAAAAAACTGGAACAATAACAATTATCAATGGACAAGGCAATAAAAATTGGAGATTTCAAAAAACAAACAAAAGAACAAATAATGACGGCGATATATTTGTGGATGATGGATATATTTCATACGTAGGGGACGTGATTCCATAAGCAGTGATGAGTAATGTTATGAACTATCAAATTAACTATATAAAGAATGTTAATCCATAATTTGACCCATATTGGTTGAAGTTATATTTTAATTCTGATAAAATGTGTGCAGGATAAGGAGGTCATATGGCAATATCTTCAGTATCAAATCAATCTTCTATAGTTGGCAAGACAGAATTAAACCAAGTGACTAAAGCCAAAGCAGAATTGAAATACGCTTCTGCAAATTCTAAAGGAGCGCCTATTTCAAATACTCAAAATAAAGAAAAAGTAACAGTTTCACAGCAAGGTAGAAATAAACTGCTTAATAATAAGGCTTAATTATGACATATATTTTTAGGTAATAATATAGGTGCAAAGGGTCTATAAGCTAAACTGTATCAAGGGTTGCGGCACATTCAATCAGCTATCCCATAATATATCATAAATATCTCTATATTCAATAAAGTGAGAAGGCTTTGTAAGACCTTTACAAATTTATATTTCTATTCCTTTTATTTTTTGCAGACATCTTAGTATACTTAATAGATGGAATACTTTATAACTCATAAATACATTGGGAGCTGCACCCCCAAACCCCGCAAGGTATTAAGATGAACAAATTATTATATTTAATATTGACCTTATATGTAATGATTCAAATCTTTTCATATTGGCTGACATATCTAAATATAAGGCATTTAAAGATACATGGAGCGGTAATACCGCCAGATTTTGAGGGGTATATAGATCAAAATCTGCTTTTGACTTCTAAGAATTATATAATTGATAAAACCAAACTTGATGTCATCTCATCTATTTTTAATCATATAATTACTATAATATTCATATTTTGCGGAATTTTAAATTTTTATAATTCTTGGGTAACCTCACTAAATTTAGGATTTATATCTGCAGGCATCTTATTTTTTATTATAATCAGCCTTGTCAGCACGATTTTATCCATTCCTTTTGACCTTTATCATATCTTTAAGATTGAGGCAAGGTATGGATTTAATACCATGACAATTGGATTATGGATAAAGGACTTCTTAAAATCATCAGTAATTTCAGTTATAATTTACTGCATAATAACAAGTTTTGCCCTTTATATTGTTTTAAGGTTTCCGAATTCTTGGTGGGTTTTGGTCTGGGGGACATTTTTATTTTTTAGTTTGATGCTTATGTATATTGCCCCTTATGTGATAGAGCCTTTATTTAATAAATTTACTCCTTTATCCGAAGAGCTTGGACTTAAAGAAGAAATAGAGAATCTGCTGGCAAAGACAGGACTTAAGGTCAGCAAGATTTTAAAGATTGACGCTTCAAAGAGAAGCAGACACAGTAATGCCTATTTTACAGGTATTGGCAAGGTTAAAAGGATTGTTTTATACGATACTCTGCTTGACACAATGACAACTGGCGAGATTCTATCAATCTTGGCGCATGAACTTGGTCATTGGAAGAAAAAGCATCTTTTAAAATATCTAATAGTGTTTGAATCATTTGGTTTTGTGTTTTTTTATGCTGCAAAGCGTGTAATGGAGATGCAGGGTTTGGAAGAGATTTTTAGTATTGCTGAACCGTCATTTTATGTAAAGGTTATTTTAATTGGCTTTATATCAGGGATTGTATTTTTCCCGCTGACTCCTTTGGTCAATTTTCTTCAAAGAAGAAACGAAAGACAGGCAGATATTATTAGTCTGCAATTAACAGGGAATAAGAAAGATATGATTAGCGCCCTTGTCAAACTCTCAAAAGATAATCTCTCAAATCTCCATCCTCATCCATTATATGCTATGTTTCATTATTCTCATCCGCCTGTACTTGAGAGGATTACTGAAATTAATGAAATTAAAATTAATCATGTTGACAATTAATTTCTATAATGAGTATACTTAAAAGTGTAACATTCTTAAATTGCTAACGTGATTTTCATATTTTAAAGGTATAACTCAATGGAATTAGATCTCAGAAATAAAAAAATATTACTTGTGGATGACTTTTCTGAATTTCGTTTTTCAGTCAAGAAGATGCTCCAATCAGGCGGGGCTGCAAACATCGATGATGTTAGCAACGGCGAGGATGCAATTGACAGGATGTCACGAAAAAATTATGACATCATCCTCTGTGATTATAATCTTGGTCAGGATAAAAAAGACGGGCAGCAGATTTTAGAAGAGGCAAAACATCGCGGATTTTTAAAGACATCAACCCTTTTTATCATGGTTACCGCTGAAAATACAATGGATATGGTCATGGGCGCAATTGAATATCAGCCTGACGATTATATGACAAAACCATTTACTAAAGAGGTATTAAATAATCGTGTTTCAAAATTATTAGAAAAGAAACATGTCCTTAAAGATATTGAAAAGGCAGTGTCAAGAGAAGATTATAAGCGGGCTATTGCGCTTTGTGATGCGCAGCTTGCAGCTAATCCAAAGAATGCTATGGAGTTATTTAGGATTAAAAGTGACGCATTGCTGAGTTTGGGGCAATATGATGATGCAATTAATATACTTGAAAAGGTGTTGTCAAGCCGTGATCTTCCTTGGGCAAGGCTTGGTATTGGAAAGATATATTTTCAGAAGAAAAATTATATAGAGGCAAAGGAGCATTTTCAGGAAATAATTGGAAATAATAAGGCATATATGGAGGCTTATGACTGGCTTTCAAAGACATTAGTTGAACTTGGCGACCAGCAGTCTGCTCAAAAGACCCTTGAGGAAGCTGTGGCTCTTTCTCCAAAGGCAATACTAAGACAAAGGGCACTAGGTGAACTTGCCTTAAAAAATAATGATCACGATACTGCAGAAAAATCGTTTAAAAAATCGGTTGCTATGGGTAAGACATCAATCTATAAATCAGCAAAGGATTATACTGGGCTTGCTAAGACAGTTATGAATGCAAAGAAAAATCCTGTTGATGCCTTGACTATTTTAAAGGATGCAGAAAAGGACTTCCAGTTAAATCCAGAGGTTATGATGCAGACAGCAGCAATGGAAGGCGTAATCTATAAAAAAATCGGTCATGAGGGCAAGGCAAAGGAGGCCATTGATAAGGCTTCTGCACTTATGGAAGAGCATGGGGCAAAGGTTTCACCTGATGTGGCTATGGATGTTGCAAAATCATTTTTTGATGTCGGCGAAACCGAAAAGGGTCAAAAGGTAATGCACGATATTGTGCAGAATAATCATGATGATGAGGCAATCCTTAAAAAGGTTCAAGATGCCTTTGATGATGCTAATCTGAAAGATGTCGGCAAGGAAATGATTGCTTCAACAAAGCAGGAAATCATTAAGATAAATAATGAAGGCGTTAATCTGGTTAAAAAGGGTATGCTTGTTGAAGCCATTGAGGTATTTGATAAGGCTGCGGACGGACTGCCTCAGAATAAGATTGTAAATGCCAATGCCGCGCAGGCTTTGATTATGATTATACAAAAAAATGGTAAAAATGATAAATATATATATCAGTGTAAGAAGTACCTTGATAGATTAAGGAAGATAGATCCGAATTATCCGAAATTTCAACAATTGGTAAAGATTTTTGGCGAGTTGAATGCTGTTTAAGATTTGAATTTTATAATGCAATGAATTAGTATCAATATTATAATGACTCTAATTAATGAGGTGTATTGAGCAGACGATATTTTATTTATTATGGATATAGAACAGAAAGAAGATAATATTGATTTTTCCAGTATGCTTGCATCAACTGTGCATGATATGAAAGGTTCTCTTACGATGTTATTAAATACATTGGATGAGATAATTGTTGATACAAAAAATACCAATCTAAACATCTATGCGCAATTTTCTAAGCTTCAATATGAGGCAAAACGAGTTAATAATAATCTGATTCAACTGTTGACCATCTATAAGATGGAAAAATCACAATATAATGTAAATATAGAGCATTATTCAGTATCTGATTTTTTGGATGAACAAATCCTTCAAAGTAAATCACTTTTTGAATTTCATAATATCACGGTTAGCCTTGACTGCCATTCAGATTTATATTGGTATTTTGACAGGGATTTACTTTCTGGCGTAATAAATAATGTGATAAATAATATTATAAGATACACAAAGGATAAATTTAGCCTCAAGGCATATGTTGCAGATAATTGCCTGCATATTGAACTTCACGACAATGGCCGCGGATACCCAAAGACATTTGCTACAACAGATTCAGTCAGCCATAAGAGAGTCAGCTTTGCAACGGGCAGCACAGGTCTTGGTTTATATTTTTCATCTCTTGTAGCAAGGGCTCATAGGAATAAAAATGAGACTGGATCAATAATGGTCAATAATAATAGTGAATTCGGCGGTGGTCTTTTTACTATTATTCTGCCTTAATCATTCCAAGATAACCGTGTTTTTTTAATTGATTTATCTTTTATTTAAAGAATTAATTCAAATTATATAAATTATGTTGACAAATTAATTTATTATCTAATAAAATGGGTTAAGTGTGAACCTTTAACGATTGATTTTAAATTAGTTTGAATTATAAGTATTAAATAAGGAGGATACAAAAAGTGGCAGAGAAAAAGAAAAAAAGAATGGCAATAATAGCAAGTAAGGGAACTTTGGATATGGCATATCCGCCTCTTATATTAGCTTCAACAGCTGGGGCAATGGATTGCGAAGTAACTATATTTTTTACGCTCTATGGCGTAGATATTGTAAATAAGAAGAAGTTTCACAGCCTACAGGTTGCGCCAATTGCAAATCCTGCAATGCCTTCACCTATTCCAATGCCTAATATCATTGGTATGCTGCCTGGTATGACCATGATGGGAACTTCTATGATGAAGAGCATGATAAAAAAGATTCACTGGCCAACAATCCCTGAGTTGGTTGAGGCTTGTTTAGATATGGATGTTAAGATGATTGCATGTACTCCTACAGTTGAGATGACTAATTTAAAGCAGAGCGATCTTATTGATGGAGTAACATTAGGCGGGGCAGCAGAATTCCTCAATTTTGCACTCGATGCAGACGTTACTTTATTTATTTAAACGATTTATTGTTGTAGCAGTTGGGACAGTTGGGGCAACACTAAATCAGAGATTGATAGAGTTAAAATTTTGTTGTAGCAGTTGGGGCAGTTGTGCATTGAAGTAATGGGGTAGACTTTTAATTGTCTTAGATGCGGATTTTATTGTAAAAAAATATCAGGGACTTGCCGTGCCGTACTATTATCATTGGCATTGTAAGTCCTTATTTAAAATTTGTCATAATATGAATTTTGCCATTATACAAATTTCAGTTATATAGAGCGTTGCTCTGACATTCCTTAAAAAGGATTGATATTATTAATGAAATTATTGCAAAACAATAAGAATCTGACAGGCAGGTTAAATATATTAAAGATTGCGGTATTAATAGTGTTATCTGCAATGCTTATGACATATTTTACAGTAGATAGCAATATATCTTCTAATCAATCACAAAATGCCAATCCAAATCAAACTCTTTTCCAATTATTAAGCAATATTGGTGTAAAAATTTGGCCTAATGTGTTGCCTCAAATATTGCAATGTGCCCCTGTTGATAATCTTGATAATCAATTAGCCTCTAATAATTCTACTAAATCATGTAATGCCACAATAATAGATTTTGTAAAAAAAGGCGAGTCTTTATATGATATTTTAAAAAAGAATAATATTGATATGGAACGATTTGAGAGAATCAGTAAAACCGTTAAGGGTGTCTTTAATCCAAAGGATATAAAGCCTGACATGTCTTACCGCATCGTATTTAACCGTTCAACTGATGATATTGTTCAGCTTAAATATGCGATTAATGGTTCAACATTTCTTGAGGTTGATAATAATAATGGTAAATATAAGGCTAAAAAAATAGAAATTCCTCTTGAAATGAAAAATGGTATAATTTCAGGCAAGATTAATAATAGTCTATTGGGATCGCTTGGGAAAAATAAGATGGGCTATATGGTATTATATGATCTTGCGGATATTTTTAGATGTGATATAGATTTTACAACAGACATAAAAAAGGGAGATTCTTATAAAATCATTGTTGAGGAGTATTATAGTAACGGAATTTTTAAGCATTATGGACGGATATTATATGCAGAGATTATAAATGACGGTGTAACACACGAGGCATATTGGTTTGATAAGGGCAAGATTCACGGATATTTTAACTCAGAAGGTAAGTCTTTTCAAACCGCTCTTACGCGTGCGCCTCTTCAGTTTAGATATATAAGTTCATACTTTACATATAATCGGCTTCATCCAATTCTAAAGATTCGCAGACCTCATCTTGGCGTAGATTATGCTGCTGCAGCAGGCACGCCTGTATCAGCTGCTGGAGACGGACTTATTGCTGAGGCAGGCTATAATGGTCAGATTGGTAATCATATTAGGATAACACATCCTGGCGGATATAGAACTAATTATGGACATTTACAAAGATTTGCATCTGGAATACATTCTGGAGTCAGGGTCAAACAAGGCGAAATAATCGGTTATGTTGGTTCTACAGGACTTGCAACTGGCCCTCATCTTGATTATAGAGTACAATTGAATAATGTGCCAATTAATCCTTTATCAATGAAACTGCCAACACTGCAATCCATTTCTCCTAAATATGTGAATAATTTTATAGTTGCTTCTGCAAAGATTAAAGGTGAAATGGCTGCCCTTTATGCTAATATGGATGGATTTAAAAATCTGAAAAAGACTGCTCATTTTTAACATTAATTAGTTGTAATATATTTAACCTTTTGATAATGGAAAAAGACTTTTATCTTCCTCATTTATTCCTCAACCTTATTTTTTAATAGAATTTGCCGTTTAAAGTAACTCTACGGACTCTACTTAAAGAATTTTTTTAAACTTCCGATATTAATATAGCATTAGTAAAGAATTTTATTGTATCATATAAAAAAGTAGAATGATGTTTAATTAATATAAGGAATAATTAAATGGAAGAAAAAAAGTATAGGATATTAGTTGTAGATGACGAGCAAAATATCCAAAAGATGATACAAAGGTATTTTCGTTTAAAAGGATATGAGGTAGATACTGCGGACAATGGTAAGATTGCCCTTGAGACCATGACAACAAAGCGTTATGATGTAGTGATCTCAGATATTAAAATGCCTGTAATGGACGGCACAGATCTGCTTAGAGAAGTTAAAAAACAATATCCTATGACGCATGTTATTATGATTACGGGTTATGTAACTCTAAATAATGCTCTAACTTGTATGAGACTTGGGGCAAAGACCTGTATATTTAAACCAATTGAGGATATGCACGAACTTGAAGATGCGGTAGAAGATTCAATTGCCCATCTAAATCGTTGGGAAGAAAAATTTAAGACATTGATTCATATGAAAGAGTGATAAAACATCGGAGAGAATCATATAGATGATAGATTTTGCTTTATTAAATCAAGCAGGCAGACATAAAGATTATCGTTTGATACGTAATTTATTTCTCTCTTTTTATATATATTATTTATTAATTGCTGACTATATTGATTTATAAGGGGTGAGAATTAATAATGGCTGATGACATAAACGCTGCTTCTGATTTTGGAGATATGGATGTAGAACTCATAAGAGAGTTCATAGATGAATCTAAAGACGCATTAGATAATGTCACAAATCTATTTATTGTCCTTGAAACCAATCCTAATGATAAAAAATCCATAGATGCAGTATTCCGAGCAGTTCATTCAATAAAAGGTAACGCCGCATTTTTTAATCTGATGAATGTAAAAGCCCTTGCTCATATCATGGAAGACCTAATGAATATGATCCGCAAAGGGACAATTATTTATAACAAAGATATTGCAAGCATACTGATTAAGGGTATTGATAAACTCCAAAATATGCTGGCAAGCGCTAGAGCCGGAAAGCCTGAGATTGTACCTGCTGAAAAAGGCATTTTAACTGCCCTAATAGATGAGAACGCATCATATGTTAATCAAACTCGAAAAATTCCTGATAGTGATCTTTGGAAGGCCTTGATTGCAGATATAACTCATATTAAAGAGATTATTCTCAAGAAATCTCCAGATTTATCAGCGATAATTACTCAGATAGAAGAAAACGTAACGAAATTATCTCCAGAAAAAGATGCTACTGAATATGA
>JADFXP010000035.1 GCA_015233465.1 Candidatus Magnetominusculus dajiuhuensis
TTCAATGAAACATAATGTAATAGAAAGGGTTAATTTTGGATTATTTATGGATTTAGATGACGATAAAGAAGACGAGCTAAAAAATGAGATTATTAATTCTTATAAAAAGTATTTTCCAGAAATTGCTAATGTTCAGTTGTATGAAGTATTTAAAAGTAAGGATATAAATTTAGGATTATATTTTTTTAATAAAGATATAGACAATTTAATAATGAAATTATTTCTTCAATATAACGGTAAAATATTTGATTATATTGATGAGTATATAGATAAATCTCCTGCAAAAACACCAAATATATTTGATAAAGATAAAGCTAAAATATCAATAGCAGGTCAATTTATAAAAAAATGTACTGGATATGCTAACTCGGTTATAATTAGAGACTCTGGATACATTAACGAAACTAATCTCAACAATTCCATTGAATGTAAAAATATCGTCAAATTTTTAAGCAAACTTATGGACATAAATCTTGTATAGCTACCTTTCATATCCGCTAACAAAGATCATGCCTGTCTACGGCTCTCATAACGTTACTCTTGAACTTGTCCAGCTTAAAGTCATCGAAAAAGGTGATTCCTGCCAAGTCTTTAAACTGGAATTTGAGAATCACTGGGGCACTCATATCGACTGCCCTGCACATTTTTTCCTTGATGGCAAAAAGGTTACTGATTACCCGCCAGAGTTCTGGCATTTTAAGTCCCCTCAATTAATATCAGTTCAGCTTGAACAAGGACAGATTTTAACCAATCTTTATGAGATTAACAATAACACCGATTTATTATTAATCCAAACCGGCTGGAGCAAATTCCGCGGTACTGATATTTACAGCACCAAAAACCCAGGACTCTCCCCAGAACTTGGACTATTACTTAGAAATAACTATCCAAACTTAAGGGCAATAGGACTTGACCTTATCTCAATATCCTCTTACACAAACCGCGACCTCGGAAGAGCAGCCCATCAAGCATTTTTAGACCCAAATGGCATTGGACATCCAATATTATTAATAGAAGATATGCTCCTCCCTTTAGATATAAATTCCTATAAAGAAATCATCGCCTTACCTTTAATAGTCGAAGAAATCGACAGCTCCCCCTGCACTATAATTAGTTTGTAAAGAAAAATTAATCTTGACATGATTGGTTATAATTTGAAATAATTTAATGAGGGCTCTGCCCTTGTTATCTACGGGCTACCGCAAGGGAACTCGTTCCCTTGACCCATTAATAAAAGAGGTTGATACGATGGCAATTTTTAAGTGTTCCAAGTGCGGCGCTGAAAAAGATTGTAGATGCAAACCTAAAACATGTCCTAAATGCGGCGGGACTATGAAAAAAGAAGAAAAAAAATAAGGAGATACCAACTATGTGCATGGATCATAAGTTTAAATGTAAATGCCAAAACAAAGAAATTAACTTTGAATTCAAAAATGACATACTTCCCCATGAAGTAATCGCATCCCTATATTGCCCAAATTGCTCAGGCGATATGGCATTTGACCCAAAGACAATGATTGCAGATAACGGCTGGGTCATTGAATATGATATGGACGTTGCAAAATTCATGTCCACCCGTATGCCAAAACAACATGCTGAAAACCTAACCCCTGAAGTTATATTTGATAACAACTACTGCTCATGGCTTGGCATATATCCAGATGACCAGCATGACAGCGCCATTGAACGCGAAGAGATTATGGCTATAGCAAAGGTAAATCCAAGAAAATATCTTACAGAACTCAGAGACTGGGCAAATAACCGTATGGACAGACTCAAACAACAAGGCTGGAGAAAGGCTCATGAACGGTTCGCTTAAAGAAAGACCTGCATGCAATATCGTTTATAACGATTTGCCAAAAGAGATTGAATGTCCTAAATGCGGACATGTTTATGAAATATGGAAAGATGAAACAGAACTTAAATGTTCTGAATGCGATAATCTCATTAAAGTTTGATTTAGTAGGGGCACTATGCAGGGTCTAAGACCCGTTTCAAAAATGCCCCTATAATAAAATTTTTAACATCATTATCAACAAAGACAAAATTAACTTACCAATTACTCTATTAATATAAAACTGGCAATAAGGAGCAGCTTAAAATGAATGAGACTGAGATAAAACCAGATATATACTGGGTTGGCGCAATAGATTGGGCTGTGCGTGATTTTCACGGTTATGTCACTCCAAAAGGCACTACCTATAATAACTATTTGATATTGGACAAGGAATCAACCCTTATTGATACGGTAAAATATGATTTCGCTGACATTACCATACGCAGCATTAAAAAACTTGCAGGTTCTTCTGAGATTAAAAATATAATCATAAATCACATAGAAAATGATCATATGAGCGCTCTCGGCAGGGTAATGGAACATTTCCCGCAGGCAGTTATATACTGCACATTAAGAGGCAAACAAGGAATGGAGAGATTTTTTGACATATCTAAATGGAACATTAAGACTGTTAAGACAGGAGATTCTTTAAATATTGGCAAACATACCCTGATGTTTCTTGAAACCCCGATGCTGCACTGGCCTGATTCAATGATGACATATGTAAAAGAGGCAAAGGTCTTATTTTCTCAAGATGCCTTTGGACAGCATATTGCCACAACTCAAAGATTTGATGATGAATACTTAGAGAGTACTTCAGTAAATGAACTTGAGGCAATAACAATAGATTATTATGCAAATATATTGATGCCATTTGGGCGATTGATTAAATCTAAAATCGCAGAGATTCAAAAGATGAATTTGGAGATAGATATAATCGCCCCTGATCATGGATTGATATGGAGAAAAAGTCCAAGTATGGCAATAGATATATATCTTAAAATGGCAGACGGACATGCTAAACTTAGGGTTGCATTAATATATGACACAATGTGGCACAGTACTGAGCAGATGACGCTTCCATTAATACAAGGGATAAGGGAGGAAGGCGTAGAATGCAGGGTCATAAAACTAAGGTCAACACCTATGAGTGTCGCAATTACAGAATTTTGGAATTCAAGGGGATGTCTGGTTGGTTCTCCTACATTAAATAATGAGGTATTTCCATCAGTAGCAGAGTTCATAGTTCATTTACGAGGGCTTCGGCCAAAGGATAGAATGGTTGGGGCATTTGGCAGTTACGGATGGGGCGGAGGGGCAGTTAAGTGGTTATATAATGAATTTGAGGCAATGAAATTAAAGTCAGTGCCTGATGGAGTGCAGGTACAGTATAGGGCATCTGATGAAGATGAGTTAAGGTGTTTTGAATTTGGAAGGGAATTTGCACGAAATGTAAAGGAATATCACAGTCAATTTAAATAATACCCGTTTAATGGGAAACATTTTAAGGAGGTTATAGTTATGTATAGATGTAATGTATGCGGATATATTTATGATGAGGCAAAAGAAGGAACGCCATTTAAGGATTTACCAGACGATTATCTTTGTCCAGTATGTAATGCTCCAAAGGAAGAGTTTGAAAAGATTTAAAAAAAATTATTAAAAGGAGAATTTATGGAAGAAAAAAGTTTATTTTGTGGCAATAATCATCCAAAGGATCCGTCAAATATGACGGATTCAGAAAAAAAACATATGCCAGTAATAGATTGTCCTAATGAGGTTAAGGGCGGCGTGCCTTTTATTGTAAAGATAAAGGTTGGCGAGATACCGCATGTCATGGAAGTAGCGCATCATATTCAATGGATAGATATATATTCATCTGAAAACTTTAATGCAAGAATAGACCTTACGCCGGAAGTTACGAAACCAGAGGTCAGCGTAACTCTGCAAAAGAGTGGTAAACACAGAAAAGCGACACTTAGAGTAATAGAAAGATGTAATTTACATGGCCAATGGGAAGCAATAAAAGAAATTGTTGTTAATGAATAAATGGGTCAAGGGAACGAGTTCCCTTGCAGGAGTTTGAGGGCAGAGCCCTCATGTAATGTATTTTAAATAGGAGGGAAAATTATGCATGACGAAGAAGATCCTATGGATTTAGTATGCTGCGGTTTAAAAGTAGGCCAGAAGGTACCTGATTTTAAGATAACGACATTTGAACCGACCAAGGGGAATTTTGGAGAGTTTTCATTTTCATCGGAGAAAAAGGATAAAAAGAAATGGACGATATTGTTCTTTTATCCAGCGGATTTCACATTTGTATGAGCAACTGAGTTTGCTGCTCTGGCAGAGCAGTATGACAGATTTAAAAAGATGGGCGCTGATGTAATTACAGTTAGCTGTGATACACAATTTGTACATTTAGCGTGGCAGAAAGATGAAAAGATGCTAAAAGAGGTAACATATCCGATGGGAGCAGATCCAACGGGTAATCTGGCAAGTTTATTTGGGGTATATGACGAAGAAAAAGGACTTGCATTAAGGGGAACCTTTATAATTAGCCCTGATGGAGTATTACTTAACTCAGAGGTTAATTTCTTTAATATGGGCAGAAATATAGATGAATTAATGAGGAAATTCAAGGCTAATATTCATCTGGCTAAGAAAACTAATGAGGGATGCCCGTCAAAATGGAAAGAAGAAGGCGATAAAACACTTGTGCCGTCACCAGAGTTGGTAGGAAAGGTTTTTGAGGCTTTACAATAAACTTTAATTAATTTAAAAAAAGGGTCTTGATTATATTATAATTAAGACCCTTTTTTAGCTTTTTTTTGATAAAAAAAGATGTTATACTTAAAATATTAAAGTTAAAAAATAGTGGAGGTAATAAATATGAAAAAAATTGAGGCTATTATAAAACCTTTTAAATTGGACGAGGTAAAGGATGCACTTCATGAATTAGGGGTTCAGGGTATGACAGTTTCTGAGGTTAAGGGATTTGGAAGACAGAAGGGTCATACTGAATTATATCGCGGTGCAGAATATGTAATTGAGTTTATCCCTAAGATAAAGATAGAAGTTGTTGTATCAGATGAGATATTTCCAAAGGTTATGTCAACCATTGCTGAATCAGCAAAGACTGGTAAGATCGGAGACGGCAAGATTTTTGTTTATGAGGCTATAGATGCCCTTAGAATTCGTACTGGCGAAAGAGGCGATATTGCGCTTTAATTGATTTGTTTATAAGAGTTGAAAAAGCATTTTATCATATGAATTACATATAATGATGGATATGAAAATAAACCCTATTGGATTAATACATACCCCATTCACAACAAAAGATGCCTGTCCGATGCAGCCGCTTTATTCATCATCAGCTATCGGCCAAGTCGAGATATTCAAAGAATATGAAAACGGATTAAAGGATATTGAGACCTTCTCAAATATTTACCTGCTTTACCTCTTTGACAGGGCGAGCGAGATAGAAATGGTTCGTAAAACATTTCTGGATGATGAACCACACGGAATCTATGCCTCAAGGCATCCGTGCAGGCCAAATAGTATCGGAATGTCTATAGTAAGATTAATAAGCCGTGAAAACAATATTCTCATAGTAGAGGGAGTTGATATGTTGGATAAGACACCTCTTATAGACATAAAGCCGTATATTCCTAAGTTTGATTTAATTGAATCTGCAACAGAGGGATGGACTGCCGGAAAAAATTGGCGTCCTAAACCTGCTGGAAGAGAGTGAAATCTATTTTTAGTAAAAGGTCTATCTATTTTATTGGATTAGTATTTTTGTTTGATTGGCTGCTGATAGCTTTATTTTATGCAGCAGGCGGTAAATGGAATACAAATGCGTCTATAATTATATCAGTTATTTATATGTTTATTCCAATGATTATTGCAGTCACTCTGCAGAGATTTATTTATCATCAACCTATAAAAGAACCATTAGGCATAAAGTTTAAACCTAATATTTGGTATTTTATTGCATGGGTACTTCCACTTTTTATATCCTTAGCCTCATTTGGAGTGAGTTTAATATTTAGCGGGATTTCATATTCTCCTGATATGGCTGGCATGTTTGAGCGGTATAAATATTCTCTGAATTCTGAGCAAATATCATTGATGAAGGAGCAGATACAAACTCTGCCAATTCATCCGTTTTGGCTGACTTTGGGGCAGGCAATGATAGGGGGTGCAACGACAAACACAATAGCAGGATTTGGCGAGGAGCTTGGCTGGAGGGGGTTTTTATACAATGAATTCCTAGGACTTGGGTTTTATCGTTCATCATTGTTAATAGGGACGATATGGGGGATATGGCATATGCCGATAATCTTGATGGGTCATAATTATCCGCAGCATCCTGTATTTGGGGTATTAATGATGACGTTATGGTGTATATTACTTTCTCCGATATTTAGTTTTATCCGTGAGCGTTCTGATTCAGTGATTGCGACATCAATATTACATGGAACGATAAATGGAACATTTGTTTTATCTATATTACTATTAAAAGGCGGGAATGATTTGATTATAGGGATAACTGGTATTTCAGGTTTTATCGTATTAATAATGATTAATATATTAATATTTTTTAATTATGGGGTAAAGGGGACGAGTCCCCTTTTGGGAGTTTGCCCATAATAAAAATGAAACCCTCAATTCTATCAATTGCAGGCTTTGATCCCTCAGGAGGGGCGGGTCTTCAGGCGGATTTAAAAGTATTTCAATCATATAACCTACATGGGTTATCGGTGGTATCAGCTATAACTGCGCAGAATTCACAAGGTGTAAGGCAGGTTTCAGGCGTATCAATAGATATATTTGAAGGGCAGTTAATGACGCTTTTAGAGGATATTAGACCTGATGCTGTGAAGATTGGGATGCTTTACAGCGTGGATATTGTAAGGTGCCTTGCTGGGATAATCAAGGAATATGGTTTAAAAAATATAGTGATTGATCCAGTATTTATTTCTTCCTCTGGCAAACGGTTAGCCCTTGATGGAGCGGCAGACGCAATTGCTGATGAGCTATTTCCGAAGGCTTCTATTGTGATTCCAAATATAGAAGAGGCGGAGTATTTTATCGGCGGAAAGATTACGACGATTTCAGATATGAAGGAGGCTGCGGTTAAGATGTCAAAGAGAGGAATGAGTTGTGTAATTATCACAGGCGGACATCTTAAAGATGAGGCGGTTGATGTGTTTTATGATAGGAATCAATTTCATCAAATAAGTTCTATTAAATATGATGGGGAATTTCACGGAACAGGATGTACGTTTTCTTCTGCGGTAGCTGCTAATTTAGGGCTGGGGAAGACGCAGATTGAGGCATTTATTTCTGCAAAGGAATTTATAGAGAATGCTATTAAAACATCTTATAAAATTGGGAAAGGGATGAAATTTTTAAATATATCTTCAAGGGCTCTGCCCTTAAAAATCCCGCAAAGGGACTTGTCCCTTTGAACCCATTTAAAAAAAGATTAAATTAATCATTATCAGAATTAAAACAATCTGGTTTCTTAGATACAAACTTATACCAGTCAGTCTTTTTGTCTTCTTCGGTGATCTCTCTCATCCCTTGTCCCTCAAGAAAAACTTTTATTTCTTGAAATTTATCGCCTGTTTGTTTTTTTGCGTTTTTCTTAGCAGCTATCAAAACCATTTTTTATTAAACCTCTCAATATATATTTCAAAGTTCTCTTTAATATCCAAAATAGCCTTTGTAAAGACTTCATCATTGCTAAGGTGTCTAAACCATACTTTTCTAATAACTTGACCGTCTTTATTTAGTATATCTTTATGCGAAAACTGATAATTCAAGCCCTGCCCCTATAAATCTCTGGGATTTTAAGAGGCAGGGGTCTAAGACCCCGTAATAAAAATCCCTTAAAGGGTTATAAGTCCACAGGGGTAACGACCGCCATAACGACAAGTCGTTCTCCTTTAGAAGCCTTAAATCCATGTAGTACCATTGGGTCGCACAGTATTGCGGTTTGTTCATCCGCTTCGACTTCTTCTTCACCGACTGTGAAAACGCCTTTGCCTTGTACACAGTACATCATAAGTCTAAGCGGGTCTTTGTGAGGTTTAACCTCTTGACCTGCATCAAGACATATTAGTGCAATTCTCATTTCTGGTTTATCGCTGAGTATTTCACGAGTGATGTTACCGGGTTTGAATTTTATTAATTTTTTTAAATCAAGTATTTCAGCCATTAGATTAATCCTCCTTGTTTTAGTATATTATATATGATAAAGGATTGAATGAGAAAAAACTACGAGATAAATCAATAGCCATTCTATTTTGCAATTTGTTTCCATAAATTATTTTTAAAAACATTTTCAAGGGCTCTGCCACAAGACCTGCAAAGGGACTTGTCCCTTTGAACCCATTATAAAAAAACTACGTATTCCGCTTAAACATCCTTCCAAGCTCCTGTTTTGAAAAATATAGTCTCGTCGGTCTTCCATGCGGACAATGATTTGGGTCTAACATACTATCTAAATCCTTTATTAATCGATCAAGCTCCGCCTGCGACAGGATTTTCTTACCCCTTACTGAACTATGACAAGCAATCTTCTTTGCTATTATATCCAAAATCTCATCAATGGGAGACTGCGACGAAATATCTATCAAACTTGACGCAATATCAGATAAAATCTTCGCCATATCCGCAGAATTAAACTCTACTGGCATCGAGCGGATTATAAATGTGTCTACTCCAAAATCCTCAATCTCTATAAATGGAATCTTATTTATATAATCCTTTAAAACCGCATGTTCCCTAATTGTTAGCCTTACCTGAATCGGGAAAAGCAGTCTTGAAGATGTAAGCCCAATGCCTTTTTTAAACTTCTCATATAAAATCCTCTCATGCGCTGCATGATGATCAATAATGCACAACCCATCTGAATAAGAATACGCAGCATATACATCTCCAACATAGACATAATTTCTGCTCGGCATATTATTAATTAATGTATAAGTCATCTTATGAGGGGTCTCAGACCCTTGATGTGATATTGCAGCAACAGGTTCATTTATTTCAATATCTTGTCTTTCAGCAACAGTTTTTTCAATCATCATTTTAGCGCCTATAGTTGTATTCACTCCATACACAATAAGACTATAAATTGATGAACGATCTGAAAAACGAATCTCGCTCTTTGTTGGATGTACATTTATGTCAATAGAAGCAGGGTCTGCCTCAATATAAATAAAAAAAACAGGATGCGAACCATTAGGGATTATCTTTCCAAATGCCTGATAAACTGCATGTCGTAATGAATTATCCGTTATTGGCCGCTTGTTGACAAAGAGATACTGATGAGATCGTGATTTCCTGAAATTATCCCCTGATGAGACATATCCATTAATCTTGACAATATTGTTAGCAGCATTGAATTCTTTAAGTTTTTTAATAAACTCTCCGCCATAAATCTGTGAAAGACGCTCCATTACGCTTGAAGAAGCAGATAGGCGCATCATCTCAGTCTCATCTGAATATATCAAAAAAAGCCTGTCAATCTGCGTTAGAGCAAGGCTTGTTAGGTTATCAACAATATGATAAAGTTCAGTAGAGTTTTTCTTCATAAATTTCTTTCTAGCAGGGGTATTAAAAAATAGATCATTTATCTCTATAGAAGTTCCGCTTGTAACCTTGTCTTTGATATTAATAATCCGCCCGCCTTCTATTTCTATAGCCACACCTTCTACTGTTCCCTTTGGGGCAGTGGTCAAGGACATGCGTGATACAGCGGCAATAGATGATAATGCCTCGCCTCTAAAACCCATTGTGCGAATGGAAAATAAATCTGTATCAGTAGAAATCTTGCTTGTTGCATGACGATTTAGTGACATTAAGGCATTAACTTTATCCATACCCATACCATTATCAGAGATGCGAATCATCCGCTTACCTGCGCTTAAAATCTCGACCTTGATTTCAGTTGCTTGAGCGTCAATTGAGTTTTCAACTAATTCCTTGACTACAGAGGCAGGCCTTTCAATCACCTCGCCTGCTGCAATTTTATTGATTATATCTTCAGATAATAATTTTATTTGTGTCATAATCAAATTTTTAGACGTATAAATGGGGGATATTAATATATAAATTAATTAATTACAGATTTTGAGGTATCAAAGGCAAGACCATAGAAGTTTTTGCCGTCAAAAACAAATTCGTCAATTATCTTTAAACCTAATTTATGCGTATGAGCTTTAAAAGAAAGCTCATTGATACGATTTATGAATGTAACGCCAACAGGATAACGTGAAGAAAATTCAATTCGCATTTCTTCAAACAGCTTTTGGAATAATCCAGTTCCACGATAAGAATCAGCAATGCAAATAGGCCCATATTCAAAACTTTGTCCTTGGGAAATAGGCTGGTCTAAAAAGACTAATGATTTCAATCGAGAAACCATGTATGGAAATATTGGCCATTTGTCAAAAAAATCCCAACTGCCAGCCAATATATAACCCACAATTTCGTCTCTCTCTTGTGCCACAAATACTCCGCGCTGCTCTAATAACTCCATTAGTTGAGTCTCTGAAAATGGAATTGTAACAAATCCCCTTTTCCTCTCAAGATCAGAAAGATTGGCATATAAATTTGCTTTTTGCAATTTTATTATGCCTAATATGTCGGTTGTTTCCCCTAGTCTTATAAGCATTTCTATTAATAAATATTAACATGGGGGGTATTCCAAAAACAAGAACTTAATTTTTGGCTTATTATTAGTAATACTATTAAATATATTAAATTATATGATATTATATAAAAATATTGACATAAAATCTTATCATTATATAGGGGGCAACATTGGCAACTGAAAAAGTGGCAACTGAAAAAGAACAAGCTATAGCAATGGCAATATCTCAGATAGAAAAAAGCTTCGGCAAGGGCGCAATCATGCGTCTTGGCCAAGATATGGTAGATGCTGCAATTCAGGTAGTTCCAACTGGTTCATTAACATTAGATATTGCAACAGGCATTGGCGGGTATCCCAGAGGCAGGATAATAGAGATATTTGGGCCAGAATCATCAGGCAAGACCACACTTGCATTAAATGCAGTAGCTCAGGCACAAAAGACAGGAGGGGTTGCAGCATTTATAGATGCTGAACATGCCCTTGATATTACGTACGCCTCAGTGCTTGGCGTAAAGGCAGATGACCTGCTAGTTTCACAGCCTGACAGCGGCGAGCAGGCCCTTGAGATGACAGAGACGCTTGTTCGAAGCGGGGCCTTGGATATATTGGTTATTGATTCAGTTGCAGCCCTTGTTCCAAAGGCTGAGATTGAGGGAGAGATGGGAGATCAACTGCCTGGACTTCAGGCAAGACTAATGAGTCAGGCAATGAGAAAGCTGACGAGTTCTATCTCTAAATCTAAGACAACGGTAATATTTATAAATCAGATAAGATATAAGATTGGAGTAATGTATGGAAGCCCTGAGACCACAACAGGCGGTAATGCGCTGAAATTTTATTCATCAATGAGGCTTGATATTAGAAAGATAGAAACCCTAAAAGAGGGTCAAGAGATGGTAGGAAGCAGGGTAAGGGTAAAGGTGGTTAAGAATAAAATGGCCCCGCCATTTAAACAGGCGGAGTTTGATGTATTTTATAATGAAGGCATATCAAGACTTGGCGAGATTATAGACCTTGGGATGGAGAAGGAACTACTTGTCCGCGCTGGTGCATGGTATAGTTATAACGGCAATAAAGTTGGACAAGGCAGAGAAAATGTGAAGAAATATTTTATGCAAAACGATACAATGCGCGCTGAACTTGAGGCAAAGATAATAGAGGCCTATAAGATCAAGAAAAAAGATGTTAAGAATGAACCTGAAGCAGAGAAATAATGTGACTCAGGCAGGGATTAAAAGCTGCGCTCTAAAACTTCTAACCTATCGGGCAAGAAGCGAGAGCGAGATGGTAAATCGGCTTTGTTTAAAGGGTTTTGATAGAGTTGAGGCGCAAAAAA
Organism: Candidatus Magnetominusculus dajiuhuensis; assembly: GCA_015233465.1. Taxonomy (GTDB): domain Bacteria; phylum Nitrospirota; class Thermodesulfovibrionia; order Thermodesulfovibrionales; family Magnetobacteriaceae; genus JADFXP01. The sequence continues at coordinate 11,842 of JADFXP010000035.1, forward strand.
CTGCGGAGTATTTAAAGGAAATAGGGCTTATAAATGATAAAGAGCTTGCTGGCAGTTTATTAAGATACTGCACAGAACAGCGAATAATGGGAACTGCATCATGCAGGGCATATATGAGAAAAAGGGGAGTGCCTGAGGAATTAATCAGAGATATCGAATTTTCAGATGAGGGAGAATTTGAAAAGGCTAAGAAATTAATTGAGAGGAAGAAGAGATTTTTAAAGGATTATGACTCTAATAAACTCTATCGTTTTTTACAGAGGAGAGGGTTTAGTTCTGAGGTGATTCAGAAATTGATGAGGACGGAACTAAATTCAGAGAATATGTTATAATAATTTGATATTTCATAAACATTTGGAGGTATTAAATGATTACAAAAGACAAACAAGAGATGGTTTCTTTTCCTATCAGCATATTTGAATCTGCTGAGACAAAGGAAGAGCTTGAAGATTGGCTGATGTGTCAAGACCCTGAATTCATTGAAAGTTTAAGGAAGGCGCGTCAAGAACATTTGCGAGGTGAAGGTACTGATTGGGAAACTATTAAAAAGGAATTATGTTTAAAATAATATTTCAGTCTGATGCTTTAAAATCACTTAGGAAATTAGACAGAATTATTCAAGATAGAATTGCTGAAAAGATAAATTGGCTTGCAGATAATTCTGATAAAATAGTTCACCATCCATTAATTTCATTACCTGAAGATTTAAAAGGATTGTGTAGAATAAGGGTTGGTAATTATCGTATAGTATATTGGGTTTTTCATGAAGAAAGGCAAATTTTAGTTTATAATATTGACCATAGAAGTAAAGTTTATAAATTTTCTAAGAATTAGTTAAAACATATAAGTTATTCAATAAATGAAGATTTGATGCGGAAGCAGGTGCCATTTGGGACACCTGCTCCCGCCTTCTGAATATGCTTTATTAAATTTTTTATATTGATAAATATTTGGAGGTATTAAATGATTACAAAAGATAAACAAGAGATGGTTTCTTTTCCAATCAGTGTGTTTGAATCGGCTGAGACTAAGGATGAACTAGAAGATTGGCTTATATCGCAGAATCCTGAAATCATGGCTATTCTAAAACAAGCTCTACAAGATGAGATAGATGGCAAAGGCATAGATTTGGAAACTCTTAAAAAAGAGCTATGTATAAAGTAACAATTTTCCCCTTTACTAAAAAATCATTAAGTAAACTTGACAAGATTATTCAGGAAAGAATTACTGAAAAACTTGTATGGCTTGCGGAGAACTCTGATAAGATAGTTCATCATCCATTGGTTTCTTTATCAGAAAAATTAAAAGGATTATGTAAACTCAGGGTTGGTAATTATCGTATACTTTATAAGGTTTATCATGAAGAAAGTCGGATTTCAATTTTTTATATAGACCATAGAAATAAAGTCTATAACTTTTTAAATAATTAAAATAATGGGTTCAAAGGGACGAGTCCCTTTGCGGGATTTTTAAGGGCGGAGCTCTTAAAGGGTTATTTATGAATAGCACTGAAATAAGACAGACATTTTTAGATTTTTTCAAAGAAAAGGGTCATGAGATTGTAAAGAGCGCCTCATTAGTACCTAAAGGTGATCCAACGCTTTTGTTTACTAATGCAGGGATGGTGCAGTTTAAGGATTATTTTCTTGGGAAAAAAACTCCGTCATTTAGAAGAGCGGCAACGTCACAAAAGTGTCTGCGTGCTGGAGGTAAGGCAAGTGATATTCAAAACGTAGGATACACTGCAAGACATCACACGTTTTTTGAGATGCTTGGGAATTTTTCCTTTGGTGATTATTTTAAGCGTGAAGCGATAATGATGGCGTGGGAGTTATTTACAGAGCGGTTCAAACTGCCGAAGGAGAGATTATGGGTTACAATCTTTAGAGATGATGATGAGGCAGAGAGACTTTGGAGAGAGAATACAAGCATATCACCTGAAAGGATAATCAGATTAGGAGAGAAGGATAATTTTTGGCAGATGGGGGATACTGGTCCTTGCGGGCCTTGTTCGGAGATAATATTTGATCAAGGTGAGGGAGTTGGGTGCGGAAGGAGTGACTGTGCGGTTGGATGTGACTGTGACAGATACCTTGAATTATGGAATCTTGTATTTATGCAGTTTGAAAGACAACTTGACGGGACATTATTACCGCTGCCAAAACCGAGTATTGATACTGGTATGGGGCTTGAGCGCATTTCTGCTATACTTCAAAATAAAAAGAGTAACTTTGATACGGATTTATTTGTGCCTATAATTGAGATTATAACGAGTAAATCTCATATAAATTATGGCAATAATAAAAATGTTGATTCTTCCATCAGGATTATTGCAGACCACATAAGGGCGGTGACCTTTATGCTTACTGACGGCGTGATTCCCTCTAATGAAGGCAGGGGTTATGTACTAAGAAAGATAATCAGAAGGGCAGTTGCACACGGCCGATTGATTGGGATTGAAAAGCCGTTTTTTCATACTATAATGGATGATTTTATTAAATTTTTTGCTGAAACATTTCCAGAGATTAAGCAGGAAAGGGATACAAGTTATGAGTTTTTAAAACAGGAAGAGCTTGGGTTTTTCTCAACATTGGACAGGGCTTTATTAAGATATCAAGATATTAAGGAAAAGGCTTCTAATAATAAACTTAAAGGAACTGACGCATTTTTGTTGAGTGACACATTTGGTATGCCGCGCGAGATTATTGAGGATATGACTAAGCGTGACGGGATTAGCGTTGATTGGCAAAAATATGAAATAGAGATGGAGGCACAAAGAGAAAGGTCTAAAAAAGTTGTATCAGACTTCTCTACTCCGTTTATCTCTGAATCATCAATATATTTAAAACTGATAAAACAAATAGGGATAACCCAATTCAAAGGTTATAATGAACTTGAAACCATTTCAGAGGTAAAATTTCTATTAAAAGACGGCGTGGGCATCAATGAATTAAAACAGATTGAAGAGGGAGAGATATTTTTAAATATAACGCCATTTTATGCAGAATCAGGCGGACAGGCTGGCGATATAGGCATAATCAGTTCTGTTGACGCTGAAATAGATGTATTAAACACAACAAAGACCGCAGATGGTCTTTTTATACACCATGTAAAGATCAATAAAGGAAAGATAAACGTAGGTGACAAGGTTACGTGCAGTGTAAATCGAAGAAACAGAAATGGAACTAAAAGAAATCATACTGCAACTCATCTGTTACAGGCTATGCTAAGGAATCTATTTGGCAGCCATATAAAACAGGCTGGTTCTTCTGTTTCTGCAGAGAGACTAAGATTTGACTATACTCATTTTAAGCATTTAGAAGACGAAGAGAAGTTATCGCTTCAAAGACAAATAAACGAAAAAATTCTTGAAAATATGAAAGTTGAAACAACGGAAATGGCTATAGATGATGCAATGAATTCTGGTGCAACTGCATTATTTGGCGAGAAATATGGAGATAAAGTCAGAGTTGTTAAGATTGATGATTACTCTAAGGAACTCTGCGGAGGTACACATTGCGGAAACACTGGCGAAATAGGGTCATTTATTATCACCTCAGAAGGTTCAATCGGCTCTGGATTAAGAAGGATTGAAGCAATCACAGGGATAAAAGCCCTCGATTATGTTAGTAAAAAACTTGGGGATATAGAGTCTATCTCTAATATCTTAAATACTGATAATCCGTCTGCATCGGTTAAGAGTTTACATCAACGAGTGAGACAGTTAGAAAAAGAATTGGAAGAGACAAAGGTACAAAGCGCTTCCTGCGATATATCCAATATATTAAACACTGTTCAATTAATCAATGGAACAAAGGTTTTAATAATACGCAAGGATGGACTAAATATCAAACAACTTAGAGAATTCAGCGATAATCTAAGGGATGCCCTTAGAAGCGGAGTGATATTTGCAGCATCTATATTAGACGGACAGGCGAATTTTATTTCAGTCGTAACAAAAGACCTTATTAATAAATTTAATGCAGGCATTATTATGCAGGGGGCAACGCTGATAGCACAAGGCAAGGGCGGGGGCAGACCTGATATGGCTCAAGGAGGCACAAAGGTATTTGATAAGACACAAGCAGCAATGGATAAGGCACTTGAGATAATTAAAACCAGCGCCTTAAATTAATAATAATATTATAAATAAAGGAGACAGTAATGGTTATTGATTTTTTAAAAAGTATGATGTATGCAGGCCTTGGTATGCAGGAAAAGATGAAGGAATTTATATTAGACCTTGTAAAAAAAGGCGAATTAAATAATACTCAGGCATCTAAATTAATCAAAGAATGGACAACTATTGTTGATGAGCATTCCTTTGAACTGCCTGATTCAGTTTCAGAATTAATTGAAAAAACCCTTAATAAGATGAACCTTCCAACAAAAACCGATATTGCTAATCTTAATGCTAAGATAGATATATTGGCTGAAAAAATTGAGTCGAAAAAGTAATATTAAATGCTCTTAGAAATATTCAAATTAAGAAAGACCTATCGTAATATCAACAGGATAAGGCAAATACTAAATGTCTTTGTAAAGCACGGTTTTGGTCAATTTATAGAGCTTTTAAATCTTCATAAATTTATTCCCTTTAGAAAACGGTTAAAATTGTCTTCTGAAGAAGAGTTAATGGAAACCACAATACCTGAGAGGTTGCGGCTGGTATTTGAGGAATTAGGCCCTTCATTTATTAAACTTGCGCAGGTACTGGCATCAAGGCCTGACTTAATTTCAGATAGATATGCAGATGAATTTGAAAAACTGCAAGATGAGGCATCACCATTTCCATTTGAGGCAGTAAAGATAATATTTGAGCAAGATACTGGGCTTAAGATTGACGAAGTATTTTCTTCTATTGAAAAAATTCCAGCAGCTGCTGCGTCAATAGCTCAGGTTCATTTTGCAGAGCTTAAAGATGGAAGTCAGGTTGTCTTAAAGGTTCAGCGTCCTAATATCTCGCATATGATTGAAAATGATATAAGCATAATGAGTATAATCGTTGAACTCATGGTCAAGTATATCCCTGAAACCGAATTTTTTAATCCAAAGGGTATTGTCAATGAATACGAAAAAACGATAAAAAAGGAACTCAATTTCCTTGAAGAAGCAAGAAATATTGAGAGATTCCATACGAATTTTCATGATGACCCTGAGGTAAAGATTCCAAAACTATACAAAGATTTAACAACATCACGTGTAATAGTTATGGAGCGTATCGTAGGTATTAAAATAGATGACCTTGAAAAAATGAAAGAAACTGGTATAGATATGCCTCTTACAGCGCGGAGGCTGATAAAGATATATTTTAAGATGATGTTAGAACATGGGTTTTTTCATGCAGACCCGCACCCCGGCAACATCTTTGTAATGGCTGACGGCAGGATTGGCATTGTAGATTTTGGGATAGTCGGATGGCTATCTGTAGAGGTAATGGATGGTATAGCAGGCGTATTTTTAGCCCTTGTGAATAAAGATTTCAGTTCATTATTTGAGCAGTTCATAGAGCTTGGCATGATTACAGATGAGACTGATTATGACAAGACCAAACGTGAATTTATGGCAGATGTAACAGAATTTCTGACCCCAATGTACGATATGCCGCTTGCTGATATAAATTATGTAGAATATCTAAATACTATTACACATCTTGCACTAAAACATAAAGTCAAAGTTCCTTCATCAATATTAATGGTAAATAAATGTAATATGATTATAGACGGATTAGTCAGAAGACTTGATTCAACATTTAATTTTATTACAGTTGCAGCTCCTTATGCCTCAAAGATTATGAGAAGAAAATACGATTTTAAAAGGGTTTACGGCAAGGTAGAAAAGAATTTTTCAGAATTAAGCGATTCATTTATCAATATCCCAAAACAGACTCGAATGCTGCTTAGACGACTGCTTAGAGACGAGTTTAATATACGAGTATTGCCCATTGGGCTTGAGAGATTTCAACGCGATATTGACCGCTCAACAAATCGTCTATCATTTAGCATAGTAGTTGCTTCAATCATTATGAGCTCTTCAGTGCTTGCATTATCTGGTATAGGCGGCAAGATATTTAGTATGCCTGCACTTGGAACCTTTGGGTTTGTTGTTTCATTTATATTAGGGGTCTGGCTCTTGTTATCAATACTGCGGTCTGGTAGGTTTTGAAGTAACTCATGAGGGCTCTGCCCTCAATCTCCCGCAAAGGGACTCGTCCCTTTGAACCCATAATTAAAAGAAAGGGGAATATAATGTGGACAGGATTGAAAGGGAAAATCGGGGCTTGGATTCTTAACAGCCCAATACGATCTATATTTACTGGCAAAGCAAAATCTGCTTTTTTAAATGTGCTTTCTCATCATATCAAAGGTGATGAGGTTATCCTAGATATTGGCGCTGGTTCTGGCTATTTTAGCCTTGATATTGCTGAAATGCTAAACACCGGACATGTCATCTGCCTTGATATATCTAATGAAATGCTCAATTTCCTTAAAAACAAAGCACAAAAGCAAGGTATTAATGACAAAATTAAAATAATTAACTCCGATGCCTCTTCCATTAAACTAAAAGATAAATCCGTAAATATCGTAGTTTCTAACTTTGTCTTACATGAATTTACTGATCCTAACATAGTGTTTAAGGAAATCTTCAGGGTACTAAAACCAAATGGCTTTGTAATTATCTTAGATTTTCTGAAAGATTCTAAAATAGCCAAAAAAATTGACTCTCGTCATCATCATGGTAATGCACACGGCACATTCAGCGTTAAAGAAGTTGAAGAGCTATATGCCAAATTTGAATTAAAAAATATAAACGTAAATGTCGATAAAAGTTGGTATATCTCAATCGGACAAAAAATATAATTATAAGGAGGATTTTAAATAATGGATTTTAGAATTACTTTCCCGGGCGGTAAAAAGGTTAATGCAGAATACGGCGATATGGTTATAAATACAGATCAATCTGTAAAAAGTGGCGGAGATGGTTCTGCCCCTGAACCATTTATGCTTTTTTTGGCTTCAATAGGCACATGCGCTGGAATTTATGTCTTAAGTTTCATAAAAAATAGAGATATTCCTTCAGACGGCCTTGAACTTATTCAACATAATGAATTTATACCTGATGAAAAAGGTATCCCTAATCTAACCAAGATTACAATTGATATTAAAGTACCAGTTGGATTTCCAGAAAAATATCATGAGGCAATTATAAGAGTGGCAGATCAATGCAAGGTTAAACATACAATTGCTAATCCGCCGAAGTTTGAGATTAAGATAGTTGTTTAGATTTAGATATAAATAAAAAGGGCAGCCACAAGGGCTGCCCCTACAATAGATAAATCAAATTTTATTGAGTAGTTACAAGTAATTCCTGTAATTTCAGTTCTGTTTGAGCCTGTTCATCAACAAGATTTCTTAGATCAGGGTCATCTTCAAGCATAGCGTTAATCGCATCATCGTCTGAAATTTCAGGGTTATTATTTTGCTCTTTATAGTTGTTTATTTTTTCAGCAATACTACTTTTTAATGTCTCATTTTGAGACTTAATCTCCTCAAGTGCAATATAGCTCTGATTTATTGAAGCAAGAGAAGGTGTCTTATCTTCTTCATTAATAGTATCTGATTCAGACTTTGATTCTGGATGAGCGGCATCAGGAACATATTCAGGTACTTCGTAAGGCGGAGTTGAGTAAACATGTACTTCACTAGCTTCTTCATTAACCTCTTCATTAAGAATAGAATCAGCCATAGATACAACTACTTTTGGCTCTCCTGTAATAGTTTCAGCAGCGGTCTCAACTGTTGGAGAATAATCAGAGGTTATCTCTTCTATTTCTTCCTTAGTCTCTTGAATTGTCGAGGTAGTCGGAACAGAATACTCAGGGGCTTTATATTGCTGCTTTGTTTCTTTTTTTGCCTCATAAAGTGAAGAATCAAACTTGCTTTCAAATCTTTGGTCTTCTATTAGATGAACACGCAGCTTATCTTTAGATTCTTTAAGACGCTGTTCGCTGTCTTTAAGAAAGGCATCAAGCCGGGCTAATTTATCATCAATCTTATTAATCACAACAGAGAGTTGTTTTTGACGTTCTTCTGCATAATCAAAAGACTGCCTTTCCATGTCATTATATTCAGTAAACATGGATTGAATCTGCTCATTAAATTCTTTAACGATATGGGGATTTTTTAATGCAAACTTGATTACTTCAGTGCCGATTTCACGCTCCATGACATGTTTTTTGATTTCAATTTCATTTATGTTATATGTAAGGGAGATCAACCTTGCTGAAAATTTTGTTGCATCAAAGATTAATTCACCAGAGGCCTTTGTAGCCTTGGCAAGATAAAGTCCCAAAATCTTTAATGCATAAGTGATTGAATCTATTGAGATTCCTGTTGATTTAGAAACTTCTTTTAAGGAATCTGACATGTAATTTGATTGCTCAATATTGGTATAATTATTTCCCATAAGACCTCCATGACCTCCATAAATTTTATTAAGTATGACTAAGATTAACAAAATTAACTGACAATGTCAATAAATGAAAATAATTTGAATGTCAATTTGATTATAATAGATAAATGGTTAATATAAATTTTATAGAATGGATTTTCATAATCTTATCAGGGATTTTTTGTTTTCTCTGGATTAATTTTATGTTAAAATCTGCTTATGCCATCACAGCCATCAAATTGTTTGAAACCCAAAGATTTATAGAGCCAAAAATATGGCCAGCATTAAGTATCATCATCCCTGCCTGTAATGAAGGCATTACCATTAAACAATCTTTATCCACTATATTAGCACAAGATTATCCTGATATGGAGATTATATTAATAAACGACAGATCTACTGATAATACAGGAGTAATCATCCATGAAATGGCTCTCATTGACCCTCGTATTAAGGCAGTAGATATAACAAATCTCCCAGACGGCTGGCTTGGCAAGGTCAACGCCTTATCAGTTGGAACTAAAGCGGCAAGCGGCAAATGGCTCTTATTTACGGATGCAGATGTAAATTTTGAAAACGGAGTCTTAAAGAAAGCGATAGCCATAGCAATCAATGAAAACTGCCAGCATCTTACACTTTCCCCTCATATAAAATTTAATTCCTTTATCCTTGAATTAGCAGTACAAACCTTTGGAATTTTATTAGTATCTGCAATGAAGGCTGAGACAATAGGCAGACCTAAATCTAAGGCATTTATTGGAATTGGGGCGTTTAATCTTATTGAAAAGACATTTTTTGATACAACAGAGGGTTTTGAATGGTTAAGGATGGAGGTATGTGATGATTTAGGACTTGGCTTATTAGTTCAGCGTCATAATGGAAAGACCTTTTTTGCCTTTTCAAATAATGACATAAATCTAACATGGTATGATACACTTTGGGAAATGGTTAAAGGGCTTGAAAAGAATCTCTTTGCAGTTAGTTTACGTTATAGCTTATTAAGACTAATACCTATTGTAGTTTTATTTTGGATGTTTTCTATTGCACCGATAGCTGGACTAATATATTCATCAAACCTTCCTTATTTATTACCAATTGCGCTTGGGGCTATTTTTTCATTATTTCTAACCAGTTATCTAAGCAAGATTAAATTAAAGACACATTTTAGCACAAGTTTTTTTGCGCCGATTGGATTTATAATAATTTCATTAATGATGCTGCGTTCTGGTATTATGTGTAAGATTAGAGGAGGGATTATATGGCGGGGAACTCTATACGAAATTGATAAACTTAAGGCTGGACAGAGAGTTAAGTAAATGGAAAATATAAGGAAATTATATCAATTAATCATAACCAGACTTGATGGGAATCGCATAAATGATTCGGTCTATGTTAATGATATATTAAGTTTAGTTGATAATGGACTTGGCGGAGTAATAATATTTGGCGGTCGAAGGGGCGAGATTAATGATTTTATCAATCTCTTGCAAAAACGAGCTGAGATTCCATTATTCATTAGTTCAGACATTGAGCGCGGAGTTGGTCAGCAGATAGAGGGATATGGACATTTCCCCTGTCCTATGGCAGTGGCTGCAGCTATTGATAGAGATAACCCGCAAGATGTCATGATGTTAAAACAGGCGCTCCGTACAGTGAATCTTTCGGCAGTTGACTGCGGGATAAACATGCCGCTTTTGCCTGTTCTTGATGTAAATCATAATCCTAATAATCCGATAATCTGCACAAGGGCATTTTCAGATGACCCTGAGATAGTTGGATGGTTTGGAGAGATTTATATAAGAGAGATGCTTGATTTGGGGCTTTTTAGCTGCGCAAAACATTTCCCAGGACATGGCGATACAGAGATAGATTCCCATTTAAACCTGCCAGAGATAAATCGCAGCCTTCAAGATTTAATGCGTTTAGATGTTGCGCCATTTATAAGGGCGATAAAGGCAGGAATAACGTCAATCATGGCAGGCCATATAATGTTACCATCGATTGATTCTTTGCCGTCAAGCCTTTCAAATGTGATAATAAACGATATTTTACGTAAAAGATGCGGGTTTAACGGGCTGATTCTAACAGATGCCTTAAATATGGGAGCGCTAAATACCATCTCTGACGTATCTGTTAAGGCAATAAATGGCGGGGCAGATATATTGCTTCATCCTGCTGATGCAAAATCCACAGTGAGAGAACTGGAGACTGCAATTAATGAAAAAAGACTTAGTATAGAGAGAATTGACAACTCAATTAAAAGGATTATAAAATTAAAAAATGGAATTAAAGATATTAAAAGAATCCCGTTTGATGAAGACAATATAGCAGAAGAAATAGTGAACAAATCTATAACTTTAATCAAAGGCAGTATTCCATTAATTAGAGAAAAGCTTGTAAGCATTGTTATAATAGGAGATATTGAGGGCAGAGATATTTCACCTTTTATAAATGGTTTAAAAGACAATTATCAAATTCAAATTCGTAGTGAAGCTGATAACCTTAAGGGTCAAAGCGTGATGATAATGGTCATATCAAAGGTTGCAGCATGGAGAGGGACTTCAGGTATCAGCGTACTAGCACAAGACTCCATAGACAAGATAATAAAAGATGCGAAAGTTTCAGTAGTTATATCATTTGGGAGTCCATATTTATTGCGCAAGTTTAAGAAGGCGGATGGATTGATAGCAGCTTATGAGTTTACGGATTTAACGTTAAGGACTTCTGCAGGATGTATAGCTGGGAATAAGAAATTTATGGGGATACTGCCTATAATGGAAGCAGCCCAGCTATAAAATAAAATTTGATTAAACTTATTAGAATGTGAGAAAATGATTACCTTAAAGCTTTGCAGGGTTTGGGGCGCAGCCCCAATAAGCAATGGGCGGTTAGCTCAGTTGGGAGAGCGCCACGTTCGCAACGTGGAGGCCGGGGGTTCGACCCCCCTACCGTCCACCATATACTAGTTAATATAATCAATTGTTTAACGTCTTTAAAAACATCATTTTTTGAGGCACAACTCAGGCACAAATCTTAATAACTTGTCAACAAACCTCTAATAAATCCCTTATAACTATATCAGGCGTGACCTTTACCAGATTGCATATTTTACAGGCAGGGGATTACCAGCCAAATCTTTTCTCCAAAAATTCTGAAAATGTTGTACTTTTTTGTGATGGTCCCCTAAAATGATATTCTTGCGCAAGCTGTTTGAATGTTTCTTCCGTTGTCTTCATCGGATATGTTTTATCATTAGGCAGGTGTAACTCTACTATATAATTATTACCACTATATTGTGAGCCGTTTTTTAAATCATGCAGATCAGGCATCTTCGGCATTGCCGACAGTTGGAAATTATTAATTGACGATAAAAACCTGCTCCCCATCGCCTCTGTTGCTGATCTATTGATGACAAACTCTCCCTTTCCAGCTATCCCCTTTTCGCCTGTTACCAGTCCACCAGCCGCATACGTTTCTTCATCGTTATCATCATTTAGTGTTGATGATATTTTCTTTACAAATATATGTCTCACATTATAGCCTTGTTTTTCAAGCTCTTCCTGCTCTTTAGCAACCATTTCTTTAATTGTTTTATTCTCATCTTGTACTTGCTTCAACCCTTTAGCTTGCTCTGCATCTACTATACTGATTTTAGTTTTATTTGTAGGTTGGTCTATTTCCCCATAACCAATGATTTCCCAGTATTAGCGTCTACAATGCTTATCTTTGCTTCTTCTTCCTGTTGTTTAACTGGTTCAGTTGTATCGCCTGTTTCTACATTTTGAAATTCATCTTTTGATGGTAAGCCTTCTGTTACGCCTGTATCTGTTATCGGAGCGTAACTATTGATAGCTTTGTCACTTTCCTTATTATTTTCCTTAACTAAATGTGCTAAATCTTCATATTCTTTTGTTAATTTCGCAAGTTTAGCCTCTATCTCTGTAGTCTCTGCCTCTATCTTAATGATTGCAGGCTTAGACGTAAGATTGTTTATCTTAGTCTCAATGTCTGAAATCTTTGCAAAGGTCTCATTCATCTTACCAGTAGCCTCTTCTTCGTCCTTTATCCTCTCCTCTCTTTCGGCTTGTAATTTTTTGGCTTCTTCATCTTTGTATAATTGTTCTTTCCTGCGTATATCTGCGGTAGCTTTCTGTAAATTAACCAATATTTCTTTCTGCTTATTAACATCTTGAATTTCACCTGCTTCTTTTTCTATATCTTTCGCTAATTTGACAGCCTCTTCACTATCATGCACACTATTAACTGGCATATTCCAAAGACGATTCATTTTATTTGTAATGTCATGTGAGGTATCCGCTTGAATTTGTTGAGGAGTCTTTGATTTATTATCAAGTTGCCTGATCTTTTCCTCAAGACCCATGTTAAAATCATTCCATTTATCATCTATATGTATCTTATCTTCAGCATTCTTATAATGTTCAATTGATTTTAAAATCTCATAATCAGGGTTTATCTTTGATATAGCGTCTAAAGCGTCTTTAATCACTCCTCCTAATGTTTTGTACCCTTGAATAAACGCAGAATCCACCGTAAGAACTTTTTGGACATACCAGCCTAATCCAGCTGCTGTGCTTTTTATTTCCTCTTCATTATCTTTGACTGTTTGCGCTACTTCCTTAATCCCTTTTTTCAGCATATCAAACAGCCCGCTATTCATTACGTCTTCTTGAAAGACTTCCCAAAGTTTCTTCATAGAATCCATTAATGTTGACCAACTATCCTTAGTCTGCTCAAAGTAATCACCCTTTTGTTCCTTCAAGGCTTCAAGCAGCACCTTAACTGCCTCAGCTGCTGATACACTCTTAGTGTCTACATCTGCCATTGATGAGGCCCCTAACTGCATTTTCTCGTTTAATATCTCAAAGGCATTTATTCCCATACTTTGAAATTCCATCAAAGCCCTTGAAGTAACCTTTCCTGATGTCTCCATACGCCCCAATGCCATTGATAGAGCCTCTATTCCCTCTGACCCTCTTCCTGATGCCATAGCAGTTGCCCCAAGGGTCTTAAGCATCTCCGTTGTAGGTTCTAATCCTGATGCCTGTAATACCTGATATGATTTGACTAAGTCCCTCATCTGCAAAGGCGTTTCTTCAATTATGCTATGCAGCTGCTCAAATACCTCGTTACCCTTCTGTTGTGATCCTGTGAGTGATGACAGTTGATTTTTATAATCCTCCATAGCGCTGGCAGTCTTGATAAACTCCTTGCCTATCTCAAGGGCAAGATAACCCTCCAGTACCTCTACAAATTTATGCCACGTCTCTCCTAATTCAGCTACAGAGTCTTGAAGCCCCTCTGAATGCTCTTTCGTCCCATGTAACTCTTTCTCTACATTTTGTAATGCTGGTGATGCTTCATCATGCGCCGTTATCTTTATACCTATCTTTGGATTATCCATTTTTTAATCTCCTTGTAATTTTTTATTTAATCAGTTATAATCTAATCATGGAAACAATACTTGATACATTAAAACTATATGAAGATCTTAAAGGCGCATTCACTGATGAACAGGCGCACAAGCTCTCTGATGTCTTAAAAGAGGTTGAAAAATCAAGAATTGATGCACTTGCTACCAAGGCCGATATAATAAGACTTGAAGGCGAAATCAAACTCCTTGAGTCAAGACTTAATGTTAAATATGCAGTCATTTTCTTTGCAATATTACTATCTAATCCTAAAATCCTTGATATTATTGGCAAAATATTCAGTTTTATTAAGT